>JBBRBG010000099.1:0-33592 GCA_038206055.1 Haliangiales bacterium
GGCCCCGAAGGTCCCGAAGCAGAGTCTTCTCCAGCAGGAGAAAGCCTCTCCTTAGGGCCTTCGAGAACTTCGGGGCTCATCTTTCTGGAAGCACGGTCGCGTGGATTCGTCGCCGTCCGTCCGGCCGGGGCGCCCTAGTCAGAGCTTGAGCAGGGCGGCGGCGTGATCGAGGTTGACCATCCCGCGGGTCGCCAGCATCGCCGAGAGCCCCTGGCGGATCGAGGTGTTGTGATCGTAAGCACGCGTGACGGCATAGACCACCTCGACGACCGCGGCGTCGGTGGTCGCCACATCACCATCGGGGCCGATCTCCGGGTGAGCCACGAGGAGGAAGCGCAGCAGCGTGACGCGCAGCACCAGCAGCATCACGTGCTCGAGCAGATTCGGCGATTGCGAGTACGAGTCCTGGAGGAAGTAGCTGCGGCAGTACCGCGCGAGATAGACATCGAGACGTTCGGTCTGCGCGGCGCCGAGGCGGACGCGGCGCGCCATGTGCGAACGCCAGATGGTCTCGGGCCCGAGCCGCGCGAGCTGCTTCAACAGATCGCCGCGATCGGCGACTCCGGCGACCACGCCGTGCGAGTGCGCGGCCTTGATCGCGACGCGTGCGAACGCGGGCGCCACGTCGAGTCTCGAGTAGATCAGACCCTGCGCGACCTGTAGTCCGAGCCCATCCATCGACGAGCTCGCTCCGCGCTGTGCGTGGAGCTCGGTCTGGAACTCCGGGTCGCTGATCGCGGCGAGATCCTCCGCGAGCCGCTCGGGCTCGTGGGTCCGCGCATCGCGGTGGAAGTACGCGCCGATCCTCTCGGCGAGTGCGGCGATGAAGTAGAGGCGACTGGCGACCGAGAAGCCCGGTGCCATGGACAGCTCGATCAGCTTGTCTCGCACGGCCACGAACGGCGTCAGGTACGGGATCTCGTCGTCGGGTGACACATCGAGGCGGATCTTGAAGCGGCCGAACGGCTCGATCGAGGATGGACTCAGCGCGGGCTCGTCGCCGAGCAGACACAGGCGCGCGACCTCGGGGCACGACAGGCGACCCGTCAGCTCGTGCTGATCTCCGACGCGCGCGACGAGACGCGGATACGACGAGCAGATCGCGGGCAACACTTCCTCACCGAGACGCGCGTGAAGCGTACACAGCCGCTTATCGTCGAGCTGGCTGCAGGTTCCGTCGGCGAGCTTGCGCAGCACGACGACGCTGCCGCCGCGTCCGTCCGGGAGGCGATGGACGAGGTCCGCCGCAGTCTCGGGACCGAGGGCCCTCGTCAGCGTCGACAGGTCATCGTCGGTGACGGGGAGCTCCCACGCCTTGCAGCAGGTGTCCTCGCAATCGGTGCCGAGGCAGCGGAACGTCGTCATGTGCGGCGCGGCGACGTACGTGCTCACGCGGTGACTATAGACCGCTCCGTTCGGCGCTCGGGATCGTAACGCGCATCTGAGTACCCACACCGGTCTGGCTGGTCGCGCCGATCGTGCCGCCGTGCGCCTCGGTGATCCGCTTCGCGAGCGTCAGGCCGAGGCCGACACCGCCGGTCTCGCGCGAGCGACTGCGCTCGCCGCGAAAGAACGCGGTGAACACGCGCGGCAGGTCATCGGGCGTGATGCCCACCCCTTTGTCGACGATCTCGTAGCTCACGTGATCGCCGTCGCGCGTGGCAGTCAACCCGATCGTCTGCGTGCCGTCGGGCGTGTACTTGTGTGCGTTCTCGAGGAGGTTGTCGAGCACGCGGCGCAGCAGCATCGGATCTGCGTGGACCATCGGCAGGTCGGGCTCGATCGTGACCTCGAGCGGCCGCTGTGGGTGGCGACCGCGCATGCGATCGGCGGCGGCGAGGGCGATCGAACCGGCCAGGACGCGGGCGCGGCGAAGCGGGAGCTGCGCGGTGGGCCCCTTGCCGCTGGCGACCTCGAACCGCATCGCGGTGAGGATGTCGTCGACGATGGTCTCCAGCTCGCCGACGTCGACCGCGATCTCCGCGAGCGATGCGCGCGCGGCCTCGGAGTCTCCCTCGGCGGCGAGATCGAGCGCGACGCCGATCCGCGTGAGCGGCGTGCGTAGCTCGTGGGCCACGTTCGCGAGCAGCTCCTTCTCGGAGACGAGCAGGCCCTCGACGCGATCGGCCATCTCGTCGAACCGGTGACCGAGCTCGCCGATCTCGTCGGAGCGCTCGAGGCGGCTGCGCGCCTGCAGATCGCCGGCGCCGAGCGCGCGCGCGGTGCGCGACAGGCGGTCGATCGGTCGCACGATCCATCGCGCGGTGACGATCGCGCCGAAGATGAGGATCACGAACCCGCAGACCAGCACGAGCACCGGGCCGGTGAGGCCGGGCGGCTCGCCGTGAACGCCGCGCGCGACGAAGAAGCCGCGCGCACCGTGCGCGGTGAAGCCGAGCAACATCACGTGGTCCCTGCCCATGGCCCACGGCGGCGGCGCTCCGCGTGGACCGTCGAGACCAGGGCCCCCGGGACCTTCGCCGGGCGGCGGACCCGGAGGTCGCTCGTCGCCAGCGCGGTCACGGTCGCCTGGTGGCGGCCCGGGCGGGCCTTCGCCATCGCGCCGCGGGCCATGCGGGCGACGCGGCGGCACGGCGAGCGCGGGTTCGACGTTCGTCGCGATCAGTTGCTTCTTGTCGTCGTACAGGGAGACCTCGATCCGGTGCTCGAGGAGGTCGTCGAGTGCGGTCTGTAGCGCGGGCGGCTGATCGACGAGCCCTTCGAGCTTCGCGAGCACAGTGCGATCGATGTGCTCCTCGGGGCGACCCGGCTGGTGCGGGCCCTCGGCGTAGAAGATGCCGATCGCCGTGGCGGCGAGCAGCGCGAGTTGCACCACCCCGACGAGGATGAGCCGGGACGCGAGCGAGCGGAACCGCCGGAGCGCCATCTACTTCTCGCCAGGCGTCAGCATGTAACCGACACCGCGGATGGTCTTCAGGAGGCGGGGGTTACGCGGGTCTTCCTCGATCTTCGCGCGCACGCGCGAGACCACGACGTCGATCGAGCGATCGAAGGCCTCGTCGGCGGTGCCATGAAGGAGTTGGAGCAGTTGCTCTCGCGCGAGCACGCGACCGGCGCGCTGTGCGAGCACGTGAAGCAACGAGAACTCGATCGTGGTCAGCGAGATCGGCGCCCCGCGCACGGTGACCTCCATCGTCGTCGAGTCGATGGTCAGCGCACCGACATCGATGCGCTCGGCGCGCGGACCCGATTCGCCGCGACCGCGCCGCGCTTGTGCGCGGATCCGGGCGAGCAGCTCGCGCGACTGGAAGGGCTTGGCGACGTAGTCATCGGCGCCGCCCTCGAGGCCCAGCACCCGGTCGGCCTCCTCGGTGCGCGCGGTGACCATGATGATTGGCACGTCGGAGCGCTGGCGGAGCTGCCGGCAGACCTCGATGCCATCCGCGCCGGGAAGCATGAGGTCGAGGAGGACGACATCGGGGTGGACGCGCTGGACCTCCGAAACCGCCTGATCTCCGCGGGTCACGAGCGTCACATCGACGCGGTGCGCGTTCAGATACTGCGTGGTCAGCCGGGCGAGGCGCTCGTCGTCCTCGACGTAGACCACGCGGATTTCTGGCTCGACGGGCACAGAGCACAGGATGACATCTGTTCGGCGGGCTCGCTGGGGGGGAAACATCCCGAAACACGCCAGCGAGCAGGACGAAACACTTGGAAACTGCGATGCCGTACAGTCCCGTGGTGCGACGTGCTGTGTGCGTGCCACTGTGTCTCGCGCTCGTGGCGATTCCAGCGAGCGTGTGCGCGGATGGCGTCTCGATCGTCGGTGGGTCACCGCGCGCGATCGGGCGCGCCGGATCGGCAACCGTCGGCGACGATGGTGGCGGCGCGCTGCTGATCAATCCGGCGGCGATGGCGCGTCGCGAATCGAAGCGGATCCAGCTCGGCCTCGCGTTCGTCGATGATTCGCTCGCGTGGAGCCGTGCGAAGACGGTGCAGTCGTCGCACGACCAGGCGGGCTCGAGCCTCGCGCCGATGGCCGCCGGGATCGCCGCGTTCGGCCCCTACATCGTCGGCATCGGCGCGATGACGTCGGCCGTCGTCCGCCACGCGTTTCGCGATCCCAATGACATTCTACGTCCCGAGGACGTGCAGGACTCGTTCGACTTTCGCTACCACGGCATCCTCGGGGGGCTGCGCACCGATACGCTGACCGTCGGCGTCGCGCGCCGATTCGGGGACACCGTGGCGTTCGGGGTGTCCCTCGGCGCGTCGCGGATCTCGATCCAGGAGACGCGGCGGCTGTGGGCGGGCTACGAGGGCATCAGCAAGGCCGGCGATCCACGGCGCGACGTGCAGCTCGCGTTCGACGCCCACGACAACTTCGTGCCCAGCGCAGTCGCGGGCATGCTGATCGCGCCCGAGGAGGGCTCGCTCGAGCTCGGCGCCTCGATCAGCTGGTCGGGGCGCGCGGAGACCAGCGGCGACGTCCTCGCGAACGGCACGAACGGCGGCCCGAGCGTGCGCACCTCGTCACCGCGGGGCTCGCTCGTGTTTCGCCCACCGATCGCCGCCCGGCTCGGCGTGCGCTATCTCGCCGACCGGTTCGCGGTCGAGGTCGATGGAGATCTGTGGATCGCGCGCAGCCGTACCGAGAACGTCGCGTGGACGATCGACGGCGTGCGCGTGGTGGATCCGTCGTCGATCACCGTGGATCTCGTCGGCGTGCCGTCGCGGTTCTCGCAGCGCACGCACGGGGCCTTGCGCGCCTCCGGTGATATCGAGCTGATCGCGGGCTTTCTGTGGGCCACGCTCGGCTACGCGTACACCGTCGGCGGCACCACCGAGGAGCGACTCTCGACCTCGTTCGGTGACCTCGGTGGCCACACCGCGGCGCTCGGCATCGAGGGCACCGCGGGCGCGTTCACATACACGCTCGGGTGGTCGCGCACGTGGGCCTCCGCGAAGGCCGGCGGCGGGGCGCTGACGCTCGACAATCCGTTCAGCGCCGGCGACGCGAGCCTCCGCAGGGCCACGTTCGACGAGACCGCCGATCAGGTCGGGTTCATGGTCGATCTCGAGCTCGACGCGCCCTGACTACTTGTGCACGACGACGATCTTGCCGCTGGCGACGTCCTCGCGGAACCAGGTGCGCGTCGACTCGTACGGCACGTTCTCAAGGTGGTCCGGATCGATGACGAAGCCGCTCGACGTGCCGGCGTACGCGACGGTCTTGCCGCCGGAGAGGCCCGGGGTGCGAACGTCGCCCGCGAACGTGAAGTTGAAGGCGGGAGCGCAGCGGCCGCCGTCGGTCGCCGTCAGCGGCGTGCCGGTGCCGAAGCCATCGAGCTTGAACGCGCGGGTCGTCGCGTCGATCGAGTAGCGCGTGACGATCACGGTCTGGTTCCGCACCTCGGAGCTCGACGAATCCATGCGGTGCTCTTCGCTGTAGTCGACGATCGCGCGGCCCTCGGGCAGCAGGTACATGGTGAACGATGCGGCGTCGCCGTTCGGCAGGATCGCCTTCTTGTCGAACGTGAAGCCGATGCGATAGCGATGGCCACCGCCGGTCTCTGCGCCGACGTCCTTGTAGAGAAAGTTGGTGAGGTAGGTCTGCGCTGACTGCTGGTCGAATTCGCACGTCTGACCGTCGCCCTTGCCGCCGGCGCGCCAGTCGAGCGCGGCGTCATCCTCGGGACGGACTTCCTCTTCGGCCACGCAGGCGGCGGCGGTTACCAGGAGAAGCGCGGCGGTGAGCTTTCCAAGGATGTGCATGCCCTGCCTTGGTGCAGCCGCCGGGCCGCTCGTAAGTGGGCAGGATCATGACCCCGAGGGCGATCGTGCACAGCAAGCGCAGTTGCGGTGACCGGAAGGCGCGGTGGCCACCCGATCAGGCGCTGAACGACGCAAGCACCACAAGCGCGAGGTGGGCCAGGAGGAACAGGCGCGTGTTGCGAGTCATGCATCGAGGGGGAGCACGCCGCGTGCCGCGCCAACTAGGCGATCGCCCGAGCCAACCGTGTCGGAACTTCTGACTCCGGCAACTTCACTTGTCGGTCGGGTAGAAGCAGGCAGACGGGATCGCGCTCGTCGATCTCAGCACGGCGTTGACCTGGTCGAGCTCGCGCTTCCAGTAGCAGAGGGTGTCGGCGAAGCGGAGATAGCCGAACTGATAAAACGTCTGGTTCCCGGTCGCGTCGACGAGGCGGCGCTGGTGGGCGTCGTGCAGATCGTCGTGGCGATCGCGGACCACGGAGTGCGCTTGCTCGAGGAGCTTCGCGGCCGCGTCGTAGCGCTTCTGCGCGGTCGCGGTGTCGCCATCGAGCTGCGCGAGCGTCGCCTGGTATGTCGCTTCGACGAACCGCGCGCGCAGCTGATCGATCTTGAAGCCGGCGCGCAGCTCCGCGGCCCACCGGCTGTCGGGGAGCGAGAGCGCGTCGAGATCCTTCACCATCGCGTCGAGCTCGCCAGCGTAGGTGGCGAGGACCGGCAGCATCGCATCCACGGTCGCGCGACCCTCGCCGGCGGTGAGCTGGTCGAAGGTGATGCGATCGGGCTGCGAGATGATGTTCGCCTTGCGCCCGAGATCGATCACCGCGTCGCGCCCGACGAGGTAGCCGGTGAGCTGCTCGATCATCACGTGATCGTGCTGTGACCGCGCGAGCCGCTCGACGAGCGCAGCGGCTTCTGTACCGAGGTCCGGCGCGAGCTCCTGGGTGAATGCATCGAGGAGGTTCGACGGAAGCTCGTAGCTGCCGCGCAGGGACGCGACATCGTTGAGCCAGTAGCCCCACTCCCAACCCGACGAGAACAGCAGGTGCTGGTCGAGGACGCCGCACGGACCACTCGGCTTCTCCAGCTCGGCGAGATCCTTGAGGCGGCTCTGCACGTAGAGCGGGAAGAACTGCGGGACGGAGTCGTCGAACGCGACCCAGTACGCGGTCTCCGGCTTGTACGAGCCGCGCTGTCCCGCGCACATCCGCTCGCGCAGGTAGTCCCGGTGCTCGAAGAAGTTCTCGCTCTGATACGCGCCGCCGGCGGGCTCGAACAGGTTGTAGAACATCACCGTGTGGATATCGGGGATGATCGTGGAGTCGGCGAACTTCACGAGGAAGTAGTAGATGAGGTTCTCGCCCATGTAGTCCACGCGCTGCGCGGCGCCGACGTGGACCACCGCGTGGAGCTCCGCGGCGGGGGCAAACGTGCGGAGCTGCTTGCGGACCTCGTTGACCGCGTCGACGAACTTCTGCGGCTCAGCGTTGAAGAACTCGCCGAACGACAGCTCGTACGAATCGAACGGAAGATCCTTCGTGACGATGGGCAGGCGCGCTGCGATCTCCGTCGCGATCGGCACAGTGCCGGTCTTGTCATCGGAGAGATCGAACGCGCTCTGGAGGTTGGCCTGACCGAACAGCTGGATGCCAATGCCGACGCGGATGCCGCGGAAGTGCGCGTAGTCGATCAGCTCGCGCGTGAACGGCTGCCACTCGGCGTACACCGCGGGCACGTTGATGTTGTCGAGCGCGACCCACTGCAGGAAGTTGCCGCGGTTCTTGACGACCCAGTCGATGATGCGATGTGCGTCGCTCGTGTTCCCTGCGCCCGGCTCCCAGAACGCGAAGTAGCCCTCGATCGGATGCAGCGTGTGCAGGTGGATCCCGCGCACGCGCACTTGTGGTTGGTGGACCGCGCTGTCGATCTGAGCGAGCTCGGGCCCGAACGGCACGAGCGGATCGGTTGGGTGGCGGAAGCGAAATCCGAGACCCTCGAGCGCCTGCGCGACGCCGTACTGCGCGCCGAGCACGTCATGCGCGTGGACGTGAAGCACCTGGTCCGCGACCTCGATGCGATAGCCCTCGAGCGGGATCGTGGCGTCATCGGCGACCACGATCTGAAATCCATCGCCCGGATCGCCGCCGAGCGCGAGGCCGGTGTAGGGCGTCAGCTTGACCAGCTCTGCGAGCTGCGGCTCCCACTGCGGATCAGAGACGATGGTGATCTGGCCGCGGACGTTATCGCCGCAACCAACAACAGCCAGGACAGCGAGGACTACGGCGCGCACGCGCCGAACCTACTACGTCAGGCTTTTTTCGCAGGCAGCTTCTTCGGTTCGGACTTCGCGCCCGGCTTCGCGCCGGACTTGTCGTCGCCGATCGCATCGTCGAGCTCCACGAACCCGCCATAAACTGCGCCGATCGCGCCACCGAGGGTCGGGCCCCAGTTGAACACGTCGTAGCCGTTGATCATCCAGTGCGGGTTGATCGCCTTCGTGACGAGGGCGTAGAGACCGCAGCCGATACCGAACCCGAACGCGGACTTCAGCACCGCGACCCACGAGGTGGAGCCCTGATCTCTGATCAGCGCCCAGATCGGCTTGCCGACGAACAGACCGACGAACGCGCCGATCAGGCCGTACGTCAACCACGGTCCGAGTGAGAATCCCTGCAGCGAGAGCGCGTGCGCACCGTACCCGAGGGCTGCACCGATGACCGCGCCCTTGAGGATCCCGACGAGAAGCTTGAGCACCTCTCAAGTGTGACGATGAAGCGCGCCATCGGCAAGCGTGGTTTGTCACGTCCCGGAGGGTTCCGGAATCGAGGAGACCGGCTTCACGCTGGTCTTCGGGGATGCCGCGATCGTGATCCCACCCAGAAGCCCGTCGAGTCGTGCCACTTCGGCCTTGAATGGCGCGAGGTCGCGCCCCGTCACACCCTTGCCCCGGATCGGGGTCAGCTTCGTCGGATCGATGTAATCGCCGTTCTGCTTGACCCCGAAGTGCAGGTGGGGGCCGGTGGACAGCCCGGTCGTGCCGACGTAGCCGATCACCGTCTTCGCCGCGATCCGCTGCCCGACCTTCTGGCCCTCGGCGAACTTCGACAGGTGCATGTAGGCAGTCTCGATGCCGCCGTCGTGCTTGATCATGACGAGGTTCCCGGCGCCGCCCTCGAGGCCGCGGTGGGTGATCACGCCGGGCGCGGCGGCCCACACGGGGGTGCCGACGGGCGCTGCGTAGTCGATCCCGAGGTGGGCGCGCGTGGTGTGGAGCACCGGATGCATGCGCTTTCGGTCGAAGCCCGAGGACACGCGCGCGAACTTGAGCGGCGTCTTGAGCAGCGACTTCTCCGACGACTCGCCGGCATCGTCGTAGTAGCCATCCTCGAAGGCGAACGTGCGGAACGTGCCCGCCTTGCCGCGGTACTCGGCCGCGAGGATCCGACGGTAGCGGAGGAACTCCTGGTCCTTGAACTCCTTCTCGACGACGACCCTGAACGTGTCTCCGTCGTGGGTGTCGTTGTAGAAGTCGAGGTCGTAGGCGAACACGTCGACGAAGAAGTCGACGAGGGTACCGGACTCACCCGATGACTTGATGGCCGCCCACAGCGACGAATCGATGCGGCCGCCGATCGTCTTCTGCTCGATGCGCGTCTGCGACGTATCGCCCTTGCCCACGAGCTCGCCCGAAGGCTGGCGCTCGGCGCGGACGGTGTGGACCTTGCTGACCACGAGCTCGAACAGCTTCACGCGCCCGTCGGGGCCGCGCTCGATGCGGTAGGTCTGGCCCTGCCGGATCGCCTTGAAGTCGAGGACGCCCGAGAGCGCGCGGATGATCTCGTCGGCCTCGCTGGCCGACAGGCCGCTCTTCTTCAGCAGGCGGCCGAGGGTGTCGGACTTGCCGACCTTGCCATCGACGGTGCCGGGCGGACCGACCGGGGCGGGCGCCGGAGCCAGCCGCGCGCCCGCCGGAGACGAGGACGACGCGGTCGCGGGTTCGAGCGGGGCGATCAGCGGCGCCGACGGGATCGCGGCGGACGGGGACCGGGGAGCGGCCAGGGCCTGGTCCTTGATCGCGCCCACCGAGGTCTTCTTGTCCCAGACGAAGACATAGAGGTTGACGACGACGAGGGCGCCCAGGACGAGCACGACCCATATCCCTCCGCGCCGGGCCGGGGCGGCTCCGAGCGCGGGGTAGGCGGTCCTTTTCTTGCCCCGGGGGCGTCGTCTCGTGACCATGGGTCGTCGGGAGGCCAGCAATATCACGGGCCTCCCCGAGGACCAAGGAAATGGCGAGCACGCAAGTCCCTAGCCCTTCAGAAGATCTGCCACCGCGTGAGCAGCTGGAACTTTTTTCCCAGACGGGCCATGGTGCCCGCGCGGCGGCTCCCGCTCCCGCACTACCTGACATGGCAAAGAAGTCGAAACCCTCCAAGAAGGCCGGTTCCTCCGGTGGTGGTGGCGGTGTTCCCGCCGCTCCCGGCGGCGCCGGCGGTGCGATCCCCGGCGATAACGACGCCTCCCTCGAGGCCGAGGCGCGGCGCCGGTATCTCAACTACGCGCTCTCCGTCATCACCTCGCGCGCGTTGCCCGACGTGCGCGACGGCCTCAAGCCGGTGCAGCGCCGCATCCTGTACGCGATGCTGAACGACAACCACCTCCGCCCGGATGCGAAGCATCGCAAGAGCGCGACGGTGGTCGGTAACGTACTCGGCAAGTACCACCCGCACGGCGACAGCTCGGTCTACGACGCGATGGTCCGCATGGCCCAGGACTGGGCGTTGCGGCTGCCGCTCGTCGATGGCTCCGGCAACTTCGGCTCGATCGATGGCGACGAGGCAGCGGCGTATCGGTACACCGAGTGCCGGCTCGCACCTCCCGCGATGGAGCTGCTCTCCGAGCTCGACTTCGACACCGTCGACATGCGTGCGAACTACGACGGCTCGACCGAGGAGCCGTCGGTGCTGCCGGCGCGCTATCCGAACCTCCTCGTCAATGGATCGACCGGCATCGCCGTCGGCATGGCGACGAACATCCCGCCGCACAACCTGCGCGAGATGACGAACGCGCTGATCGCGCTCATCGACGATCGCAACATCAAGCACGTCACGCTGATGAGCCACATCCAGGGTCCGGACTTCCCGACCGGTGGCCAGATGCTCAACAGCAAGGTCGAGGTCCGCCAGATCTACGAGACCGGCCAGGGCACGATCCGGATCCGCGGCGAGTACAAGCTCGAGGAGAAAAAGCGCGGGGGCACCGACCTCGTGATCACCTCGATCCCGTACGCGATGACGAAGGCGTCGCTGGTCGAGAAGATCGCCGAGGTCATCATCTCGCGGAAGCTGCCGTTCCTGCTCGACGTGCGCGACGAGTCCACGACGGACATCCGCATCGTGCTCGAGATCAAGAAGGACGCGGAGCCCGAGCTGGTGATGGCGTATCTGTTCAAGAATACGCCGCTGCAGTCGAGCTTCCACGTCAACATGACGTGCCTCGTGCCGGCCGAGTTCCTCGACGCGCCGAGCGGCTCGCCGCCGCAGCCGCGTCGCCTCGGCATCAAGGAGATCCTGCTCCACTTCCTCGACTTCCGGCTGATCGTCACGCAGCGCCGGTTCGAGTATCAGCTCAAGAAGCTCAACGAGCGGATCCACATCCTCGAGGGCTACAGCACGGTGTTCGATGCCCTCGACGAGGTCATCAAGATCATCCGCGCCAGCGACGGCAAGGAAGACGCCGCGGCCAAGCTGATCAAGCGGTTCAAGCTCTCCGAGATCCAGACCGACGCGATCCTCGAGCTCAAGCTGTACCGGCTCGCGAAGCTCGAGATCAACGTGATCCGCGAGGAGCTCGCGGCGAAGGTGGCCGAGGCGAAGAAGATCAAGTCCATCCTCGGCAGCGAGAGCAAGCTGTGGACGATCATCAAGGACGATCTGAACCGCGTCTCGCTCGAGTTCGGAACGCCGCGCCGGACCAAGACCGGCGGCGCGAGCGAGGAGATGGAGTTCGACGCCGACGCGTTCATCGTCGACGAGGATGCGAACGTGGTGGTCACGCGCGATGGCTGGATCAAGCGCGTGCGCGAGCTCAAGGATCCGAGCTCCACGCGGACGCGCGAGGGCGACAGTGTGGCGCACGTGTTGCCGGGCTCGACGAAGGAGAAGGTCATCTTCTTCACCTCGCGCGGCTCTGCGTACGTCATGAAGATCAACGACATCGCTCCGAGCACGGGCTACGGCGAGCCGGCGCAGAAGTATTTCAAGTTCGCCGACGGCGAGAAGATCGTCTCGGCGATGACGCTCGATCCGCGCGCGATGGTGCCGCCGACCTTGCTCGCCGTCACGCGCGATGGCTATGGCCTGCGGTTCGCGATGGCCGTCCACACGGAGATCACGACGAAGGCCGGCCGGCGCTATGCGAAGCCGGGCGAGGGCGACGAGGTGCTCGCCGTGGTCGCGTGCAACGACGGCGATATCGTCGTCACCGCCACGCGCGATGGGCACGTGCTGCACTGCAAGGCCGACGAGATCTCGAAGCTCGAGGGCCCGGGGCGCGGCGTCACGGTGATCAAGGTTGCCGATGACGACGCGGTGATCGGCTTCATCGCCGGCCGTGGCAAGGCGGATACGCTGACGATCGCCGCCAGCACGAGCGGCAAGGAAGAGACGTTCACCGCGGATCCGAAGCAGGTGGCGTCGCGCGGCGGGAAGGGCACGCAGGTGCGGAAGCGCACCTCGTTCGTGCTCGTGGAGAAGCCTGTGACGATCCAGCCGCTCGCGAACGCCGAGGGCGGACAGGGAGTCAACTGAGATGGCGCAAGCGAAGGGTTACAGCGGCGACGACATCCAGGTCCTCGAGGGCCTCGATCCAGTCCGCAAGCGGCCGGGCATGTACATCGGCGGCACCGACAAGAACGGCTATCACCACCTGCTGTGGGAGGTCGTCGACAATTCGATCGACGAGGTGATCAGCAAGCACGCCACCAAGGTCGAGGTCACGCTGCACAAGGACGGCAAGAGCGCCACCGTCGAGGACAACGGGCGCGGCATCCCCGTCGACACGATGGCGAAGTTCAAGAAGAGCGCCCTCGAGGTGATCTTCACGACCCTTCACTCGGGCGGAAAGTTCGAGCGCGGCAAGAGCTACGCGGTCTCCGGTGGTCTCCACGGCGTTGGCGCCGCGGTGGTCAACGCGCTGTCGAGCGAGCTGGTCGTCACCGTCAAGAAAGATGGCGAGCGCCACGAGATGCGGTTCGAGCGCGGCGAGCCCAAGGGCAAGCTGAAGAACCTGGGCGCGGCGCGCGGCAGCGGCACGATCGTCAAGTTCCACCCCGACGACGACGTGTTCGGCGGCAAGCTGCACTTCGATGCCGACCAGATCGCCGAGCGGCTCGAGGCGAAGAGCTACCTCCACGGCGGCCTCGAGATCGTGTTCACCGACGAGACGGCGAAGCCGCCCGTCACGACCACGTTCGTCCACCCCCAGGGCATCGCCGAGTACTTGCCGAAGCTCGTGGCCGAGCGCAAGAAGCTCGCGACCCCGCCCGGTGGCGCGGTGTTCTACATCGAGAAGCGCGACGAGGAGGCGAAGCTCGGCGTCGAGCTCGCGCTCCAGTGGACCGAGTCGCCCGACGACCTGATCAAGACCTACGTCAACGGTGTGCCCACGCCCGATGGTGGCACCCACGACACCGGCCTGAAGAACTCGATCGTCAAGGCGGTCCGCAACTACATCGGCACGCACAAGCTCGATCCGAAGGGCGTGTCGCTCACCGCCGAGGACATCCGCGAGGGTGTGGTCGCGGTACTCTCGACGTTCGTCCACGATCCGCAGTTCCAGAGCCAGACGAAGAACCGGCTCAACAACCCCGAGGTCGCCGCGCAGGTCGAAGCGATCGTTCGCCCCGCGCTCGAGAACTACCTCAACGCGAACCCGAACTGGGCGCAGGCCGTGGTGGCGCGCTCGATCATCTCGGCGCGTGCCCGCGAGGCATCGCGCGCCGCGCAGCAAGTCTCGCGCAAGACGGCGATCAGCCACCGGCTCAACCTGCCGGGCAAGCTGGCCGACTGCTCGTCGACGGATCCGAACGAGAGCGAGCTGTTCATCGTCGAGGGCGAGTCCGCAGGCGGCTCGGCGAAGCAGGGCCGCGATCGCAAGACGCAGGCGATCCTGCCGCTCAAGGGCAAGGTGCTCAACACCGAACAGGCGAACAGCCAGAAGCTGCTCGCGAACAAGGAGCTGCAGGACATCGTGTCGGCGCTCGGCTGCGGGATGGGCGAGACGCTCGATATCTCGAAGCTGCGCTACGGCAAGATCTTCCTGTTGATGGATGCCGACTCCGACGGGCACCACATCGCGACCCTCCTCATGACGTTCTTCTTCCGCCACATGCGGCAGCTGATCGACGCGGGACACGTGTACATCGGCCAGCCGCCGCTATTCCGCATCGATATCGGCAAGCAGACCTACTGGGCGCTCGACGAGGAGGACCGCGAGCGGCTCCTCAAGCTGCACGGCAAGGTCAACAGCAAGCCCGTGATCACGCGGTTCAAGGGTCTCGGCGAGATGAACCCCGATACCCTCAAGCAGACCACGCTCGATCCGAAGTCGCGGTCGTCGCTGCGGATCCGGGTCGATGACTTCATCGAGACCGACCGCACCATCAGCGAGCTGATGGGCAAGGATGTCGCGGCGCGGTTCAAGATGATCACCGAGAACGCGGCGGAAATCGGCGACCTCGACGTCTAGGCATGGCGCTCGACCTGATCGCGGAGCTGGAGTCGATCATCGACACCCTCGCACGCGAGGGCGTCGAGTATGCCGTCTGTGGAGGGCTGGCCCTCGGCATCCTCGGTCATCCTCGGATGACCAAGGACATCGATCTGCTGATCTTGCCCGGCGACGTCGATCGTTCGCTCCGTGCGGTAAAGACGCTCGGATACGACATCCCCGCACGCAAGATGGTGTTTCGTGCAGGCAGCGAGACCGAGCAAGTGATGCAGCGAATCTCGAAGCTCGATCCCGAGACCAATCAGCTACTTCCGATTGATTTCTTACTCGTCACCCCGGTCTTCGAGGCCGTGTGGGCGACCCGGTTGGTCGCGACGTATCGTGAACGAACGATCTACGTGGTCTCCGCGGTCGGTCTTGTTACGATGAAGACGCTCGCGAATCGGCCACAGGACCTGGCCGACATTGCAGCCCTCCAGCGTGTGCCAGATGACGACGAAGTTTGAACCCGTTGACATGTCACCCGCGGCCGTCAACGGTCGCATCGAGGTCATGCGCGCGCTGTACAAGCTGATGCTTGCGCTTCGCGAGGTCAAGATCGTCGGCCCACTGCGCGCTGGCTCGACGTCCACCAGCCGAGACCCTCGTGGCTCCTAGCCCTGTTGTCGGACGTGCGTAGGTTCCTTCAGGCCGTGGTTGGCGCTGTGGTCCTGTGGCTCGTCGCCATGGTGATCGTCGGCGTGATCTACGGCGGGCGCGCGGGCGACCGGGTAGCAACGCGGATCGCGGACTCGCTGGTCGCCGACGTCACGCTGGACAGCAGCAGCCTGGCGCTGATCCGCGGGCACCTCGTGCTCGACGGGTTGAAGGTCAGGAAAGATGACCTCGGGCACCTCTCGATCGACGTCGAGACGATCCGCTGCGAGCTGCCGCCGCTCGGCATCGCTCTGGTCGATCACGAGTGCCGCGACCTGATCGTGAAGGGCGTGCGCCTCGAGGTCAGCGCCGCCGCGGTGTTCCAGCTCAAGAAGCCGAAGCGCGCGCCGCTACACGTGCGGCACGTGGTGGTCCAGGACGCGGTGCTGACGTTCGAGCCGAGCGCGTTCATTCCGGCGCTCGGCCGGATCTCGATCAAGATCGATCGCGCAGAGGCGGGCGAGACAACGTTCAAGACGCCGCTGTCGTGGATCTTCTCGCTGACCGCGCTCGACGCGACGCTGGAGCTACCGGCGGGGATCACGGTGAAGCTCGGCTACGCGAACGGCAAGCTGACCGCGGCGGGTGGCATCTTCGGCGTGACGCCGGTGTCCCTGCCATTCTCGATCCCGATCCCGCAGAGCACCGACGATGCGAAGGAGGAGATCGCGAAGCTTGTGTCCCTCGGTCGGGATCTCGCGGAGCAGCTCGTCGCGCGGCGCGCCGAGGACTGGCTCAAGCAGAAGCTGACGTTCTAGCCCACCCTGACTCGAGCTCCGCCCAGTCTGCGACCGCACCGAGGCGAGCGAGCACCGCGTAGAGGCCGAACCTCAGGCGCAGGAGGAACAATAGCGAGCCGGGGAGGGAAAGCCCGAGTAGTGCGCGCTTGTCGTGAAGAAGCTCGCGCGCGGCGAGAGTTCCGCCGGGATCGATCGGATGCGCCCCCGTGGCGAGCAGCGGTGCAAAGAACCCACGCAGCAGCGTACGCACGTGATCACGGCTCGATGCGCGCGACGGCGGCGTCGCACCGATCCCGACGAGCGCGCGGTCGATCGCGACTGGATCATCGGCGCGAACGGCGGCCGACAGCGCGGCGAGCGCTCTGACCAACGTCGGCTCGAACCGGCGAACGCAGCCAAAGTCGTAGATCGCGAGGCGACCATCATCGAGGATCGCGAAGTTTCCAGGGTGGGGGTCCGCGTGAAACGACCCGTGGCGATACAGCGCGCCGACGAAGAGCTCGAACAGCGCTGCGCCGATTCGATTCCGGGCCGCCTGCGACGGAGCGCTTGCCACGAACGAGTCGAGATCTCGCCCTGGCGTCCATGCCGTCGTGAGCACTGCTTCGCCGCACCACGCGTCGATCGTTGCCGGCACGACGATGGTTGGATGGCCCGCGTACCAGGTATGGAACGCTCGCTGGCGCGACGCCTCCAGGACGAAGTCACACTCCTCGAGCATCGCCGTGCGCGCCTCGGCGATCATGCCGCGCACGCTACTCCCACCGGGCATCATGCGACTGAACAGGGCGCCGATGCCGGCGTTCTTGAAGTCGGCGCGCAGCGCATCTGTGATGCCTGGATGGCGAACCTTGACGGCGACCTCACGGTGGTCAGGCAGAACACCGCGATGTACCTGGCCGATGCTCGCTACCGCCGCCGGCGTCGGGTCGATCGCAGCGAGCAGCGTCCAGCCCTCCGGGCCAAAGGCGTCAAGGATGGTGTTCTCGACATCTGCCATCACGCTCGGCACTGCCTGCGTCTGCAAGACGGCCAGCACGCTCCGCATCTCTTCGGGGAGCGTGTGATCGATGTAACTCAGGATCTGGCCGGCCTTCATGGCCACTCCCTTGAGCTCGCCGAGGCTCGCCGTCAGCGCCGCGATCGCCACGGGATCGATCGCGCGGTCGCCGAGTACGGCGCTCGCCATACCGGCCGCGGTCCGTCCCGTTCGCCACAACCGGGCCCATCGTCCCGTCGGCACCTCGATCTCGGTCGCGCGCAGCCGGGCACGCAGGTGATCCGCCGCATTCAGCCTCGAGGTCATATGATAGTATCTATCATATGAAAGTGACTCCCGGTAGTGCAAGGGCGGCCGACGGGCGAACCCGTCGTCGTTTCGCAGCGATGCGCCGGGTCCAGGACGCCGCGCTGGACCTGTTCGAGGCGCACGGGTTCGACCAGGTGACCATCGAGCAGATCGCGGTTCGCGCCGACGTGGGACCCGCCACCATCTACCGCAACTTCACGACCAAGGAGCGGATCGTCACGTGGGATGACTACGACCCCGAGTTGATGGTGATGCTCGCCGAGCGCCTTCCGGGACCGATCCTCGATGTGGTGCGCGATGCGGTCATCGATTCGATCGCGCCGATCTATCAACGCGACCGCGAGCGCCTCTTGAGGCGTTCGCGGCTATTGCTCGATGTGCCGGCGATCGCGGCGACGTCCGCCGGTGAGCAGCGTCAGATGTGCGACGCGCTGTCGGAGGTGTTCGTTCGCCGCAAGGCGGTCAGGACGGTGTTCGAGGGCGATGTCATCGCCGCTGCGATCGTGGGGCTGCTCGCGATCTCGATCACGCACTGGGTTCGGGCGGATGGCAAGACCGCGCTCTCCACCATCGTGCGGCGCGCGTTCGCCTGCTTGCGGCTCGCGACGGCTAGCGAATCACTTGACGAGTGATCAACCGGGTGTCTCGGGGAACTAACCTGCGACAGGCACCCAGCCATCGTCGACCCATCGATTGCATACCTAGTAGCTTCAGCACGTCCAGCGACGCCGCGCACTCCATCGCTTCCCCGCGAGCGATCTTGTAGTGCTTCGAGCTGTCCGCGTCCGACCACCGTCCCGCTCCCTCCGCGATGTTCTGGACCACCGACTCCGCTGCGCGGATCAGCTGATCGGCTCGCTCTGCGTGGCCTCGAAGGAGGATCTCCGTCACCTCCGTCGTCAGCACGAGAAATTCGATCGCGCGTTGATACACGTCAAGTCGTTGAAAGCTCAGCATCCCCGACCTATCGGCACAACGAGCCCACGGTTGCGTCCGGATCGCGGTCCACGACCACCTCAACGTCAAGGTCAACGTCAACGTCAACGTCAACGTCAACGTGGCAATCCGAAGGTTCCACCGAGCAAGGTCTCGACGAGAACTGCCCGAATTTCCGGGCAGCCTCTACCTAGCCGCGGTACGTGTCGTCCTGCTCGATCTTCGAGAGGACCCAGTCGAACTCGCCCGAGGTGATGTGCGTGCGGCAGTGCTCGCACTCCCCCGACATCGTGATCTGCAGCGGTGCGCCGCAGTTCGGGCAGTTCGGGGTGGCGATCGGTGCACCGCGGCGGCTGCGCGACCGGATCAACGTCCAGTACTCGGTGTACGGGCGCGGTGAGCTCTTGCTGCCGCGCACGAGCTCTCCGGTCGCACCCTTGACCACGAAGTCCTTGCCCGTCGCCCACAGCCGGATCGTGACGGCGTCGTACCACTTGTCACGCCCGACCTTCGCCACGATCGTGTGCGTGATGCCCATGTCGGTGAGCTGGTTGCGGAGGCCCTGTTTCTTGTACGTATCGACCCAGTACTGCAGGTAGTCGAACAGACCGTCGGAGACCAGGCCGCGGACCGCGCGCAGGTCGTTGCTCGACCAGCCCTTGTTGAGCTCGCGGTAGATCAGGTTGAGTCGCGCGACGAGGTTCTGCTCGCTGATCGCGGGGTCGTCCTTCTCGAGGTCCATCCACTGCGCGTCGACGTCGGCCGCGCGATACGTCGCGAGATCGGTGCCGCGCTCCGGGACTTCCTTGGTGACCGTCGGCGGGCGCTCGTCGCTCGATCCGAGCATCACCTGCTCGACGATCCAGTCGAACCGGCCGTTGTCGACGATCTCACCGCACGAGGCGCACTTCTGCGTGCCGGTCTCGCTGGACTGCCATGGCGCACCACAGTTCGGGCACGGGAACTCCTTGCCGCGCGCGCCCGGCGGCTTCGACAGGCGGCCCGCTTCGCGGCCGAAGATCCAGGTCTCGACCGAGTAGTACGTGTGCTCGTCCGTGGTGACGTTCGCTTCGTACTCGATGCCGATCCGCACGCGCGCCGGGAGCCCGTTCGCATCGACGGGCGCGGGTGGGACCTCGACGCGATAGATCCGCATCGCGCCGACGATCGCGGACTGCACGACCTTCCCCGGGGTGCGCTGGAGCAGCTTCTCGCGCGCGGGGGCCGAAACGTACGGCGCGACCGCGGCGAGCGTTTCCGCGGACGCGCGAACGCGCTGCGCCGTCGAGAACAGGCGGAACGCGAAGTCCTCGAACAGCACCTGCGAGAACTCGGGATCGAGGCGCTTGACCTCGTTCGCACTGATGGCGCGCTTGAGCTGGACCGGCGGGCCCGAGTCCCAGTCCTTGTTCTTGCGCTGCTTGTACGCGCTCCACAGCAGCCAGCCGACGATGATGCAGACGATCGGGATGCCGATCTGCGGCACGTAGATGATCAGGCGGATCAGGTGGAAGATCAGCTCGAACGCCACACCCGCACCGCCTCCGCCACCACCACTTCCGCCGTGACCGCCGCCGCCGGAGAAGCTATCGCCGCCGCCGGGACGCGCGAGCGCCACGCCGGCGAGCGCCGCGAGCGCGAGGCCAGCGAGGACGATTGTGCGCGTCGAGCGCTTCACCGGTCCTCCATGTCGTCGTCGATGGCATCGGGGAGCTCGTTGATGTCCTCCGCGCGCCGCGGCAACACCACGCCGAGCCGCGTCTTGTAGCTCTCGAGGGTCCGCGCGACGGCGACACCGCCGTTCGACATCGACGCATTGATGTCGCGCTCCGCGGCCTCGACGGCCTCGGGTGTGAACGCGTTCAGGACGCCGCTATCCGCGACGAGCGCGATCTGCTGCTCGAGCCACGAGACGTAGAGGAGGATCCCGCTGCGATCCATCGTGTTGTGGACGCCGCGGTCGACGAACGTGGCCCGGGCGGCGTTGCGGACCTCGCGCCGGCGCACCGACGCGGGGGTCAGCAGGCGCTTGACGCCCGGAAGCAGCTCGACCGCCGCCGCGGCGAGCGCGCCGACGAGGAACGGATCGACGAGGATCGCGATCAGCCCGAACGCCTGGTCGAGGAACAGCATCGCCGCGAGGGCCGCGAACGCGACCGTGATTCCGACGATCAGGTTCGCGTGGAAGTAGCCGCTCGAGCGCCGTCGCACGGCCACGACGATCTCGGCCGACGACGCGTTCTCGATGGCTTCGACTGCCTGCTTGAACGCTGCTCGTGCCTCGTGGTCGAGGAACCGGGCACCCACGCCACGGGTATACCACGTCAGCGGTACTGAACTGGCCGGCCGGGAAGCGCCGCGGCGGCGCGTCGATCGATCTTTCCGCCGGGGAGCCGCGGCAGGCTCTCCACGATCACGAGCTGGCGCGGGCGGGCATGCGGAGGAAGCTGGGCGTGCCAGTGCGCGGCCGCCGCCTCGAGGTCGAACGGCCCGGCGACCACGAGCGCGGCACCGACGATCTGCCCCCAGCGCGCATCCGCGACGCCGAACGCGCACGCCGCGCGCACGCCGGGTGTCTCCGCGAGCACGTCCTCGATCTGCAGCGGATGCACGTTCTCGCCGCCGCTGATGATCACGGCGTCGATGCGCCCGACGACGTGCAGCGCGCCCGCCTCCACGAAGCCGAGGTCGGAGGTGACGAACGTCGGCGCGATCGGCGTGCCGTCGAGGTAGCAGGTCGCGAGCGTGTCACCGGCCACCAGGATCCGTTCCGGCATCTCCGGGGTTCCGGCGACCACCGTCACCCCGGGCAGCACCACGAGCGGGGCATGCGGATCGCCCGCGCGATCGAGCGGCGTGGTCGCGATCTGACCGAAGCTCTCGGTCAGCCCATAGGTCGCGAGCACGGGCACGCCACGGGCGGCGGCCTCGACGAGAAGCGCGGACGGCGCCGCTGCACCACCGAGGAGCACGGCGCGCAGACCCGACGGCGAGCGCCACGCCGGATCGGCGAGGAGCTGGACGAGCTGCGCGGGGACCAGCGAGGCGAGGGTACAGCGCCCGAGCGCCGCGGCGAGATCTGCATCGCGCTCGAGGAGCTCGATCGGCACGCCGGCCGCGATGCATCGCGCGACGACCGCGAGCCCGCCGGCGTGCGCGGTCGAGAGCGCGAGCAACCAGCGGTCACCATCGCGCCAGCCGAGGTTCGCAGCGCTCGCCGTGCATGCGGCATCGATCGCGCGTCGCGAGAGCACCACACCGCGCGCGGTTCCGGTCGAGCCCGACGTGAACAGGATCGCCGCCGTGTCCTCGGGGAGCGCTGCCGTCATGACGAGCGAGCGCTGCCGGGCGAGCTCCGCGGGTGCGAGCTTCGCGAGGAGCAACGCGATCGGCCTGCGCGTCGCGAGTGCATCGCGGATCTCGGCGATCGTCGCATGCTCCGGCGTGGCGATCACGATGCGCGGCGCCTTCGGCTCGATCAGCTCGTCGAGGGTCGGGGCCCACGCGGCGGCGACGAGCGCGGTGGCGCGGAGCTGCGGAGGCTGCACGGACCAGCGCACGAGCGCGGCGTGCGGCGCGAGGCCCGCCGTGGTCCCGCCGAGCGCGAGCGCGAGCTCGGCGCACGCGGCGGTGCCGACCGGACCCTCGAGGCAGTGCGTGATCACCACCGCCTTCTCCGCAAGCCGCGCGAGCAGACCGAGCGCGAGGCATCGTGCGAAGCCGCCGAGCAGCGTGGGCTTGAGAACGATCGCGCCGAGGCCGGGCGACATCAGCGCAGCTTCGATCAGCATCTGCGAGAGCATCGGCAGGCTCTCGTCGAGGGCAATCGGGACGGCCAGCGGATCCCCGAGCAACGTGTGCGCATCGACGCACGGCTCCTCGACGAACTCGATCGGGAGCTCCGCGAGCGCGAACAGGCGCTCCCGCACGCGCGCGCGCGGCCAGCTCCGGTTCGCATCGAGGCGGAGCTGGACACCCGGCGCTGCGGCGGCGATCGCGACCACGCGATCGAGGTCGCCGTCGCGGTCGACCTTGATCTTCAAGGTACGCGCGCCGGCGGCAACGGCGGCGCGAGCATCCTCGGGGGTGTCGACCACCACCGCCACGGGCAAGGCGCGCGCGGGCGGATCGGAGAGCAGATCGGCGATCGTGCAGCAGCGCTGCGAAGCGAGCGCGGAGAGCAACGCGGTCTCGATCGCGAAGCGCGCTGATGGGAGCTCGGTGAGCTCGGCGGCGAACCGCGTGATCGCGTCGAACGTGGGCTCGATCGCGAACGGTGCACGTGCGGCGAGCGCCGCAACACCTGCGGTGGCTCCGGCGAGCGTGTCGCTCGACGTGCCGGGCAAGGGAGCGGCCTCACCGACCCCGACATGGCCATCGGAGGTCGCGACCTCGACGAGCACCGCGGCTCGCTCGCTGCGGCCGCGAGCCGCGCCGGTGCCGGCGATCGGCCAGCGCACGGTACGCGTGCGCACGGCCGAGATCTGGAGGTCAACCGAGGGCAAGGCCAGTGGCGAACAGGATGCCATGCGCCATGAGCAGCTGCGCGGTCGCGGCGAGACAAGCATTGTGCGCCGGGCCATCGACGGCGCGCAGCAGCGCACGCAGGCGAGCGACGCCGAGGGGCGCGGTGACGAGCGGCAGCGCCGCCCAGGGGTGACCGTTGATCGCGAGCGCCACCGGGATCGCATAGGCGATGGCGATCAGGGCCGTGTACTCGACGAGCGCCGCCGGGCGGCCGAATCGCACCGCGAGCGTGCGCTTTCCAGCGCGCGCATCCGTGACGCGATCACGGACGTTGTTGACGACGAGGATCGCGGTAGCGAGCGCGCCGACGGGAACGGCGGCGAACCATGCGAGCTGCGGCACCCAGCCGAGCTGCACGTACACGGTCCCGCACACCGCCACGAAGCCGAAGAACGCGAGCACGAACACGTCGCCGAGGCCGTGGTAGCCGAGCGGCCACGGTCCGCCGGTGTACGCGATGCCCGCCGCGATCGAGGCGAGCCCGATCGCGACGATCGGCCAGCCTGCGACCGAGACGAGATAGACACCGAACGCCGCGGCGATTGCGAACGCGACGATCATCGCGCGCTTCATCGCGCCGGCGGTGATCAGGCCGGCGCTGACGGCGCGCAGCGGGCCGATCCGCTCCGCGGTATCTGCACCCTTCTCTGCGTCGAACACGTCGTTCGCGAAGTTGGTGCCGATCTGGATCGCGATCGAGCCGGCCAGCGCGGCGAGCGCCGGGCCCCACGCGATCTCGCCGCACACGCGTGCGCACGCGGTACCGACGGCGACCGGAACGACGGCCGCGGGCAGCGTGCGCGGGCGGGCGGCGGCGATCCAGGTCGAGACGGTGGTCATTCGGTGACCCGTTGCAGCTCGATCGCCGCGCGGCGCACGTCGTGTGCGCCGGAGATGGAGACGGGGGCGTGGATCACGGTGACGCCCGGGGTTTCTAGCGCAGCGGCGACTGCTGCCGCGGCTGCGGTGGGAGATCCCACGGTGGCAGCGCGCGCGCCCAGTGCGGTGGCGACCATCGCAGGATCGATGTCGGGCGCGGTGACGAAGTGGCGCTCGAACGCCGCGCCGAGGTTCGCGTGCGCGACGGGGAGACCGGAGAAGATCTGGCCGCCACGATTATCAAC
The DNA here is from genome assembly GCA_038206055.1 of Haliangiales bacterium. Classification (GTDB taxonomy): domain Bacteria; phylum Myxococcota_A; class Polyangia; order Haliangiales; family Haliangiaceae; genus JABFXX01. Next base: position 23,796 of record JBBRBG010000099.1, read on the forward strand.
GACGAGGATCGCGAGCGGTTGCGATGCGCAGCGCGCGGCGAGCAAGCCGCCGACGTCGTGCGCGAAGCTGACGTCACCGAGGACGAGAAGCACGGGCGCGCCACCGCGCGTGGCACCGGCGGCCGAGGCGATCAAGCCATCGATGCCCGCGGCGCCCCGCTGCGTGATCACCGCGCGCGGCGCACCGCCGCCGGGAAGATGATCGACGACCCGGATCGGCAGACTGTTGCCGATCTGCACGGTGGCGTTCGCGGGCACGGCGGCGAGCGCGGCGCGAAGCATGGCGACCTCGCTGCGCGGCGCGGCCTCGATTGCCTGCGCGCACGCGGCCTCTGCACGCGCGTTCGCATCGCGCCACGTATCAAGCCACGCGCGAGTGCGGACGCCGCGCGCGCCGTCGCCGAGCGCCGCCGCGGTCCCGACCAGCGCGGTTGCGACGTCGCCAATGATCACACCGCGTGCGGAGGAATCGGGATCCGACCATGTGGCACCTGCGAGCACCCATCGCTGGGCACCACCGAGCGTGGCGAGCCAGCTCGGCCAGCTCGCGGCGACGGGCTCGGCGCCGAGCTGCAGCACGATGCGCGGGGCGGGCCGGTGTGCGAGCGGGATCAGATCCGCGTGATCGATCATCGTCACGTTCGCCGGCCGGTGTCCGAACCGGAGCTGGCTGCCGGCCTCGGCGATCACCGGGTATCCGGCGCGCGCAGCGAGTGCGAACACCGCATCGCGCGCAAAGCCCACGGGCAGCGCACCGGCGACGATGACGCCATCGGGCTCGCCGGCGATCGCCTCGGCGAGGCCGCGGATCGCCTCGGCGTCGGCGACGAGGTGCGGCGGAGCGATCCGTGCGGGGCCGCGCAGCGCGAGCGACGCGACCACGAGCGCGTGCTCGTCGGCGGTCGAAGGTGCGGCGGGCTCGAGCGGCTTGCGCAGCGGCACCTCGAGATGCACCGGGCCGGGGTGCGGACCGCGCGCGAGCGAGACCGCCTGGATCACGGTCCGCCGCACCGCACGGAGCGCGAGTGGCTGGCCGACGGGAGCGCCGAGGGCGAACGACCCGCGAACGAAGTTGCCGTACAGATCGAGCTGGTCGATCGTCTGCGAGGCGCCGCATGCCTGCAGCTCGGGCGGGCGATCGGCCGTGATCGCGAGCAGGGGCACGCCCGCCTGGCTCGCCTCGATCAGGGCGGGGAAGTAGTGCGCGGCGGCGGTGCCGCTGGTGCAGATGAGGGCGGCGGGCCGACCGGTGGCGCGAGCCACCCCGAGCGCGAAGAACGCAGCCGCGCGCTCGTCGATGATCGTCACCACGTCGAGGCGAGACGCCTGCGCGAGCGCGGCGACCAGCGGTGCCGACCGCGAGCCGGGGCTGACCACCACGGTCGCGATGCCCGCATCCGCGAGCGAGGCGATCAGGAGGTCGCACCAGATGGTCTGCACCGCGGCGCTCATCCGGTGACTCCGAGTGCACCGAGCATCGCGCGCAGCTTGACCTCGGTCTCTGCGAGCTCTCGCTCGGGATCCGAGCCGGCCACGATGCCGGCGCCGGCCCACAGCTGCGCGCGATTGCCGCTGATCACGCCGGACCGTAGCGCGACGGCGAGCTCGCCGTTGCCTTCCAGATCGAACCAGCCGACCGGCGCCGCGTACCAGCCGCGCGCGACCGGTTCGCGGGTCTTGATCCACTCGGTCGCGATCTCCGTCGGGGTCCCGCCAACGGCGGGCGTCGGGTGCAGCCTCGCGACGAGCTCGAGCACGTGGCGTGGGGTGCGCAGGAGCGCGCGGAACGGCGTGTGGAGGTGCAGGACGTGCCGCAGGGCGCGAATGGCGGGTTCCGCCGGGGCCTCGACCGTGGCGCCGGCATCCTCGAGTGCGGCCCGGATCGCGTGGACCACGAGGTCGTGCTCGCGGCGATCCTTCGCGCTCGCGCGGAGCGTCGCGGTCGCAGCGGCGACGTCGCCGGTATTCGCGACCGAGCCTGCAAGCGCGTCGCACATCACGACGTCGCCATCGCGGCGCACGAGGCGCTCCGGCGACGCGGCCACGAGGGCCCCGGCCCCAGGCGGCTTGATCATCACGCGAACGCACTCGGCGTGGCGATCGTCGAGAGAGGCGAGCAGACCTGCCGCGCGCACCGGGCCGGCGAGCTGCACGTTGCAGGTGCGTGCGGCGACGATCTTCGAGCACTCGCCGCGCGAGATCGCATCGGTGATATCGGTGACCTGCTGGTGCCACTCGGCCGCGGGCGCGGGGCCGAGCTCGGCGAGCGCCGGCTGCTTGCGATCGACCGTGCCCGCGACGAGCGCCGCGCGGAAGATCGAGAGCTCGTCGCGCCAGCGCGATCCATGGACCGTGTCGCGCGCATCGATCGCGAGCACGAGGTACGCACGCGCGTTGTCGTGGACGTAGGTCCAGCGCGGCAACGCGAACCACGCATCGCCGAAGCCGACCCATGGCGCGCGATCCGCAGCGCCCGGTGCGAACGCCGCGCCGCCGAGGAACCGCGGACGCGCGAACCCGAGCGCGCTGACGGGTGCCAGCTCGCCCGCGATCACCGCTCTGCTGTGACCTGCGCAACGCTCCGCGGTGCTGCGTGCCCCGCGGTCGGGAGGCTTGCCGCCTGTCTCATCATCATCGAGATGCGTCGGCATGGTGTCGCGCGGCTCGTCGTCGGGATCCGGGGTGTTCGTCGCGATCGCATGTGCGCCCGCAATCACCTCGGCCCAGCGCGTGCGGCCGGTACCGCGCAGCTCGCGTGCGATGCCGACGCCGACGATGGTCAGGTCGGCCGAGGTCCACGAGACGAGTGGCTGGTCGCGTAGCTCGTCGACGATCACCGCGGCTGTGACGAGCGGCGCGGGCAGGGCGATGTACGTCATCCCCTCGGAGCGCGCGGCGATCGCGAGCCCCGCGTCGAGCCACGACCAGTCCGGCGCCAGGGCGAGCGGCTCGCTGCGCGAGAGCGGTGCGAGATGTTCGCCGGGGTTCACGCTTCCTCCGTCGGTGTCGCCACGTACAGCGTGCAGGCTCCGAACGTCAACGGCGTCACCTCGATCACGTGGAGACCGGCGCGCTGCATCTGCGCGGCGAACTCCTCGGCGGGCGGGAACGCGGCGATCGACTTCTGGAGATACGCGTACTCGCGGGAGCCAGAGAGCAACGCACCGAGACGCGGCACCACGTGTCGCGTGTGGAAGCGAGCCGCGTGGCCGAGCAGACCGCTGCGCGGCTCGCCGAGCTCCAGCACGCAGATCCGACCGCCGGGACGAACCACGCGCGCGAGCTCGCGGAGTGCGAGCGATCGATCCGGAACATTGCGGATGCCGAAGGCGATGGTCGCTGCGTCCATCTCGCAGTCGCCGTACGGCAGCGCCTGGGCGTCGCCTTCGACGAGCGTGACGCGCTCGGTGAGCTTGCGCTTCGCGAGCTTCTGCGCGGCGATCGCGAGCATCTGCGTCGATGGATCGAGCCCCACGACTGTCGCGCCGGGGACCATGCGCGCGATGTCGATCGCGAGATCGCCGGTGCCGGTCGCGACGTCGAGAACGCGCGGGCGCTCGCCGAGCTGCAGCCGCTTGACGGTGCGGCGGCGCCAGCTCTTGTCGATGCCGAACGACAGCACGCGGTTCACGAAGTCGTAGCGGCGTGCGATGCGGTCGAACATCTGGCCGCTGCCCAGGGTCGGCGCGACGAGCTCGGTGGTGGGTTCGGCGCTCATGACTGGCGCTCCAAGGAGGCGAGGGCCACGGTGACCAGCGCATCGCGCGCGGGTCCGGCGGGCAATTCCTCGAGTACATCGAGCGCGCGTTGGACGTGCTCCTCGGCGAGCGACCGCGTGGCGGCAAGCGCTCCACTCGCGCGGACCTCGTTCGCGATCGCGCCTAGTTGATCGGCGCTGACTTCGTCGGCTGCGAGCAGCGCCTCGAGGCGCTCGCGCAGGCTCGGGTCGCGCTCGAGGGCGATGACCAGCGGGAACGTGATCTTGCCCTCGCGCAGATCGGCGAGCGCGTCCTTGCCGGTGCCGCTCTCCTTGTAGTCCAGCTCGTCGTCGACGGCCTGGAAGGCCACGCCGAGGTGGAGGCCGTAGCGCTCGAGCGCAGCCTCGGCGGCTCCAGACAGCCCGGCCGAGCGCGCACCGGCGAACATCGCCCACCGGAACAGCGCGGCGGTCTTGCCCTCGACGATCGCGAAGTAATCCTCGCGCGCACCAGCGATCTTGCCGCGGCGCTCGAGCTGCACCGATTCGGCGACGATCATCTCGTCGATCACGGTGAGCATGCGGTCGAGAACGCCCTCGATACCGCTCTGCCGGATCCTACGGAGCGCGGCGATCAGTAGCCAGTCACCGGCAAAGATGGAGGCGGCGTTGCCGTAGACCACGCACGCGGCGGGCTGGCCGCGCCGGCGCTCGGCGAGGTCCACCACGTCGTCGTGGAGAAGGGTGGCGGAGTGGACGAGCTCGACCGCGATCGCGAGGTCCTTCGCTCGGTCGGTGAAGCCTGCGCCGAACCGGCTGGTCAGCGCCACGCATAGCGGGCGCAGGTGCTTGCCGCGGAGATCGAGCAGGTGATGGGCGGCGCGATGGATCGTGCGCGCACCGCGGGGAATCGCATCGAGCTCCTTGTCGAACCCGCTGAGATCTTCACGAACGAATCGGTCGAGCTGGACGAGCTGTTCGGCCAGGGTCGGGGCGCCACGGAGCGCGCTGACCTGCGAGAGGCGATCGAGCACCGAGACCGGGCCGTCGTGAATTGCGAGGTGGCTCATGGCTATCCTTCCGATGATCCGAGTTCGTTCAAAGATTCTTGAAAGGTTCTTCCATGAGTCCGCCTCGTTGCCAAGTGCCTTTGCAACAAAGCGAAATCACGTGTGGTTTGCGATCCCCAGCAGTTAGTGAACGAGCGTTGGTTGTGTAAAGAGGACAACAATTCTGGGCGTCGGTAGACTTTCGGAAGTGGCAAGCGCGCGGAGGGGCCGCGATCAGCGGCTCGTGAGCCGATGTCGGGTGGAATTCGACCGCCCGTCCGGGCGCGTCATCGCGGAGACCGAGGACCTGTCCGCGCGGGGTCTCTATATCCGCACCGAGGCGCTGCTCCCCGTGGGCGAGGAGACCGAGATCCTGGTCGAGCTTCCCGATGGCGATCAGCTCGTGCTGTTCGGTCGCGTCGCGCACATGCTGATGCCGGCCGCGGCGCGCGCGCTCGGTCGTCATCCCGGTATGGGATTCGAATTGATCGGCCCCGATACGCCGGCGCGCCTCAAGCTGCGCACCCACATCGAGAGCCTGAAGACCGAGATCACGAGCCCGGGTCTGACGACCACGACGCAGGTGATCATCGTCGAGCCGGTCGCACCGCTCCGCACCCGCATGGCGCGCTGTCTCGAGGCTGCGGGCTTCAAGGTCACGGCGGTCGCGAACGCCACCGAAGCGCTCGAGGCATGTGCGGTGTGGCGGCCCGATGCGATCGTCTCCGCGGCGGAGATGGAGACGATGACCGGCGTCGATCTCGCGTACGCGATGTCGGAGCACTCGACGCTATCCGACGTGCCGCTCGTCTTGACCGGCGAGGAGGGTGACCTGAGTCGGCTCGAAGCGTTTCGCGCCGGCGTGCGCGACTACATCCCGAAGCCATTCCTCGACGAGGAGCTGGTGATCCGTGTGCACCGCGTCGCCGCGCCCGCCACGCCGAGCACGAACTTCGGCCTGCGCGGCAGCCTCGTCGATATCGGGCTCGGCACGCTGCTCTCGCTGTTCGAGTTCGAGCGAAAGTCCGGCATCCTCCTGCTCCTGCGCGGCGGTGACATCGCGCGCGTGTTCATTGCCGAGGGCAAGCTGATCAAGGTGGAGGTCTCGACCGGCAACGGTGCACCGAAGGACCGGTTGATGCGCCTCCTCGACTGGCGCGATGGTCAGTTCGAGTTCTCTCCGGCGGCGATCGGCGGCCGCGACGAGGTCAACGTCAGCGTCACGGCGTTGCTCCTCGAGCACGCGCGGCGCGAAGACGAGGACAAGACTCCAATCCCCCAGCGACACTGACCGCGGTCGCGACGGCTGTCGCTCGCGCTGTCGCAGGCGTGTCGCACGAAAGATTTCTCGCATCGAGGAATCCGAATCCGCAACCTGAGGTTCCTCGATCCCGTCCACCATGCGGACACGTCGAGGATCTGGGCCCCATGAAGTTTCTCCCGCTATTGATGATCGTCACGAGCACGATCGCCGCCGCCGATCCGGTGCCGACGGCGGTGCGCGCGCACGCGAAGCGCCGGGAGGGCTCGATCTCGATCGATGGTCACCTCGACGAGTCCGCATGGGCCAACGCGCCGAAGCAGGGCAACTTCACGCAGCGGTTTCCGAAGGACGGCGCGAAAGCGGATCTCGAGACGCGGTTTGCGGTGCTCTACGATGACGCCGCGCTCTACGTCGGCGTGTGGGCCGATGACCCGCACCCCGAGCGCATTCGCAAGCTGCTCACGCGGCGCGATGTCGACAGCCCCGCCGATGCGATCGCGATCGGGTTCGACAGCTATCACGATCGACGCACGGCATACGTGTTCCAGCTCAACGCCGCCGGCGTGCAGCGCGACATGCTGCTGTTCGACGATACGAAGCAGGACGATACGTGGGACGCGGTGTGGACCGGTGACGTGTCGACGCAGGCAACCGGGTGGACCGCCGAGTTCCGCATCCCCCTCAATCAGCTCCGGTTCGCCGGCGGTGAGACGCAGGAATGGGGGTTCCAGGTCACGCGCGTCGTCGGGCACACGTCGGAGCAGGTGGCGTGGTCGCCGTGGCCGCGCTCGGCGCCCGAAGTGGTGAGTCGATTCGGCGTGGTCGATGGCATCGATCGGATCAAGCCGAGCCGCCGCCTCGAGCTCCTCCCCTATGCGAGCGGTGGCTTCGACGTGATGCCGGTGGAAGCCGCGGATCCGCTGAACGACTCGAAGAACCTCCGCCGCAGCGCGGGCCTCGACGTGCGCTATGGCCTCGGGCCGGCGTTCACGCTGTCGGCGACGCTCAACCCCGACTTCGGTCAGGTCGAGGCCGATCCGTCGCAGGTCAACCTCGGCGGCAACGAGCTGTTCTTCGCCGAGAAGCGGCCGTTCTTCCTCGAGGGGGTGGACCTGTTCAAGCTGCCGATCGGGCAGGGCGATAACTCCCCCGAGGGCTCGTTCTACAGCCGCCGGATCGGCGCCGCCCCGCGCGAGCCCAACATGGACTACGCCTACATCAAGGCGCCCAAGTCGACGACGATCTACACGGCGATGAAGCTGACCGGCAAGACCCGCGGTGGCTGGTCGCTCGGCATCTTCGATGCGGTGACCGGCGAGGAGGACGCGACGATCGTCGATGCGAGCGGCGCGCGGATGTCGCCCGTGGTCGCGCCGCTCACGAACTACTCGGTCGCGCGGGTGAAGCGCGACATGAACGATGGCCGCACGTCGATCGGCGCGTCGGCGACGGCGGTCAATCGTGCGCTCGACGGTACTCCGCTCGTGGCAACGCTCCACGACCAGGCGTACACGGCGGGCTTTCAGATCCAGCACCGCTTCGGCACCACGCCGTATCAGATCGACATCCACGGCGTCGGCAGCTACGTGCACGGCAGCGCGGACGCGATCGCCGACACGCAGCGCTCGTTCCGCCACCTCTATCAGCGCCCGGATATCGAGGGGACGCGGTTCGATCCCTCGCGGCGCAGCCTGACCGGCATGGACGTGTCCTGGAAGATCGGAAAGATCGGCGAGACCAAGCACTGGCGCTGGGGATCGGGCGGCGATCTCCGCACGCGCGGCCTCGAGCTCAACGACATGGGGTTCCAGAACTCGTCGGATCACACGATCCCGTTCGTGTTTCTCAACTACACCGACCAGGATCCGGGGGACCACGTCCTCAACTGGAGCACCGGCGGCGACGTCTACCTCGTGTCGACCCTCGAGCCAACGCTCGGCGACCTCGGCTTCGAGTGCAACGTGAACGCGCAGCTCGTCAACTACTGGAACTTCGCCGCCGGCTGCAACCTCGACTACACGATCTGGGACCCGCAGGCGCTGCGCGGCGGCAACTCGCTGCACGGCGACTCGCGCCGGCAGGGCTGGGTCAACTTCACCACCGATACGCGCAAGCGCGTGTGGCTCTCGTTCAACGCGTATGCAGGACGCACGCAGGCGCAGGACGAGATCGACGGCGGTCTCGACGTCGGCGTCACCGTGCAGGCTCGCTCGAACGTCGATATCTTTGTCGGTCCGAGCTTTTCGGATCGCACCGATACGATGCAGTACATCGATCAGATCGACGACACGCTCGGCCAGACCCATTTCGTGTTCGGCAAGATCCGCCAGACGGTCGCGGCGATGACGATGCGCCTCAACTGGACGTTTTCGCCGCGCCTCAGCCTGCAGGCGTACGCACAGCCGTTCGTGGCGGCCGGTAGCTACTCGGAGCTGAAGGACGTGAACAACCCGCGCGCGACGAAGTTCCTCGATCGATTCACGCCGATCACGAACGCCACCCTCGCGGACGGCACCTACACCGTGATGGCGCCGACCGGCGCGAGCTACAATGTGGGCCGGCCCGACTTCAACTTCCGGCAGCTCAACTCGACGCTCGTGCTGCGCTGGGAGTACCGCCCGGGGTCGTCGATCTTCGCGATCTGGAGCCACGGTCGAACCGACCAGATCGACGACGGGCGGTTCAAGCTCGGGCGGGATCTCGGTGGTCTTGCGCGCGCGGAAGGTGAGAACGTTGTGATGGTCAAGGCGAATTACTGGATCGGCCTCTAGTCGGTTACACTGATGAGATGGGGAGTGTCCCCCAGCTCGTGGAGGCACAGCAGTTCGGCAAGTACTCCCTCGTCGCGAAGCTCGCGACCGGCGGGATGGCGGAGATCTTTCTCGCGCGCCTCCAGGGTGCCGCAGGCTTCGAGAAGCTCGTGTGCGTGAAGCGGCTCCTGCCGCACCTGTCGAAGGACCAGCAGCTCGTCGCGATGTTCCTCGCGGAGGCGCGGATCGCGGCGCAGATCTCCCACCCGAACGTGTGCTCGGTGTTCGAGCTCGGCGAGATCGACGGCAAGCACTTCATCGCGATGGAGTACCTCGAGGGCCTTCCGCTCTCGTGCTTCCGCCGCCAGGACATGTACCCGGGGCACCCGGAGGCGGGGCTGATCGCCGGGCTCGGCGTACAGGCGTGCGAGGGCCTGCACCACGCGCATAACCTCAAGCGCCCCGACGGCACGCTGCTCGAGGTGGTGCACCGCGACGTCTCGGCGAACAACCTGTTCGCGACCGTGGATGGTGTGGTCAAGGTGCTCGATTTCGGCATCGCGAAGGTCCAGGACGCGTCGGTGCGCACCTCGACCGGCTCGGTCAAGGGCACCTACGCGTACATGGCGCCGGAGCAGCTGCGCGGCGAGCGGCTCGATCGACGCACCGATGTCTTCGCGCTCGGTGCGGTGCTCTGGGAGCTGTTCGCGCGCACGCATCTGTTCAAGCGCGACACCGACTTCCTCACGTTCCAGGCGATCACCACCGATCCGATTCCGGATATCTGCGAGCTGCGTCCGGACGTTCCGCCGGAGCTCGCGGATGTGATCGCGAAGGCGTTGTCGCGTGATCGCGAGCAGCGCTGGCCCACGGCGCGCGCGATGGGCGAGGCGCTCGCGCGATCGGTCACCTCGATCGGCGGTCCGTGGACCCAGTCGACCATCAGCGAGGAGATCGCACGCGGCTTCGATGATCGACTCGCGGAGCAGCGCCAGCTCATCCGCACCGCGCGCGAGGGTGGAGCGTTCGACCTCGAG
>JBBRBG010000100.1:0-33121 GCA_038206055.1 Haliangiales bacterium
ACCGCGCGCTTCGAGGATCTCGGAGACCTCGGCCACCAGCGCGACATCGCCTGCGAGCTCGATCGCCGGCCTGCACGTCTCCGCAGCGGCGCGCCCCGGCACGCCCGCCGCGGCGAGACCGATCAAGATGAGGAGCCGACGGGACACGGGTACCAGGGTGGGTTGCCAGGAGAGGGTGAATCCTTCACCACAATCGTCCACAGGAACAGTGAAGAAAACCCGAGGCGGTGGGCACACACCTCCAGACCCATGGCTCGCCGTTTGCTGGTGCTGACCAGCCTCCTGATCGCGCGGACGGCAGCCGCGGAGGGCCCCACCCTCGCCACCGATTCCTTCGAGTACCACTCCGGTGGAACAGTCCTTGTCGATGGCGGCCTCGTCCTGGGCTTCCCCACCGCGCTGCCGACCGGCATGTCGAAGGGAATCGGCGCCGGCGTCACCTTCGGCGACTGCCCGCTGCGCTGGGGTGCGCGCGCGGCCTGGGTCACCGCCACCGAATCCACCCGCGCCTGGATGGTGACCAACTCCGATCTCCGCCTCCGTGTCACGGGGTCGGCGCAGCACGATGAGGGCCGCGGCTCGTTCGGCGTTCGCCTCGGCCTCGGCGGCACGCTCGTACACGAGACCCGCACCCGCAACCAGGGCGCGCGCGCCGGTCGCACCGGCTCGGAGCTCGAGACCTCGGCGCTCGCGATGGTTCCCGCCGGAGACCTCGAGGCCGTCGTCGGGCTTCACCTGCTCGGACCGTGGCTGCTCACGGTGAGCGGTGGTCCATCGCTCGCCGTGGTCGACGGGTCGCTTCACACGAGCTGGACCGCACAGCTGGGGGTCGCATGGCAACCTTGATGCATCGCGGTGCGCTCGCCGCACTCGTCGTTGTCGCCGGCTGCGATAACCTCACCGGGTTCGACGGCGAGATCACGCCGCTCGTCACCATGCGTGTCCAGGCCACGGGCGACTTCGAGTCCGTGCGCGTCCCGAACGCGCTCGACGAGGATCTCCAGGTTGCCGTGGTGTGGGGCACGCAGTGGCTTCCCGAGCCCCTGTGCTTCGTTCCGCCCGAGTCGCCCGAGGTCGCCACAACCGTCGCCGCCGGATGTCGCAATCCGCTGTCGTTCACGCCCGTCCAGGTCACCAGCGGTGTCCCGCTCTCACCCACCGCGCCGACGGATCTCTCGCTCTACGAGCTGCCCGCCGCGGATCTGCTATTTGGCAGCGTCACCGCACGCGTCGCGTACGCGAGCCTCGTCATCTACGACGACCGCGATCACAGCGGCACCCTCGAGCTCGCGCGCGCGCACCGTCAGCCCACGCGCGGCTTCGACCAAGAAGAGGACGTACCGACCAACGACATCGTCTACGGCGCGAGCTTCGTCGCGATGACCGAGCCCGATTCGCGGCTCGCCTACCGCGAGGGCACGTTCGTCGAGACCGGGTACTTCCCCCGCCACGGTTGCGGCCAGCCGCTGCCGGCGTTCTCGATCCTGACCGCCGGCGGGTTCTCGATCCTCGACGCCGTGGTCGCGACCCAGAACAACATGCTGCCGTCGCAGGATCCCGCGACGTGCAGCGAGGCCAAGCCCGAGGACACGATCGTCAAGATCCCGCTGCGCCCGACCGCCCAGGTGCGCGAGGTCGGATGCGAGCAGCGCCGGCTCGATAGCAGCGTGCGCTATCGCGAGCCGCCCGAGATGTCGCCCGATCTCACGATGCGTCCGTTCGCGTGCGCGAAGATCCCGTCGCTGTCCGGCGACATGACCAGCAACAGCCAGATCCAGCTCGTGATCGGCACCGGCCCCGACGAGACGTGCAAGGGCATCACGCACTACACGCTGCTCGGGTGCGACGAGGGCAAGCTCGAATGCGATCACCCCGAGTGGGATTACCGCGCGACGCCGCCCGACTGGTGGCCGTGCCCGCAGGCGGCGCAATGACATCTCGCTCGCTGTGCTCGATCGCGCTCTGCGTTCATCGCCGCGCCGCCGCCGAGTCCGCCGCTGACGCTGTGACCTCGCGCTCGTTCTTCGCGTTCGCGCTCCCGCGCCGAGCGGGCGCGCCGATCGAGGTCGCCGACCAGCATCTGCCGACGACGTCGCAGGGGACACGATGAGCAGGCGCTCGATCCTCGCCATCGTGCTCGTGTCGCGCGCCGCGCTCGCCGACGTGCCGCCGCCGATCTTCCCGGCACCGACCCCGGCACCGACCCCGACTCAGACCCCGAATCCGGATCTGAGCCCGAATCCGGATCCGAGCCCGAATCCGAATCCGAGTCCCACCGCACCAACCGTGGCCACACCGCCGCCCACGACCACGACGCCGACGACGACCACGACCACGACGCCGACCCCCGACAAGCCAGTGATCACCGACGAAGAAGAAGGTCCGCCGAAGCTGTCGCTACCGACCGAGGCCGATCGCCAGGCGTGGCTCCATCCCGGCTTCCGCCTCGGGCTCGGCCTCACGTACGGTGAGTTTCACGGCCTCCGCGGCGCGCCGAGCGGCCGCCTGCTCGGGCCAAAGCTCCGTGTCGGCCTGCGGCTGGACGAGAAGTGGTCGGTGATCGCGTCGTTCGAGTACACGGCGGCCTCGCGCGCCGGCGGCCTTGCCGGCCTGCGGTTCGCCGGCACGCTCGATCCCACGTGGCACGTCACGCCGGCGTTCAGCCTCGCGGTCGGCTTCGGATTCGGCGGGATCGTCGAGGACTCGTCGCGCATGGACGCGACGCCACTTCCGTCCGATATCCAGAGCTCGTACACGTTCCCCGATGCGAGCACGCCGATCAAGAGCTGTAGCGGGGTCGGAGCGGCAACCCTGATCCGCGGCGAGTATGCCTACGTGCTCGGCCCGCGCACCGAGATCGCCGTGGGCGCCGAGGCGATCGGTCAATGGACCGGCTGCGTCGACGATAGCGGCCACGTCGAGCCGGATACCGGCAAGGCGATCGAGCGGCATCAATGGTGGCCGCACGTCGGCGCCACGCTGACCGTGGGGATCACGTGGCGCTAGCCCGCATCTTCGTCGCGCTCGCCATGGTCGGCGTGCTCGCGACCTCCGCGCGTGCCGATGATCCCGTGGATGCCGGCGTGCCTCCCGCCGATGCGCAGCCGAGCTTCGAGCCGCCGAAGGCGATCAGCGCGACCGAGGTACCGTATCCGGCGAATGCGCCGAAGCACGACGTGCCGATCGTCGTCACCGTCAAGCTGCTCGTCGACGCGGCCGGCACGGTTACGAAGATCGACACCCTCACGCCGGCGCAGCCGCCGTTCGACGAGGCCGTGACGATCGCAGCGCGCGCGTTCCTGTTCCAGCCCGGCACGTTCGGCGGCAAGCCGGTGCCGGTCGAGATCACGTTCACGCACACGTTCCTGCCGCCCCCTCCACCGCCCCCCGCGCCGACCGACACGGGTCCGGTGAAGAGCTCCATCCTCAAGGGCAAGCTCGTGCAGCTCGGCACGCGCGCACCGGTGCCGGGCGCCACGGTCACCGTGATCCAGGGCGACCGTCGCTACGAGACGGATGCCGACGCGCACGGCAAGTTCGAGATGCCGGTGCCGCCCGGTCCATCGAAGATCGTGGTGACCGCGCCCGGTCACAACGTGTTCCTCCAGCAGGAGACCCTCAACGACAAGCAGGCGCTCGCGGTGACGTACTACGTCGAACGCGATCGCTACGACCCGTACGAGATCGTCGTGATGGGTGATCAGCGACGCGAGGAGGTCTCGCGCATCACGCTGCGGGGGCCGGAGATCAAACAGATCCCGGGAACGTTCGGAGATCCGTTCCGCGTGGTCCAGGCGCTGCCCGGCGTGGCCTCGGCGATCTCGCTGCTGCCGTTCCCGATCGTGCGCGGTGCGAGCCCGAGCTCGACCGGCTTCTTGCTCGACGGAACCCGCGTCCCCCTGCTCTATCACCTGCTCTCGGGCCCGAGCGTGATCCACCCGGACTTCATCGACGAGATCCAGTTCTACCCGGGCGGCGCACCGGTGACGTACGGCGGCTACACCGGCGGCATCATCGATGGCCGCACCGCGCGCGCGCGTCGCGACGAGCATCTGATCGATGTCGATGCGAACCTCCTGCAGGCCGGCGGGCTGGTCCGCCAGCCGATCAAGGCGATCGGCGCCACGCTCACCGCTGCCGCGCGGTACGGCTACCCGGGCCTCGTCCTCAGCCTCGCCACCAGCCGCGTCTCGCTGACCTACTACGACTACCAGCTCCGCCTCGACGGCGGCACCGCGAACGACGGCTGGACGGTGTTCGCGTTCGGCGCGAACGACGAGCTCGATACCCCGGCCGCGACCGCCGCACCCGGCGACCGGAATCCGCCGCTCGAGCCGTCGCTGATCCTCGGCTTCCACCGCCTGGACCTGCGGCTGCATCGCACGTACGGCGGCCTCGTCACCACGTACCGCGCGGTGCTCGGCTACGACCGTTCGCAGTCGCGCGGCACGGACTTCTCGGTGCTCGTCGCCGAGCCCTCGATCAACCTGACGTGGAAGCAGAGCCCGCAGCTGAAGCTCGTGGGCGGCGTCGAGGGATCGTTTCACTTCATCGATCAGAAGGGCCCGATGGGCTCGGACCCGACGGCGCTGATCACCGGCGGGCTCGATCGCTTCATCAATGGCGCCGCGCTGGTCGAGGCGCTGTGGCGTCCGACCGACAGGTGGCTGATCCGGCCCGGCGTGCGCACCGACATCTGGCAGGACGCCGATACCACCACGAAGTCGGTCGATCCGCGCCTCACCGTCCGTTACAAGGCCGCGCATCGCGATCTCGAGGACGTCCCCACCGACAGCGACGACAGCGCGGTGTGGATCAAGGGCTCGCTGGGGGTCTATCACCAGCCACCGCGCTTCGTACTCCCCCTGCCGGGCCTCGATCTGATGCCGCTCAAGTACGGCCTCTTGCGCTCGATTCAGTCGAGCCTCGGCGTCGAGATCCCGCTCACCGATCGGTTCCAGCTCACCGGCGAGGGCTTCTACAACCGCCTCGATCCCACGATCTTCGACCTCTCGGTCAACGATGCCTCGGTCGTCAACGCTGCGAACCCGACGCTGTTCCCGACCACCACGATCACCGAGATGGATCAGCAGATGTTCATCGACCGGCTGACCAAGCCGCAGCAAGGCCGCAGCTACGGCCTCGAGTTCCTGCTCCGGCGTCAGGCGAAGAGCGGAATCTTCGGCTGGATCTCGTACACGCTCTCGCGCTCCGAGCGCCTGCGCGAAGGCGTCTACGTGCCGTACGACTTCGATCGCACGCACCTCGTCAACATCGTTGCGGGCCTGCCGCTCCGCCGCAACTGGGACCTCGGCGTGCGCATGCAGTACCAGAGCGGCAAGCCCGTCACGACGACCGCGGGCTACAACACCGCCCGGACCGCGGGCTACGTTCGCTTCGACGTGCGCGTCGACAAGCGCGTGGTGTGGCGGAAGTGGCTGCTCGATTTCTACGTCGACGTCACGAACATCGCGCTCCTCCCCGAGGAGGTCAGTGCGGGCCAGATCATCCGCTACGTGCTTCCCACCGTCGGTTTGCGCGGACGGTTCTGACTCCAGGAGATGCCATGAGTAACGACACCACGATCGACGCACAGCTCCTCGACCTCATGCTCCGCGCGGGCTCGCGCTGGGTGCTCTGGCTGATGCTCGGCCTGTCCCTCGCCGCCCTCGCCGTGATCATCGAGCGCGTCTGGTTCTTCGTGCAGGAGCGCCCGCCGCGCGAGCTGATCGCCGGCGCACTCAAGATCCTCAACACGAAGGGCCCGGCCGCGGCGCTCAAGGCCCTGTCGGGTGCGCGCTCGATGGAAGCCGCGGTCGCACGCGTCTGCCTCACCTACGCCGGCGATGGCCCCGCTGCCGTCGAGGAGCACAAGGCCGCGATCCTCGAAGAGGAGCGTCTTCGCCACGAGAAGCGGATCGCCTTCCTCGGCACGCTCGGCAACAACGCGCCGTTCGTGGGCTTGTTCGGCACGGTGCTCGGCATCATCCGCGCGTTTCACGATCTCGCCAGCGCCAGCGTGCAGGGAACCCAGGCCGTGATGTCGGGCATCGCCGAGGCGCTGGTCGCCACCGGCATCGGTCTCCTCGTCGCACTCCCCGCAGTCGCCACGTACAACGCGTTCATCCGCCGCGTCGAGACCTCGGTGGCCGCATCGGAGGCCACCGCGCACTCGATCCTCGCCTACCTCAAGACGGCGCGCGAACCGGAGCCCGCCGCGAAGGAGGCGTGAGATGGCGGGCTCCTCGGGTCGGCGGCGCGGCATCGTGGCGGAGATCAACGTGACTCCGCTCGTCGACATCATGCTGGTGCTGCTGATCATCTTCATGCTCACGGCGCACCTGATCGCGAAGCAGGCGATCGAGGTCGAGCTACCGCGCGCCGCGCAGAGCACCGCGCTCCCGCCGACCACGCTCGCCGTCACGCTGACCCGCGATGGCACGCTCTACTTGAATTCGGTGCTCGTGACGCCCGATGCGCTACGGTTGGCGGTGAAGGAAGCCGTGGCGAAGGATCCAAAGACCCAGGCGATCATCGTCGGCGACAAGGCCGTCTCGCACGGGCGCGTGGTGTGGGTGCTCGATACGATCAAGTCGCTCGGCATCACCTCGTTTGCGATCCAGATCGATCCGGCCGAGATGCTGTCGCCCGGGGGGACGTGATCACGCCGTGATCGACAAGCGGATCCTGATCTGTGCGGTCGTTTCGGTCCTCGGGCACTTCGCCCTCGGCGAGGCGCTATCGACGTTGCCGGCGCGAAAGCCGCCGGTCTACGACCGCAAGATCACCGTCACCGTGATCCAGCCCGAGAAAGAGGAGTCACCCCCGCCCGAGCCGCCGAAGCCGCCCGAGCCAAAGCCCGAGCCGAAGCCCGAGCCGAAGGTCGTGCGCGACAAGGTCCTTCGCCCCGTGCAGGCCACCGTCCACGACACCATCGCGAAGGACGTCCCGATCGCCGACCACGCCGTGATCGCGACCGAGTCGACGGCACAGCCGGTGTTCGGTGTGACGATGGAGTCGACGTCGACCGGCGGCACCGGCGCCGCGGTCCCGATCGGCAACACCACCACGCCGCAACCCGGGGCTGCGTCATCCACGGTCAAGCCGGTGGCCGCACCGGTTGCCGCCTACGAGGTCACGAAGATGCCGTTGCCACAGGGGCGCTGCTCCGGCAAGTACACCGAGGAAGCGCGGGCGGCGGCGCTCGAAGGCGTGGTCGTGCTCGACCTGATCGTCGACGAGAAAGGCCGCGCGCGCGACATCAAGGTGGTCTCGGGGCTCGAGCACGGCCTCACCGAGGCAGCGATCACCGCGATCAAGGAGTGCAGCTTCACCCCCGGCGAGAAGGCCGGCCTGCCGGTCGCCGTGCGCGTGCGCGGCTTCAAGATCCGGTTCGTGATGGCGGACGCACAATAGCCTTCAGAATTCTGGATCGAGCTTGACCGAGCCGAGCTCCTGCTTGAGCCAGCGCTTGAACATCTCCGGCGCGAACCACGTGTACGCACAGAACCCGAGCCAGCCATAGCTCAGCACCTTCGAGATCATCTCGTAGCCGAGCTCGTCGGTGACGATGATCAGCATCCGCATCAGCACGAACGTGCCGATCAACAGGCCGATCTGGCGCCGTTCGTCGCGCATCGAGATCCACATGTTCCATCGCCACCACAGACCGAGCACGAGGCTGCGCTTCGCCTTCACGGCAGTGAAGAGCTTGAGACCCGCCTCGTCGGTCGCGTCCTGATTGAGCACGAAGCGCGCATGGTCCTCGGCGGTGCGGTCATTGCCCGCGGCGAGCTCGATATAGCCGGCAACGACATGCGCGTCGTGATCCACCGGGTCCGCCTTCAGCGCGAGCGCGATGTGCTCGGCGGCGGCGGCCCGGTTGCCGGCATGCAGCTCGAGCCGTGCAAGCTCGGTCAACGCGCCGCAGTGCATGGCGTTCTGCTCGAGCGCCTCGGTCAACAGCTCGCGCGCCTTCGCCTTCTGGCCACGCAGCACCTGGATCGTCGCGCCGAGCACGTATGCCTCCGCGCTGGTGTTGTCGGCCTCGAGCGCGACCAGCACGTGGCTCCACGCATCCTCGAGCTTGCGCTCGGCCATCATCACCGCGGCCGCGACGTAGTGGATGTAGTCGTCGCCGCCATCGAGCGAGAGTGCGATCCGCGCCTCGAGGCCGGCCCCGGGGAGCCGGCGGGCGCCGAGCAGCGAGAACGCGAGGGCAGCGTGCGCCCGGGCGTGATCCGGATCGAGCGCGAGCGCGCGCTGGACCAGCCCGATCGCGGTGCGGTGGTTGCCGAGGCGGCGCTGGACCTCCGCCTGCTCGAGGAGGACCTGCAGCTGACGGTCCTCCATCACATGCCGCTCGCGATGACGACGCCGCCCGCGACGATGATGATCCAGAGCGGATCATCGGACAGCGCGAGGACGAGGCCGCGCAACCAGTAGCCGGCGCTCAGCACCGGAGCCGCGTTGCGTACGGCGCCGCCGTAGTACTGGTAGACGTGGAACGTCCGCTCCTGGACCACGAACAGGTAGTAGGTCATGCCGAGCTTGAACGTGGCGATCCCGAGGATCGCGAACCTCATCGGAACGCCATCGGGCAGATAGCCCCCGTCGACGAGCGCGATCACCGTGGCGCCGAGCACCGCGGTGCCAACGAACGCCGCGATCACGAGCGCGATCTCCTTCTTCTTCGTCGGGCTGCCCATCGCGATCGCATTGAACGCGAACCACGGCCACGACAGCCATGATCCGGCGACCATCGCGGCCATCATCGGCACGCCCGGGCGGACGACATACGCACCGAGGGAGGTCTCGTGAGGCTCGTCGGCGATCTGATAGCTCATGACTTTCCGTGCTTCTTGAGGAAGTCGAGGACCTCGTCGTACTGACCGCCCTCGTTCGAGTAGCGCGCGTAGTTGCGCGCGGTGGTCAGCCACTCGATCGTGGTCGGCTTGATCTCCGCGAGGGCGGACATCAGGTGCCCCTGATCGATCGGCACCTCGGTGTTCGATGCGAGCGATGCGGCGATCGCGCGATCGGCCGCCGTATCGACAAGGTTCTCGAGGTCCGCGCCGGAGAACCCCGAGGTCTTCCCGGCGAGCCCGTTGTGATCGATGTCGGGGTGGATGGGACGTCCCTTGAGCAGGATCTGGAGGATCGATGCGCGCGCCGTCTTGTCGGGTGGCGGCACGAACAGCACGCGATCGAACCGGCCCGGGCGACGAAACGCCGGATCGATCGCCCACGGCACGTTCGACGCCGCGAGGATCAGCACGCCCGAGTTGTTCTTCACGAAACCATCCATCTCGGTGAGGAACTGGCTGACGAGCTTGCTGCTGGTGCCCTCGCGGGTGTGCTGGCGCTTGCCGGCGAGCGCCTCGAGCTCGTCGAAGAACATCACGCTCGGCGTGGACGCGCGCGCCTTGTCGAACAGGGCGTGCAGCTTGCGCTCGCTCTCCCCGATGTACATGTCGAGGACGTCCTCGATCGCGACGTTGAGGAAGGTGGCCTTGCACTGCCCTGCCGTGGCGCGCGCGAGCAGCGTCTTGCCGCAGCCGGGCGGCCCGTACATGAGGATGCCGCCGCCGGCCTTCTTCTTGAACTTCGCGAACAGCGCCGGTTTCTGGAACGGCAGGATGATCTTCTTCTCGATCGCCGTCTTGATCTCCGCGAGCCCGCCGACGTCGTCGAACGTGATCGGCGCCTCCTCCGGGTGGAGCAGGCGATCGAGCTCGCTGCGATCCGTATCGTCGTTCGAGACCACGCGCAGCCGCGGGCCATCACCATGCGCCTCGTGCACCGTGATCTTCGACAGGATCCGGTGGCGAAGGTCGCGGTCCTCGTAGGTCGGATTCCCGGCGACCGCCGCGTTGTACGCGACCAGCGCGCCGGTCTGGTCCTCCTGCGCGAGCAGCACGCGGGCGCGGACCATCTGCGCCTCGGGCTCCGGCCCGTCGGCGAAGCTCAACGCACGCGCCAGGGCGCCCGCGCGGAACAGCACATTCGCGATGAACGCGCGATCGGTAGCGGCACACCCTTCGGGCGTCAGCCGATCGCAG
Source organism: Haliangiales bacterium (assembly GCA_038206055.1). GTDB lineage: Bacteria > Myxococcota_A > Polyangia > Haliangiales > Haliangiaceae > JABFXX01. The sequence continues at coordinate 10,062 of JBBRBG010000100.1, forward strand.
TGCTCCGCGGCGCGCGCATCGCCCGCACCGTGAAGCCCGCGGACCACGGCGACCCGCAGCGCGGAGTTATCAGGTGTTGCTGCCAACGCCTCGAGCAGCGACCGCAGAGTTGCTTCGTCCATCCCGTGTCCATGCTACCCGCAACGACACGGTTCGTGCGCGGCATGGCATCGGCAGACCCACTCGAGCTACGTCGCGAAACCGCGGATCCAACGGTCAGCGTTTCTGGAAGCCCGCCGCAAAGGCGAACGCCGGCGCCGGGTCCGCCGCGGACGAAGAGCCCGTTTCGCCCGGCAAGATCACGGTCGGGCACTCGGAGGCCGGTGCGCGAAACACTCTCTTCCCGAGCCGCGTACCGGTCCGCCGGTCGTAGGCGTCGACGCGCAGATCGCTCACCTGGAACTCGTAGGTGCCGGTGTTGCCGCTGGCGTTCGTGTAGGTACCGCAGGAGAGCAGCACCACCCGTTCGTATGCGATCAGCGCGACGACATCGACATCGTGGATCGTGCTCGCAGTGCCGAATAGCTTCGGCTTGTTCACGACGGGGAACACGAGCACGCTCCGCGTAACGCGTGCCGATGGAGAGGAATCGCCTAGCTTGACGGGGCCCCGCTCCAGGTACGAGAAGACCGCGACACCGACCGTAGCGAGGTCGAGCGCTACCCGGTCCGCGGTCTCGCCATTGCGACCTGTGACGGTCAGGGGTAGTGGCAGGGGATGCCTGTCTGCATCGAGCACATCGGCCACCGGCACGTCCCGGAAGACCTCGCCGAGGTTCAATGTCACACGCACGGCGGCCCCGGTCGAAGTCGTCTTCACGCCCTGCCAGTCGATCACGTTGCCTGCAGCGGTCGTGATCTCGAAGCGGACGCGGAGGGTCGGATCCAAGGTGGTCGCCTCGTGATCGTGTTCGCAGAAGCAGTGGACGGACGGCGAACCCTTCTCGAAGATGCCTCGAACGGCGACGGTCGGCCGTTCCGCGGCCAGTGTGATCTTCGCGGTCCCCGTTCCACGCTCGAACTTCGCTTCGGGATTCGGGATCAGCTCCGCGTCGAGATGCAGCTCGTAGGTTCCAGGTGAGGTCATCGAAGCGGGTCTCGGCCACCAGTAGGTGCCGTTTTCCGTGGGCTCCACCACGATCCCTTCGATCCTCATCGTCGTCACGCTCTGCCCGCTTGCTCCTGCGACGATCCGGACCTTGCCTTTCATGTCGCCAGCCCCGATGTCCACTGCTGAAACCCAGAGTGTGGCGGGCGTGCCCTGCTCGGCTGAATTCCCGTTCTTGCCGCATGCACTGATTCCACCGATCGCGACGAGTACGGCGAGCATCCACGACATCATGTGGCGCCAGTCTCGCACGCACGCCCGCATCTCGTCGCTCGACTCGACGTCGACGTTCTCAGCGCGACCCTCGCGGCCGTCGTCTGCTTCGCTCGATTGCCGACGACGGCGCTACTTCCGGGTCAGCTTCAAGTCGGCTTTCATGAACGCCTCGACGTCCGCCGGATCTAGTCCGCGCGCCCTCAAGACGCGTACCAAGGCCTCCATGGCGACGGCGGGCGCGAGCACACCGACGCGTCGCACCACGTCGAACACCTCGCCGTGCCCGGCTTTCAGATGGGAATCTGAGGCTTGCTTCGTCTGGCGATCGACACCGCTACCACGCTCGTCGAGCGCGCGGCGAGCGTCCCGCCGCTTCCGCCAGGCGACGAAGATCTCCTCGATGGAGACACCGATCGCGGTGAGTGCATCCGTGGCGATGTCCGTCTCCAGCTCCGCGTCGATCGAAGACGTCCACGTGATGTTCGGGTCGGCGGCGCTCGTGCGCTGATCGGGTCGCTGGATCGGTCGGGAGGTGCCGGCGTGCAGAGCGATCGCGGCCAGGATCTGATCGACAGTCCCGGCGCCGATCTCAGCGAGCAGCGTTGCGGCGTCGCTCGGAGTGCCGCGGACGATGGCCCCGCGCTCTCCGTCGGAGAACACGATCGCGCCGCCGCGGTCACCGGCGACGCGAAGCAGGCCCGCTTGCGCACCGCTCAGCGATGCCAGGCGCGCCCATTCCACGAGGGAGGCGCACGAGAGCCGGACGTACGATGCGCGCCCCTCGTCCATGGATGCGCGCGCGAGCAGATCGCTCTCCGCGAGGTGCTTCGAGACGCGGGTCAACAGGCGGTCGAGCGCCGCCGCATTCTTGGTGAGTGAGGTTGGGACAACGAGCCAACCAGCGTCGAGGGAAGGGTTCAATTTGTTCGGAACACGATACCACCGACGCGGCCTCACGCGCAGGCACGCGAGATCCGACCGCTACTTCTTGAGCTGAACCGTGATCTTGTATTCGTTGTTGATGTCGATCCGACCGTCGATCGGCTGGAGGACCTTGTACCACTCGAGCCACTTGGCCCCCGCCTGCTTCGCGAACTCGCGCACGCAGGCCGGCCACTTCGCCTGCGCCTTCTCCGGATCGCGCACGTCGACGTTGCCGCCGTTGTAGTCGAACCCGATCCGGACGGTGTACGTACCCGCGGTTCCACCGGTGCAGTCGAGCGGCTTGATCCCGAGCTCGCTGTTCCAGTAGCTCTGGATCACGTCCCCGAGATACTTGGTGCCGGAGGGGCACGGCTCGGTGCCTCCATCGGTGGAGCACGTGCCGAGTGCCACCTTGGTCACCCGCACGAGTGTGGGTCCGGTCGCGGGCGGCGGAGGCGCTCGCTTCGCCGCCGCCGGGCCAGCAAGGAGGATCGTCGGAATCAGGAGGATAGCGAGCGCCGAGAGCTTCATGCTCCGGACCATAGCCTAGGCCTGCTCGTGGGCGCGCCGGCGCCGCCGGATCACGATGTACGCGACCAGCGCGATCGTCGCGAGGAGCGTGAGCCCTCCGGTGACGAGCTTCGACACCCGCTCGTCGGTGGTCAGCCAGTTGCTGTCGGCCTCGAATCCGGTGAGCACGGCCTGGAGCTCTGCGCTGACGTCCTCCTCGCCGAGCCGCATGATGATGATCTGCACCGCCTCGCCGCGCACGGGAACCTGGACACCGGCGAGCGTGACGAGCTGATCGCCACCGCGCATCGTGGCGATGAACCCGTCGAGCTCGAACCCCTTCCAGGTCAGCGCGCGCCGCGACGAGCGGACGACCGTCAGCCCGGCCGGGGTTGCCATCTGCTGGATCATCGGCGTCGGGTCGAACGCCTCGCGACCGATCGTCCCGCCGAGCCCGGTCACTCCCAGTGCCTCGAATCCGGCCGCGCCGGGTTCGCCGCGCGCAAACGAGAAGATCGCCCGCGGCAGGGTCATCCCTTGCGCGAACGCATGGAACCCGTCGGGCACGTGCAGGCTGATCCCGTGCTTCTCATCGGTGGCGAGCTCTCCGGCATGGGCGACCCCAGCGGACAGCACGGCGCAGACGATGAGCGCGAGGCACTTCATGCGAGGGAGCATAACTGCAACGCTGTCGCCATGCGCCGCATCCGACGGTGGACCGCGGAGCTGCTTCGGTTCCGCGCACCCGGTGCTCCAGGGCGGCGCACTGCTCCATTCGGGAGCGCCTGCGCGACACAGGTCTCGCACACCTGCGCCTGGACGCGTTCTTGAACGGAAGGGGTGTCATGGACGATCGGAATCCGAAGCGCGACCTCGTACTCGCACCGAGCGAGTACGCCTACATGCAAGACGTCACCAAGGGCATCGTGAAGACGTACACGGGCCCGACGGTGATCAACCCGACCGCACAGGAGCGGCCCGTGGTGTTCGATCCCGAGAAGAAGCTGTTCGAGCCGTGCCCTCTCGAGGAGGCCGTGCAGCAGATCGCGATCGCCCCCGAAGGCTTCTACCTGATCCTCAAGAACCCATCGGCGAAGGATGATCATCCCGTGCCGGGCGGCGTGTATCCATCGCCAGATCTGCGCGTGGGCCGCAAGATCAACATCACGGGACCATGCGCGTTCGCGCTGTGGCCGGGCCAGCTCGTCCAGCTCGTACAGGGCCACCACCTGCGCTCGAACCAGTACTTGCTCGTGCGCGTCTACAACGAGGACGAGGCGCGCAAGAACTGGGGCCACGCGGTGATCAAGGCGACCGAAGGTGCGGAGCCGATCCGCATCCCCGCGCAGCTCGATGTCGGCAAGCTGCTCATCATCAAGGGAACGGATGTCTCGTTCTACATCCCGCCGACGGGCGTGGGCGTGCTCACCGACGAGACCGGCTCGTGGGTGCGCGATGCGCTGACCCTCGAGCGCCTCGAGTACTGCATCCTCGTCGATCAGAACGGCAAGAAGCGCTACGAGCGCGGCCCGCAGGTGGTGTTCCCCGAGCCGACCGAGGCGGTGATCACACGGGATGGCGCCCGCAAGTTCCGCGCGATCGAGCTCAACGAGATCCAGGGCCTCCACATCAAGGTGATCGCGCCGTATACCGAGGGCGGCCGCACCTACCGCGAGGGTGACGAGGTGTTCCTCACCGGCAAGGAGACCGCGATCTACTTCCCGCGCGAGGAGCACTCGCTCGTCCGCTACGACGGTCACGACAAGCACTTCGCCGTCGCGGTGCCGGCCGGAGAGGCGCGCTACGTGATGAACCGCAAGACCGGCGAGATCCGCATGGTGCGCGGTCCCGCGATGCTGCTGCCGAACCCCGTCGACGAGGTGATCGTGCGCCGCGCGCTCAGCGATCGCGAGTGCGCGACCTGGTACCCGACGAACGCCGAGGTGCTCGCGTACAACCGCGCGCTGCGGGTCCTCGACGATGCGGGCACGCGCCCCGGCGTGAAGGCCACGCCGCCGGTACCGCAGGCATCGTTCGAGGCGGTCGATCGCTCGAATCAGTTCACGAAGCCACGCACGCTCGTGTTCACCACGAAGTACGAGGGCGTGCCCTCGATGTCCGTGTGGGTCGGCTACGCCGTGCTCGTCGTCGACAAGCAGGGCCACCGCCGCGTCGAGCAAGGGCCGAAGAATCTCCTCCTCGAGTACGACGAGACGTTCGAGGTCATCCAGCTCTCCACCGGCACGCCGAAGACCAGCGACCGTCTCGTCGAGACCGTGTTCCTTCGCGTGCTCAACAACAAGGTCAGCGACCGCTGCGTCGTCGAGACCGCTGACCACGTCAAGGTCACGCTCGGCTACTCGATGCGCGTCAACTTCACCGGCGAGCCGGCGCGATGGTTCGAGGTCGAGAACTACGTCAAGTTCCTCTGCGACCACGTGCGCTCCGTGCTCAAGGGGAGCGCGAAGCGACACACCATCGAGGCGTTCTACGCGCAGTCCGTGGACCTCATTCGCGACGCCATCCTCGGCAAGCCCAACGCGGAGGCGAAGCGCGCGGGTATGGTGTTCACCGAGAACGGCATGCACGTGACCGACGTCGAGATCCTCGACGTCACGATCGACGACGAGGACATCGCCGCATTGCTCTCCGACGCGCAGCACGAGGCCGTGCAGGCGAACATCACCGTGCTGCGCGCGCAGCGCGGCCTCGAGCTCACCGCGAAGCGCGAGGCCATCATGCGCGGCGAGGCCGATGCACGCGCCGAGACCGCACGGCGACTGGCGGAGCTCGAGGTCGCCGCCACGACCGACAAGCTGCGCGTGGCGATGGCCATGGTCGCCGCCGAGCTCGAGACCACGGCGGCGCAGCAACAGGCCACGATCGCGCGCAACGCGCTCAGCGATACCGACCACACGGCGCAGCTCGCGCGGCGCAAGGCGACCTCGCACCTCGATAACGAGATCGCCGCCGCGAAGCAGGCCCTCGTCCTCGATGCCCTCAAGGCGGAGGTCGACGCCGCGGTCGCGCGGTTCGGCGCCGCACAGGGCGGGTTCAGCGAGGCGCTGCTCGCGCTCGGGAACCACGAGGTCCTCGCGAAGGTCGCCGAGGCGATGAGCGTGCAGGCGTTCGTCGGCGGCAAGACGCTGACCGATGTCATCGACAAGGTGTTCGCGGGGACGCCGCTCGCGGGCGTGATGGACAAGGTCAAGGCGAGGGTGGCGAACGGCCACGCCCTGCCCGCCGCGCGCTGACGCTGTCCGGCCATGGTGTCCGACAATGGGGTCCGACCCCATTCTCGGACAGCGTGCTACAAGCGCGCATGGTCGCGACCGCGTTCGACGGTCCCCTGCTCGGGGGCCGCTACCGGCTCGGCCCCAAGCTCGGCCGCGGCTCGCAGGGCGAGATCTTCCTCGCGCGTGACGAGAAGGCGAAGGGCACCGACGAGACCGAGGTGGTCGTCAAGCGCCTCACCCTGCGCGGCGCGTGGAAGTCGTTCGAGCTGTTCGAGCGCGAGGCCAAGGTCCTCTCGCAGCTCCGCCACGCCGGCATCCCACGCTACCTGAATACACTCGAGGAGCCGACCGGCACGTTCAACCTCGTCATGCAGCGCGCCCCCGGCGAAGATCTGCGCGAGCTCGCGAAGCGCCGCCGCTTGTCCCAGCTCGAGCTGCGCGACGTGCTGATCCGCGCGCTCGAGATCCTCGACTACCTCCACACGCGCTCCCCGCCGATCGTGCACCGTGACATCAAGCCCTCGAACCTCGTGCGCGCGGTCAACGGCCGGCTCGCGCTCGTCGATTTCGGCGGCGTGCTCGATGCCGCGCGCGAGAGCGGTGGCTCGACGATGGTCGGCACGTTCGGCTACATGGCGCCCGAACAGCTCCACGGTCAGGTGACCCCGGCGACGGATCTCTACGCGCTCGGCGCGACCATCGTCTCGCTTGCCGGCGGGATCGAGCCCGAGGATGTGCCGCGCAAGGGCCTGCGCATGGACCTCGTGAAGCACCTCCCCGCGCTCGATCCCGGGCTGCGCTCGGTGCTAACGCAGATGACCGAGCCGGATCCCGACAAGCGCCCGCAGCGTGCGCGTGACGTCGTCGCGCTCCTCGCGAAGGCCAAGCCGCTGCCCGACCTCGAGCCCACCGGCGATCGATCCACCGCGCTCGCGCGCTCACCGAACATGCAGCTCGCACCGCGGCAGATGTTCTCCGATATCCCCGAACCGATGGGCACGCTGTTGCGGCTCGGCGTGCTCGGCTTCGGGTTCGCGGGGTGGACCGCGATGTGGGGCATCCGCCTGTCGCTGACGATCACGATCGCCGTCCTCGCGATGCTCTCGTTCCCCGCGAAGCCGGTGCGAACACGCGTCGTCGGCGTCGGCAAGGAGCTCGATTCGATGCTGATCGAGGGTCAGGGCGGCTTCAGCGATCTCATGCGCGGCGCGATGGCACGGCGGCGCTGATCGCGTACCGTTGCCGCAATGACCCGCCTCGCCCTCCTCTGCTTCGTTGCCGCGTGCAGCGCTGCACCGACGCCGACCCCTACGCCGACGCCCACGCCGACTCCGACTCCGACGCCCACCCCGACGCCGACTCCGAAGCCCGCCCCCGAGCCCGGTACGCCGTGCAGCGCCGCGGGCACGTGTGGCGCACCGCTCGAGTGCGTGAAGTTCTACGGCATCGCCGGTCCGCGCGGCCCGCAGTTCTCGAGCTGCGAGATGCGCTGCGACGGCAAGGAAGGCTGCCCGACCGGCCTCGACTGCATCACCATCGCCGACGGTCCCGGCCAGGTGTGCCGTAAGAAGTGACGGCCGTCAGGCTGATCACGATCCCGTTCTCGCACTACTGCGAGAAGGCGCGGTGGGCGCTCGAGCGCTGCAACGTGAAATACGAGGAGGATGGCCACCTCCCGCTGTTCCACTACCTCGCGAACCGCCGCGCCGGTGCGAACCGCACAGTGCCGGTCGTCGTCGACGGCGATCGCCTGATCAGTGATTCCACCGACATCGTCGCGTGGGCCGATGCGAGGAAGCCCGGCACGCTGATCCCGACCGGCGACAAGCGCGCCGAGGCGCTCGCCCTCGAGGACGAGCTCGACCGTCATCTCGGGCCCGCGACCCGGCGCTGGGCGTACTTTCACCTGTTGCCCCGCACGGATCTCGATCACGTGATCACGCGCGGCGTCCCGCGCTGGCAGCAGCTCGCGCTCAAGGCGGTTCGACCGATCGCCGTCGGCCTCCTCAAGCGCGGCCTCAAGATCGATGCCGCCGGCGTCGAGCGCTCACGCGAGAAGATCGAGGAGATGTTCGCGACCGTCGCCGCGCGTCTGGCCGATGGCCGTCGTTACCTGATGGGCGAGCGGTTCACCGTCGCGGATCTGACCTTCGCGTCACTCGCGTCGCCCGTGCTGCTGCCGCGCGAGCATCCGTTCGGGCTGCCGCAGCCCGAGGAGTTTCCGACCGGTCCGCGCGAGCAGATCGTGGCGTGGCGCGAATCCGTGGCAGGAAGCTTCGGGATGCGGCTGTACGCGGAACACCGCACGCCCTAGGCCACTCGTCATGCGGCTCGCGGCAACGTCCGATAGGAAGACGGCCCCGAAGATCCCGAAGGCACGAGCAGAAAGGTTCTCACCTGGACGCGTGATCTCGTCGAGACCGCGAGGCGAGGCTTGAAAGCCTCTCCTTCGGGCCTTCGGGTCCTTGGGGGCGGGCCGGATCGTTCCGGATCTGGTCGCATCCGCGAAGCCGCGAACCCGCACCACCGTCAGAAGTTCGTTCCCACGCCGAACACGAAGTGCGGCGCGCTGTCGCCCGCGATCGGGACCGCCCAGTCGAAGCGCAGCGGGCCGATCGGCGAGCGCCAGATCAGGCCGAAGCCCACGGATGTTCCGTTCGAGCCGGTGCCGCCGATGTCGTAGATGCCGCCGTGGTCGACGAAGCCGACGGCCGAGAGGCCGATCGATCGGATCAGTGGCGCCTCGAGCTCGCCGCGCGCCATGTACTCGAAGTTGCCGCCGAGGGACAGGCCGGTCTCGGCGTCGCGCGGTCCGATCGAGCCGGGCGCGAAGCCGCGGATCACGCTGGAGCCATCGAGATGCAGGCGCTCCGAGAGCGGTACGCCGCCGGAGTCGCGGCTCGACACGGTCGACAGGGAACCGCCGAGGTGCACGGTGAACGGACCCACCGGCTGGTGCAGGCTGCCCCAACCGTCGAACCGCGTCATCTGGATCTCCGAGCCCCAGCGCGGATCGGCGACCTCGATCGATGCACCGAGCGATATGCCACGGGTGGGCAGGAACGGCTGGTCGAGAGTGGAGTAAGCGAGGCCGGTGCGCAGCGACGCGATGCGCGCGTCGCGCGAGTTGATCGGCGACGGCAGATCCGTGCGCTCGCTGATCGACGGCACATCGAGATCGGTCGCGACCTGCTCGACGCGATAGCCGACGAAGCCGGTCACGTGCTCGCCGAGCGGCTGTACCAGCGTGACGCCACCGCCGGCGGCGGAGCGCACGAAGCCCGGGAGCTGCTCGCGCCGCGTCACCAGCTCCGTGCGCAGCTCCAGATCGCTACCGAGCAGGTGCGGCAGGTCGTAGCCGAGCCGGAACAACTGCTGGCGCGCCGAGATCTTCGCGCTCAGCGAGAGCCGCTGCCCGGTGCCGAACAGGCTGTCCTGCGCGATCTCCGCCGACGCGATGAACTTGTCATCGGTCGAATAGCCCGCGCCGATCTGGAACCGACCGGTCGGCCTACGCTTTGGCGGGGGGGATGGTGGAGTGAGCGCTGGCGCCTCGCCGGGCGGCGTTGCCTCATCATCATGTACCTCGCCCGCGCGCTGCACAGGTGTCGCATCCTCCGGCTCCGCGAATGCGGGCACCGGTGACGCGACGAGCAGCACGACGAGCGAAGCAGACCTCCATGTCTGCGTCGCGCTCATGTGTTTCCCTACGACCGTCTCTCGCTGGAACCGGTTGCCCACGGCATTTGCAGGAGTACCGTGATCACATGAGAGTATTAACGACGAGCCTGTTCCTCCTTGCCGCCGCATGTGTGGGCCCGAGCCAGTCGAAGCTCGCCGCCACGCCGACCGCGCACACGAAGGCGAACACCGGCGAGGCGCCCGCCGCGAGCAACTCCGATGAGGATCGCAACCACGAAGTCGACGCGATGAGCGACATGAAGGCGGCGCAGAACGCGCGCGCCGAGGCCGCGGATCCTGCTGCGCCGGTCGGACCCACGGCGAAGCCCCCAGGCAAGGCGAAGCCGTCGCCGACGCCCGCGTCGCCTGACAAGGCTCCTTAGTCCTTCGGCGCCGGCGGTTTCATCGCGATCGCCAGCACCACGAGACCGATCGGCTGCACGATCAGTACGGCGAGCGCCACGTAGGTTCCCGCGTGATCCGCGATCGCACCGATCGCGAAGGGCAGCGCGAGCCCCAGCGGCGTGAACAGGTGACTCGCCGCGAGCACCGCACCCGAGCTCTCCGGCCGCCGTGCGAACGCCTGCGCCGCGACCAGCGGATACAGCGGCGTCGCCGTCGCACCGACCGGAATCATCAACAGCACGCTCGACCACACGTTCGGCGCGCAGATCCACGCGGCGAACGCGCACGCACACGCGGATCCAAACCAGATCAGCAGCCTGCGCTCGCCGTGCTTCGCGAGCAGCTTCTCGAGCAGCACGAGGCCGATGGCGCCCGCCCCCATCGAGGTCGCCACCACTGCGCTCTGCGCGAACGTGCTCCCGCCGAGCGCGCCCTTCACGTGCAGCGTGGCGAACACGACGAGGATCTCGTCGAGCAGATCGCACAGCGCGAGGCCGAACAACCACAGCATCAGCACGCGATCGCGCAGCGCGTCGCGGAGCGCCGCGAACAATCCGAGCTGCGGCTCGTCGCTCTCCACCCCGTCGTCGCCCGTCGCGTCCGGGATCGGAACGAGCCACGTCACGACGGCCCAGCCGCCCAGCAAGATGCCGACGATCACATAGGCCGCACGCCAGCCGAGTCCGAGCGCACCGAGCCCGGCGAGCAGCGCGGGCGCGATGATGTCGCCGATCAGCGCGAGCAGTGTCCAGCGCGCCATCGTCTTCGCGCGCCGCTCCGCTGCGCGATCGATCAGCGTCGCCTGCGCGAGCGACGCCGCCGAGCCCGTCGCGATCCAGCACACGCTGATCGCACCCATCAGCGCGACAGGTCCCGGCGCGAGGCCGGCCAGCACCGTCGCGATCGCGAGCGCGGTCAGCCCACCGCGAATGAACCATGCGCGCGGATAGCGATCCGCGAGGAGGAAGATGATCGGCTCGATGCAGAGCGCGACGATCCCGGGCCCGACGAACAGCAACACCGCGAGCATCGCGTGCGATGTCGCGAACGCTTGCTCGATGTCGGGCGCGGCGACCGTGGACACACCACTGGCGAGCTCGTCGAATAACGCGAGCGCCAGGAGGACCGGCGTGATGGTGAACAGCCCCCGAAGGGCCCTGGGTCAGATTCGTTCGGTGTGGTTCTTGGCCATCGTGAACAACGTTACCCCGCCGCCCGGACCGTCTGTTCCCGATCCGCGCAGCGCAGCGTGATCACCGCGCACTCCGCATGTGTGCCTTCACCAAACCGCCGGGTGACCCCGGAGAATCCGACACCGGGAGTGACGTAGAGCTGCGCCTTCGCGTCGCCCTCGCCGACCTCGTAGAAGCCGCGCCGGTACCTGAGCCCGATCCGCGCCATCAGGCGATCGGTGATGCCCTTCACGAACATCTGCCCGCCGTGCGTGTGCCCCGACATCACCAGCCCGGCACCGCGCGCAGCGATCGCGGGCGCGCGATCGGGTGAGTGGCACAGCACCACGCGAGAGATCCCCGCGGGGGCACCGGCGAATGCGAGATCGAGATCGTCGTGACGCGTGACGGGATCGTCGACGCCGACGAGCGCGAGCGGCGCACCGCGCACGTTCGCGATCGTGGTCTGATTCTTCAGCACCTCGTAGCCGTTGCGCTCGAGCGCCGCGGTGACGCCTCCGGCCCACACGAAGTAGTCGTGGTTGCCGAGCACCGCGAGCACACGCGGTGCCTTCAGGCCGGCGAGCTGTTCGGCGGCCTCGGCGACCTCGCGGCGCTTCCAGCACACGTAGTCCCCGGTCAACAGAATAAGGTCCGGCTTCGCTGCGTTGGCTGCGGAGATGGCCGAGCGGACGTGCGAGGGAGGGGTGAGGTTTCCGACGTGGATGTCGGAGAGCTGCGCGATCCGCACCCCGTCGTGGCGGGGATCGAGCCCCGGCACCACCACTTCGTGCTCCGAGACGCGCGGCGGAACCGGTCCGGCCATAGCTCGCACTGTGCGGTTCAAGTATCCGGTTGGCAATGCCACATCTCCTACGCGCCTCGGGTATCGGGCGCGTAGTGGCCTTTGCATCTACCCCGATCTCCTGACAGCATGAACAACATGGCAGCGGTGGCGAAAAGCAGCCCTTCCGACGGACGTATCGCGTGCCCGCAGTGCGGTGGCCTGGTCCATCCCATCGCGGGAAAGTGCAAGCACTGCAAAGCAGACCTCGCCGAGGCGCGCGGCGCACGGCCGGCAGCTGCCGCGGCCCTCCCCGCTCTGGCAGGAGGTGGCACGGCGCGGCCTCCCGTGCGGGCGGATGCCACCCCGATCCCCGCGAAGCCATCGCCGGTCCGCGCGATCGCAGCCGCCGCCGGCGAGCCCGCATCGATCCTGCCTCCCCGTGAGAGCGGCCGGATGCCGGTGCAGAAGTCCAGCGGCTCGCTGCTCAAGAACTGGCCGGTGCTCGTCATCATCGTCGCCGGCCTCGCGATCGCCGCTGCGGTCGTGCTCATGGTGTGGCCGCCGTCGTCGACCGCGAAGGCCGACACGCGCCTCGCGCCACCGCCCGCCCCCGAGCGCATGGATACGAATCCGCTGCCGCCGAAGGGCTCGATGGTCACGCCGCCGTCCTCCGGTGGAAGCGCGGATCCATGGAGCAACAAGGTCGCGCCGCCGGATCCGGACATCGATCCCGATGATCCGGGCAAGAACCCGATGAACCCGAACGCGAACCTCGGCATGAACATGCTGGGCAACGGCATCATGTTCAGCGTGTTCGAACACGCGTGCACGCGGATGACGAGCTGTGGCAACTCCACGCTCGCGCCGTTCTGCTCCACGCTCTCGCAGGCGCTCGGCCCGGCGCCGGCACCGACCTGCGCCGCGGCCCAGCGCTGTATCGAGCGGATCGATTCGCTGCCGTGCGACGCCGCGATGAGCTCGCAGGCCGACATCCTCACGATGATGGGGACGCTTCAGGACTGCACCGAAGCCGCACGCTGCTAGGCATCTGCCGCTTCTCGGCGCGGTAGCATCGCCACGTGAACATCCCGTTCGAGATCTTTCGCGAGCCCGCCGCGATGCGCGCGCGCGCCGAGGACCTTCGCCGCGACGGCCGCCGGATCGCCGTGGTGCCCACGATGGGCGCGCTCCACGATGGCCATCTCGCTCTCGTGCGTCACGCGCGCGCCCGCGCCGACGTGGTGATTCTGACGATCTTCGTCAACCCGACCCAGTTCGGCCCGAAGGAGGATCTCTCGCGCTACCCGCGCGACGAAGCCGGTGACCTCGCGAAGGCGCGCCCGGCCGGGATCGATCTCGCGTTCTGCCCGGGCGCCGACGCGATGTACGCGCCGGGAAGTCAGTCGTTCATCGAGGTCCGCGAGCTGCAGAAGCCGCTCGAGGGCGCGAGTCGCCCGGGTCACTTCGCCGGCGTTGCGACCATCGTCGCAAAGCTGTTCCACATCACGAAGCCGCACCTCGCGGTGTTCGGCGAGAAGGACTACCAGCAGCTCGCGATCATCCGCCGCATGGTCCGCGACCTCGACTTCGATCTCGAGATCCAGGGCGTGCCGATCGTGCGCGAAGCCGATGGTCTCGCACTGTCCTCGCGCAACGCCTACCTCTCGACCGAGCAACGCGTCGCGGCGCTCTCGCTCTCGCGCGGGCTCGCCGCCGCAGAAGCCGCGTACACAGGTGGCGAGCGATCTGCGGATGCACTCGTCGACGCCGCGCGGGCACCGATCGCCGCCGAGTCGCTCGCGCGGATCGACTACGTGTCGCTGACCGATGCCGACGAGCTGTCGCCGGTGGATCGCGTGGAGCGCCGCGCGGTGCTCTCGCTGGCGGTGTTCGTGGGCAGCACGCGGCTGATCGATAACCGCGTCCTCGGCTGATCGTCGTTCAGTTGCGCATCCACTTGCGCAATTTCGCTGACAGGCCCTGGCGGGCGATTGCAACGGACACCGGAATGCAACCGGGCCTTGGGCCGGTCTGTCGTAGCATCACCCCGATGACGACCAGGAAGTGGCTTGGCGTGGCGGTCGGCGTTCTCGTGATCGCCATCGTCGTATTCTTGTGGAGGCGCCACGGCGCGAACGATGGGACCACCGGTGACGGTACGGGCCCGACGTCGACCGCGAAGGTGACCAGCGGCCCCGGCGGCAGTGTGGGCCGCGAGGTCGTGAAGAAGCCCGATCCGCAGAAGCAGCCGCGCGGCTCGATCGCCGGGACCGTGCGCGACGAAGCCAAGGCGCCGCTCGCCGGCATCCGTGTGTGCATCGATCTGTGGTCGAACGAGCTGCCCGACGAGCTCCAGCGCGATCCGATCTGCAAGGTCAGCGATGCCCAGGGCGCCTACAAGTTCGAGCAACTGTTCGCCGCGAGCTACACCGCGAACGCGGGCGGCAAGCCATACCGCCCCGCGACCTGGCACCACGGCGATAGCCGGTTCAAGACGTCGACGATCAAGCTCAAGGCCGGCGAGATGCGCACGGGAATCGACTTCGTCATGCGCACCGGCGGCGCCGAGGTTCACGGCACGGTCGCCGACATCAGCGGCGGTCCGATCGCGCACGCGCACATCCGCGCGACCGGCGGCCGCTGGGGACAGGGCGATTCGGCTCCGATGATCGAGACCGATGACAAGGGCGTGTACGCGGTGTGGGTCGCCCCGGGGAACGTCCGGATCCAGGCGAGCGCCGATGGCTACGCCGCGACCTCCGAGATGGGCGATGCGCCCGGCAAGATCGATCTGCTGCTGACGCCCGAGTCGGGACTCTCCGGCATCGTCATCGACGCCGCGACCGGCAAGCCGATCGAGGGCGCGAAGGTCTCGGTCGAATCGACGCAGTGGAGCTGGGACGGACACGAGGGCGACAAGACGGATGCGGAGGGAAAGTTCAAGGTCCACCGTGTACCGCCGGGTCGCTACGTTGCGAGTGCGCGCACGGACCACGGCTACGGGCGCACCGAGGGCTCCACGCTCGTCGGGCTCGGCCAGCAGGTGGATGGGGTGGTCGTCAAGCTGTTCCCGGCCGCGCGCATCGTCGGCAGGGTGATGATCGAGGGCACGCCGCCGAAGCTGTGCATCGAGGGCTCCGCGTGGTTCCGCGACGAGGTCCACGATCGCTGGGTCAGCGGGACCACCGAGGAAGACGGCACGATCCACGCCGATGGCGTGCTGCCTGGGACGTACACCGCGCAGGTGTCGTGCGAGGGCTATCGCGGAAAGGACAAGTACCCGCCGGTCGTCGTCGAGGGGAAAGACCTCGTCGATCAGACCTGGCTCGTCGAGGCCGGCGCGATGGTGCGCGGCAAGCTGACGACGAAGTCCGGCACGCCGGTCGCCGACGCGCAGATCACCGCGCAGACCACCGGCGGAGATGTCCGCGCGAAGATGGCGTGGGCAACTGACCGCACCCAACAGGATGGCAGCTACGAGCTGCGTGATCTGAAGCCGGCGACGTACAAGATCGGGATCGATACCGACAAGGGCGTCGCGCCGCGCGAGGACTACAAGGTCGAGGTGCCATCGGCGACCACCGTCACGAAGGATCTCGTCGTCGAGGACGGCGGCGCGATCAAGGGCGTGGTCGTCGACTCGCAGGGTGCGCCGGTGGATGACGTCACGATCGATGCGCGTTCGCTCGCCGATCAGTTCTGGTGGAACAACACTCCGAACAAGTCGAAGGAGGATGGCTCGTTCCTGATCGAGGCCCTTCGAGCCGGCGACTACCGGGTGATCGCGCGACGCAGCTGGTCCGACGAGCTGCGCAAGCCCGGCACGAACGATGACGCCGAGAAGGGCGAGAAGGTCACCGTCGTGGTCGGCAAGACCGTCACGGTGAAGCTCGTCGTCGAGGCGCAGACCGGGGTGATCAAGGGCACCGTGGCCGACACGAACGGCCAGCCGATCTCCGACGCGTTCATCTCGTCGGTGCGCGAATCGGATGCGGCCGGCGCAGGCCAGTCCAGCGCCCAGGCCACGCGCGGCTGGGGCTGGGGCGACGAGGACAAGCCTGTCCTCACCGGCACTGATGGCACGTTCACGATCACGAAGCTCGCGCCGGGAAAGCACACGCTGCGCGCGTATCGCAAGGGCGGTGGCGAGGCGATCGCGGAGCACGTCGCCGTCGGCAGCACGGTGAAGCTGCAGATCAAGCACGTGGGATCGATCGAGGGCATGGCGAAGCGCGATGGCGCCGGCGCGCTGCCCGACGAGCTGGCCGTCTCCGTCGAGGATCTGAAGACCGGCTTCTCGCGCAGCGAGGCGTTCTACAAGACCAACGGCCACTTCATCGTGCACGACCTGCCCGCCGGCCACTTCACGCTCACGGTCAGCGCCGAGGGCGGGCAGAAGAAGGTCGACGTCGATCTCAACGAGGGTCAGGAGAAGACCGGCGTCGAGGTCACCCTCGAAGATCTCGTGACGCTCACCGGTCGTGTCGTGGACATGGTGACGAAGCAGCCCGTGGCCGGCCTGATGGTGTTCGCGAGCCCCGCGAAGGGTGGCCAGAACATCTCGTTCTCGTTCGGCGAGGAGGAGACCGGTCACATCACGGATGCTGCCGGCAAGTTCACGGTCAAGCGCGCACCGAAGGGCAAGCTCGCGATCCAGGGCATGGCGAAGGAGTGGAAGGAGAGCGACTACAGCTGGTTCCGGATCTACCGCACGATCACGACCGGCGGCACCGTCGACCTCGGCGACCTCGGCGTGATGAAGAAGCGGATCAAGGAGGGAGAAACCGCCGGCAAGCTCGGACTCCACTACAAGGACCAGGCCCCCGACGCGGATCCCGAGACGTACGCGATGGAGGTCAGCTTCATCGAGCCGACCAGCCCTGCGGCGAAGGTCGACGTCAAGGTCGGTGATGTCATCACCTCTGTCGACGGCATCGACGTCACGGGCAGCAGTTCGATGTACGCGTGGACGCTACTGAACGCGCCGGTTGGCACCAAGCTGACGATCGGCCTCAAGCGCGGCACGTCGTTCTCTGTCACCCTCACTCCGCCATGACGCGCCAGCGCACCGGCCTCGGGATCGGCATCCTCGTCATGGTCGCCGCCGTGCTCGCGTGGCGCTGCCGCGGAGGTGGCGACTCCACCGCGACGAGCGGTACGCAGCCCGGCAGCGGGGCTGTGAAGCAGGCGCCGATCGATCGCTCGACCGCGCGCAGCGCGCCGCGCCCGGATCCCGCGGCGATCCAGCGCGCCACCATCGCGGGCACGATCACGCGCGATGACACCAAGGCTCCGCTCGCCGGCGCTCGCGTGTGCGCGCACGGCGAATCCCGCGACTACGCCGACGAGCTGCTGCGTGATGCCACGTGCGTCGCGACCGCCGCTGACGGCACGTACCTGATCGAAGCGCTCCTCCCGGCGCAGTACAGCGTCAGCGCGAGCGCGAAGACCTTCCGCCCCGAGCAGTTCCATCCCGACGGCAAGCGCAAGGTGAAGGCGTTCCCCGTGCGCGCAGGCGAGCACCGGACCGGCGTGGATCTCGCGCTGCGCGCCGGCGGCGTCGAGATCGTCGGCACCGTCTCCGATCTCACCGGCGGACCGATCGCGAAGGCGCGCGTGGTCAGCGACGATCCGGCGGTCATCACCGAGACCGACGACAAGGGCGCGTTCTCGCTGTGGGTCAGCAAGGGCCAGCGCGAGGTCGACGCCTCGGCCGATGGCTACGCGGCAAACTCCGAGTACCTGTTCGCGCCTGGCAAGGTCGAGATCCTGCTGACGCCCGAGTCATCGCTCTCGGGGACGGTCGTCGATGCGAAGAGCGGCAAGCCGGTCGAGGCGGCCCGCGTGACGCTCGGCGACTGGAGCGAGGCCGAAGCCGCGTTCTCCGACGCGCAGGGCAAGTTCCGCATCAACCGGATCAGCCCGGGCCGCCAGACCGCGGTCGCGAAGACCGATCGCGGCTTTGGGCGGGCCGAGGGATCGACGCTCGTCGGCCTCGGCCAGCACGTCGACGGCGTGATCGTGAAGCTGTTTCCCGCTGCGCGCGTCGAAGCCCGCATCATGATCGCCGGCGATCCGAAGACGGTGTGCGAGCGCCCGCGCGCGAGCCTCCACGATGCCGCCGCCCAGCGCTGGATCCAGCTGCGCAAGGAGCCCGACGGCCTGCTGTGGGCCGATGGCGTGCTCCCTGGTGACTACAAGCCCGAGCTCGGCTGCGACGGCTATCAGCCGCGCGAGAAGTACGACCACGTCGTGATCGCCGACGCCGACGTCACGCACATCGAATGGCTCGTCGATACCGGCGCGGTGATCAAGGGCAAGATCCGCACGAAGAGCGGCGAGCCCGTCGAGGACGCGGAGATCTGGGCGCGCACCACCACCGGCGCCGCGCGTGCGAAGACCGGCTGGGGTGGCGATGAATCGGCCCGCGACGGCACGTACGAGCTCACCGGCCTCAAGCCCGGTAGCTACAAGATCGAGGTGACGTCCACGAAGGGCGTCGCACCGAAGGACGGCTTCAAGGTCGACGTCGCCGCCGGCGCCACGGTGGAGAAGGACCTCGTGCTCGACGACGTCGGCACGCTGACCGGCCTCGTGATCGATGCGAACGGCGCCCCGGTGTCGAGCATCGACATCAACACGCGCATCCTCGGCGGCGGCCGATCGTGGGGCGGCGATCACAGCTCCGACGACGCGGGGGCGTTCACGATCGAGGGCCTGCGCCCCGGCGACTACCGCGTGGTCGCGCAGCGCGGCTGGAGCGATACGCTGCGCAAGCCCGGCACCACCGACGACGCGAAGCAGGGCGAGAGGGTCACGATCCGCGCGAATCAGGTCTCCACGGTCAAGCTCGTCGTCGAGGCACAGTCCGGAACCATCAAGGGGACCGTCATCGATACCGATGGCTCGCCGGTCGGTGACGCGTTCGTTTCCGGCGCGCGCGAGTCCGATGCCGCCGGTGCGCAGCGCACGAACGTGCAGGACACGCGGTGGTCGTGGGAGGACAAGCCCGTGCTGACCTCGGTCGACGGCAAGTTCACGCTCGACAAGCTCTCGCCCGGCACCTACACCGTCCGCGCGTTTCGCAAGGGCGGCGGCGAGGCGATCGCCGAGCACATCGAGGTTGGCGCGACCGACGCGAAGCTGCAGATCAAGTCGACCGGATCGATCGAGGGCATCGCCACCGGCCCGAGCGGACCGCCCGACGAGCTCTCGATCTCGCTCAACGATCCGGTCACCGGGATCTGGCGCAGCGAGGACTACTTCAAGACCAACGGGAGGTTCACGATCCGTGATCTCCCGAAGGGGCACTTCCGCGTCACCGCCGAGAGCGCCGGGATCAGCGCGCGCGTCGAGCTCGACCTTGCCGAGGGAGAGGCGAAGAAGGGCGTCACCATCAAGCTCGAGGCGCTGCTCACGCTCGGCGGCAAGGTCGTGGACCTCGCCACCGGCAAGCCGGTGCCCGGGATCCACATGAGCGCATCGATGGCCGATGGTGCCGGCGGGTCGTGGTTCTCGAGCGGCGACGAGGAGAACGTCACCGACGAGGCAGGCGCGTTCAAGATCGCCAACGCGCCGAAGGGCCGCGTGATGATTCGCGGCATGCCGAAGGACTGGCGCGACGGCGAGTACGCGATGCTCGCCGTGATCCGGGTCGTCACGCCCACCGGGTCCACCGCAGACGTCGGCTCGATCCCGATGGTCAAGAAGCGCGTCAAGCAAGGCGATCCGGTCGGCGAGCTCGGGGTGAACTGGGCCGAGCAACCTCCCGAGACGGAGATCGACAAGGGGGAATACAAGGTCAGCTGGATCGATCCGGCTGGTCCCGCCGCGAAGACCGACCTCAAGGTCGGCGACGTCATCACCTCGGTGGACGGGATCGATATCGTCGGCAACCAGAACACCGGCGCCGCCCTCCTCCGCGCCGCGCCCGGCACGAAGCTCGCGCTCGGCCTCGCCCGCGGGGTGACGGTGACCGTCACGCTCGCCGCGCCCTGAGATCGAGCTTCTGCGCCTCAAGCGTGGATAACTTCGGTATCCTCGATGCGTGAGTACCAGGATCGTTGTCGCCATCGGGCTCGTCGCGAGTGGGTGCGGGGATGTCGTCAACCATCTGGCGGATGCGCCGCCGCTCGATGACAGCAAGTCGATCGACGGGAGCACGATCGATGCTCCTCCACCGCGCTGCGATCCGGCGAACCCGTTCGGTACGCCGGTGGCGGTCGCGGTACTGAACAGCGGAGCCGACGAGACCGGGGTCAGCCTGACCGCCGACGAGCTGACCGCCGTGTTCTCGAGCAGCCGCGCCGGCGGTGTCGGGCTCAGCGACATCTACATCTCGCAGCGCGCGACCCGCACCGCGGCGTGGGGGGCACCGTCGCTCCTCGCCGGCGTGAACACCGCAGGGTTCGAGCTGCGCCCGTCGTTCACCGGCGACGGGCTGACCCTCTACATCGAGTACAGGGCGAACGCGAATGCGACGCTCGACATCGTACGGTCCACGCGCGCGACCACGGGCGCGGCGTTCGGTGCGCCGTCGCTGGTGACCGGCATCAACGGTACCGTCGACGATGCGCAGCCATTCGTGATGCCCGACCACAGCGCGATCTACTTCATGTCGACGCGCAGCGTGAACGGCGACAACGATCTGTACGTCGCCACCGGCAGCGCGGGCTCGTTCGGCTCGCCCACCCCCGTCACGGGGACCAACATCGCCTCGGCGAGCAGCGAAGGCTATCCAACGGTCACCCCCGATGGGCTCGCGCTGTACTTCCGCTCCGATCGCGCCGGCAACTCGAACTTCGACGTCTGGCTCGCCTCGCGCACGAGCGTGGCCACCGGCTTCAACGCACCGGTCAACGTGTCCATCCTCAACACGGGCGTTGCAGAGGCTCCGAACTGGATCTCCGCCGACAACTGCGTGCTCTACATGACGCGCAACATCGGCACCGTCGCCTCGAACAACGACATCTTCGTCGCGACGAAGCCCTGACCGTCAGGCGGCGCGCCGAACGCAGGTCGCAAGCTTCGCCGCGAGGCCGAGGCGATAGAACCGGCGCAGCTCGCCGAGCATCTCCGGGATCCGGCGGCGCGCGACGAAGGTGTCCTCGAGCCAGGCGGCATAGCGCTGTGCGTTGTCGTTCGCGGCGCGATACCTGCCCTGCTCCTCGTCGTCGAGATCGGTCTCGTACTCGGCATCGACGAACAGCCGCTGGCGCAGCGCGGACGACACGCCGACCTCGGGCTCGGTCACCAGCAAGCACGTGACGTACTTGTCGACCTCGGCTTGCAGCTCGAGCTCGATCTGGCTGACCGGCCGATCGGCCTTCGCGCAGCACACCGCATAGATGAAGTGGCTGACGCCTTCCACCGCGAGCAAGAAGTCGCCGAGGTTGCGGTCGTCGAGGCGATCGCCCGGATCGTTCGCGAGCAGATTCGCGATCACGCCTTCGTCGATGTACAGCGCGAGGTTCATCTCACCTCCATGCTCCACCACCAGCAGCTGCTCGCGCGGCTTGCGCTCGCGGACCAGCTCGTCGCGAACCTCGGTGCCGACAACGAAGTCCTCGACCTCGACGCCGGTCTCCACGCGGTACAACGACTCGATCCCGCGCTGAACGCGGGAGAGTGTCTTCACTGAATGCCCTTGCCCGGATCGACGATCAGGCCCGCGGCTGCGAGTTTCTTCTCGACCCACTCGTCGCGCGTGCGCAGCCAGATCTCGTAGAGCTTGCCGATGTCCGTGGTGTGGTTGAGCTCCGCGAGGTTCGTGCGCTTGCGTACCTGCATCAGCACGTCGACGAACTTCGGGAACTTCTCCGCGAGCTCCTCGTAGACCTCGCCGATCGATCGATTCGACCGGGTTCCGCCGAACGAGCGCGCGAGCTGCCCGTAGGCGCTCTGCCCGAGCCCGACGTAGTAGTCGACGTCGACCAGGGTGCGCGACAGCGACTCGGCGAAGAAGCCGGCCACATAGAGCGACGTGTCGCCTACCTGCTTGAGGGTCCGCATCCGCTCTCCCGCGTCCTCCACGGGAGCGGCGAGCTTGAGCCCGAGGGGCTCATCGGTGAGGCGGGCCTTGGTGAAGTCGCCCAGGAGGCCGACCAGGTACCAGCTCGCGGGTTCGGAGGCATCGAGATCGACGGCGGAGAGCGCGTCGGTCACGACCTCGTGGAAGTACTCATCCACTGAAGCAGCCAACGTAACGTCCATGTTCTGATCTTCTGCCAGTCCCGCGCCAACGCAAGAAGCCTGCGACTCTGCAGCGTTACGGAACGTCCCCCCCTGGGGGGTGCGGGGAGTTTTGACGCAGCTTCGTCAGAACGCGCCCCAGCTCCCGATGCTCGAACAAAATCCGCCCATTGAGGGGTTGCGCCCGCCGGGCCCCGGGCTTACGAAAGCCGCCGTTAGCAGTCCAATGAGGCGACTGCTAACAAACTTCGCAATCTGCCGGAAACATCACAGGAGATACGAGATGAACGTCCGCCCGCTGCAGGATCGCATCCTGGTTCGCCGCACCGAGGAGGTCGAGAAGACCCGCGGTGGCATCATCATTCCCGACTCGGCCAAGGAGCGTCCGCTCGAGGGCAGTGTCATCGCCGTTGGCTCGGGCAAGCGCCTCGAGGACGGCACCCTGGTCAAGCTCGACGTGAAGGCGGGCGACCGGATCCTGTTCGGCAAGTACGCCGGCACCGAGATCAAGGTCGACGGCGTCGAGCACATCATCATCCGCGAGGACGAAGTCCTCGGCGTACTCGAGTAAGGAGAGAACACCATGGCTGCCAAAGACATCATTTTTGACGAGAAGGCCCGGAGCCGCGTGCTCGCCGGCGTCGACACGCTCGCGAACGCCGTGAAGGTCACCCTGGGACCGCGCGGTCGCAACGTGGTGATCGAGAAGTCGTGGGGCGCCCCGACGATCACCAAGGACGGCGTCACCGTCGCCAAGGAGATCGAGCTCGAGAACAAGTTCGAGAACATGGGCGCGCAGATGGTCAAGGAAGTCGCTTCCAAGACCTCCGA
>JBBRBG010000101.1:0-33056 GCA_038206055.1 Haliangiales bacterium
AGGCCCCGAAGGTCCCGAAGCAGAGTCTTCTCCAGCAGGAGAAAGCCTCTCCTTAGGGCCTTCGAGAACTTCGGGGCTCATCTTTCTGGAAGCACGGTCGCGTGGATTCGTCGCCGTCCGTCCGGCCGGGGCGCCCTAGCGCGCGCCCGCCGCGTGGACCACGGCGAGCTCGTCGGCATCGAGGTCGAAGCCCTCGGCAGCGAGGTCCTCGCGCATGTGCGTCGGGTCCTTCGTACCGGTGAGCGGCAACATCCCCACCTGCTGCGCGAACCGGAACACGACCTGCGCCGGCGTCACGCCGTGGACCTTCGCGATCGCGACCACCTTCGCGCCCGCTGTGACGTGGCGATTCGCCGTCAGCAGCGAGAATCCCTGGTAGACGATCTGGTGCTCGGCGCACACGTCGCGCACCGCGCGATCCCAGCCCCGTTCCGCGTAGCAGCGGTTCTGCACGAACGACAGGGGCACGTTCGCCATCGCGACGAAGTCGGCGACCTGCTTCGCGTTGCAGTTGGAGACGCCGAGCAGCTTTACCCGCCCCGACTGCGCGATGCGCTCCATCGCGCGCCACACCTCGCGATCCTCCTCGGCGAGACCATCGCGCGATGACGGTCCGTGGAGGATCAGCGAATCCATCTGCTCGACCTCGAAGTGAGCGAGCGAGCTCGCGAACGATTGCTCGACCTGCGTCGCGATCTTCGCGGCGGCCTCGTACGGCAGGCGGTGATCCTGCCCATCGCGATGCGTGAACTTCGTCTGGAGGAACAGCTCGTCGCGCCGCACCATGCCCTCGCGTAGCTTCGCCGCCACGGCGCGGCCCACCGCTTCCTCGTTGTAGTGCTTGCGCTGGTTCGCGGTGTCGATGCCGCGAAAGCCGGCGTCGAGCGCGTCGACGACGAGGCCCTCGGTGGCATCTTCCTTCCACGCCGTTCCGTAGAGCAGCGACGGCACCCTGACCCCGCGCACGTGGATCGTCATGCAGGGCATCGTACAGGCTGCTAGGATCGATCGTGTGAGGTGGCTGCTGATCGTCGTCGCGCTGGGTGCGTGTCACGGGACACCGCGCGGGACCGCGCCGACGAACATCGATCCACGCAAACCGGAGGTCGAGCACAAGGGCCGCGTGGTCGTCACCGATACCGCCGTGAAGATGCTGCCGCCGATCCAGTTCGATGGCCTGACCGCGAACGTCGAGCTCGAGGGCCTGCAGGCGCTCGATGCCGTCGCGGCCACGCTCGATGGAAATCCCAGCATCCTGCTTGTCGAGGTCCAGGCGTTCGGCGCCGATGGAGATCCGCGTTACCAGCAGGTGATCGGGGAGAAGCGCGCCAAGGGCATCGTCGACTACCTGGTCAAGAAGGGCGTGGCCCCCGGCCGGCTCCGGTTCCAGGGCATCGCGAAGCCCGCGCCGGGACAGAGCAATCAGCCGGTGTTCTTGATCCTGCAACGCGCCGAGTGAGCTCGGTGTCTCGGTAGGGTGCAACTCGCCGCTTCGTTGACCGGGACGCGCCTCGTGGTTGCGGCCGTCACCTTCTCCGCCGCATTTGGCCTCTACCGCGTGTGGCCGGCCGCCGAGCCGGATCCGGTCCGCCCCGCGACGCCAGCCACGTATTCCTACGTCGCGCTGCTCGGCGATCCGACGCATGAGGTCGAGGACTCGCAGGAGCGCGGCGGTGGCGGCTGCGCGCCGTTCATCGAACCGCTGATCGCGCACCCGAACTGGTCGCTGCAGATCGTCGACGGCGCGAGCGGCTGCACCGGTGACTGGATCCGCAACACGTACGAGGTCCACGCCGATGGCTCCGTGCAGTGGACCGCCGAGGGTATGCCCGCGCGCGTGTTCCGCCTGACCGCGCCCGAGCTGGCGCTGATCGTCCGCACGAACGACTTCCCGTGTGGCCGCACCGACCCGGTCGGGTACTCGTATGGCTGGATGCGCGTCGCACCGGGCGGAGATCCGAAGGGTGATGGCGCGGGGTCGGTGCCCTCGAGCTCGCTGGCAGGCACGATGCTCGCCGACGTTCTCGCGGGAGCGACCGAGCGCTACCGCACGGCTCGCCTCACCGAGATCGGACCGTTCGAGCTTCACCTCACCACAAAGATCGGACGCGCGCGATATCGGATCGACATGGACGCCACGGGGCACCTGGTGTTTCACCGCGGCAAGCGCGAGATGACCGTGCGGATCTTCGAGCCTTCCGAGCGGGTCGAGCTGTTCGATTTCCTGGCGACGCGGATCGGCGCCGTGCGCGACCCCGGGTCCGATCCGGTGCGCGGGGTGCTCGTCGCCGCCGGGGTCCGGCTGCCCATCGAGCTGACGCTCGGGGAGGACAGGCAGTTCCCCTACCTCTGGTCGACGCTCGCCGACGCCAGCGAGTTGGAGTCTCGGCGGTAACGCTGTAACGTCGGGGCGTGATCGAGGAACGCCTTACCCGCCTTGCCGCGCTCCGTGGTGACGCCGCCAAGGGTCTTCCCATCTCGGCCTGGCAGGCGAACCTGGACGATCTGGATCGTGATCTGCTCCTGCGCGCGGCGATCGAGGTCGTCCGCACGCTGATGATTCCCGAGTGGGAGAGCAAGCGCACCGAAGACCGTCGCCCGCAGCAAGCACTCGAGGCCGCCGAGGCCTGGCTCGCCACGAAGTCCGCGGATGCGGTGGCTAATGCGAAGACGATCGCGAAGGAATGTACCGCCGCGCGCAACGAGACGTTCGGTACCGACCACCGGATCCCCGAGGCCGCGCGCGCATGTGCGTGGGCCGTGGGCGCGAAGGACAACACCAACGTCTACGAGGCGCTGCAGGCAATCGAGGAGGATCTGCTCGCGCGGATCGCGCTCGTCGCCGAGTACCACCGCGTGCCCGAGGTGCGGAAATCGGTCCTGGCAGCGCTGCGCAAGGTGCTCGTGCCCGTGCAGGCGGCGGCGCCGACCGACACCGGTCCCGTTCCCTACGCGGCGAGTGGACACTTCGAGGTCGGGCGAAAGCTCACCCATCCGAAGTTCGGCAACCTCGTCGTGACCGCGAGCGTGGACAAGACCATCGATGTCCAGCTCGAAGACGGCACGACGAAGCGACTCGCGCAGAAGCCGAAGACCTAAGCGCGCGGCAGCATCACGCGGAACGTGGAGCCCACGCCGGGCACGCTCTCGCAATCGACGTGGCCTTGGTGCGCCTCGACGATCTGCCTCGCGATGAACAGCCCGAGCCCGATGCCGCCATAGTGTGCCGGCACCGCGCGCTCGAACTTGCCCCAGATCCGCTGCACGTCCTCGCTCGCGACCCCGATGCCCTGATCGCGAACCTCGAGCCTGACCAGCGCGCCGTGCTCGCCGGCCGCCACTTGCACCGGCCGACCGCGGCCGTACTTGAGGGCGTTGAGCAGGAGGTTCGTCACCACCTGATCGATGCGCAGGCGATCCCAGCGCCCGCGGATCGGCGGCACGTCGATCACCATTTCGGAGCCCGCCTGATCCGCACGCGTGCGCAACCGGTTGGTGACGTCGTTCACCAGCTCGGAGAGATCCACCTCGGCGAGATCGAGCGCGAGCTGACCCTTCGCCTGCTGCGCGTCGAGTAGCGCATCGATCAGGGAGGTGAGGCGGTTCATCTCGTGAAACGCCGCCTCCGCCATCACGCGCAGCTGCGCGCGCGGTGCGCTGCGCTCGAGCTGGCGGTTGAGGTGCTGGAGCTGCAGGCTGACGTTGGTGACCGGTGCGCGCAGCTCGTGTGACGCGACCATCAGGAAATCATCGCGGAGCTGGAGCGCGCGCTGTGTGGCGGCCAGCAGCTCCTCTCGCTCGATCTCGAAGCGCTTTCGCTCGGTGATGTCGCGAATGATGCTGAACAGGCAGCGACGGCCCGGCATCAGGTCACCGCGCGAGCTGACCTCGACAGGGAACGTCGAGCCATCACGGCGACGATGCACCGTCTCGAACAGGAGCCCTTCGACGTTCGCGACCCGCATCTGCTGCGTGACGCCCGGCAAGGGCTCGACGCGCAGCTCGAAGATCTTCAGAGCGAGCAGCTCGTCGCGCGAGTAGCCATACGCGCTCTCCGCGGCCCCGTTCGCGTCGAGAATGCGGCCGTCATCGGCGTCGATCACGAGGATGATGTCGCGAGCGTGCTCGAACAAATAGCTCGTGATCTCGGAGTCGTGGTGCACGGCGACCCCAGCCTACTCCAGCTTACCTTTCCGGCGGAGCAGATCGGTCGAACCCGCAGATATGGCGACTCCCATCAGCTGCCGCTCCTGTCGACACGACAACGACCCCTGGCGCAAACACTGCGGCGGCTGCGGCAGCGGGCTGCCCGGCGCGTGCGCGACCTGTGGCTCCGTCAACGGCCCCACCGACCGGTTCTGCGGCGGCTGCGCGAAACGCCTACGCGCCGTGACGCTGGTGAAACCGTTCGCCGACACCACGATCCCGATCGACGTGATCACCGACGTCCTCCCATGATGTCGGTGTGATGTCGGTGCGGCGCGCCGGCCGCCGTATCACGTCACATGAGGCTTGCTTTGCTCGCGCTGCTCGCGGCCTGCCGCATCGGATTTGACCCGGTCGATGGCCAGGACGCTGGCGCTTCGACCTGCGCTCCCGACGAGGACTGCAACGTGCTCACGCCGAACGGTGTGCCGGCGTCGACCGTCTGCCCGCCGGGGCGGGTCTGCGCCGTCAACTGCCAGATGGCGAGTAGCTGTCACGTCGACTGCGGCGGTGCGAAGAGCTGTATCGTCGCGTGCCCCGAACATGACTGCGACGTCCTCGCATGCGAGCCCCAGCAGTGCCTCGTGACATGTGGCTCGAAGGGCACGGCGAGCTGGCTCGGAACGACCGCAACCTGTCCGTAACTCGGCATACACATCGTCGACGAGTAGCTCGTCGAATCTGGTAATCGACGTTTCATAACGCGCCTGTGTGGACCTTGCTGTCCCTTGCGACCGACACGCACGAGCGTGCGACGGTGCGTCGAGTGACCGAGCGCGAGAAGACCATCACCGTCGGCAGGTACCAGCTCCATCGCAAGATCGCGCGCGGCGGGATGGCCACGATCCACATCGCGCATCTCGTCGGTGACGTCGGGTTCTCGCGCATCGTCGCCGCAAAGCGCATGCATCCCGAGCTCGCACAGGACCGCGAGTTCGTCGCGATGTTCCTCGACGAGGCGCGCGTTGCCTCGAAGGTCCACCACCGCAACGTCGTGCCCGTGCTCGACGTCGTCACGATGAGCGACGAGGTCATCCTCGTACAGGACTACGTCCACGGCGTCCCGCTGTCCTGGCTGCAGAAGGCCGTGTTCGATGCGGGGACGCGCATCCCCGTCTCGATCGCCGTCTCGATCGCGTGTCAGATCCTCGCCGGCCTGCACGCCGCGCACGAGACCACCGACGAGCTCGGCACGCCGCTACAGATCGTGCATCGCGATGTCTCGCCGCAGAACGTGATGATCGCGACCGATGGCACGGCGCGCCTCCTCGACTTCGGTGTCGCAAAGGCCGCGATGGCGGCGCACGTCACGCGCGCCGGCATCTTCAAGGGAAAGATCGCGTATGCGGCCCCGGAACAGATCCGCGGCAAGGCCACGCGGCAGAGCGATCTCTACTCGGCCGCCGTGATCTTGTGGGAGCTCCTCGTCGGCCAGCGGCTCAATCCTTCCTCGCAGGGCCAGACCCAGCAGATCGCGAAGATCCTGCGCGGCTCGCTTCCGCGCGTGACCGACATGCTGAGCGAGGAGCGCGCGTGGCTCGGCGATGACTGGTCGCGCATCGAGGAGGTCCAGCAGGTGCTCGACCAGGGCCTCGCCACGGATCCGATGGAGCGCTGGGCGACGGCGATGGACATGGAGGCGGCGCTGACCTCCGCGACGTCTCCTGCGCCGGCGTCCGAAGTGGCGACCTGGGTGAAGTCGATCGGCAAGGAGTTCCTCGAGAGCCGCGACCAGATGATCGCCGCCGAGGAGGCGAGCTGGCGACGCCTCTGCGCGGAGCAAGCAGCGCCGAAGTCTCGCGCGCCGACCATCGCCGACGCCACGCTGTTCCGCGCTTCGACCACCGCGGAGCAACCGCCGATCGTGGCGACCGAACCGCCAGCGCCATCGCTGAAGGTGCCGCTGATGCAACGCCCCGCGATCCTGATCGCTGCGTGCGCGGCCGTCGGCGTGCTCCTCGCCTTCGGGATCGCCTTCGTCGGCCGCGACGTCGAGCAGACGCGACCGCCGCGCGCCGCCGTCCAGGTGCCGATGGATCACACCGTGGCGCGGCCTGCGCCGGCGCGCGTGAAAATCGAGCGCGCCGAGGTCACCGTGCCACCGCCGGTCGAGAACATCGCGGCCCCCGTCGCGCCGCCGAGCGTGGAGACGGCGGTCGTCGAACCACCGGTGTCCCCCGTACGCGCGAAGCCTGCACCGAAACCCGTTCGCTCCGTCGCGAAGGCCACACCGCCGCGTCCCCCGCCGAAGCAGCAGGTGGCGAAGAAGGTTGCCCCGGTGCGTGTCGAGACGCCGGCGGCGACCGCGAGCTGCAACCCGCCCTACTACTACGAGGGCGACAAGAAGATCTTCAAGCCGATCTGCTTGTAGGTCGTGGACACGTCAGACGTTGGTGACGTCGTCACCGTCGCGCAGCCGCAGCTTCGGGCCCGCGACGACCTCGAGTGAGATGCCGAGCAGCGGCGAGCGGTCGCTGGCCACGAGAACGAAGCTCCCGGCGACGAGTGCGTAGATTTCGAGTGCACACGTTTTCGGATCGAGGATCCAAACCTCGCGCACACCGATGCGCGCATAGAACAAGAACTTCTTGCGACTCTCGTCGTTCGGTGACACCACCTCGACGACGAGCTCCGCTCCTTCGAGGCCGCGCTCGGAGATCTGGTCGGGGCGGGCAAGGCTGACGTCGGGGATGCGATAGCTGAGAGGCGCGACCTCCGGCGCGAACAGGCCGAACCCGTCGGGGTTCGCCACCAGGCCGCGGCGCTCCGCGATCGCACGCAGTGCGATGAACAGATCGATCGCACGGCGACCGTGGACGTACGACCCAGGCGGAACCATGTGGAGAACTCCCTCCCAGAGCTCGTCGCGCTTGTCGTGTCCGAGCTGGCGGCGCTCCTCGAGGAACGCCACCGGTACATCGATCCACACCGCGTCCATGGACGAACTATATCCGGGCATGCGCCACACCGCAGAGCATCGAACATGCCAACGCGATCTGCGCGGAATCACTGCGTGCCCGCGTCCGGTCCGGGCCGACGCACGGACAGACGTCCGGGCTCCGGCCGAGCTCAGCTGCCGCAGGTGCCGGCGACGCAGTTCGCGCTCGCACAGTCGTCGCCGTTCGCGCAGTGCTTGCCGGTATCGCAGTCGCGGCATGCGGCGCCGCAATCGACGTCGCTCTCGAGCCCATCGCGGAAGCCGTCGGTGCAGGTCGGAGCGCGGCACTTGCCAACATCGCAGCCGCCGCTCTGGCAATCGGCGGGCACGGTGCACACGAGGTCGGCCGGGCACGCGGGGCACGTGCCACCGCCGCAATCGACATCGGTCTCCGCACCGTCCTTCTTGCGGTCGGTGCAGGCGTCCATCGGGGTCACGTCGGGGCAGGAGCCCTCGGCGCACAGGTGAATGCCGAAGCCCGCGGACAGCACGCGCTCCTCGCCGATCGCGATGTCGTCGACGAGGAAGCCGGCGAGCAACCCGGAGGCCATCAGCTCCGCGCCGCTGATCACGCCGTCGTGATCGGTATCGAGGAGGCGCGCGAACGTGAGGTGCGCGCCGGGGTTCGTCTTCATCATCTGCGCAACGCCTGCATACGCGATGGTCCGCGCGTCAGCGATCGGGATGCCGCCGCGCACGACGCCGTCGAAGCCGCCGTTGCCGTCGGACCACAGATCCATCTCGAGGCCGACGAGCGGCAGGATCACAGGATCCGCATCGGCGAACACGGGCAGCGCGACGTGCGCCGCGCCCGGCACCTTCGTGGCCGCGGTGCGATTCGAAAGGAAGCTGCCGGCGGCGAGCTTGCCGCCGGCGACGGTCGAATCCGCACCTATCTTGCCGATGTACGTGGCACCGACAGAGTCATCGTTGATCAGGTCGTTCGCCTGGAGCTCGAGCACGGAGGCGAGCGCGCCAGAGGCGATGATGTCGGGGACGTGCTTGTTCGTGTCGTTGGTCTGCGTGATCGCGGAGACGATCAGGCCGAGCTGGTTGTCTGCTGACTCGTCGCCGTCGAGATCGCCAGCGAATTCGTTCTGCAGTGCAGTGGTCGAGGGAAGCGTCAGCTTGTCGACCTTGTAGCGATGAACCTCGCCGGTAAATGGACCCTTCACGTCACCACCGGTGTCGGAAGAGCAGGAAGCCGCCGCAAGTAACACCCCACAGACGATCGTCCGCATCGCCCCGAGTCTGCCACGGGCGAGGATGTGGGACACTGCCCGTCGGTCGCAAGGAGGCAACGTGATGGCACGTTCACTGGGAGCCACGGTTCTCGTCGCGTCGTTGATCATCGGGTGTGGTGGCAACAAGGGGGACAGCGGGGATGCGCCGCCGCCGAAGGTGATCGCGAAGGACGTGCCGCAGGGGCTCGACCTCCGGCTGTCGAGCGGCAAGACGGGTAAGCCCGCCTATGATCGCGCGCAGATCGCGAAGGCCGAGAAGCTGGATGCGGCCACGGTCACGCAGCTGCTCGCGCGCGCCGCGAAGCCGCTCGTCGCGGAGCCTGCGGATCTGCAGGCGTTCGCGATCCGGCCCGGCTCCCAACCGCCTCCGCGCACCGGCCAGGTGATCACGGCGACGTTCCCCGGCCCGCCCGTGGATCGTCCACCGCCGACGGCCACCGCTGCCGGCAAGGGACTGAGCGTGCTGCGCTGGATGCCCGAAGGCGAGGTGCCGCTCGCGCCCGAGCTCAGCATCACGTTCTCGCAGCCGATGGTGGCGGTGACGTCGCAGGAGGACGCGGCGCGTGTTCAGCCGGTGACGCTCTCGCCGACGCCGAACGGGCGCTGGCGCTGGATCGGCACGCGCACGATCCTGTTCGATCCCGAGATCCGGTTCCCGCAGGCGACGACGTTCACCGTCACGATCCCCGCGGGAACGAAGAGTGCGACCGGTGAGGCGCTCGCCGCGGCCAAGACGTTCACGTTCGAGACGCCGCCCGTGGGGATGACCGCGAGCTGGCCGAACGGCGGGCCGCAACAGCTCGACGTGCCGATGTTCATCATGTTCGATCAGAAGATCGATGCGAAGGCGGTGCTCGCGAAGATCCGCGTGAAGGCGAACGGCACGGCGCGTGCGACGCGACTCCTGACGGAGATCGAGATCGAGAAGGCGCACGATATCAAGTCTCTCGTCGACGGCGCGAAGGCCGACAAGCAAGACGGGCGCTGGATCGCGCTGCGGACGAAGGACAAGCTGCCGCCGGATGCGGCGATCGAGATCGAGATTCCAGCAGGTACGCCATCGGCGGAGGGCCCGAACCCGACGAAGACGGCGCAGACCTTCGCGTTCCGCACGTATCCGCCGCTCAAGGTGGTGGAGGCGGAGTGCGGATGGGGCGGTGGACAGGGGTGCCGGCCGCGCACGCCGTTCCGCTTCGAGATGAACAACCCGCTCGACACGGAGAAGTTCGATCCCACGCAGCTCTCGGTGTCTCCCCCGATCGCGGACATGAAGGTCTTCCAGTCGGGCAACTCGATCACGATCGCGGGCACGAAGGCTCCGCGCACGGGCTACTCGGTGAGGGTCTCCGGGAAGATCGTCGACGAGTACGGCCAGAAGCTCGGCAGCGACGACAAGCGCACGTTCATGGTCGGCGACCCGGAGCCGGCGTTCTTCGGACCGAGCGAGATGGTGGTGCTCGATCCGATGGCGAAGGGCCGCACGCTCGACTTCTTCTCGACGAGCTACGCCGCGCTCAAGGTCACGCTCTACAAGGTCACGCCGGCGGACTACGCGGCATACGCGAAGTACATGCAGGAGCGGTATCGTCGCGACAAGCCGCCCGTGATCCCGGGCAAGAAGGTGTTCGACGACCTCGTGAAGGTCGCGACGGGTAAGGACCTGCTGACCGAGACGCACGTGGATCTGAGCCCGGCGCTCGACGCGAACGGATTCGGTCACGTGATCGCGGTGATCCATCCGTCGCCGTGGACGGAGCGGGGCGATCCACCCGAGCTCATGAGCTGGGTGCAGGCCACGCACCTCGGCATCGACGCGCACAACGACAACCTCGATCTCATCGCGTATGCGAGCGAGCTCGACAGCGGCAAGCCGGCCGCGGATGTCGCCGTCGAGATCCAACCTGGCGGAAAGGCGAAGACGGACGTGACCGGGCTCGCGACGATCCCACTCGGTGGTCCCGTCGATGGGTCGCGCTTCCTGCTCGCGCGGCGCGGCGCCGACACGGCGTTTGTTCTCGAATCCAACGGCTACTACGGTGGAGCGTCGTGGACGCGCAACCCGGCTCAACGCGCCCTCCAGGAGCACGTGCTCGACGATCGCAAGCTGTATCGGCCCGGTGAGGAGGTCTCGGTGAAGGGCTGGCTGCGCTGGATCGATCGAAGCAAGGGCGGCGACGTGGGCCTCCTCGACGACAAGTTCTCGGCGCTGACGTACAAGGTCAGTGACTCGCAGGGCAACGAGATCGCAAAGGGCGCGGCGACGCTGACGGCGCTCGGCGGCTTCGATGCGAAGTTCACGCTGCCGAAGACGCCGAACCTCGGCCAGGCGCAGATCGAATTCCGGATGACGGCGACCGGCGATAGGTTCGACCATTACATCCGGATCGAGGAGTTTCGCCGGCCGGAGTTCGAGGTCACCGCACGGGCGAGCGATGGCCCGTTCCTCGTCGGCGGTGGCGGTGATGTCACGGTCTCCGCGAAGTACTTCACCGGTGCCGCATTGCCGGGCGCACAGGTGACCTGGGCCGTGAATGCGAGCTCCACAAGCTACACGCCGCCGAACCGCGACGACTACTCGTTCGGATCGTGGCGCGCGTGGTGGAGTAGTCGCTCCTCCGACGAAGGCTTCGGCGGCTACGACGACGACGACTCGTTCTTCGGCAACCGCTACGGGCGCGGCAATCGCGGCCGCTCGAACTGGAGCCTCGAAGGCAAGACCGATGCCGTCGGCGAGCACGTCATGCACCTCGACTTCCTGTCGGCGAATCCGTCGGTGCCGATGTCGGTCTCGATGTCCGCCTCGGTGACGGATGTGAACCGGCAGACGTGGTCCGCATCGACATCGCTCGTCGTCCATCCGGCGGCGCTGTACGTGGGACTCAAGGCCGCGCGGCCGTTCGTCGAGGCGGGTACGCCGTTCGATCTCGACGTCATCGGGGTCGATATCGACGGCAAGATCGCGACGGGTGCGAAGATCGCGGTCACCGCATCGCGACTGGAGTGGGAGTACGTGAAGGGCGACTACAAGCAGAAGGCGGTCGAGCCGCAACCCTGCACGGTGACCATGGCGAGCGACGCCGGTCACTGCAAGTTCTCCACGGCGAAGGGCGGCCGCTACTCCGTCACGGCGACGATCACCGACGACAAGGGCCGGCAGAATCAGAGCAAGCTCGAGTTCACGGTATCGGGCGGCGAGGACGGTCCGCCGGCACGCGAAGTCACGCAACAGGTCGCGCAGCTGATCCCCGACAAGAAGGAGTACTCGCCGGGCAACACCGCCGAAATTCTGATCCAGACGCCGTTCTATCCGGCGGAGGGCATCGTGACGTGGCGGCGCAGCGGCATCGTCAAGACCGAGAGGATCACGCTCGACGGTCCGACGAAGGTGATCACGGTGCCGATCACCGACGAGATGACGCCCAACCAGTACGTGCACGTCGACCTCGTCGGTATGGCCATGCGGGCGAACGACAAGGGCGCACCGGATCCCACGCAGCCGAAACGTCCCGCGTTCGCCGTGGGAGAGATCAATCTGCCGATCCCGCCGCGGCACCGCACGCTGAATGTCGTGGTGACGCCAGCCGCGGCGAAGGTCTCGCCGGCGGAGAAGACCTCACTCGCGTTCGAGATCAAAGACGCGCAGGGGAAGCCGGTCGCGGACGCCGAGGCCGCGGTGATCGTCGTGGACGAGTCCGTGCTCGCGCTCGCCAACGCGACGTTCGAGAACCCGGTCGACACGTTCTATCCGAGCCGCGAGAGCGGTGGCACCGACAGGTTCTCGCGTGCGGATGTGAAGCTCGCGAAGCTTCCATCGGTCAGCACGGCCGGTGACGACCCACCGCCACCCGAGGAAGAATCCGTCAACGGCGCCGACGACGAGTCGGGCGGCACAGGCACGGCGATGGCTCTCGAGGAAGGGAAGATGGGGAAGAAGGACTCCGATCGCGCGGAGGGCCAGTACAAGATGAAGAAGTCCACGAATGATCCGCAGCTCGCGCGCCAGCAGGCGATCGAGCAGGCGCGCAACGCGGGCATCCTCGGCAGCGTCAAGCTCAAGCCGCCGGGGGTCTCCGCCGGCAAGCCCGACGCGCCCGATCCGAGCACGCCGATCGCGGTGCGTTCGAACTTCAACGCGCTCGCAGCGTTCGTGCCCCAGGTACGGACCGATGCGAATGGCAAGGCGAAGGTCGAGATCGCGATGCCGGATAACCTGACGCGCTACCGGGTGATCGTCATCGCCGTCGCCGGCGCGAAGCAGTACGGCAAGGGCGAGAGCGCGATCACGGCGCGCCTGCCGCTGATGATCCGCCCGAGCGCGCCGCGGTTCTTGAACTTCGGCGACACGTTCCAGCTCCCGGTCGTGGTGCAGAACCAGACCGACGCGCCGATGACGGTCAGGGTGGCGATCGCAGCGACGAACCTGTCGCTCACCGACGGCACGGGCCGCTCGGTGACGGTGCCGGCGAACGACCGCATCGAGGTCCAGTTCCCGGCCGCCGCAGAGATGGCCGGTACGGCGCGCCTCCAGATCGTGGGCTCGGCGGGTAACAACAGCGATGCGGCCGATGTCGAGATTCCCGTATGGACGCCCGCGACCACCGAGGCGTTCGCGACCTACGGCGTGATCGACGAGGGGGCGATGGCCCAGCCGATCGCCCTGCCCGGCAAGGTGGTGACGCAGTTCGGCGGGCTCGAGATCACGACCGCGTCGACGAACCTGCAGGCGCTGACCGACGCGATGCTCTACATCGTTCACTATCCGTTCGACTGCGCGGAACAGCGCTCGAGCCGGATCCTCTCGATCGCGGCGCTGCGCGACGTGCTCGAGTCCTTCAAGGTGAAGGAGATGCCGTCGCGAGCGGCGATGGAGGCAAGCATGGTCGCGGACCTCGAGCATCTCCGGCAGATTCAGAACGACGACGGCGGCTTCGCCTACTGGGAGCGCAACTACGAGTCGCAGCCGTATCTCTCCGTCCACGTCGCGAGTGCGCTCGCCCACGCGAAGGCGAAGGGCTACGTGGTGCCGCCGCAGATGATCACGCGCGCGCTGAACTTCCTGCAGACCATCGAGGGTCACTACGACGAGTACTACACGCCGGAGATCCGCCAGGCGATCTCGGCGTACGCGCTCTACGTGCGCAAGCAGCTCGGCGACCTCGACATCGCGAAGGGCCAGAAGCTGATCGCGGAGGCTGGCGGGATCGAGAAGATGCAGATGGAGACGCTGGGCTGGCTGCTCTCCACGTTCGCCGGTAACCCAGCGGTCGCCACCGAGCGTGCCGCGATCGTCCGCTACGCGACGAACAAGGTCTCCGAGACCGCGGGCGCGGCGAACTTCACCACGGGGTACGGCGATGGCAGCTATCTCCTCCTCTCGAGCGATCACCGCGTCGATGCGGTGATGCTCGAGGCGCTGATCCAGGAGCAGCCGGCGCTCGATCTGATCCCGAAGATCGTCACCGGCCTGCTCGCGCATCGCACCGAGGGGCACTGGCTCAACACGCAGGAGAACTCGTTCGCCCTCCTCGCCCTCGATCTCTACTTCCAGACCTACGAGAAGGTGACGCCGAACTTCGTCGCGCGCGTGTGGCTCGGCGCGGACTTCGCCGGCGAGCTCCCGTTCCGCGGCCGCTCGACGAAGTACTTCCAGATCAACGTGCCGATGACCGCGGTCGCCGCTCACGACAACCAGGCGCTCACGATCCAGAAGGACGGCGCCGGCCGCCTCTACTACCGGATCGGCATGAAGTACGCACCCGCATCGCTCAGCCTCGCGGCCGCGGACTACGGCTTCGTCGTCGAGCGGAAGTACGAAGGCATCGACGATCCGAAGGACGTCACGCGCGCTGCCGATGGCATCTGGCACATCAAGGCCGGTGCGCGCGTGCGCGTGCGGATCTCGATGGTCAACGAGAACCGGCGCTACCACGTGGCGCTCGTCGATCCGCTGCCCGCGGGTCTCGAGATCCTGAACCCCGAGCTCGCGGGCCAGGCGCCGCTGCCGCCCGGCAAGGCAGACGACGATGAGTCAGGGCGCGGCGGCCGCAATCGTTACTACTGGTGGTACGGCCCCTGGTACGAGCACCAGAACCTGCGCGACGAGCGCGCCGAGGCGTTCACGCAGGAGCTCTACGAAGGCGTGCACAAGTACGACTACGTGACGCGCGCGACCACACCGGGAACGTTCGTCGTGCCGCCGCCGAAGGCCGAGGAGATGTACATGCCCGAGACGTTCGGGCGCGGCGCCTCCGACAAGGTCATCGTCGAGTAGCTCACGGGCAGCGGTGGCCGCCGGCGGCGAAGAACCGCGTGGTGACTGAGTCAGCTCACGGGCACTGCTCGGGCACGTTGCAACCCGAGCCATCGGTAAACGGGCAGCAGACCCATACGCACTTCGCTGTGCTCGCGACGACGAGAGTGTTCGCGGCGCTCTGCGTGTTGGCACCGGAGCCGGTGACGGTTCCCGGTTCGCCGTTGCCAGAATCGCCGGTCGTGTGGTGCCACATGTTCCCCGCGACGATGAACGTCGAGTTCGCCGCCTTTGCGACGAGTGGGATGGTGCCCGGTTGGACGTTCACGGTCTGTGTCCCAGCGGTGGTCGTGGCACCGCCGTTGGCGCTGACCGAGCACCACGCGAGGTAGTTCTTCACCGTCAGCGCGACCGTTCCCGCGGGCCCGTCGATCATCGGCGAATCGACCGCACCGTCGACCGGAACAGCGTCAGCTGTCTTCGAGTCGATCGAGGCGTCGAGCCCCTTGCCGCCCTTGACCTCGCCACAACCAACAGCGCACACGATCACGACCAGCGACGCTGTGAGCTTCACCATGTGAACAACCCTACACCTTACGACGGTTTCACGATTCCCGGAAGTTGCGGCACACGTGCACGGAACAGCTCGAGCGCCGCCCGAATCTTCGCAGGCCGATGACGGCCTGGCACGGTGAGCGCATGCACGAAGCCATTCGGCGGTCTCCACTCGGGAAGGATATGGCGGAGCTCGCCACGGTCGATCGCGTCAGCATAGAGCCAGAGCGGGCCGGCGTTGAAGCCTGCGCCCGCGGTCACCGCATGAAGCACGCCGAGAATGCTGCTCGCGCGAAATCGACTGTGGCAGTGCACCTTGACGACCTTGTGCTTCGGTCCGCGTAGGTCGAACTCCTCGCTCTGAAGCGAGTTGGAGTGGATCACGTGCTGGTGATTCGCGAGGTCGTCTGGAGTCTGCGGCGTGCCGGCCCGCGCGAGGTAGCTCGGTGCCGCCACGATCGCGGTGTGCATCATGCCGAGACGCGACACGGTGAGGCTCGAGTCTTTGAGCGAGCCGATGCGAATCGCGATGTCGATGCGCAGCTCGATGAGATCGACCGGCTCATCCGACAGCACCACATTGACGTCGAGCCTTGGCCACTGGAGCTGCAGCTCGTGTAGCCACGGCGTGACGTGGCGCGCGCCGAACACGCCGGGCGCGGCGACACGCAGCTGACCGCGTGGTTCTACAGCTGCGCCACCGACATCATCTTCGAGCTCGTCGAGCTGGACCAGCAGATGCTTGAGTCGCTCGTAGTAGCTCTGACCGACATCGGTCGCCGTCGAGCGCACGCGCGAGCGGTTGACGAGCTTCGCACCGAGTCGCTGTTCGAGCGCGACGAGCCGTCGCGTCACGTTCGATGGATCCATGCCGAGATCCGCGGCCGCGGCGCGCAGGCTACCTGCCTCGATCACTCGGCAGAACAGTCGAAGGTCGTCGATGTCGCTCATGGTTGCGTCCGCGGCAATCCTAGGATGCCTGACCGTCCGGTACGCGGAACGCGGGTGACGACTTATGGTTCGCCATGCTCCAACCGCGGCGAGGAATTGTTAGGTTGCCCGCGCCTCAACAATTCCTGCAATCGCGCGAACCTACCGGTGGCCAACCGAACGGCTGGTTGCGACGCAGCGCATGCAGGTCTAGAGAGGTTAAGTGATGGACATCTTCGCCGGCGTGCTCCCTCTCGTGACGGTCGTCGACACGGGAAGCTTCCGCAGCGCAGCGCGAGCGCTCGGCGTGACCCCGTCGGCGGTCAGCAAGTCGATCGCTCGGCTCGAATCCGAGCTCGGCTTGCGCTTGATCCATCGCACATCGCGCGTCATGACGCTGACGCCCGAAGGCGAAGAAGTCGTCGCCGGGTTTCGCGAGGCGCTCGAACGCGTGCGAACCACGCGCGATGCTGCACTTGATGCGCAACAGATACCGCAGGGCCGGCTGCGCGTGACGTGGCCGCTCTCGCTCGCCGGGTTCTTCGCCGACCGCGTGGTACCGCGCATGGTCGCGGCGTGTCCGCTCGTCGAGGTCAATGCGTTGATCACCGACCGGATCGTCGACCTGCCCGCCGAGAACGTCGACCTGGCGATCCGGATCGGCGAGCTTGGCGATTCGAGCTTGGTCGGCCGCAAGCTCGGCACGATTCGCTGGGTTACCGTCGCATCGCCCGCATATCTCGCGCAGCACGGTACGCCGCGCACGCCACGCGACCTGGCGCAGCATGCGTGCTTGCGGTTCACCCTGCCGTCAGGACGCGTCAAGGACTGGTCGTTTCACGATGGCGCCGAGCGCTTCGTCGTCGCGCCTACCGGAACGTTCACCGCGGACCACGGCGGCGCGCTCATCGCGGCGGCGCTCGTCGGCGTGGGCATCGTGCAGGCGCAAGATCTGATGCTCGGCAGTCACCTGCGTCACGGCACGCTCGTCGAGCTGCTCGCAGAGTACGAGGCGCCGGGTCCGCCGATCCATGCGCTGTGCACCCCAGGCCGCAAGACGCTGCAGAAGGTCCGGGTGTTCATGGAGCTCGTGGCCGACGCGCTCGCAACGCGTGTGTCATAACGACCGCCGGTCACGGAGCGATTCGCGACGTTTCGTCCGCGCTCGGTGGCGCGATCAGTTCCTGCGCGAGTCCCATCGCTTCGAGAACGAGGTTGCGGCGAACCGGATCGGGGATCGCGCGCGCGAGTGCTTCCTGCGTGCGCCCCGAGAAGTCTTCGATGTCGACGCGCGCGCCGTTGGCCCTGCACCACCGGATCTGTTCGAGGAACTGCGGGATCTGGGCCTCGGGTGCACGGCCTGCGCGCAAGATCGTATCGTGAAAACCGGTGAGGCCGTTCGCCACCGGCGCGCGATTGAGCGCTTCGGCGAGTCGCTCCGGCGTAATCGTTGGACTTGCCGCCATCGCGCGCAGGTCGTCGAGGTGATTGAACACCATCGCCCGGATGAACGCGTCTACCGCCATCGGATGTACCTCTTGCTGCATCGGATCGCCGCCTGCCGCGACGAGCAGCTCGACGATGCGGTGACGCAGGTTCGCGACACTCGGATTCGCGTTGCCACCGGTCACCGCGACGACCATCGGCGGCTGTTGAAGCCGGCCGCCGAGCCGATTGACCTGGAATTCGGGGCGTGCGATCAGCTCGCGCAGCGATGCGACGCTCGCCTCGATCGTGCTTGCATCCTGTGCGACCGCGCGCAGACCGGACTCGATCGTCGCGATCACCCGGTCGCTCAAGCTTTGGATCGTCTGCTCGGCGGCGGGCACCGGAGCACGCGCGAGTCGCTGCAGCAACGCCTCGGTGTATGCGCGCTTGTCGTTTGCTTTCTGCTCCGCCGCGGGGCGCAGCTCGGTGGCATGCGCTTGCAGCCTGTCGAGGTCGGCTTGGCGCTCTGCACGCGCCGCATCGGTCGGCGCCTCGGCGAGCTGTGTCGTCGCCGTCGCGATTTGACCATCGAGCGCGCGCATCTGGCCCTGCGCGTCGTACGGGCGAATGATGTCGGCCATCGATTGGTTGTTGAACTGCAGCGCCATCTCCATCGGAGCGAGTCCGCGCACGGTGGTCACCGTCGTGCTCGCGCCGCGTTCGAGCGCGAATCGCGCGAGTACCTCGTGCGCCGGCGTCGCGTAGAACGCGGCTTGCAACAGCAGCGTGTGACCGTTGAGGTTCCACACCGCATCGAGTTGGTTCGGTTTCGCGTCGAGCAGCAGCTTCGCGACGTCGACGCTGCCTGCGTGACCCGCGAAGTGGATCGCGAGCGCGCCCGACACCCGATGGCTCACGTCGGGATTGGCGGCACCCCCCTTGAGCAGGTATTCGACGGCGGCCGCTTGTCCACGTACCGCAGCGGCAAGCAGAGGCGTCCAGCCGTCGGTGTCGTAGGCATCGACATCGGGGTTCCCTGCGAACCACTGCCGCAAGCCATCGACGTCGCCATGACGCGCAGCGCTGATCGCGACGTCGATGCTCGTTCGCGCCGGTCCGATCAGACCATCGGTGGGAGCTCGCTTGCCGGGTGCTGCGAGAAGGTCGGCGCTGCCGATCCTGCGGCCCGGCTCCGCGTCGACGAGTTGGCTTCTTGCCTGTGACATGGGTTTCCTGTCGTTCGCGGTCGGCTATGGGTTGAACCAGCGGTGGTGCTCCAGATCGATGTGGACCCAGCTCACGTTGTTCTCGCCGGCGCCGGGATACAGCGTCGGCTCGGCCTTGAGCATGCGGCGCACGGCCTCGGCGGAGATGCCGTCGATGTGAAAATCGGTCGCCGTGCCTCGCATGTGCGCAGAGCGGGCCGCGCCGCGGACTTTGCGGTTGTATGCGGGCGGTCTCAACCAGCTGTGCACGCGCAGCGGTCGGCCGAACTGCGCGCTGAGTTTCTCGAGCGCGAGTGCTTGGCGCTGAATCGCAGCGAGCACCACGTCCGTCGAGTCACCCGTCATGTCGCTCGGCAACGCGTGGCGTCCCCACTCCGGCAGATACAACGCGTCGTGCCAGGTCAGCGACGTGCCTGGAATCGGCGCGCTGAAGTTGCGGGCGATCTGCTCGTAGGTCGCGCTCGTCGGTTCGGGTTGCGCCCGACGAGGTCGCCCCGAAGCCTCGCGTTGGTTGGCAGCCGCAGGCGTGGTGGCGTGCGCAGGCGCGTTCGTCGAGAGCGCGTTCGCGGTGTCGCGCCGCTCCGCGTCGAGGTAGTGAGAGATCCGCGTCGGGTACTTCAGGATCTCTTCGGTCTTGAGCCGAATCGCTTCCTCGCGCGTCCCGGACTTGTTGCGTACGGCGCCGGACGAGCCAGGCATGTAGTACTTCCAGATCTGCTGGTCGCGGGATTCACCAGCGTGCTCGACTCCGTGCGACAGGTGCTCGAACTTCAAGCAATCCGCTTCTGGGTCCACGCAGCCCGTCGAGCGCGCGTGCTGCATCGCGAGACTGACGACACCCTCGCCACCGTTGTACGCGGCGACCGCGAGCTCGGTGAAGTGCGGGCCGTCGACCGGGACGCCGAGCCGCTCCAGGCTCTTGCGCTTGCTCGCGAGCGTCGCTGTCCCGAACATGATGTTGATCTCGGGGTGGGACCAGTGCGTCGCGAAGTCGGCGTACGCCGCGAGCTCCGGGAATGTCTTCGCCACTTGGCGCCAGGTTTCCTCGGTGACTTGCATGAGGCCGCTCGCGCTGCGGGGGCCGCCTGCGCGCGCGTGAGGGTTGCCGCGCGATTCGACGCCGATGATCGCGCGAATATCTTCGGGCGATATGTGGAAGTGCTCGGCGGCGCGCTGGATCGCCGACTCGTACGCCGTGATCCTTGCAA
The DNA here is from genome assembly GCA_038206055.1 of Haliangiales bacterium. GTDB lineage: Bacteria > Myxococcota_A > Polyangia > Haliangiales > Haliangiaceae > JABFXX01. The sequence continues at coordinate 19,986 of JBBRBG010000101.1, forward strand.
GCGTCTCGCGCACGTCCTCGGGACTGTCGAGAGCTGCAGATTTGCGCGAGGATCGAGCTGGCGAAGCAGCCGGTGTGACGGGCACCGCATTCACCTGGAGCGCCTGCGCGGGTTCGCGATGCGCAGGCTCGTGATGCGCAGGCTCGTGCCGTGCGGTGCTTGGCTGCGCGAGCACGCTGTGGGTGAGCAACAACTCGGTCTTCGCACCGACCTCGATGAGCCCGTCGGGATGCGCGTAGATCCGGGCCTGAAACGCCTTGATCGAGGCGATCGTGCGCGGGCCAACGCGGCGATCGATCGCCCCCGGAGAGTGGCCGTGTTTCTCGAGAGCGCGCTGCACCGCGCCCACGTCTCGACGCTTGTTGCGCCCGCCGAGCCCAACGCTGCTCGTGATCAAGCCGCGCAGCCGTGGCCGCGGCCCGGCCAGGTTCTCGGTCAGCGTCTGTTTGCCGGGGACCTGGTCCTCGAGCTCGTGCTGCGGATCGCGCTCGCGATCCGCGTGAAGCTGGTTTCTGTCTCGCAACATGGTCACTCCACGGGACCGCTCGTCGAAATCTTGCCGACCTGCTGATACTCGAGCTGTACTGCGCGCTCGAGGTGGCGTTGCGCGAGCGACGTCTCTTCCTGTGCCGCGAGAAACGCGGCGCGTAAACACGCGTTGCGGATGTAGCCGCCGGCGAGCTGGAACTTGCGTGCGAGCGCGGGCAGGTCGAGCTCGCCCTCGATCGGTAGCCGCGCTGGCAGGTGGACGCGCCAGAGCTGCTCGCGGGCTTCTTCGTCGGGAAATGGGAACGTCATCCGAAATGACACGCGGCGGCGAAACGCCGGGTCGATCGCGCTGCCGAAGTTCGTGGTCAGAATCGCGATGCCGTCGAACGCGTCGATCCGCTGCAGCAGGTAGTTCACTTCGAGGTTCGCGTAGCGATCGTTGCTCGTCTTGACCTCGGTGCGCCGCGCGAACAGCGAGTCGGCCTCGTCGAACAGGATGATCGCTTGGCCATCGTCGACGGCATCGAAGATCTCGGCGAGGTTCTTCTCGGTCTCTCCGATCCACTTCGACACGAGCCGCGATACATCGACGCGGTAGAGATCGAGTCCGAGCTCGCGCGCGATGATGCCAGCGACCATCGTCTTGCCGGTGCCGGGCCTCCCGTCGAACAAGGCAGTGAGCCCGCGGCCCGTCGTCATCACCTCGTCGAAGCCCCACTGTTCGTAGACGCGACGGGCGTGGCGCACGCGCCCCACGAGCTCGCGCAGACTGTCGAGCACGTCGGGCGGTAGCACGACGTCGGACCAGCGCGGAAGCCGCGTGACCCGGGTCGCGAGACGTGCGAGCCGCTCATCACGGCCGTGGCGAATCACTGCCTCGAGGTCGTAGCTCGCTTCGCGTCCCGCCTCGCTGTTGCGCGCGACCTGCGCCGCGGCACGCTCGACGATACCCGGTGCGAGGCGAAACCGGCTGCTCAGGTCCTCGGGATCGGCGACGGCGAGCTCGTGATGAGTGATCACGGCTCGCCAGTGATCGAGACGCTGACCTGACGTGAGGTTCGGCAAGACGATCTCGCGAGGTCCCTCTGGAAACACGATCCCCTCGTCGATGCCGAATGCGGCGGTCACGGGGCCGGGATGCGCAGTGACCGCGTCAACGACGGCGTTGACATCCCCGTCTCGCACGATGCCGACCAAGCACGGCACGAGACCCGACAGACTCGCCGATCGCATGTGGCTGCTCAGCGCGGCGCCGAGCTCCTGCGCCGGCAGGCGGGCGAGATCGATCACGCCGAGCCCGCGGTTCGCATGCGCACAGATCGCGGCGAGCAGGCTCTTGCGTCCACTTCCCCGCCGGCCGCGAACGACGATCCGTGGCGCTGGCATCGGCGATGACAGTTCGCGGAGCAGAGCAGCGACGTGTGATTGCGGCACGATCAGCTCGGCCAGCGGCGTCGTCGCTGCGCGGAAGCGGATTCCGTCGGGAACGGGCAGCGGTTCGCCGGTGAGCCGAGCCGCGACGATCGGCGACGTCGCGAGATGCGCAAACGGGCGCGCGTGGCGACTCGTCGCGATGACGAGCCCGTGTCGCCGGAGTCGCGCGTCCGGGCTCAATGCAGCTGCGATGTGGTAGCGCTCTGCCGATCCTGCGAGTACCTGCTCGACCAGCATCTCGTCGACGATGCCGCGGCCGGTGTCGTTCGCGAGTACTGCATACAGCCGCGCGGTCTCGCCCCACAGCGCGGGCGCCGCGATCGCGACCAACGCATCGAGGTCGAGGGCGGTTAGCTCGAATTCCTGAGAAAGCTCTCCGAGCGGGCTAGCTGCGAAATCATCCGCGCGATTCGCGTCGCGAGCCGCTCGTGCGCTTGCTAGAGCGCGCTGGGCCTCTACGACGTGCGCGGTCGCGTGGCCTCGGCCGGCGCCGAGCAGTGCCGCAACCTCGAGCTCGAACGGATGCGTGCTCTCGTTCGCATATCCGAGTCGGCGGCTGTCCCAGCCGAGTGCGATGCCCGATCGGCAGCGCGCGAGAATCACGTCGCGTTCGGCCTCGAGTAGCTCGAGGGATCGAGCATGCGACAGCGCCGGCCCACTTCGCCGCGGCGCGAGCGCGATCAGCGGCCCGGGCGGAATCAGCGACACGACTGGCGAAGGGGCCGGCTCGTGCGCTTCCAGTTCCCCGACGGGCTCGAGCTCGATCGCCGCATTCGAGCCCGAGGCAAGTCGCGGTGACGGGAGGGTGGCTGCGGCCGCCGGGACCACGATCTCGCTCGGGCCGCTTTTGATGTGGGCGCGCGCGTCCTGCAGCGCCGTCGCGAGATCGAGCAACCGGAGCCCGTTTGCGCGTCGCACGGCGATCCTGCCTCCATGCGGGTCGATCGCGAAATCGTCGAACGCTTCGTCGATGGTGAACGATCCCAGCTCTCGGCCGAGACGCAGATCGATCGCCGCGATCCGCGTTGGTTCGACCTGGATCGCGGCGATCCCGCGCCGGGCGGCGATGCGGAGCAGACCGCGCGTGACGTTCAGCCGCGTGATCAGTTGTCCGGACGCGAGCGCGATCACGACGAGCTCTCGCCTACCTTCGCGGACGCTCACGATCACGAGCCACTTGCCATCGGCGAGCACAATCCCGCCCACTGCGCGGCTCCCCGGTGGCAAATGGTTCACGATGCCGGCGGGCATCTGCACGCGCGTTCCGAAGATGGCGACCACGCGGCGTGCGGTGAACGGGATGATCACGTCGGCGTCCGCGAGCTCGCAGGTTGCCAGCGTGCCCAAGTCATCGACCACGGCGTGCGGAGGCTGCGCGCGCAGCACCACGCCCGCCGGCCCGCACGGCGCCGCGCTCCACGTGACATCGGCGACCGGAAGCGTGAACGGTTCGCCGATCACGCGGCCCTCGAAATCGTAGCGCTCGAGCGTCGTCTGGTTTGCAGTCCAGATCTGATCGTCAAACCCAGCGACCGCGCGCACGCCGTGCATCGGCATCCGGACGTCGCGCTGCACTTCGTGTGCAGCGGCTGTGTCACGCACCATACATGTGCGATCAGCTGCGATGAAGATCGTGTAGCGACCCGACCGATCGAACTGCAGTTGTTCGCTGGTCAGCGGCAGCGCTAGGTCCATCATGGCGTCGTCCTCGCAGGGCACGGTGACCGACGCGCGTCGACATGTATACGTCGTGTGGGGAACTGTAACGTTGCCTGTTCGTCATCACCGCAGTGCGTTCGGATCTCCTACGGTGCTCGCGGAGGCTCTGGATGGAACTCATCGGCGCGACGTTGGATGGACGCTACCGCCTGGTCGACTGCCTCTCCATGGGATCTCATGCGTCGCTCTATCGCAGCGTTCAGCTGTCGATCGATCGAGCGGTGGCGCTCAAGGTCGAGCGCGAGGATCCGGAGTGTGTCCGCGCAATGCCGAGCCGGCTCCGTCGCGAGATCGGGATTCTCGCCGCGCTGAATCATCCGAACATCGTCAGCGTGTTGGACGGCGGCGAGACCGAGGCCGGGCAGTCGTACCTCGTGATGGAGCTGCTGCGCGGTGCGACGCTCGAAGCGGAGCTCGAACGGGTAGTGCGCTTCGACGCGCGGCATGCGTGCGAGCTCGCGATTCAGTTGTGTAGAGCGCTGACGGCTGCGCACTCACTCGGCATCGCGCATCGCGATCTCCAGCTGTCGAACATCATGGTCCTCGACGATTCGGCGGTTCGCGATCAGGTCAAAGTGGTCGGCTTCGGTCTCGCGCAATCGTTCGCGCGCGACGCTGAAGACGCCGCGGTCGAGGTCGGCCGCGATCTCTATTGTCTTGGCCGCGTGCTCTGCAAGCTGCTCGGCATGCCGCCAACGCATACGCTGCCTGCGAGCGTTCCACCCCCGCTCGCGCGCGTCGTCTCCATGCTGTTCGCGGATCGACCCGAGCGCGAGACCAGTGCGGAGAGCGTTCACGACCAGCTACAAGCGTTCCTCGACCACAACGGTCGGCATAATGGTCGGCCCGAACAGGCGGAGCCCGTGACGCTGGTGGATGAGGACGCCGAGACGCTCACCGTGGTACCGCTTGCCGAACAGCCGACGCTGCATACGTTCCCCGATCGTCGGGTGCTGCCACCGACGCCGCTCTACGCGCAACGGATGCCCAGCCTGCCTGGACAGGTGCGCCGCCGATGATTGCGTGCCGCGCAATCACAACCTGCACAGCGACCGGATAGGCATGGTCACCGCCACGCCCTACGGTAGCGCCATGACGAATAGCAACAGCGTGCAACGAGAGCTGGCCGGCAAGGTCGCGATCGTCACTGGAGCCCGCAACAACTTGGGTCGAGCGTTCGCGGTCGCGCTCGCCCGCAACGGCGCGGACGTGGTGATCCACTACCATCGCGCCGCGACCCGCATGGAAGCCGAGGAGACCGCGCGCCTGGTAGGATCACACGGCGTGAGGGCACTGCTGGTCGAAGGCGATCTCAGCAAGGTCGCTCAAGTCCGCAACCTGTACGACCTTGCGATCCGCGAGCTCGGCCACATCGACATCGTGATCAACAGCGCCGGCTATATTCGCAAGTGCCCGTTCGTGGAGATCACCGAGGAGGAATTCGACCGCTCCTTCGGCATCAACGCGAAGGCGGTGTTCTTTTCGATGCAGGAGGCGGCGAAGCGGCTGTCCGATAACGGTCGCATCATCAACATCGGCACTTCGCTGCTCGGAGCGACGACCGGGTTCTACTCGGTCTACGCAGGTAGCAAGGCTCCGCTCGAGCACTTCACTCGTGCGCTCGCGAAAGAAGTTGGCGCGCGCGGGATCACGGTGAACACGATCGCTCCGGGCCCCGTCGACACGCCATTCTTCCACGGCCAGGAAACGCCGCAGTCGGTCGAGTACGTCAAGAAGGCAGCGGTCTCGGGCCGGCTCGCTACGGTCGACGACATCGTCGGCACCGTCGAGTTTCTCGCGTCTCCGCGTGCGCAATGGATTTCGGCTCAAACGATCTTCGTGAACAACGCATACGTCGCGCGTTGATCGCAAGGCTCTGGCATCATCCCGCCGTGCTGGACGGAGGACTGCGCGTCGACAACGATCATCACCTCGGCGGCGAGTACATCTTCACGCCAAACGAATTGACGCTGTCGCTCGTGCGCGGCCCGGCGCTCACACTGGAACAGATCGTCGATGGAAGGCGCTGGCTCGGACGCAGCACGCGGGGCACGATCAACGTCATGCCGCGTGGCGCGACGCGCGTGTTTCGCCACCACGACGGCTGCGAGTTCGCGTGTGTAACGGTCCCTGGCGAGCTCGACGTGCGGCCACAGGTGGCGCTACGCGACGATCCGCTGCGTCTGGTGCTCGAAGCGTTGGTTGCCGAGGCGGACACCGGCGAGGCGACGCGGCTGTTTCGCGACGGCATTGCCCTCGCGATCGTGGCGCGACTGCAGGCGCTCGATCGCCGCGCACCAGACGCGCCGTCTCACGGGCTCGCGCCGGCATGTTTGGCGCGCGTGCTCGAATACCTCGACGCCCACCTCCGCGACGACGTCTCCGTAGACACGCTGGCGCGGCTCGCGAATCTGAGTCCAGCGCATTTCTCGACGTTGTTTCGCAACAGCTTCGGCGAGCCGCCGCACCAGCACATGCTCCGCTTGCGCGTCGAGCGGGCACGCGTGTTGCTCGAGGGCGGCACCGATCCGTCGGCCGCGGCCTTCGCGGTTGGCTTCTACGATCAGAGTCATCTCTCGCGCCACATGCGGCGAATGCTGGGCGTCACGCCGGGCATGATCGCGCGCGCACGGCATTCATCGAAGGAACGTCCCGAGCGCAGGGGAAACGTCCGAGACCCTCGCTAGTCCGCTGCCTACGGTCCGCGGATGACATCTATCACCCTACGCGCGACGCTCGTGGTCGCGTGCTTCGCAATCGGCTGCGCCGATGATCCTGTCGATCAACTCGAGCTTCCCGGCACGAGCTACTTCCCCGAGAGCCTGCAGGCGGCCAGCGACGGCACGCTGTACGTCGGAAGCCTGGGCACGGGTCAGATCGTGAAGTTCCGTCCCGGCGAGGTCGACGCCGAAGTCCTCGTCCCGCCATCGCCGGATCGCAACTTCGCCGGCGTACTCATCGACGACGTCAACGCGAGCGTACTCGCGTGTACGGGAAGCATCGCCACGTTCGGCCGTGGCAATCGCGTCACGCGCTTTGCAGCCGCCGACGGGGTGATGCAGACCGCGTACTCGCTGCCTGACGGTGCGTTCTGCAACGACCTCACATTCGATCGCGTCCATAACCTGTACGCCGCCGATTCGATCGGTGGCCGCGTTTTCAAGCTCGCGGCCGGTGCCGACGACGGTACTGCGTTTACCGTCTGGGCGACGCACCCGGCGCTGCTCGGCCCGACGCAGATGGATCTCGGCGCCGATGGTATTGCCTACGACGGCGGCCGCGCGTTGTACGTGAACAACGTGACCACCGGTGCGCTGGTGCGAATCGAGATCCGATCCAGCGGCGAGGCTGGCGATATCGCCGAGATCACCGTGACGCCACCGCTGATAGGCCCCGATGGTATGCGCGCACTCGACGAGACGACGCTGATTGTCGCCGAAGGCCCGGCGAATCGTGTCAGTCGCGTGACCGTGACTGGGGCGACGGCGCAGCGCACGAGCGTGATCGATCCGATCCGCGAGCCCGCGTCAGTGGCGGTCGTCGGCGACGACGCGTGGGTCGCTGAGGGTCAGATCTCGCGCTTGGTGTCACAGCCGATGGTCGCGCCGGATCTGCCGTTCCTCGTGCGCCGCGTGCCGCTCCGCTGACCGAGCTCGCGTCAGCGCCGAAACGCTTCGACCACGAAGTTGATGAACGCCCGGACGCCCGCTGAGCGCACGCGATTCGACGTCGCGACCGCGTGAATACTCGGCCCTTCGGCGGCAAAGCCAGCAAGCACCGCAACGAGAGTGCCGGCCTGGAGCGCGTCCTGCACCATGAAGTCGAGGACCTGGCACAGTCCCATCCCCGCTTCAGCCGCCGTGAGCAGATACGTGCCGTGGTCGATCAGCATGTTGCCAGTGACCGCGACGCGGTCGGCGCCGACAAATGACCAGTCGCGAGGCTTGCCGTTCGGGGCGACGAAGCACAGGCAGTTGTGCTTCGCGAGGTCAGCGATCGTCCTCGGGGCGGGCTTGCGCGCGAGATAGCTCGGTGAACCGACGGTGACCCAGCGAGTCTTGCGCAGCAGGCGCGACACGAACGTCGAGTCTTCGAGCTGGCCCATCCGAATCGCAACGTCGTAGTGCTCCTCGGCGAGCCGCGCGATCCGATCACTGAGGTGCAGCCGAAACGATAGCCGCGGATATTGCGCGCCGAGCCGAGCGAGACCCGACACGACGAACGGCGCAAGGATGAACGGCATCGTCACCGACAGCTCGCCCTGCGGCTCCCGTCGCGCACCTTGCACCGCTTCGCGTGCGCCTTGGACACCGAGTACCGCTTGCCGGCATCGCTCGAGGAACACCTCGCCTTCCGGAGTCAGCGACACGTTGCGCGAGCTGCGAACGAGCAGCTTCGCGCCAAGGTCTTCTTCGAGCTTGCGCACTGATTTGCTGACCGCAGCGGTCGTGATGCCGAGGCTCGCCGCCGCGCGACCGAAGCTGCGTTCCTCGGCGGTCCGCACGAACGGCAGGACGCCCGTGAACAGGTCGTTACGCAACGGCATGGTTAACTTGTGGTTAACGATAGGTTGCCTGCGACCGTCTGGTCAACCTCTGCGCGCGGTCCTACCGTCAGTGGCGAACAGGAGACACGAACATGAACATCGGAATCCTCGGCACCGGAATCGTTGCGAAGACCATCGCAGGCAGGCTCGACGCACTCGGCCACACCGTGAAGCTCGGCACTCGCGATGCCAAAACGACGCTCGCACGCAGCGAGCCCGACATGGCCGGTGGCCCACCGCTGCGGACCTGGCTCGAGATCCATCCCCGTGTGACGCTCGCGACCCACGCCGAAGCCGCCACGCATGGCGACCTCGTGATCAACGCATTGTCGGGTCAAGGCGCGATCGCCGGCGTGGGCAGTGCTGCGAAGGCGCTCGCCGGTAAGATCCTCATCGACATCTCCAACCCGCTCGACTTCTCGAAAGGCATGCCGCCGTCACTTTCGGTCGTCAACACCGACTCGCTTGGCGAGCAGGTCCAGCGCGCGCTGCCCGACACGAAGGTCGTCAAGACGCTGAACATCGTGAACTCGTTCTTGATGGTCGATCCGCAGCAACTCGCCGGCGGAGATCACACGATGGTGATCTGCGGCAACGACGCGGCCGCGAAGACGCAAGTCACGCATCTGCTCCGGGAATCCTTCGGCTGGAAAGATGTCATCGACCTCGGCGACATCACGAACGCGCGCGGCTCCGAGATGTTCGTCGCACTGTGGGTGCGCCTGTTCGGTGCGCTAGGGACCCCGATGTTCGGCATCAAGATCGTGCGCTGACTACGGCTCGGTTCTAGCAGCTCTTCGACGGTCACGGCACGCGCGTCTACCTCGCCTACGAGGAGTGCGGTAGGTTCGCGGCGTGAACATCGACGCCGCGCAGTACAAGCAGATCGCCTCCGCCGTCTACGACGACGGCAAGGATGGAGCACCGACGCCGGCCGAGGCCGAGCTGGTGGTCGCGATCTGCCAGCTCGCCGTCGCGGCCGATGGCGTCGAGGATGCGGACGAGGCGGCGCTGTTCGAGACGATCGCGGCGCAGGTGTACGCGCACGCGAACACCGCCACAACGCCGCCGACGTTTCATCCGCTCGACGACCCCGAGCAGCGACGCGATCTGCTCAAGAGTCACGCGGCGCAGCTCGCCGGCAAGCCGAGCGCCTCGCTCGCGTACGCGCTCGCCTATATCCTCGCGATCTCCGATCTCGATCTCGCGCCCGAGGAGGGCGAGTTCATCGAGGACCTCGGCGATGCGCTCGGCATCGATCCGGACCGCGCCGACGAGCTGATCGTCTCGATCACCGAGATCATCACGCCCGACGAGTGATGGATCCCGCGCAACGCGCCGCGAAGCTGTCGCGCATCCCAGGCGTGACCATCGACGAGGCGCGCACGCGATTCGGCGTGAGCCGCGCGGCGATCCAGAAGGCCCGCAAGGATCCGGCGTCGTCGCCAAGCCTCGCAGAGCTCGCGCTCGCGGCGCTGACGTCGAATGGCACGGTGACCAGCGGCAAGCTCGGCGATCTGCAGTCGATCGCGGGGTGGATCGACCACGTCAACCACGACGCGTGCACGGTGGACGATGTGCGCCGCGTGCTCGCGGCGTGCCCGCAGCTCGAGCTCAGAGCTCGGAGCTGGCGGCTGCGCGGTGCCTGGCCATAGGCGGACGACCGGGCTTCGGCCTGATGCACTTGCACGGCGGCGGCGGCGGCGGCGGCCGCGGCGGGATGCAGGTGCACGGCGAGAGCTTTGCCGGCAGGGGCGACACCGGTGCCGGGCTGCGCAGCTCGACGGTCACGACGCGGCCGGTCTCGACGTGCGGACGGTGCGTCGGCCGGGCGGCGAGGAGGGCGAGGCCGAGCGACAGGAGCGCGGCCAGGGTCAGCGGGCCGCGCCCTGCTCGGATGGCGTGCATCTCGGTATGTACGCACGAGGTTTCGCGAAGTTCTGCGACCGTAACCCTGCGTCCTGGCACGCGTAGACCTTCCATGATGCGACACACGCTGTTCACCGCTGCTGTCCTCCTCGGCTGCACCGCCGGCTCCAACGCGTCCCCCACTCCCGCGAAGCCGAACGGCCCGCGCGAGGTCGCGATCCTCGCGGGTGGCTGCTTCTGGGGCATGGAGCACGTGATGCTCGACGCGCCCGGCATCGTCGACATCGAGGTCGGCTACGCGGGTGGCAAGTCGGCGAAGGCGAAGTACGAGGAGGTCTCGGAGGGCACGACTGGCCACGCCGAGTCGATCAAGGTGACGTTCGATCCGAGCGTGATCAGCTACGAGGACCTGCTCGTCCACTACTACTTCCGCGGCCACGATCCGACCACGCTGGATCGCCAGCACAACGACCGCGGCACGCAGTACCGCTCCGAGATCTTCACGATGTCGCCGGCACAGGCGAAGGCCGCGACCTCGGCAAAGGCGCGGGTCGACAGGAGCGGCAAGTGGGGCGCACCGATCGTCACGAAGATCGAGCCGGCCACGACCTGGGTCCGCGCCGAGGACTACCACCAGGACTATCTGGTGAAGCACCCGAACGGCTACAACGACCACCACATGCAGAAGTTCGACTTCTAGCCGGAAACAGGCCGATCTCAGACCCACGTGATACGGGTCGGTGATGGATGTTGCCACCGATCCGCTCGCCGTCCTGAGCGGGGTGTTCGGCCACGCGGGGTTCCGCGGCGGCCAGCAGGAGGCGGTGGAGGCAGTGCTCTCCGGGCGCGACGCGGTGGTGCTGCTGCCCACCGGCGCCGGCAAGTCATCGTGCTACCAGGTGCCCGCGGTGCTGCTCGCGCGGCAGGGTGCGGGGACCACGCTCGTGGTGTCGCCGCTGATCGCGCTGATGGTCGATCAGGTCGCGAGCCTCCAGGCGCGAGGCATCGCGGCGGCGGCGCTGCACAGCCACCAGGAGGATGACGAGCGGCGCGACGTGATCGCTGCTCTGATGGCCGGTGAGCTCGCGGTTCTGTACATCTCGCCCGAGCGCGCCGTGCAAGACGGCTTCCTTCGGCTGATCGCACGCGCGCGCATCGCGTTGCTCGCGATCGACGAGGCGCACTGCGTGAGCGAGTGGGGCCACGACTTCCGTCCCGAGTACATGCGCCTGCGCGAGCTCCGCGACGTGGTGCGCGTGCCCACGATCGCGCTGACCGCCACCGCCACGCCGCGCGTGATGGCGGAGATCGTCCAGTCGCTGCAGCTACGTTCTCCGGCGATCGTGCAGGGGGACTTCCGCCGGCCGAACCTCGCGTTCGAGGTCCAGCAGCACAAGGGCGACGAGACGCGGTACGCCGCCACGATCGCGGCGCTCGAACACGCGGGGGTGCGCGCGCCGAACGGCGGCCGCGCGATCATCTACTGCGCCACGCGCAAGAAGACGGAGTCCGTCGCCGAACGGCTGAAGCAGGCGGGGTTCCCGGCGGCGCACTATCACGCGGGGCGTACGGCGCTGGCGCGCGATCGGGCGCAGCGCGGATTCTCGTCGAGCAAGACGCGCGTGCTCGTTGCGACGAGCGCGTTTGGCATGGGCGTGGACTATCCGGACGTGCGCGTGATCGTGCACTTCCAGGCACCGGGGTCGGTCGAGGCGTACTACCAGGAAGCTGGGCGCGCGAGCCGCGACGGTGCGCCCGGTCGCTGCGTGATGCTGTTCGGCGCGAGCGATGTGATGACGCAGCGCCGGCTCGCCGAGCACGGTGGTGGCGGGCATCGCCGCGAGGATGCGCTGACCGCGCTCGAGCGCTACGCGAACGCGAACCAGTGCCGACAGCTCCTGCTGTGCGCGCACTTCACCGGCACGCATGATCACGCGATGTGCGGAACCTGCGATGTCTGCAGCGATCCGCAGGCGGTGCGCGAGCAGAGGATCACCGTGCTCGACGAGCGGCCGGTCACGCACGCGGCGCTGACCTCGGATCAGCAGCAGGTCGTGCTCGCTGCGGTCGGCTCGCTGCGCCGGCCGATCGGCAAGACGAACCTCGCGAAGATGCTGCGCGGCAGTACATGCAAGGCGATGACGGCGCACAGCTTGCTCCACCTGCCGCAACACGGCGCGCTGCCCGATACCTCGGAGGACGCACTCGTCGCCGGCATCGAGCGGATGATCACGGAGCGCAAGCTCGCGCGCCGTGGCCGCAAGTACCCCACCGTGTCGCTGCCCGGTCCGCGCCCGTCGCGCACCGGTGATCCACGGCCGTCTTCGCGCCCGCCGTCGAGCCGGTACGTGCGCACGTCGGGCCTGACCACCGAGCTCGAGAGCTACCGCAAGCGCATGGCGCGGCAGCTCAAGTGGAAGGCGTACATGGTGTTCCAGACGGGTGTGATCAAGGCGATCGATCGCAATCGCCCGACCACGAAGGAGGCGCTGCTGCGCATCCCCGGCCTCGGTCCCGCGAAGATCGCGCGCTTCGGCGACGACATCCTTGCCGTGATCCGCCGCAATACCTAGACGAGAGGTCGCGCGATGCGGCCCGGGCGCGCATCCGTGACGACGCCGTTCTCGGCGATCACCTCGCCACGGCACAACGTGGCGCGGTAGCCGGTCGCGCGCTGGAGGAACCGCTTGCCGCCGGCGGGCAGGTCGCGCACGAGCTGCGGGCGTTCGAGGGCGAGCGCCGGGAGATCGATGACATCGAGATCGGCGCGGAGCCCCTCGCGGATCACACCACGATCGTGAAGACCGAGCCACGCCGCGGGCTCGCCGGTGAGCTTGTGGATCGCCTGCTCGATCGTGAACGCACCGCGATCGCGAACCCAGTGGGTCAGGAAGAACGTCGAGAAGCTCGCGTCGCAGATCGTGCCGACGTGCGCGCCGCCGTCGCCGAGTCCGAGCAGCGCGTGCGGATGGCGCAACATCTCACCGACCTCGGCGAGCGAGCCGGCCGCGTAG
>JBBRBG010000102.1:0-32774 GCA_038206055.1 Haliangiales bacterium
CCAGCAGATCATCGCGGACTGGGCCACCGCGGAGGGCCTCGTGGTCATGTCACCTGCGCTTGTCGAGGACGCGATCTCCCGCGGCGCGAACGCGACCGATGCATCGGGAACCGCGTGTGGGCCGCCGCACGAAAGCCAGAACTCGATCGAGCGCTGGGTAACGCCGATTGGGGCCGAGGGAACGAACACCGCGCGCAACGACAGCGAACCGCAGAGCGGGCTCGACAGGTTGACGTGCACGATGCAGCTCGAGATCAAGCTGTTCGCGATGGGCACCGAGTTCTACTCGGCGCCGTTCGATCCGGGCCAGCCCTGGGATCAGGAGCTGAAGAAGCGGTTGTCGACGGTGACCGACAACGGCGGTCATGGTCGCTATGGCCACGCGAACAACCCCGTCCCGGTCGCCGGCGTCCCGCGCATGCCGGGCACCGCGGACTGGTACCTCGACGACGACGCCTTCGTCGAAGGCAAGGCCGCGAGCGAGACGAAGCGGTGCAACGCGACCGATCGCCCGATCGCGCTGATGATCGACAAGGCAGACAACGGTGCGCTCAGCTGCGAGACCGCCGCCGCACCGCGCTACGTGACCGAGTACGACACCACGGTCAACGCGTGCATGTGCGCCGCGGCAATGAAGCTGGAGAAGCCCACCACGAAGCGCAGCTACTTCCTGTATCGCGGCCAGGCTCCCGAGGGCGAGGTGCTGACGAAGACCGGCAAGTCGGTGTCCGCGAACCTGACCGGCGGCAACGAGTACCGGCCCCGCGGGTCCTCGCCGTGGATCCTGCGTGGGTCGGACTCGGTCGCCTCGTGCTTCGTCGCGCGCACGCAGGCCACGAAGTACGACGAGGTCAACGCCACCCTCGACTTCGACAAGACGGGAACGGTCACGAAGGCGACGATCGGCGATCTCAAGGGCATGCTGAAGCCCGACGAACGCGCGTGCGTGACGAAGAAGCTGATGACCATCCGCACGCCCTGCCCCGATCGATTCGCACCGCCGGGTCAGGTGCGGGTCTCCCTCGAGATCCGCGACAAGAGCTAGCGCCGACGTTTGGGCTTGCTCGCCGCGGGCTGCTTCTTTGCCGGCTTCCGGGGGAGCGCGAGCGCAGCGGTGAACGCACGCGCGATCCATGCCTTCAGCTCCGGCGCGTCGTCCATGATGTCCTCGGGCAGCATGACCTTCTGGCCGCGCGACTTTCCATCGCCCTTTGGATCGAACGGCGCCCCGCCGTCGAGCGCGAGCACCTGGGCGCGCAGCGGCTCGGGGACCGCCAGCATCACCGACCGGCCGAACAGCCCGGCGAAGATGTGGCCATTGACCCTCGCAACCACGCCGCCGAACAGCGGCATCGTCGACACCCGCGGGTCGCTCGGCAGCGCGGCGCGGAACAGCGGATGGTGCTCGGCGGGAACCTTGACCCAGGCCATGCTCACGACGGTACACAACTCCGGAGCCGGGCGCGGAGTATGCTGGTCGTGTGAAGGCGGTCGTGTTGCTCGCGCTGGCAGGTTGCGGCCGTCTCGGCTTCGACGCGGTTGGGACGACCGGCGATGCCGCGAGCTCGGGCGATGGCGCACTGAGTGGCGACGCGGGCGGCGATGCAGTCGTCGACATGAGCGCGCCGATCGATTCGTTTCCGGCCGCGTGCGCCACCGCGATCCCGGTCACGATTGGCCGCACGGCCAACCTGGACACCTGCGCGATGGTCGATAGCATCAAGGGCTGCGGCCCGGTGGGAACCAAAGAGATCGTGTTCCGCTTCGATCCGCCGGCGACCGGCGGGTACCAGTTTCGCGCGTTCGACGGCGCGACGAACAACACGTCGAACAGCACGGCCAGGTTGAGCGACGCGTGCAACGTGACCACGACCTGTGCCGGCGTGCTCGGCACTGTCGGTACGGTCGGCCAGCCGATGTACCTGATCGTCGAAGCATCGTCGGGCGGGTGCGCGACGATCCAGTTCTCGATCCAGTGAGGTAGCGCGATGATCGTCCGGCAGCTCTTCGACCAGGTCTCCAGCACGTACAGCTATCTGGTCACCGATCGGCGCACTCACGAGGCGGTGCTCATCGATCCGGTGTTCGAACAACACGCGCGCGATGCTGCGCTGATCCACGAGCTCGGCCTCGTGCTGCGCTACACCCTCGACACGCACGTCCACGCCGATCACGTCACCGGGGCGTGGCTGATGCGGCGCGCGCTCGGCAGCCAGATCGCGCTCGCCGGCGTGTATGGCGCGGCGAACATCGATGTACCTCTCGCCGGCCGCGGCACCGTCCGGTTCGGCGACTCCACCCTCGAAGTTCGCGCCACACCGGGCCACACCGCTGGATGCCTGTCGTTTGTCACCGCCGATCACGCGATCGCCTTCACCGGCGATGCGCTGCTCGTGCGCGGCGCCGGCCGCACGGACTTCCAGCAGGGCGACGCGCACCAGCTCTACCGCTCGATCCACGAGCAGCTGTTCACGTTGCCCGATGCGTGCATCGTGTATCCCGGCCACGACTACGATGGCCGCACCTCGAGCACGATCGGCGAGGAGCGCCGGTACAACCCGCGGATCGGCGGGGGTGCGCGCGAGGAGGACTTCGTCGGCTACATGGCGAACCTCGGATTGCCGCACCCGAAGCAGCTCGCGGTCGCCGTACCGGCGAACCTCCGCGCGGGCGAGCCCGAGACCATCCCCACGACTGCCGCCGCGTGGGGACCCGTGGTGCGAACCTACGCGGGACTGCTAGAGATCGCACCCGAGTGGGTCGCGCAGCACCGCGCCGCCGTCCACGTGCTCGACGTCCGCAGCACCCCCGAGCTCGATGGCGAGCTCGGTCACCTCGAGGGCGCGCAATCGATTCCGCTCGACGAGCTGCGCGCTCGCGCCGCCGAGGTCCCGACCGAGCGCCCGATCGTCGTCGTGTGCCAGACCGGGAAGCGGTCCGGGATGGGCACGGTGATCTTGCGGGCCGCCGGCATCGCGCGCTGCGCGAACCTCGCCGGCGGGATGGCACGCTGGCGCGAGCTCGGCCTTCCGAGCTAGCGCCTACTGCCGTCGACACGCTTGAATCGTTATCGTACCGCCGACACCTCGCGCATGACCACACGCGGCAGCAACGAGACGTCTTCGGTCATCCTACTTCGCCGTCGCCCAGCTCGCCTTCGCCTTCAGGTATGCGCCCTTGAACGGCGGTGCTCCGCCCTCGGGGCCGAGGACGTAGTCGACACGCCGGTTCGCACGCTCGTCAATGTTGTCGGCGGTCTTCACCTTCAGCACGTCCTCGCCGAAGCCCGCGAACGCGATGTGCAGCGCGATGCCGTGCGCGCGGAAGTACGCCGCGATGGCGCGCGCACGATCGAGCGACAGCTTCCGGTTCTTCGCGCTCGCACCCACGGTATCTGTGTGACCCGCCACGTAGAGCCGCATCTTGATGAACTTCTCGGAGCGCTTCACGATCTTCGCGATCTTGGTGATGCTCGAATCGAGCTTCGGCTCCTCGGACCTCTCGATCTTCGCGCTATCCGTCGCAAACGTGACGTCCTCGTGGTCCACGGCGACCGACCACGGGATCAGCTCGACGTTCGTGACGAGCGCATCGGCCGTGGTGGCGCGCAGCTTGAGCATCATCACGCGCGCATCGGCGGGCTGCGTCCAGGTGATCGACAGCCACGTACCCGCGGCTTCCTTCGCGTAGGTCGCCGCGCCTTTCCCGATCTCCTTGCCGTCATCGCCGATCACCACGAGCTCCGCAGAGCCCGCGGGCCACGACATCGTGAACTGAAGCACGCGCTTGTCGAGATCGAGATGATCCGCGTCGTACCCCACCTTGATGGGCGCGCGGACGAGCGTGTCGAAGGTCAGCTCGTCGCTCCAGCGCTTGGCATCGCCGGCGACCTGGGCCGAGATCGAGCCCTTCCAGCTGCTCTTGCCCGGTGAGCCGTCGCCGATGTTCAGTGTCACCGCGGCGCCCTTCGCGAGCGCCGCGTGCTTGACGACGAAGTGCTTGCCGTCGTCGCGATCGAGCGCGATCTCGACATTGGAGACCGGCGTCGCCGCGGTCACGCGGATCTGCGGCTTCTCACCTTGGGGCACGTCGCCCTTGAGCTGGTAGCTGACGGGTTGCGCGCTTGCCGTGCCCGCGGCGCAAACAAGGACGAGGATCGCGAGCTTCACTTCTTCCTGGCCTCCGCGAGCTCCTTCTTGATGTCGCCCCTGCACCAGTCGCCATCGCACACCGCGTTCGCGAGGTTCAGGGCGTCGAGCGCCAGCTTCTTCTCGCCCTTGGCCAGCAACACCTTACCGACGTCCTCGACCAGCAATGGATTCACCTTGCCGGCCACATAGCACTGCTTGCGGGCGCGGATCACCGCGAGATCCTTCGCCATGCCCTTGTAGTCGCCCTCGCGCGCAAGGATCTCCGCGCGGTCGCTGAAGCTGTCGCACGCCGGCGGCGTCAGCATCGCAAACGCCTCGTCGATCAGCGCATGCGCCTTCGTGAAGTCGCCCGCCTGACCCGCGGTCTGCGCATCGATCCGCAGGCGAACCACGCGCTCGTTCTTGATCGGACGCAGAGTCGCCGTCGCGCAAGTCTTCGCGGTCACGCTCGGCGTGCTGCCCGGATCAGGCTCGAACCGATCGCCGGGGGAGAGGAGCCCCGAGATCGAGATCGCCTTGCCTTCGAACGGCGCGAGATCGAGCGCCGTCGGCGTCGAGATGCGATACGCGGTGTTGCCGTCGACGCTGAAGAACACCTTGTCGACGACGCAGCCCTTCAGGGTTCGCTTCACCGGCTCGGAAGCCTCGGCGTGCGGAGCGGCGATCAGAAGAGCGGTGACAACAGCGAGCGCCTTCAGAGCAGGCACTGGCATTCGCCACCCGACATCACGCAACCGCGCGGGCCTGCCGCGGGGAAGTAGTAGCCCGTCGCCATGCACATCTCGTTCGTGCGCGCGCTCTGGCCGTCGTGGATGACGTCGTTCGCGTTGGTGCCGATGTTGTCGTACGTGCACTCCCACGTCATCTTGCCGCCGAACGTGAAGAACTCGGGACCGCTGAACTCCTTCGCGCCCGGGTGCTCCCAGTCCTTCGACTGGAACAGCATCTGCGAGCCATCGCGCACCTCGGTGGTGACGGCCTGCTTGTGCGCGTGCGTGGTGATCGACCAGAACTTCGCGCCCACGGTCACGTCGCACGTGGCGCTGACCTTGAAGTTCTGCGCGTGCGCGGGGATCGAGATGTCGGCGTTGTACGTGCCGAACAGGTCGGTGCGCGTGAACGTCTTCAGCTCGTCGAGCGCGTAAGCGGTGAGCTCGACGTGCGTGCTCAGCGGCTGATCCGTCGAGTTGACGTAGTGCATCTGGAAGTAGCCCGCGGCGTGCGGGATCACGACCTGCGCGAGCTGCACGCCCACGTCGTCGAGCGGGAAGTCCGCCTCCTGGTGCTGGGTCTGCGCGCCGTAGACCGGCAGCGGCTGCCCGGCGGCGGAGCAGTCATCGATCGTGCCGTCGGGCGGCTGCGTACCGCCGAGGCTCGAGAAGTAGATCATGTGGTGACTGCCCGGCGTCATCTCGGAGACCCACTTGTGCACGTGCAGGTTCGTCTCGTTCGGCGTGTGGAAGTAGAAGCACTTCGTCGTCTCTTCGCCGGGCGCGATCGTGACGTCCGTACTGCGGACCATGAACGCCGGCTCCTCATCGCCGGAGCCCGTGCCCGAGTCGCTGGCGCACGCCGTGAACAAGATCGAGACGAGCAGGAACGAGCTGCGCATACGAAGGCCCCCTGAAATGACGAAGCGAGACTACCCCAGCTAGATCGACCTGCGGTCTCGAACGTCTGTGGGTCTGATGAAGCGCATCCAAGGCTTGCTCCTCGGGGTCACGCTCGCCGGCTGTGCCGCGACCGAGGCTGCCCCCTCCGCGGACGAACCGCCCCCGATCGACAAGCAGATCGCGGGGTTGGCCCCCGCCCGGCTCGGCCCTGCGGCCGGTCTCGACAAGGCGATCTCGACCTTCTACGGGAGCCAGCAAGGCGTTCGCACCTACATCCAGACCGACAAGCCGCTGTACCAGCCGGGCGAGACCGTGTGGTTTCGCGCGGACCTGCGGACCGCGAAGACGCTCGTCGGTGGCGCGCCCGTGGGCGTGCAGCTCCAGCTGATCTCGCCGCGCGGTGCGATCATCGGCACGAAGCGGGTGCTCGCGCAGGGCGGCATCGCGCGCAACGACTTCGCGCTCGATGCGAACATCGACGGCGGCGAGTACACGATCGAGCTGTCCTACGGCGCGACGAAGGACACGAAGAAGTTCATCGTCAACACGTACGAGGCGCCGCGTCTGATGAAGACGCTCGAGATGCTGCGCAAGGCGTACGGAGAGGGCGATCAAGTCTCGGCCGCGGTGGAGATCAAGCGCACCACCGGCGAGCCATTCGCCGACAAGAAGGTCACCGCGGTCGTCACCATCGATGACGCCGAGGTCAGCCGGCTTCCCGTCACCACCGACAAGGACGGCAAGGCCACGGTCACGTTCAAGCTGCCCGCGAAGATGGCCCGCGGCGATGGGCTGCTGACGATCCTCGCGGAGGATGGCGGAGTCACCGAATCGATCCAGAAGCGCATCCCGATCGTGATGACCACGCTGCAGCTCTCGGTGTTCCCGGAGGGCGGCGATCTCGTGCGCGGCGTCCCCGGTCGCGTCTACTTCATGGCGAAGACCACGATCGGCAAGCCGGCAGACATCGAAGGCAACGTCGTCGACGATCGCGGCAGCATCGTCGGCAAGCTCGCTTCGCTCCACGACGGCATGGGGAGCTTCGATCTCCGGCCGATGCCGGACCGCACGTACCACGTGGAGGTCACGAAGCCGGTCAACATCACGACGAAGGTCGTGGTGCCCGCGGCGCGCCCCGAGGGCTGCGTCCTGCGCAGCCTGCCGCAGAAGGCGGCTGACACCCTCCGCATCTCCGCGATCTGCAGCACGAACCAGAAGCTCCAGGTCGAGGCCACGCTGCGCGAGACGCGCCTCGCCGGCGGATCGTTCGACGCGGAAGGCGGGCGCCCCACGCTGCTCGTACTCCCGATCCCGCGCTCGTCGCAAGGCGCGGTGCGCGTCACGCTGTTCTCGGCGACCGACGTCCCCCTCGCCGAACGGCTCGTCTATGCCGGCAGCGGCGCGAACCTCAAAGTCACGCTGACGCCCGACAAGAAGTCGTACGCGCCGCGCGATCCCGTGAAGCTCAAGGTCCACACCGAGGATGCGAAGGGCAACCCGGTGAAGGCGAACGTGGCGCTCGCCGTTGTCGACGAGACGGTGCTGTCGTTCGCCGATGACAAGAGCGCGAAGATCCTCGCGCGCATGTACCTCGAGCCCGAGCTCGGCGCGACCGCGGCCGATCCGATCGAGGAGCCGAACTTCTATTTCTCCGACAAACCCGATGCCGCGGCGGCGATGGACGCGCTCCTCGCCACCCGTGGCTACCGCAAGTTCGAATGGCGTCAGGTCCTTCCCGCGAGGAGCAAGTGATGAAGAAGAGCGTACTCGTCTCGATGCTCGCGCTGGCCGCGGGCACATCCTCCACCGTCCTCGCGGCGCCCACCGGATCCGTCGAGGGCACCCTCGTCGATCAGCAGACCGGCAAGGTCATGGCGAACGGCAGCGTCGACGTCACCTGTGGCAAGGTCCGCAAGAGCGGCCGCGCCGATGGCGCCGGCCACTTCATGGTCAGCGGTCTCCCCGAGGGCGCGTGCACGCTGACCGCGAGCGGCAGCGAATTCGTCAACGTCACGCTCGGCGTCAACGTGAGCAGCGGCAACATCTCGAGCGTGCTCGTCAGCGTGACGTCGCGCGCGTATGCGGCGCAGGTCCGTCGCGAGGAAGCGAAGGCGCGCGAGGAACAACAGAAGTATCTGCGGAAGTATCGCAACAAGCCAATGCGTGCCCGCGCAGGCATGGACATGGGGGCCGGAGGCTGGGGCGGCGGCATGAATGGGGTCGAGGGCGGTGAGATCGGTGGGGTTGCGGGACCGCGGCCGATGCCTCCCATGCCGGCACCAGCTCCACCGAGGATGGCACCACCGCGCGATCCCGCCGTCGCGAAAGCTCCGGCGCAGAAGCCCGCGACGCAGGCGATCCGCGGTGATCTGAACGGGACCACACCGACCCAGGGCGGTGGACGCGCGAAGGCCGAGACCGCGAAGGTCGTCGTGCTCGACGATGAGAAGCGCCTCGCGGATCAACAGCGCCGGATCCGCGCGAACCGCAACGAGGAGAAGAACATCGCCAACCGCCTCGCGCGGCAGCAGGACAACGGCTGGGCGATCGCCCGCGTGTTCCCGGTGCCGCAGTACACGAAGGGCTACGAGGGTCCGCGCACCGACTTCCGCGAGACCGTGTACTGGAACCCGACCGTCGAGACGAACGCGCGCGGCGATGCCGAGGTGACGTTCGTCGCCTCCGACGCCGTGACGTCGTTCCGCGCGACGGCCGAGGGCTTCTCGTCGGCCGGGCTCCCCGGCGGCGGTCAGGTCACGATCCAGTCGAAGCTCCCGCTCACGCTCGATGCGCACATGCCCGTCGAGGTCACCTCGGGTGACACGGTGAGGTTGCCGATCACGGTGACCAACGAGACCGACGAGCCGATGGAAGCGACACTCGCGGCCAGCTTCGGCTCCGCGTTCAAGCTCGCGAACAACCCGGCCGCCGGCACGATCAAGCTGAAGGCAAAGGACAAGCAGACGCTCTTGTTCTCGCTCGAGGTCGTGGCGACCGACGGGACCGCCGAGGTGAAGCTCGATCTCAAGGCACGCGGCCTCTCGGATCAGCTCGAGAGGAGTATCCGCGTCGTCCCGCGCGGCTTCCCGATCGAGGTCGCCGCATCCGGCACCGCACGCAAGGGCGCAGCGCAGCGCCAGGTGCTCGATCTCGCCGGTGCGATGCCCGGCACGGTGCACGCCAGCGTGACCATGTACCCGTCGCCGGTCGCCGCGATCGCGAGCGGTATGGACGGCATGATCCGCGAGCCGGGCGGCTGCTTCGAGCAGGCGTCGTCGGCGAACTATCCGAACATCATGATCCTGGGGTACCTCGGCTCGACGGCGGAGGGCGCGGATCCGAAGCTCGTGACGAAGACAAAGAGCGTCCTCGACAAGGGCTACAAGCTGCTCACCGGCTACGAGACTCCCGAGAAGGGCTACGAGTGGTTCGGGCAGACGCCGGGCCACGAGGCGCTCACCGCCTACGGCCTCATGGAGTTCGCCGACATGGCGAAGGTCTACGACATCGACGGCAAGATGGTGGAGCGCACCGCCGACTGGCTGATGTCGCGCCGCGATCAGCAGGGTGGGTTCATGCGCAACGCGAAGGCGCTCGACTCGTTCGGCCGCGCGAACCCGACCACGACGAACGCGTACATCATGTGGGCGCTGTCGGAGGCGAAGCGCAGCTCGAACCTCTCGAAGGAGCTCGCCGTGCAGAAGACCCTCGGCAAGGAGACCGCGGACCCGTACCTGCTCGCTCTCGCGACGAACACCAGCATCATGACCGCGCCGAAAGCCGCCGATGGCGCGGCGATGGCGAAGAAGCTCGCGGGGCTTCAGGCCAAGGACGGTAGCTTCCCCGGTGCGAAGGAGACGATCACGATGTCGGGTGGCGACTCGATGACGATCGAGGCCACCGCGCTGTCGGTGCTCGCCCTGCTCAAGGCGTCGCCGAATAACGAGTACGAGTCGCAGATCCGCTCCGGCGTGGAGTGGCTCAACAGCAAGCGCGGCGGTTACGGCGCGTGGGGCAACACGCAGGCGACGATCCTCGGCCTCAAGGCGCTCACCGCGTACAGCGAGCACGCGCGCCAGATGCAGACCGGCGGCAGCGCGACGCTCGTGATCAACGGCAAGGACGTCAGCACGATCAAGTTCGAGAAGGGTCGCCGCGAAGCGCTCGTGTGGAAGGATCTTGCGCCGAAGCTCCTCGCCGGCAAGAACACGATCGAGGTCCGCCTCGACGGCGACGCATCGCTGCCCTACACCGTGTCGGCCGACTTCCGCTCGACCCAGCCGGCGACCGCGTCGCGCGCGAAGGTCTCGGTGACGACGGAGCTGCTCAAGACGCAGGCGAAGATGGGCGAAGGCGTGACCCTTCGCGCGCACGTGGAGAACAAGACCGCGGAGGGCATCCCGATGACGCTCGCGCGGATCGGCCTCCCCGGCGGCACCGTGTTCCAGACCTGGCAGCTCAAGGAGCTCAAGGACAAGGGGCTGATCGACTTCTACGAGACCCGCCCGCGCGAGGTCATCCTCTACTGGCGAGCGATGGCGCCATCGGCGAAGAAGGACGTTGACCTCAACTTGCTCGCCGCGGTTCCCGGCACCTACGAGGGTCCGGCGAGCTCGACGTACCTCTATTACACGGCCGAGGACAAAGCCTGGGCCAAGCCCGTGAGCATCACGATCGACAGGTAGCTTGCGCGGGAGTAGGCCGTGTGCGATACGGCCCTCCATGACCGCCGCCCGCCTGTTCGCCGTGACCGCGCTCCTCTCCGTGGGCGCGTGCGCGACGCCCGGAAAGGCGATCATTGCCCCGACCGCGACGCCGCGCTTCGAGCTGTGCAACGACCCGTCGTTCCAGTGCGGCCCGCGCGCGACGCCGGCGATCGAGAACGCGATCGAGATCGACACGAACTTCGCCACGTCGCGCCGCGCGCCATCGGTCGGCTGAACCCCGCGCCGCTAGGGTGCCCCGGCCGGACGGACGGCGACGAATCCACGCGACCGTGCTTCCAGAAAGATGAGCCCCGAAGTTCTCGAAGACCCAAAGGAGAGGCTTTCTCCTGCAGGAGAAGACTCTGCTTCGGGACCTTCGAGGCCTTCGGGGCTCACCTGAACCAGCGGACTTGCGGTTCGCAGCCGGCACTGCGGATTGCCGCTCGCGCAGGTCTATGACCTACGCGCTCCTACTAGGTGCAGGTGACCGGCTTCACGATGTACGTGACATCGCCGCCGGTCAGGCCCGAGACCGTCACGCGATACGACTCGCCCGCGACCGGCGTCCAGCCCATCGGCTTCCACGAGATCGCCGGCTGACCGTAGCCCTGCGTCAGCACCATGCGGGTAACGGCGAGGTCCATCCCATCGCTGACGCGGGTCATCGCGATCATCGCGTTCGCGGTGCCGGCCTTCGCGGAGTGGAATGACCAGGTCCAGGTCGTCATCTGCACGGGAACGAAGCCCTGGTTCGGCACGGCCACGAATGGCGGGTTCGGCCCGGTGCCCGCAGTTCCGAACACCGACATGCACATGGCCTTGCCGTACATCCCGCCGCCTTCCCAGTATCCGACGCCCACGCCCGACAGCGGCGGGTTCACGATCCACCGGCGGTGGCCGAGCGTGGTCGCGTTGCCGTTGTCCTGCTGGAACTGATCGATCGAAGCGGCGGGCCCGTTGCCCCAGGCGATGTTGCTGCTCCCCGCGCCGGTCGCGCCCGAAGCCGTGTAGCACTTCACCGTGCTCGGTGGTGCATGCGGGCTGTCGGGCAGCGAGAAGTTCCACCACGACTCGAGGTTCGCGCACTGCTGCTGCTGCGAATCGAGGCCGGTGTTGAGCGTCGTGGGACCGACACCGACGAGCCAGCGGAACAGGTTGATCCGCTTCAGCGTATCCGTATGGCCGCCGGCGGAGAGCGTGCCGGAGTCGCAATCACCCGCGGTCGCGCGAGAGAACGGCGCCGCGTCGGTCACCACGTGATCGGTCGCCCACTTCGTGCAGACCTCTGCCTGCGTGCGCTGCGCCGGATCCCCCGGATCGATCGGCACGCAGCCGGTGCCGACGTCGATGGTGCCGGGCGCGCATGGTGCCGCGTCGGTGCCAGCGCCGTCGCCGCCGCCACCGCCATCGCCGCCACCATTGGCGTCGGTATCCGTGCCCGAGCCGCCGCCACCACAGCCGAGTGCAAGCACGGCGATTGCCGCGAGGGACCTCATCGGGTCCACGCTACCCCGAAACGTCGAAGCCGAGGGCGAACATCGCGAGGCGGGCCACGTGACACCGCCCGGGCTGTGGGCCATCGGCCGGGTGGGTCTCGCGGAGCGCGCGATACAGTCCGAGGGTACCGCCGCACAGCGTGCGCAGCGATGGCAGCGGCTCACCATCGGCGTCGAGCTCCGCATCGCTCGATTCGTCGTTCTCGAACAGGCGGCGGACCGTCTCGTGGAGGTTCGCGAACTGGCTATCGAGGACGACCGCCTCGGTCTCCGGGGTCTCGAGCGAGCGCGCGAGCTGGCGGTTGCGATTGATGACGCGCTGATACCAGAGGTTGAGGCCACCGGTCATCCAGCGATCGTCCTCGGTGCGATGCAGTGGGCGCAGCTCTGGCGGCAGCATCGGTAGCTCGGTCATCACGAGCGGCGCGAGCTCCACGTGCGCCGCGAGCAACGCGACGATCTCGCGTCCATGCGCGAGCGACTGACCCGCATCAGAGATCGCGGCCGCGTCCACCCCGAGCTTCTCGCCGAGCTGCGGACGAACGTGCTCGACGAACAGCGGGTGCACGATGGGCACGACCAGCGGGATCCGACCGAACCAGGTCTTCCGCGCCTTCACGGGCGCATCCGGATCGATCGTCGGACCATCGATCACGGTGCCCGGTCCGAACAGCTTCGGATCGAACATGCCGCCGACCTCGGGCATCATGGTGCGGTAGTTCATCGTCTCCGGCTTGACGACGACGTGCTTCGCGCGCTCGCGGACGCGCTCCGCGGTCGCGGGGACCACCCGTGTCGCGGGGCGCATGCCGGTGAGCGGGAACCTCAACGCCTCCCAGCTCAGCTGCTCGAGGGACACGCGCTAGATCCTAACAGCTCGTTACTTGAGCAGCGGGAACAGCGCCTTCGCCGTGGCTTTCCCGGTCGAAGCGCCGCCCTCCATGAAGCCCTGGAAATCCTGCGACGTGTGCTCGCCGCAGAAGTGCACGCCGCCCTGCGGCGCCCCCTCGTAGCCGCCGAACGCAGTGTACTGACCGACCTTCCAGTACGAGTACGAGGCGCCGAACAGATTCGACCGGTGCGGCAGCGACTGCGTGACGCGGCCGTTCCACACGAGGCCCGGGTACACGGTCGCGAGCTGGTTGAGGCCGCGCTGCGCGTCCTGCAGGACCTTGGGGTCGCTCGCCGTGGCGAACGGTGACGTCGTGGACATGCCGTCGGTGACCGAGCCCCCCGAGTACAGGACGAGGATGCCCGGCGTGCCGGCCTGCGCGCGCGTGACCTCCCAGCTCGCCTGATAGCCGGTGTCGCTGTACGACGAGCCGTTCGACGTGCCGGGCCACGGACCCTGGCCGAGCCAGCCGCGCTGCGCGAACTGCAGCTGCAGCTTGCCGTTGTGGCCGCGGCCGAGGTGCGAGATCGCGTTCCGCTTCTTTGCATCGAAGCCCGCGTTCGACGTATCCACGTTGTCGAGCACGGCGAACGGGATCGCCAGCACGACGTAGTCGGAGACCACCTCGATGGAGCTCGCACCGCGATCGAACGTGCAGCGGTAGCGCCCGTTCGGCGTCTGGGCGACACGCACGAGCTTGTAGCCCGTCTGCACCGACCCACCGAGATCTGCGGCGATCGCCTCGGGGAGGCGCTGGTTGCCGCCACGGATGTGGAACCGCTCGTCGGACTCGCCGAACACTTCGAGCCGGTTCGGGTGCGGTTGGAAGCCAAGCAGGTAGAGCATGTTCAGCGACGACTGATCGTTGGTATCGGCGCCGTACTCGATCGCGTACGCGGTATCGAGGAGCTTGCCCAGGGCCGAGGTGTGCCCGCCCGGGACACGCGAGTTGATCCACGCGCGCACGCTCGTGTGATCGAGCTCGTTCCCCTCCGGCGTGAAGTCGTTGTAGAGCGTCGGATAGCCCGCCGCGTTGACGTCGGCGTCGAGGATGTCGACGATGTCGAGGAAGTCGGCGGTGGCGTCGTCCTTCGAGTAGTACGAGCCGTTGAAGTGGTACGTCTCCTTCGAACCAGTCGGCTGCGCCGCGAGGAGATCGTCGACGGCCAGGTTGTAGCGAGCCGCGAGGTTGCGCACCGTCTTGTGACCGGTGTCGATCAGCTCGCCGCCCCACTCGCTGACCTGGTTCGCGGCGAAGTAGCTCGCATTCGAGAACATGCGGCCACCGATGCGGCCCGAAGCCTCGTACACCGTCGACGCGTAGCCCTTGTCGCGAAGCGTGAGGGCACAGGTCAGCCCCGCGATGCCACCGCCGACGATGGTCACGCTCGGCTGCGTGGCGGCACGAGCCGCGCGCGGGACCGCGAAGGCGGCGGCGCCGACGGCAGCGCCGGCGAGGAAATGACGGCGCGACAGCTTCGCCTTGTGCTCCGCGCGGACCTCCTCGAGCTCGTCGACCGGAACACCGGTGGCGCGCGAGGCGCGGAGATCACGGACCAGCTGACGGATCGAACGCAGGAGTGGGGTGCGCGACATGACGCGGCCAGTCTCGCAAATTTCTCAGACCTCCGCAGAGGTTACTTCTGTAGCGAAGCTTGCGTTGAATACGGCGAGCTAGCGGTTGCAGTTATCGGACAGGCCGATCATCGAGCCGTGATCGATGACCTCGAAGTCGCTGACCTGGAGGCCCTGCAGATCGAGCGGTCCGAGGAGGTTCTGCCATTTCGCGGTGGTGTGGCGGTCGCTCTGTGCGGTCAGCGCGATGTTGCCGCCGTCGGCGTGATACATGCCGTACTTCTGCATCGCGCGCGCGACGACCTTCGCGCCCTCGCTCGGCAGCGAGTCGATCGGATAGTTCGCGCGCAGCCGCAGGTGCGTGCCGTAGGCCGGAGCGTTGACCCCGCCGCTCGTGTTGGTGGCGTGCGTCGCCGGGCGCACGAAGCCGCGCTTGACGCGGTTGTTCGGGAGGATGAAGCGGATCGCGTGATCGATGTGGCCCGCCGCGACCTCGT
Organism: Haliangiales bacterium; assembly: GCA_038206055.1. GTDB lineage: Bacteria > Myxococcota_A > Polyangia > Haliangiales > Haliangiaceae > JABFXX01. The sequence continues at coordinate 14,931 of JBBRBG010000102.1, forward strand.
CGGCAGTGAACAACAGCGGCGCGATCGGGAAGCCCGCAGCATCCGCACTCGTGCACTGATCGCCGCGCAGCGTATCGGTGTAGCTCTGCGCCGTGGGCCACACCGCGAGGCAGCCGCCCTGGAACGTGGACGTGATGTTCGCGCGCCACATCTCGTAGAGGTTGTGGCCGGCCTGATCGAACACGATGAGGTGGCAGTCGCCATCGCCGGTGCACGCGTAACCGGACTCGTCCTCGACGTTGCCGCCGGCCGGCACGGGCATCGCCACGTGGTCGCAGTCCGGCGAGTAAAACTCGGCGGTCGGCGTGAACGTGCGCATCGGCGTCGTCGCATCGGCGCGCAGCACGTCGATCGCAAAGTCGATCTGCATGTGTCCCGTGCCCCAGCCGCCGGAGCTCGAGAGCGTCGACAGGAGCGAGTCACTGTTCGAGGCCTTCGGGAGCGCAGAGACATCGCGGTTGAAGAACATGGCCTGCGTGAAGTACGGACCCGCGCCCGCCGTGGTGCCGCCGCCCGTATCGCTACCGCCACCGCCGCCGTCGCTGCCCGTGCCATCGGTGCCGTTCGGCCCGCTGAAGTCGCCGCCCGGGTCCATGCCGCCTCCGGTACAGGCACCGACGAGGAGAAGCGTGATCGCGCGCATGCGAGCCATGACGCTCGTTGTAGGGGATGCGCGCTGACTTGTCGTTGTAGGTGTTCGCGCGCACCTGTGCCGACTTGCAGTTCACGGAAGATTCCCGAGCGCAGGATCTCCACGACGTAGCTCGGCAATCGCGTTCAGTTTGTGCGCTGCGGTACCGGCACGAGGGATCGATACCCGTCGTAAATCGTCTACGAAAATCACTTGATGCCAACCGCGGTATGCTCGAACACATGATGGCGCGACTCGCGGTGGTGGCGCTCCTGGTCGTCGGGTGTGGCGGCAACGACGCGATGATGGTCCCGATGCCCGACGCTCCCAAGGTGCCGATCGACGCCGCTCTGCCCGCGCACATCGTCACGTACGTCAGCGGCTACGGGCCGAACATTGCGTGGCTCGATCTGAACGTGGCGACCGGCGCGCTCACCGCGGTGTCGTCGCTGGTGTCCGCGCGCGCCTCGCCTTCGTACCTCGCGATGACCGGCACGCACCTGTATGCCGCGAGCGAGGGCGCGAGCCGGATCTCCGCCTACACGATCGATCAAGCGAGCGGCGCGCTGACCTTGATCAACGACCAGCCCTCCGGGGGCAACGGCCCGGCGCACGTCGCGGTGGATCGCGCCGGCAAGTTCGTGCTCGTCGCGAACTACGGTGACGGCATGATCGCGGTGTTGCCGATCCGCAGCGACGGCGGGCTCGCTGCGGCAACGCAGACGATCAACGCCGGCACGAACGCGCACCAGATCCTCACCGATCCCTCGAACACCCACGTGCTCGTGCCGTGCAAGGGCTCGGACTACGTGGCGCAGTACACGTTCGATCCTGTCACCGGAACGCTCGCGGCGAATGCAGTGCCGCACCTGATGACCGCCGCCGGTGCCGGTCCGCGCCACCTCGCGTTCGCCCCCGACGGTGCGCACGCGTACCTCGTCAACGAGAACGACAGCACGATCGTCGCGCTGTCCTACGACGGCGCGACCGGCAGGCTGACCACACTGCAGACGGTGTCGGCGCGCGCCGCTGGCGCAACCGGTGCGAACACCGGCGCCGAGATCGCCGTGCATCCCTCCGGCAAGTGGCTGTGGAGCTCGAACCGCGGTGACAACAACCTCGCGACGTTCGCGATCGCGCCGGCGACCGGCATGGTCACGCTTGCCGCCCACACCCCGACCGGCGGTACCACCCCGCGCGCGTTCGCGATCGATCCCACGGGCGGTTGGCTGTTCGCCGCGAATCAGGGCTCGAGCACCGTCACCACGTTCCACATCGATGGAACGACCGGCGCGCTTGCATCGGTCGGCACACCGCTGACCGCGATGCAGCCGTCGTTCGTCGGCTTCGTGGGTCTGCCTTAGGGAGCGACGAAGCCCGCTTCGACCGCGGTCGCCTTGTAGCCGATCGACAGCGCCATCTGACCATCGATCATCACATCAGGGGCGAACAGCGACATGAACAGGCTATTGGCCTTGATCTCGGGCGCGGTGACCTTGCAGTCCTTCGGCGGTGCATCGATCAGGTCGAGCCAGGTCTTTCCAGCGCTGGACGTCGCACAGCCACAGGTCGGTGGATTGGTCGGTGCCGTGCAGTCGCGCGTGATGTCCGCCTGCATGCCGGTGCTGATGGCGGGATAGACCTTCGCGTCCATCTCCGCATCGGTGATCGCGCCGGCGATCTTCATCGTCACGATCTTCGTCGCGGAGACCTGCGAGGCGACGACCCGCGCGCCCACCAGATTCACCGTGGTCGGTGTCGCGGATGGGAACACCGCGAACGGACCGGCGAGGTGGCCGGCTGGCGCGCTCGTGTAGGTACCGCCGGCGATCGCTCCGGTCAGCGCCGGATTCGTCGGGGCGCCCGCCGCGATGGTGAACGTCGCGTTGCCCGCGAAGTGATGGCGGCACGTCGTGTCGCTCGCATTCGCACACGCTGCCGGCATCGGATTCGAGCCGACGAACGTGGCGAACGTGGCCGCGGGCTCGGTGGTGAGATCGTTCGCGAACATATCGATCAGCGTGATCGACGCGCCACGGTCGACGTTCTGCGTGGTCAACATCTGCACTTCGAGTCCCATCGACGCCAGCGTGCCCAGCACCCTGCCGAACTGGTTGTCGATCGCGCCATCGTTGTCGAGGTCCAGCCCGTAGTCGCGCGCCGTATTGTTGTTGGTCGGCACGAGGAGCGAGTCGATGACGTAGTGATGATGGCCCGGCGGCGGTGGTGGCGCGTCGATCAGCACCGGCGGCGCATCGACCGCCGCATCGACCGCGGCATCGATCGGCGTTCCGCTGCTGTCATCACCACACGCTCCGAGCAACACCACGACCGCGAGGTACCTGAGCATGCGGCGCACTATGCCCAATTCCTCACACGACATGGACGTCTGATCGCGGCGAGCCCAGGCAAAACGCAGCCGGCACCCGGCGCCACTGTCCCCAACAGTTCGCGGGGTTACGCGGCCGCTCGGAGAAATCGACCGCCGGGCGGGATCAAAAACCGCGCTCACACGACTCCTCCCGCATGCACCGCTCCGCGCCCTGGTTTGCCCTGCTCCTGATCGTCGGCTGCCACGAGCCCGACCCGGTCGGCGGTGAGGCCCCCGATGCTCCTGCAGCCACCATCGATGCGCCGGCCGGCGCGGACTTCTGCAGCGCCACCGATCCGCGCCCGACGCCGATCGCGATCTTCGCGACGCCCGAGGCGAGCGAGGCACCGTACGTCGACGCGCTCGCGAGCGCCCAGACCTCGATCGATCTCTCGATCTACCTGATGGGCTACGGCGGCATCCTCGATCAGCTCCAGGCCAAGGCGCACGCGGGGGTCGCTGTTCGCGTCATCCTCGATCAGTACAAGAAGTCGACGAACCAGAAGTACTACGACCTGCTCGTCGCCGCCGGCGTCCAGGTGAAGTGGAGCGATCCGGCGTTCGACTACTTCCACAACAAGTTCTTCGTCGTCGACGGCAAGGTCGCGGTGATGTCGACCGGCAACTTCTCGAAGGACTTCTCGATCGATCTCGAGCGCAACTTCGCCGCCGTCGATCGCGACCCCGCCGACATCGCCGATCTGTCGGCCGTGTTCGCCGCCGACTGGGCCGGCACGCAGCTCGCGATGCCGTGCACCCGCATGGTCATCGCACCGATCAACGCGCGCCAGCGCATCCTCGACGTCATCGATGGCGCGCAGCACACGCTCCTCATCGAGTCGATGCAGTTTGCCGATACCGGCGTCCGCGAGGCCGTGAAACGCCGCATCGCGGCCGGTGTCGAGGTCCGCGCGCTCCTGGCCGACGCATCGTGGATCGATGCGAACGCCGCGGCCGCGACCTACCTCCAGGGCCTCGGCGTCACGGTGAAGTACATCCCGCATCTTCACACCAAGGTCCTCGTCGCCGACGGCGCGGTCGCGTACGTCGGCTCGGAGAACTTCAGCTACACGTCGCTCGAGAAGAATCGCGAGGTCGGCGTGGTCATGGTCGAGGCGTCGTCGATCGCCCCGCTCCTCGCGACCTTCGAGACCGACTGGACCGCCGGCACTGCGTTCTGACTAGCGGCGCGCGTTGCGCACGTCACCGCGGTTTGCCGCGACCAGCGTGACACCCCGCCGCATACGGTTAGTTCGGATCGATGCGGAGTGGCGCGCGGAACACGATGTTGTTCGGCTTCGTCGGATAGTTCGCGTGGAGCCGAAGCTCGTAGGCGCCGGGCTCGGTGGGCAGTACGAGCGATGCACCCTTCACGTCCTGCTCGAGGTACTCGAACCGGCCCCACGAGCCCGGCGCCGAGCCGGCGGTGACGACGGTGACCCAGAACTGCTCGCCCTTCAGCGCGTGCAACGCCACGGGAAACCGCACCGCGAGCCGCGAACCGGCAGGCGCGTTGCCGGGAGCGCTGAACCGCTGCTGCGCGCGCGGGGTCTCGTCGGAGGCGACGACCTTCGCGGGTTGCGCCGGCGGTGGTGCGGCGACGACGACGGGCGGCGCCTTCGGCGTCTCGGCGACGACGGGTGGCGCCGCCGCTGACGACTCGGCGGCACGGACCGAGAACCCGACCACGCGCGCGAGCTTGAAGTTCTCCTTCGGAGAGTTCGTGAACAGCCGGACCTCGTAGTCTCCGCGTTCCGTCGGCACGGTCAGCGTCACGCGCTGCGCGCGATCGGGCAGGAATTCGCGGCTCTCGAACGAGGATGGCGGGTTCTCCGTGTTCGCGATCGTCACGAACGCCTTGCTCGCCTCCGTGGAGCTGATCGGCTGTGCGAACGTGACGATCACCTTCGCACCAGGCGCATAGGTTCGAGCACCGAGGGAGAGCGCTGGCGCCACCGCGGCGTCGGGCGCGGTCGGCGGGATCGCGGTCGTCGATGTCTTGGCGGCGACGCATGCCTCGCCATCCGCGCGGAAGCCGGCGGGACACGCCGACGCGCCGACGCACTTGTCCTTCGCGCTCGACCACGCCTGACCGGACCAGCAGCAGTGGCCGCGCGTGTCGTCGGTGCGGGCCTGGCCGTCAACGCATGCGGCCTCGGCGACCACGGCAGGCGGTGGAGGTGTCGCTGCCGGCGTTGCTGCAGGTGGTCGCGTCGCCACCGGTGGAGCGACCGGTGGAGCTGGCGCGGGCGCCGGCGCAGGTTTCGGCGCGGCCGCGACCGTGGGCGGAGCCTCGGCCGGCGCGTCCTTTCGGGTCGCGTACGACACGATCGCGAACACGCACGTCGACGCCGCGAGGAATGCGAGGCCGCCGATGATCGCGACCGTGCGCTTCGAGACGCCGGCGGACGCCGCGGGACGGATCGTCGGCTGATCCGGTGCCGCCGCGATCACCGGCGGGAGCGGCATCCGCGGCGGGATCGATGGTGTGGCCGGGCGCTGCAGCGTGGTCGCGATGTTGACGCCCGCCGACACGAGCGCCGCACGCAGCTCCAGCGCGGACTGGAACCGCGCGGCGGGATCCTTCTCGAGGAGCCTGAGCGTGATCGCCGCGAGGGCCGGCGGGATCCGGGGATCGACGACTCTCGGATCCGGCGGCGCATCGCGCAGGTGCGCGGCGATCAACATTCCCGTGCCGTGCTCGCTCGTGAACGGCACGCGGCCGCAGAGCGCGTGGAACAGGATGCAGCCGATCGCGTAGAGGTCGGTGCGATGATCGAGGTCCGACTTGCCCATGCACTGCTCGGGGCTCATGTACGTCGGCGTGCCGATCATCGCGCCGGTCTGCGTCTTCGCCGCCCCGCCCTGTTCGTAGATCATCTTCGCGATCCCGAAGTCGAGGAGCTTCACCTGGACGGCGCCGGGGACGATCTCGCTCGGCTCGAGGACGATGTGGTCGGGCTTGAGATCGCGGTGAACGATGCCCCGCGCGTGCGCCGCCGCGATCACGCTCACCACCTGCCCCACGATCGCGCCCGCATCCAGCGGTGGCAGCGCTCCCTGCGCGAGCAGGTGCCCGAGGCTCTGCCCCGTGAGCAGCTCCATCACGAGGTACGCGCGCCCATCGGTGTGCACCCCGAAGTCATAGATCTCGACGATGCCCGGGTGGTCGATCGACGACGCCGCGCGCGCCTCGGTGAAGAACCGCTGCACAGTGTCCGGATCCGCCGAGTGCTGCGGGAGCAGGATCTTGAGGGCGACCGTGCGTGTGATCTTCGTATGCTCGGCGCGATAGACCATCCCCATCCCGCCCTTACCGAGCTCGGAGACGATCACGTAGTTGCCGATGACCAGCCCGATCACCTCGGAGTAGTCTGGGTGCCCGCCGCCAGCGGGTCAAGATGCCGGTCGAAGCGATGCAGCTCGAAGCGTTGATGGCCGACGTCCTCGACGCCCCCGACGACACCTCCCGCGCCGCCGCCACCGCCGCCCTCCTTGCGGTCCCTGACGCCCTCGCGCAGATCGCCGACAAGCTGCAATCGACCGAATGGGCTCAGCGCGGCCTCGCTCTCCACTTCGTGACGCGCCTGTCGCCGCCGCCGGAGCTGTTCGCATCCGGAGTCATCCACTGCCTCCGCAACCCCCTCGATGCCGATCCGCTCGGCGACGAGCTCGCGCTGATCTTCGTCTGCTGCGGCGCGCTCGCACACGAGGTCCTCGGCTTCCGAGACGTCCTCACGGATCGCGTGAAGGCGGTCGACATCGCCGAAGGCCCGCGCGGCCCGGTGATGCGGCGCCTCGCCCACGAGACCCTCGCCAAGGTCGACGCAGCGATCGCGGCGAGTGATCGCGCATGGCGCGAGGAGGTCGCCTCGGTCGTCTCGCTGCTCCAGCTCGGCCGTCATGACGAGGCCGAGCTGTGGGTCACCCAGAGCTCGGCTGACGGCTTCTACCCCGAGCTCGGTCGCGCCGCGCTCTGGGAATCGGCCGGCAACAAGCTGCGGGCCTCGGCGCCGAACCTCGCGCGGTTCTGCTACGAGCGCGCGCTTCGCAACTTCGAGGAGCACGCCTCGGGCGCGTCCTCCGGCGGCGAAGGCATGGCGCGCATGCTCGACGTCCATCGTCTGATCGACATGCTCGGCCGCATCTAGAACCAGACCGCGCCGAACGTCCTCGCCCGCGCTGCGCGAGGCTTCACACGAACCGCCGCCGCTCGATGCCGAGCTTCTTCATCTTGCTCTGCAGCGTTGCGGGCGGCATGCCGAGGCGTGCCGCGGCGCCGTTCGCTCCGTAGAGCTTGCCATGCGTCGCGCGGAGCACCTTCTCGATGGTCTCGCGCACCGCCGCGTCGAACGGCCGGGGACCACGTGCCGCGCTCCGGCGCGGGAACTCCTCGGGGAGCACGAACGCGGTGCCGCCGCCGAGCACGAGCGCCGCCTCGAGCAGGTTGCGGAGCTCGCGCACGTTACCCGGCCAGTCGTGTGCGGCCAGCTTCGCGAGCAGGCCGCGGGAGATCGCCGGCAGCGTCGTGCCCATACGCACGGCGAGCTCGCGTCCGATCGCATCGACCAGCGGAGCGAGGTCGTCGCGTCGATCGCGCAGCGCCGGCACCTCGATCGAGAACACGTCGAGCCGATAGAACAGGTCCTCGCGGAACGTGCCGGCGGCGACCATCGCGGCGAGCGAGCGGTGCGTGGCGGCCACGAGCCGCACGTCGACCGCGACCTCTGTCTCACCACCGACGCGGCGGATCTTCCCCTCCTGCAGCACACGCAGCAGCTTCGCCTGTGCCGACGGGGAGAGCTCTCCGACCTCGTCGAGCAGCAGCGTGCTGCGATGCGCCCGTTCGAATACGCCAGCGTGCGCGCGCTCGGCGCCGGTGAACGCTCCGCGCTCGTGCCCGAACAGCTCGCTCTCGATCAGCGCCTCGGGGATCGCGGCGCAGTTGAGCTGGAGCATCGCGCGGTGTGCACGCGGCGAGCGGCGGTGGAGCTCGCGCGCGAGCACCTCCTTGCCGCTGCCGGATTCGCCGTACAGCAGCACGGTGGTCGGATGCCGCGCGACCTGCGCGATGCGAGCGAGTGCCGTGCGCATGCGAGCGCTGTTTGCGACCACGGCTCCCGGATCGTCAGCGCGCTCGAGATCCGAGCGCAGCTCGCGATTCTCGACCTGCGCCTTGCGCGAGAGGTGGGCGAGGCGCTGCACAACATCGAGGTGGCGCGCAGCCAGGTCCATCACGCCGGCGATCGCGCACTGCACCTCGCGATCTGTCAGCAACTGGGGCAGCGCACCCAGCGCGGCGACCGCGAGGCCCGGTGCGAGCACCGTGAGCGCACGGCGCGTACTCGCCGCCTCCACACTTCGCCACTCGGTCCCGAGTCTCTCGGCGATCGCCGGTGGCAGTGGAGGCTGGAGCTCCACGCGAACCAGACCCGCGTGCGCACCGAGCACCGTCGCGATCGCGCGAACGAGCGCGCGCGGAGAGTGCCCCCCTGCGCTCGCCTGCAGGAGCTCCGCGATCAACCTGGTGCCCGCGCTCACGCGACTACCATGACACCGAAATACCGGTGCTTACACTGACATTTCGGTGTTTCCCGACGAGCACTACTGGATTCCGCCGGCTTGGCGCGGCATGGGCCCTGCTCCTACCGAGGCCATGACCTACGTGATCACCCAGAAGTGCGTCGGCACCTGCGACAGCGCATGCGTCGATGTCTGCCCGGTCGACTGCATTGTCGGCCCCATCCCTCTCGACGAGCTGCGCGCCGTGCTGCCCGGAGAACGCGCGCAGCGCTTCCCCGGCATCCAGATGTTCATCGATCCGGACGAGTGCATCCACTGCGGCGCGTGCGTCGCCGAGTGCCCTGTCGATGCGATCGTCTACGAGACGGACGCGTCCGCCGAGGATCTCGCGCGCAACGCGGCGTTCTTCGTGCGCCCGCGCCGGTAGCTCAGTACCTGATTTCGGACAATCGCTTGACCAGGGCCGCAGCCGCAGGACGATTGGTGTGACCGAGGTCCTCGAGCGGATTACCGATGACGTGGAACGCCTCGTCGCCGTCGAGGATGTACAGATCCTCCCGACTATCCGTGATGAACTCCGGCTTGCCCGCGGGTATCTCGCGCCACGCGGCCTCGGCGAGCGCCATCAGCTGCGAGCTCTCGTAGGGCGAGACCTTCCGCTGCTGTGTCTTGCTCTCGCCCGCGAACTGGCGGTCGCGGCGTAGGGTCGCGGTGGCGAGATCGAGCGTCAGCCGCGAGTGGCCGCCCACGCCCGAGAAGCCAAGGACCAGGCCATGAATCGGCTGCATCCCACCGGCGGCCAGCTTGGTGCGCAGGATGGTGTTGCGGCGCTGCGACGGCGGAGACGGCGGTGCAGGTGCGGGTGGCGGCGCCACCGGGCGCGGCGCGATCGCGGGCGCCGGCGCGAGTGGTGGCGCCGGCGCTGGTGTGGGTTCCGCCTTCGTGCAAGCGGTGACCAGGGCCGCGAGGACGAGCAGGTGCGCCATCTCGTCTATCATGCACTCATCGGATCGGCGTGCACGTCGTGATCGCGATGGAACCGGGGCGCGGATCCGGTGTCTCAACGATGTGCGGACGACCTGCCTCTGGGCGGCGTCGGTCGTCGCGCTGGCCACGCCTGCGCGCGCCGATGACCTTCCAACGATCGACTCGGTGTTTCCACCCGCCGTGCGCGTGAGCTCTCCCGGGTCCGAAGCGTCGATCGAACGCATCGCCGTCGACGTGCACGCGCGGGCGGTGTCGTGGGTGACGATCGAGGTCAAGGTCCGCCTCTTCGCTCGCGGTGAGATCCCGATCGCTCTGCCCGCGGGCTCGCGCATCGTCGGGATGGCGATGACCACGCCCGATGAGCGGTCGTGGAGCGCCGCGCTGCCGAAGCAGGAGGCCCTCGAGGCGTTCGCGCGCGAGCCGGATGGTGCGCTGCTGACCTGGCTGGGCACGAGTGTCGAGCAAGATCACGTCTCGATCATCGTCGCGGAGAGCGCGCGCATCGAGCTGGCGGTCGAGCTGCCGCCGCTGACCGCGCTCGCGATCGATCCCGACACGCAGCGGATCGCGCGCATCGAGGGCACCGTCGAGGGCCACGAGCGCCGGCAATGGGTCAAGCAGAAGGCCGCGGTCGTGCTCGACCTGCGCGGCATCGAGGCGCATGTCGCACAGGATCGGTATCCGCACGCCGGCGCGAACGTCGCGCTTGTCGCGGGCGCGCCCACGCGCACCGAGCGCGTGTTCGACCGGCGGTTCTCGCCCACGCCGTCGCGGGGTAGCGACAAGCTGATGATCCGCCGGCGGATGAAGCTCAGCATCGAGCGCATCACGTACTGCTACGAGCGCGTGGCGCAGTGGCGTAAGCGTCCCGAGCTCGACGGCACGGTGAACGTACGGTTCGTGATCGCGACGAGCGGGAAGATCGAGACCGTGACCGCGAGCAGCGCATTCCCGGCGGAGATCAACATGTGTATCGAGAACGTGCTGAAGGAGTGGGAGTTCCCGGTCCTCGACACGGCGGTCCAGATCAACTACCCGCTCAAGTTCTCGACACCAGACCTCTAGCCGTCAGTTCGCTTTCGCCGACGCCTTGACGATGCCGTAGACCTTGTTCGCGATCGCCGGGGTGTACGTCGAGCCCGGCGTCGAGTACGCATCCATCGGCTTGTCGTCGAGGATCGAGTAGATCGCGCCTTCCTTGTCGATGTAGTACGCGAAGTGCGACTCGGCCTCGTAGGTGTTGCCGTTCTCCTCGGGCTTCATCTGCACGGTGTACACGAACCCTGTCGGCTCCTCGCTGAGCACCTTGGTCATCGAGTACTTGTCCTTGCGCTCGACGGTGAGCGACTTGTCGGACTTGATCGCCTCGGCGACGTTGCTCACCGCGAGGTTCGAGACGGTGATCACGTAGAGCTCGTTGACGCGAATATCGACGCCGCCGTTGCCGTTCTTCTCCATCTTCGCGTCCTTCGGCACCTTCATGGTGACGTTGATCAACGGCGCGACATCGTGGAGGTTCTTCGGGACCCAATCGGCCTCGTTGATCGTGATCGTCGGGCCCTTCTTGTCGTCGCCACCACCACCGCCACCATCGCCGTCCTTCTTCTTGCCGCACGCCGCGAGCGAGGTCACGAGGGTCACGGCAGCGAGAGTCATGCTGAGTCGGTTCATGTGCCGGCACTCTACAAGCGCCGTGCCGGGCGCGTGCGTCGCGAGATCAACGACTTGACCGGGAGCGACGGGTCCGTGCAGACCCGACCGCCACCGGAGGTGGGTCACGCGTCGAGCGCGGTGGCCAGATACTTCGGCGCCTGGCGAAGTTTGGTGGCCTGTTCGTAGGCAAACGCGTAGCCGAGCAACTTGCCCTCGGACCATGCGGGCCCGATCAGCGAGATGCCCATCGGCAGGCCGCGCACGAAGCCGGCCGGCACGGTGATATGCGGATAGCCAGCGATCGCCGGAAGGGCGGTGCAGCTGGCGCCGGAGGAGTCGCCGTTCACCGGATCGATCAGCCATGGCGGGGCGCCCGTACCCGCGAAGATCGCGTCGAGGTTGTTCGCCGCGAAGACCTTGTCGAGGCCTTCGTCACGCGCAAGCCGCAGGCACGTGGCGCGCGCATCGACGTAGGCCTTGTCGGTCAGCGGGCCCTTCGCCTGCGCCTGTTCGAACAGCTCCTGGCCGAACACCGAGAGCTCCACGGCGTGATCCTTGTTGAACGCGATCACATCCGCGAGCGTGCGCACCTTGGTGTCAGCCCCGCGCGTGGCGAGGTAGTCCGCCAGCAGCCACTTGATCTCGTAGAGCAGCACCTCGAGCTCGGCCAGGCCCAGCGCCGGCGGCGAATCGAGCTCCACCGGATCGACGATCACCGCGCCTTGCCGCGCGAATTCGCGGAGTGCGGCCTCCGCGATCGCGTCCATGTTGCGGTTGATCCCGAACCAGCCCATGCGCGGAACACCGATCCGCGCGCCCCTCAACGCGTTGCGATCGAGGTACTTCGTGTAGTCCTCCGGCTTCGCCATCTTCGTCGCCGCGTCGTTCGGATCTGCGCCGGCGATCGCGGTCAACAGGATCGCTGCATCGCTCACGGTGCGCGCCATCGGGCCCGCGGTGTCCTGGCTCGCCGCGATCGGAATGATGCCGGTGCGACTGACGAGTCCGACGGTGGGCTTGAGCCCGACGAGCGAGTTACAGCTCGCGGGCGACGTGATCGAGCCATCGGTCTCCGTGCCGATCGCCGCGGCGCACAGGTTCGCCGCCACCGCCGCGCCCGAGCCACTGCTCGAGCCCGATGGTGAGCGATCGAGCGCGTACGGGTTCTTGCACTGCCCACCACGCGCGCTCCAGCCGGAGACCGAGTGAGCACCGCGCAGGTTCGCCCACTCGGAGAGGTTGGACTTCCCGAGGATCAGCGCACCCGCGGCGCGTAGCTTCGCGACGACGAACGAGTCCTGCTTCGCGTGCGTGCCGGCGAGCGCGAGCGATCCGCCCGTGGTCGGCATCCTGTCGCCGGTATCGAGGTTGTCCTTCACGAGGAGCGGGATCCCGTGCAACGGGCCCCGCAGCTTGCCCGCAGCGCGCTCGGCGTCGAGCTGCTGCGCCTTTGCGGCGGCATCCGGATCGAGCTCGATCACGGCGCGCAGGCTCGGCCCCGTCTCGTTCACCGCCTCGATCCGCGCGGTGTACTTCGCCACCAGCGAGGCGCAGGTCTCCGCGCCCGCGGTCATCCGCCGCTGCAGCTCCGCGATCGTGACCTCCACGAGATCAGGTGCGGGCAGCGCCGGCTCACCCTTGGTGCCGAGCGTCGGCTGCTTCGCAGCGCTGCCCTGGCAACCCGCGAGCGTACCAGCGGCGAGCGCGGTCACACCGGCGGTGACACCCAGACGAAACAGGTCGCGGCGATCGAGCGAATCTGCACCCATCGCCGCACCTTCCTCCCGTTCGGGATCCGGATCAAGCGCCGATCTGGATGCCGACCATCAAGCGGAACTGCTCGTAGTAGAGCGGGATGAGCCCGATGTACGGCACCGGCACCGCGATCTCGACGGGGTCGATGACGATGCGCACCGACTTGCCGAGGTCGTAGTCGATGCCGAGCGGCGTGAACGAAGCGAACGGGCCGATGCTCCCCGAGGGCGCGCCCGGCACGTCGAACAACAGCACCGATGTACCGAGGTGCAGTGACGTCCGGAGGTTGACGCGGTCGAACTTCATCGGGAACCGCCGGATCAAGGTGCCGTAGATGTTGAGCGCGCCTGCTCTGGCCGAGAACGGGACCGACGTGACCCACGGGTTCCACTCCGCATCGAGCCCGACCACCCAGCGCTCGGTGATCCGATAGCGGCCTCCGACATTCAGCGCGCCGGCGCCGTGCACCAGTGACCCGCCGAGATTGGCGGAGAAGCCCCACGCGCTGCCGAGGCGCTTGGCCTCACGGATGTCCTTCACCTCGGTCACCGTCGGCGTCGTGACGTCGCGGCCCGGTTCCTTGCCCTTCGCGACGTCGAACGCGTCCTTGATGTCCGCAGGCGGCGCATCGACGGCAGGCTTCGTATCGGCCGGCTTCGGAGGATCCTTCGGCGCGTCGTCGGCGCGCGCGACGGTCCACATCGAGCCGGCGAGCACGAGCGCGAGGGCAGCCGCCGGTACGAAGCTCTTGCGCCGCATCACCACGAGCAGTGCTGCGCCGACGAGCAGAGCCAGTGTCCACGGAGCCGCTCCACCGCCACCCGCGTCGCAGCCAGCGTTGTCGACGACCTTGGCCTCGGGCGCATCGCACCACTTGTTGGCGGCCGTGCAGCCATGCTCCTCGTACGTCAGGTACTTCACCAGCACCGCGTCGAACGCGATGCCCTTCTCGACCTTCGTCTTCGCCGGATCGAGCGCGATCGCGAGGAACTCGGTCGAGGCGTCCTTTGCCAGCGCGAAGTTCCGCTGCACCACCGCATCCGTGTTGTCGCAATGATCGAGCGTCGCGAGGTGGTTGGGACCGTCGCGACCCTCGTCAGGCACGCCCTTGTTTACGTACTCGATGTAGTTGAGCACCACCTGTGGGTGGAGCCCGTCGGCCGTTCGGTACGTGTGCGTGAAGCCGTCCTCGAGAGCGTGCAGTGCTTGCCCCATCTTCACGTAGAACAGCGGCAGCATCGGCGTGTGGTGCTTGGCGAACGAGAGGTACATCCTGAGTGGCATCCGCACCGATGGATCGACAACGCCGTTCGCGCCGAGACCCTCGAGGGCCTCCATCGCCCGCGTGTGGATGAACACCATGCACGCCGCGAGCGCCGACACGTTTCCGGCCGCGTTGTCATCCGTCAGCGCACGGATGCAGTGTTCCTCTTGCGTCAGCGGATCACCATGGACTGCCGTGAGCTGCAGCGAATCCAGCGGATTCTCGCCCTTCAGATCGTTGTCACGTACGCCGAGCAACATCGTCATCCCGGCGAGATCGTGTTTGAAGTCCGCGGGTGGGACGAACTGGACGTTGTCGATGATCGACTGCTCGTCACGGGTGGGGGCGAGCAACGGCGCGGTGGGGAACATGGCCCGCACGCGACGTAGCGCTTCTGCCGTGATCCGTTCGTGACATCCCTGGTTGTCGAGCTGACTGCCGATACCCCACGCGCGGGCATGCGTCGGGACCAACGCCAGCCCGACGGCGACCGTGAGGAGCGCGAAGCGAGTGTTCATATGGCTGCGGGGCATTGCACGCGGGACGCCATCCGCTAGATGCCTGATATCCCTGCCAGCACGGCATTCCACCATCGGCAGACCGAGCGTTTTGCCGATGGCCGAGCGCCGGCGCACACGCATCCGCGGCGTCACCGGCCGTGAATGACGGCGAACGAGGTGTTCGTTCCCGCCAGCACCATCACCGTCTGGTCGATGAACGTCTTCCCACCGCCTGACGCGTGGATCGTCACCGGCCCGGGTGGCACACCCAGCGCGAGCGCCTGCGTGAAGGGCAACGCGGTCGCGGACTGGTTGCCGGCGGTGCCATCGACCGCGATATAAAACAGCTTGCCCGTCGAGTCCGGTGGTGGCGTCAACGTCACGACCACGCCGGTCAGCGACGCGCCCTGGCAATCGCGCACCGCGACGTTGAGCGTGCCGAGTCCCAGGGAGTGCGAGACCCCCGCGTTCGAATAGATCTGGGTCATCGCTCCCTGATCCCAGATCGGCGCATCGCCGAGCTTCCAGATCATCCCGCGCTCGCCCTTCTGGTCGCCGCCGATCAGCACATCCGTCGAGATATGCGTCGAGAAGAAGTTGGCGCGCGAGAGATCCATCGTGAACGCACCGGGATTCCCGCCGGTCGTGATCCCGAAGCTGTAGTCACCGTTCGCATCGCTGAGGTGCTGCTGGGTGTTCGTCGCGAAGGTCTCGCTGACCGTCACCCCGTCGACCGGCGCGGTCGTGTTGTCGAAGCTGACGTAGCGAAACGTCTGCCCCGAGATCGTCAGCGGACTCGGCGCCGTGCCCGGCAGGCACTCGTCCACGCCCGCCGCCGTGTCGGTCGCGTCGTTCCCGAGCGCGCCGTCGACCGTTTGCTCGTCAAATGCGAAGCGGCCGCACCCTGTCAGGAGCGCGGCCGCCAGGTACCACCGGATCCGAAACACTACCCAGAGCTTACCTCACAGGTTGTGCTGGGCGTTACCGCCCCACATGTGCCAGCCGTCCATGCTCTTCTGGCCGAGGTCGAACGCGAGGACCTGGCCCTTTGCCGTGGCGACGTACATCCAGCCCTCGGCGATGATCGGCTGCGCCGCGATCTGGGTGCCGAAGTCGAACGCCATGCGCTGCGTTCCGGTGTCGCGGTCGAGGCCGATGACCTTGCCGTCCTTGGTGGAGACGCTCGCGAGGTTGCCGGCGACGATCACCGAGCCGAGGTCGCGCGTGCCGACGCCCTTCGAGTACTGGCGCGTCCACTTGACCGCGTTGGTCGCCGAGTCGCGCGCTTCGACGCGATCGCCCATGGCGCTGTAGACCACGCCGTCGCGAACCACCGGGCGCGAGCCCTCGAACGACCACGTGTTCTCGCTCGCATCGCTCGGCGTGTCGTTCGCCGACTTCGCCGACTGACCGCTGCTGATGCGCTTGCCGGTCACGGCATCGAGCGTCACTTGAACTTCCTTGTTGCCCTCGTGGACGGCGAGGTGGACCTGGTTGCCGGCGATCCACGGAGCGCTCGCCGCGCTGATCGACTGCTGCCAGGCGCGCTTGCCGTCGAGGCCGATCTTGTAGAGCGAGCCGTTCGTGGTCGACACGTAGACCGCGCCGTTCGCGACGACCGGCACCGAGAGGATATGCTGGTCGATCGACGCGGACCACATGTCCTTGCCGGTGCGCTTCGCGTACGCGGACAGCTTGTAGCCGTCCTCGCTCGGGTGCGAGGCGATCACCATGTTGCCGCTGAACGCGGGCGGGTTCGGCGTCTCGCTGCCGAGCCACTTCGTCCACAGCACCTTGCCGGTCGAGGTCTCGAGGACCTCCATCGTGCAGGAGTACGTGTTGTACGCGAGCTCCTGATCCTCCACGACCACCGAGGTCGGGCCCGGATCGACGAGCGCGGTGCGCGTCCATTCCTTCGCGCCGGTGGTGGCGTTGAGCGCGTACATCGAGCTCGAGCCGAAGCCGCCACCCACAAAGATCTTGCCGCCGGAGTACGCGACCGAGACCAGCTGCGCGCGCTCCGGGAGCTGCGCGACCCAGCCCGTGTGCTCGTTCTCGCGACCAAACCGGAACGTGGCCGCCTGGCCCTCCTTCACCTTGTCGGTGCTGGGGAGCTTGACCGGCGTGATCCGCTCGACGAGCTTGCCGTCGACCGGGGTCGGCAGCGAAGCGGGAGTGGGCAAGCCGCCGGTTGTCTGCACGGGCTCGTCGACGACCTGGCTGTCGACCTCCGTGCCACCGGTGTGGCAACCGACCAGACATACAGCCGTGAACCCGAGCGTGAAGCGGACCGTTGACGTCATTGGGCGCACCTCTCCTGTGCTTGCTGAAACGAACGCCTGAGCGTCCGGATCTATTCGACAACTTCGTCGGGAATCGGTTGCACGATCTCGGACGTCTTGGGGTGAATCCATGCCAGTCCCATCACATACTTACGCAATGCGTTCCCTCGCCCTGTGCGCCGGTATCCTCCTCGTCGCGACCGCCGCCCACGCCGAGACGCCGGCGGACGAGGTCGCCAAGCGGCTCGAGACGATCACCAGCAAGTCGAGCCGGGCGAAGCTGGACGTGCCCCGGTTCGCGTTCACCTCGAATCTGACGTGGGAAGCGCCGTACAGCCTCGAGGAGGTGATGTTCGGCCTCCCGCAGATCACCCAGCTCGACAAGGCCACGACGATCGTCGGGATCGTGGATCCGGAGACCGCGTTCATCACCGCGAACCTCGGCGAGTTCTCGAACTGCCCGAACAACGGCTGCGCGAAGTCGTCGCCCGAGAGCTGGCTGCGCGCGACGGCGGTGTTCGAGAAGGTCACCGGGATCTGGCAGCCGCTCGCGTGGTCGATCACCTCGCCGATCCCCGGCGACTCGCAGGTCGCCGCGATGGCTGATGGCATCGTGCCCGACACGATCTCTCGCAACGTCACCGGTGCCGATGCCGTCGCGCTGCTGTTCGAGACCACGATCGCGAATCCGAAGACGTTCGCCGCGACGGTGTCGAAGCGAGCCGAGACCGTGATGCTCGGCAGCGAGCTTCCCGAGCGCTATCTCGGCTCGCAGGTCGCGAAGCAGATCACGTCGTGGAACCTGGTGTTAAAGGTCCGCGATGGTCTGCGCGCCGGCGTGTCGAAGTCCGGCAAGCTCGCGTGGGTCGCCGCCAACG
>JBBRBG010000103.1:0-32553 GCA_038206055.1 Haliangiales bacterium
GTTCGGATGGACGTCGACGTTCGTGCCCGCCATGAATGCCCACGGCAGGAGCTGCTTGGTGACCTGCGTGCCGATCAGCATGTCGCCAGGAACGCTCGCGTCGTCGGAGAACGTGATCTGGACCGGGCCCTCGAGCGTCGCGTCGACGCGGCCGTTGATCGTGGCGCCGTACGTGATCTTCGGGTGCGGACGACCGAACGCGGACACCTGCCACGTCGGCGCCCACGCCTCGCCGTCGAGGACGAGCTCGGGCTTCGTACCGGCGTAGTTCGAGAGGTCCGTGCCGTTGATGATCGGATACACGTACCGCTTGCCGTGGATCCGCATGTTGATCACGCCGGCCGAGCCCCCGACGTTGATCGCGTCGTTGATCTTGTACGAGGCCGCGAGCACGGCCTGCGGGGCGATCACGTACCCATCGATCAGGTGGTAGTGCGTGACCGCGTCCTCGTCGAACGCCGCGCCCTGCGCGTTGCCGACGAACAGGCCGACGCCGAGCACGAGCTTGTCGGGGATGATCTCGCCGGTCAGCGCGATCATCGGGATCACGCCCATCGCGCGGCTCGGCTTGATCGCCTTGTAGTAGCCATCGCTCTCCGGCATCTGCTGCAGAAAGCGATCGCTCTGGTCCCACGGTGCGAGCTGGAACTCGGTGCTGATGAGCGCGAGCCCTGCGGACGCGTAGAGGCTCCAGCCGTGCTGGAGAATCAGGCCTGCCGGGTTGTGGTAGATGGCCGAGGGGTCATCGGGACGGCCGATGATCGAGCCCATCGCGGTCCGGCGCACGCCGATCTCCGGGATGCCGAACCCGCCCGCCTGAGCGGTGGTCGCGGCTGCCACGACGAGACCAAGTACGATGCGAAACGACATGGTCGCAATCTGCAGGAATGCGCCTCAGCGCGCCAGTACGATCCGAGCCGTGGCAGAAACTATCCCCCCGGGATGACAGGGTATCTTCGGATCGATGCCGATCAAGGACGCCGACCTCGCCTGGCAGCTCGGCGCACGCAGCCCGGGCCATGACTACAAGATCTTCAGCACCCACTTCGTGGAAGGCCACCACGCGAGCGGCCGAACGATCCGGTTCTCGCTGATCGAGGCCGTCGACTGGGTCAACGTGATCGCGATGACCAAGGACTCGCGGGTCGTGATGATCCGCCAGTACCGCCCCGGCACCGATCGCGTGTGCATCGAGATCCCCGGCGGCATGGTCGACGCGGGCGAGGACGCGCGAGCCGCTGCCGCGCGCGAGCTGGCCGAGGAGACCGGTTACGAGGCGAAGGACTGGCGGCTGCTCGGTACGGTTGCGCCCAACCCTGCCATCCAGAACAACCGGCTGCACAGCTTCCTCGCGATCGACGCCGAGCCCACGGCTGGCCAGCGGCTCGACGGCAACGAGGTGCTCGCGATCGATCTCATGCCGCTCGCCGAGGTCCAGGCGATGCTGCGCTCCGGACGGATCGACCACGCGCTCGTGATCAACGCGTTCGCACATCTCGCGTTCGAGCAGGCTTCGCTGCGCCGTCCGTGAGTCAGGCTCGCGCCGGATCGTGGCGAAACGGGGTCAGCTGTAGCGTTCGGGCGGGTTTCTGGTCAAGAATGCGCCCTTATGCCGCCCAAGACCTCTTGCCCCGTCAATGCCGCTCAGTTCGCCGAGAAGGCCGAGCCTCTGAAGATCACGATCAACGGTCAGGACATGCTGGCCGAGGTCAAGGCGTTCTCGACGGGCAGCTTCGGCTGGTACCTCAACGGCAAGACCGTGATCTCGATCGACGGCAAGGCGGTCTCCGTCCAGATCGGCATGAACATGACGGTCGTCGGTAGCAAGGAAGCCGCGCGCGAATGAGTACGCGGATCGCCGAGTTGCTCGCGGGGAGCGTGGCGGTCGGATCGAAGGTCACCATCGAGGGCTGGATCCGCACGCGCCGCGACTCCAAGGCCGGGCTTTCGTTCCTCGCCGTTCACGATGGCAGCTGCTTCGATGCACTGCAGGTCGTGGCGCCCCAGGAGCTCGCAAACTATCAGGCCGATGTCCTCCGGATCACCACGGGCTGCGCGGTGCGCTGCACGGGCGAGCTGGTCGCATCGCAGGGGAAAGGCCAGAGCGTCGAGCTGCGCGCGGATGTGGTCGAGGTCGTCGGCTGGGTTGACGATCCGGACCACTATCCGATGCAGCCGAAGCGCCACACGCCGGAGTTTCTCCGCGAGGTGGCGCACCTGCGCGCGCGCACGAACATCGTGGGTGCCACCACCCGCGTGCGCCACACGCTCGCGCAGGCCGTGCACCGGTTCTTCCACGAGCATGGCTTCTTCTGGATCCACACGCCGATCATCACGGCGTCGGATGCAGAGGGGGCCGGTCAGATGTTCCGCGTGTCCACGCTCGATGCGGCGAACCCTCCGCGCACGCCGGATGGCAAGGTCGACTGGGACAAGGACTTCTTCGGCAAGGAAACGCGGCTCACTGTCTCGGGCCAGCTCAACGTCGAGACGTACTGCCTCGCGCTGAGCAAGGTCTACACGTTCGGCCCCACGTTCCGCGCCGAGAACTCGAACACGCGGCGACACCTCGCCGAGTTCTGGATGATCGAGCCGGAGATCGCGTTCGCGGATCTCGCCGCCGATGCGCAGCTCGCGGAGGACTTCCTCAAGTACATCTTCCGCGCGCTGCTCGCCGAGCGGAAGGACGACATGGCGTTCTTCGAGAAGTTCGTCGACAAGGATTGTCTCACTCGGCTGAACAACATGATCGAGTCCAAGTTCGCGCGCATGGACTACGGCGACGCGATCAAGGAGCTCGAGAAGTCGGGTGAAAAGTTCGAGTTCCCCGTGAAGTGGGGCATCGATCTCCAGAGCGAGCACGAGAAGTTCCTGACCGACAAGGTCATCAAGGGACCGGTCGCGGTCATCAACTACCCGAAGGACATCAAGGCGTTCTACATGCGCCAGAACGACGACGGGAAGACCGTCGCCGCGATGGACGTCCTCGCACCCGGCATCGGCGAGATCATCGGCGGTAGTCAGCGCGAGGAGCGGCTCGAGGTGCTCGACCGGCGCATCGGCGAGATGGGCCTGCACGCGGGCGACTACTGGTGGTACCGCGACCTCCGGCGCTACGGCACCGTGCCGCACGCCGGGTTCGGTCTCGGCTTCGAGCGCGCGATCATCTATGCGACCGGCATCGAGAACATCCGCGATGTGATCCCGTTCCCGCGCGCTCCCCGGCAGGCGGAGTTCTAGTGGCGGACTGGGTGATGGCGGTCGAGCGTGCGTACGTCGCCGCCGCAACCGGCACACCCAACGCCGGTGACGTCGACGAGGATCTGCTGCCGCGCGCGATCGCGGCCGCCGGTGCCGTCGCATCGCGCTACCTCGCCGTGGGCACGCCCCGCAGCCTCGGCCTCATCGTTCACGGCTCGGAGTCCGCCGAAGCGGCGGCGCTCTCCTACGCGGCGCATGCCACGTGGTTCGCACCGCGCGACCTCCGGGTCAGCGGTGTGGGCGCGGACCTCCTCGCGCACTCGTTGCGTGGCAAGGTGGTCCCGGTCGAGGAGGCGCTCGCGTGCGACATCGTGTGCGTGCACGCTCCGATCTCGATCGCCGCAGCCCAGCTGCGGCGCGGCACGCACGTCAACGTGCTCGCGGCGGCCAGCCTCGACGAAGATCTGACGAAGCTCGCGACCGTGACGCACGAGGTCCCGGGCCTCGGTGCGCTCGCAGCGGGACTCGTCGATGGCCGGCAGCTCGACGAGCTCACCGTGTTCGTGATCGGCGACGCTGCGATCGCCGCGCGCGCCCTGCTCTAACGTGGGCGTAGCGTCAGGTCGTAGGCGGAGCGACAGCGACGACGGAGCTCGCTGGTGCAGTTGCGCCCCTACGACCCGAAGCTCCCCAAGAAGAGGCTTCTCCTCCAGGAGAAAACTCTGCTTCGAGTCCCTTCGGGACTTCGGGGCGCACTAGCACACGAGCGGATGATCCGCCGACCGGTAAACTAACTAAGAGGCGGGCCAGCCGTTCGCGCGCAGCCACTGCTCGAGGCGCGCGGCGAAGATCAGATCGATCACGGTCAGCGCCTTCGCATCATGCGTGTGGATCGCGAGCGTCAGGCCGGCGTACTCGAGCGTGATCGTCGGGTGGTGATCGAGCTCGTCAGCGAGCGCTCCCGCATACGCGCAGACCGCGCCCGTCTTCGTCATCGGCCCGGCGAGCACGAGCTTCAGATCCGGCGGCACCACCGTCCATCGCGCCCCGAGCGAGCGCAACTCCTCGGTGATCTCGCCTGCCGAGAGACCCGTCTTGCTGATCGTATGGTTCGCGAGCGTCTCGAGCGTCGACATCGCCCGACGCTATCACTTCAGCTAGGCTCTCGGCATGAACGTCTACGACCTCACAGTGCCTCAGCTGATCAAGATGCTGAAGAACGTGGATCGCTGGCTCGAGGCCGCGATCCAGCACGCCGACAAGAAGAAGTTCGACGTCAACAACCTGATCAAGTTCCGCCTCTCGCCGGATCAGCTCCCGTTCGACCGTCAGATCCAGACGATGTGCGACAACGCTAAGTTCATCGCGGGGCGGCTGACGGCCAAGGAGTGGCCCGCACACCCGGACACCGAGACCACGTTCGAACAACTGCGCTCGCGGATCGCACTCGTCATCACGTACCTCGATGCCTTCACGCCCGAGGACTTCGCGGGTGCCGAGGAGCGCGCGATCTCGCTCCCATGGATGGAGGGCAAGTGGATGCGCGGCGACGAGTACGTCACGCAGTTCGCACTCGCGAACTTCTATTTCCACACGGTCACGGCCTATTCCATCTTGCGCAACAACGGTGTCGAGTTGGGCAAGCGCGACTACATCGGCAGCGTTCCGATGCGCAGCTAGCCGGGAACGGGGCTATCATCGGCCCATGATCGCAACCTCGTCGCGGTGGGTCCTGGTAGGCAGCATCGCCGTGAGCCTCGCGCTCGGGGTGGTCGTGGGCGTGACGGCGACGCGGCATTGCGGCGCGGCGGCTCCCGAACCCGCGCCGCCACCCGATGACGCCGCGGTGCGCCGGTTCGCGCACGACCTCGTCGTCCGTGATCTCGGGCAGGCGCGGACCGACTTCGCAGCGATCCCCGCGGACTCGATCTACAAGCCCACCGCGCAGGCCGCGCTCGACGACGCCGTTCGCACCGTCACTGCGGACTTCGAGAAGCGCGCGAAAGCGCTGGCCGCCGCGAAGAAGTGCGATCAGTTCAACGACCTGATCAGCGAGGCCGTGGTCGCAGGCCTCCCCGACGCCACAGGCATGGGCGCGTGCGAGCCCGTGCTCGCGACCGACCCTACGTGCGACGCCGATGCGCTGCGCGACAAAGGTCAGGATCACCTCCAGACCGGCATGGATGCTGCGGCGCTCGCGGCGTTCGAGGCTTCGATGAAGTGCCGACCCGACAGCGGCGTGCTGCGGTTCGCATTCATGGCGGCATGCCGCGCGAAGAACGCGGCGAAAGCGAAGTTCTATTATCCGCAGCTGCCGATGGCGACGACCACCGGCATCGTCCAGATCTGCGTGCGCAACGGCATCACCCTGCCGTGATTGCATGGCGGTAGGGCCTGGGCTCCGCGTCGGTCGCTACGAGGTTCTGACCAAGCTCGGTCAGGGCGGCTTCGGCATCATCTATGTCGGCCGCGATACCGAGCTGGATCGCGACGTCGCACTCAAGTTCCTGCGCCCCGAGCACGTGACGCGCCCGGATGTGGTGATGCGCTTTCTCCAGGAGGCGCGCTCCGCCGCGAAGATCAACCACCCGGGCATCGTCACGGTGTTCGAGTGCGGCCAGGTCACCGGGACGAACACACGCGCCGACGGCACCGTCTACATCGCGATGGAGCTGCTCGCCGGCGAGAGCCTGTCGCAGCGATTGAAGCGCGAGCGCCTTGTCGCGCCCGCGATCGCGCTCGGCGTCACGCGTCAGCTGTGCGCCGCACTCCAGGCCGCGCACGTCGCGGGCATCGTCCACCGCGATCTCAAGCCCGACAACATCTTCCTGGTTCCGGATCCCGCGATGCGCGATGGCATCCGCGTCAAGATCCTCGACTTCGGTGTCGCAAAGCTCGCCGATGGTCAGTTCGGCCCGGGCGGCGGCGTGCGCACGCACTCCTCGATGGTGCTCGGAACACCGACGTACATGTCACCCGAGCAGTGCAAGTCGAGTGCGAAGGTCGATCACCGAAGCGACATCTATGCGCTCGGCTGCATCCTCTACGAGCTGCTCTGCGGCGCGCGCCCCTATGACGGAGATGCCGGCGAGCAGATCGCGAAGCACCAGCTCGCACCGGTGCCGATCGCGCGCAACGTCAACCCGGCGATCTCCACCGAGCTCGACGCGCTGGTCTCGCAGATGCTCGCGAAGACACCCGACGAGCGGCCCGGCTCGATGGAGTTCGTCGACGAGGCGCTCGCGATCCTCGAGCGCGCCCCCACGCAGCCGGTGCTCGCCCCACGCCCGAGCTCCGAGGTTCCAGCCCCGTCACAGACCGTGGCGACATTCTTCGAGGCCGAGCAAGCGCCGACGAAGGTGACCGCCGCTCCGCCACTGTCACGCCGCACGTTGTTCGGCGGCGCCGCCGGCGTGATCGCGCTCGGCGTTCTGCTCGGCATCGTGTGCACGCACACGGGCGGCGGCTCGTCCGATCAGCAGCCCGCCACGGCGACCCCGCCGGCCGATGCCGCCGCCGTTGTCGTTGCCGCACCGGATGCGGCCGTCGCGATCCCGACGGTGACGGCGCCCGATCCCGCGCTGACGCAACTGACCATCGAGGACCTCAAGATCGAGTGCCTCAAGCTCGCGGCCGACAAGAAGTGGCCCGATCTCGTCAGCTGCAGCGACCGCCTCGCCTCGGCAGATCCCGGGATGGCCAAGTCGCTGCGGACGAAGGCCGTGATGGAGAACAAGGCGGAGACCACCACGCGCCGGATCACCGAGGCGCTCGCCGAGAAGAAGTTCGCGAGCGCGAAGATGGAGCTCGACAAGATCCCATCCGACTCCGTGTATCGCGTCGACGCGAAGGCCGCGTACGACGCCGCGGTCGGTAGCGAGGCGGCCGACGTCGCCGCGCAACCGCGGTCTCGCACCGCGCCGCCGCCGGTGACCTGTGACGCCGCTGCGCTGCGCGACAAGGGCAAGGATCATCTCGAGACCGGCATGGACGCGTCGGCCCTCGCGGCGTTCGAAGCATCGATGAAGTGCCAACCCGATCCCGCCCTGTTGCCCCTTGCCCTGACGGCGGCTTGCCGGAGCAGGAACGAGTCGAAGGCGCAGTACTACTGGCCAAGGCTGGGCTCCGCAGCGACAGCCGGCCTCCGCGAGATCTGCACGCGCAACGGGATCAAGCTCCCCGACGCGTGCGATGCGGACGCGCTGCGCGACAAGGGCCAGGAGCATCTGCAGACGGGGATGGATGCCGCAGCGCTCGCCGCGTTCGAGGCCTCGATGAAGTGCCGCGCCGATGCGGGACTGCTCCGTCTCGCGTTCATGGCCGCGTGCCGCTCGAAGAACGCGGCGAAGGCGAAATACTACTACCCGAAGCTGCCGACCGCGACGACGACCGGCATCGTCATGATCTGCGTGCGCAACGGCATCACCCTGCCGTGATCACCAGTGCGACTGCGTCGCGCCGATGAACGCGTACGGATAGCCGAGGTCGAACGCCGATGCCTTGTCGAGCACCTCGAGGTGCTTCGCCGAGAGCTCGAGGTCTGCGCCCGCGAGGTTCGCATCGAGCTGCTCGATCGTGCGGGCACCGAAGATCACCGACGTGACCTGCGGCTTCGCGAGCAGCCACGCGAGGCTGACGGCCGACGGCGTGGCCCCGGTCTCGGTAGCGACCGCGCGCACGGCGTCCATGATGGTCCAGTTGCGCGGCAGGTCGTAGCGCGTGAACCGCTCGGCCTTCTCACCGAGCCGCGTCCCGCCCTGCGGCGGCTTGCCCTGCTCGAACTTGCCGGTGAGGAAGCCGCCGGCAAGCGGGGACCACGGGAGGATGCCGAGGCCCTTCTCCCGGCATAGCGGCACGTGCTCGCGCTCGAGGTCGCGAACGAGCAAGTTGTACTGGGCCTGCAGGGTGACGAACGACGTGACGTGGTTCGTCTTCGCGAGCCACAGCGAGTCCATCAAACGATACGCCGCGTAGTTCGAGCAGCCGATGTAGAGGACCTTGCCAGCGCGCACCAGGTCGTCGAGTGCGCGAAGGGTCTCCTCCTCGGGCACGGTGACGTCCTGCATGTGGATCTGGTAGAGGTCGATGCGATCGGTCTTGAGCCGGCGCAACGAGTCCTCGCAGCACTGGATGATCCGGTAGCGCGAAGCGCCGCTGCGATTCGGACCCTCCCCCATGGTGAACCGGAACTTCGTGGCGAGGACGATCTTGTTGCGCGCCTTGCGCTGCTCGATCCAGTTGCCCAGCACCCGCTCGGAGAGGCCGTCCTGACCGTAGACGTCGGCGGTGTCGATGAAGTTGATCCCCTTCTCGAGCGCGCGGTCGAGCACGGCGTGGGACGTGTCCTCGTCCGAGCCGACCTTGTGCATGAACGACTTCTCGTCGGCCTCGCCGAAGGTCATCGCACCGAGGCAAAGGTTCGATACCTTGACGCCGGCAGCTCCCAGGTTGCGGTATTTCATGACCAAACCGTAGCCCAACCCTGAGCAGAAGATGCTTCCGCCGGGGCCGGGTTCGGGGTATCCACCAGACGATGTCGTCCGTGGCTGAAGCCGCCGCCAGGTCCTGGCGCCGCATCTACTTCAACCCGCCGGCGATCCCGTTCTGGGGCGTCCACATCCTCGCGGTGGTCGGCGTGGCGATCACCGGGTTCTCGTGGTGGGGCGTCGCGCTCGCGCTGGCGCTGTACTGGCCGCGCATGTTCTTCGTGACCGGGGCGTACCACCGGTACTTCTCGCACCGCAGCTACAAGACCTCGCGCTGGTTTCAGTTCGTGCTCGCGGTCGGCTGCACGTTGACCGCGCAGAAGGGCCCGCTGTGGTGGGCCGCGCACCACCGCCAGCACCACAAGCTGAGCGATCAGCCCGGCGATCTTCATTCGGTGATCCAGCAGGGGTTCTGGTGGTCGCACATGGGCTGGATCCTCTCGAACGATCTCGAGGATACGGACTACTCGCGCATCAAGGACTTCTCGAAGTATCCGGAGCTGCGCTGGCTCAACACGTACTGGATGCTGCCCGCCGTTGCCGCGGGTGTGGTGACGTTCCTGATCGGCGGCTTCTTCGCGCTGGTCTGGGGCTTTGCCGTCGCGCAGGTGATGTGCTGGCACGGCACGTTCACGATCAACTCGCTCTCGCACCTGTGGGGCGGCCGCCGCTACAAGACCGGGGACGACTCGCGGAACAACCCGGTGCTCGCGGTCGTCACGATGGGCGAGGGCTGGCACAACAACCACCACCACTATCAAGTGTCGGCGCGTCAGGGCTTCTTCTGGTGTGAGATCGACGCGACCTATTACGTGCTCCGCACGCTCTCGCTGGTCGGCATCGTGTGGGATCTCCACGGCGTCCCGGATCACGTTCGCGCTGACGTGACCGTGGCCAACGAAGCACCGGCGCAGCTCGCCGACGTGGCCTGACGTGCGCTTCCCGCCGGCGAACATGCAGCTGCGGCGGGCGCAGCTCGTACTGATGCTCGCCGTGCTGATCCCGAGCGTCATGATGGCGGCGATCGGCATCATCCTCCTCGCCGTCGGTTCGAGCGCGACCATCATCGTCGCCGGCATCCTGGTGCTGACGTTCTGCACGAGCGGCATCACCGGCTACATCCTGGTGTCGATCTTCGTCGGCAAGGGCGCGTCCCTGGTCCGGGTGCAGAACGACTTCGTGTCGAGCGTCTCCCACGAGCTCCGCACACCCGTCACGTCGATCCGCTTGCTCATCGAATCGCTCAGCACCGGTCGGCTCGAAGCGGTCGAACAGACCACGGTGCTGTCGCTGCTCGGCCGCGAGACAGATCGCCTGGAGGTGCTCGTCGATCGCGTGCTCGAGCTGTCGCGCCTGCAGACGAGCCACGCCTACGGGCGCGAGCGGGTGGACGTGTCCGCGCTGGTCGAGGAGTCGCTCGCCGCGTTCGATGCGTTGACGCTGACCACGCCGACGCGGATCAAGGTCGACGTCGAGCCGAATCTGTTCGTCATCGGCGACCGACCGACGCTCGTGCGTGCGATCGTGAACGTCCTGACCAATGCGTGGAAATACACCGGCGACGACAAGCAGATCGCGGTCGCCGCGCAAACCGCCGGCCGCTATATCGAGATCACCGTGACCGATAACGGCATCGGCCTGGGAAAGGGCGAGCAGCGCACGGTCTTCGAGCAGTTCAACCGCGGCCGTGCGGCGAGCCAGAGCGGTGCCCCGGGCTCGGGCCTCGGCCTCGCGTTCGTCCGTGCGATCATTCGCGGTCACAAGGGCAAGATCGATTTCACCTCGAAGGACGGGACGACCACGTTCCGCATTCGCCTCAAGCGGCGCAAGCGCCTGCTCGCACGGACCGCGCCGCTTGCCCCGCCCGCGCTGACCGAGGCACACCCGTGAGCGGCCGCATCCTCATCGTCGAAGACGACGAGGCGATCGCGACCGGGCTCGCGTTGAACCTCAAGCTCGCGGGGCGGCCCACGTCGATCGCGCGCGACGGCGCCGAGGCGATCACGCAGATCGAGAACGAGGACTTCACGCTCGTCCTGCTCGACATCAACCTGCCGAAGAAGAACGGCCTCGAGGTGCTCGCCGCTCTCCGCGGGATGGACAATCTGGTGCCCGTGATCGTGCTGTCGGCGCGCGGCGGAGAGTTCGACAAGGTCGCTGCGCTCAAGCTCGGCGCCGACGACTACGTCACGAAGCCATTCGCCCTCGCCGAGCTGCTCGCGCGGATCGAGGCCGTGATCCGCCGCGTCCAGCCCGCCGTCATCACGCCGGTCCCGGCCGCGGCGCCGGTGGGCGTCCCGCTCGGCTTCCATGATGTCGCGATCGACCTGACGCAACGCCTGGTCACCCGCGGCGGCGCGGAAGTGAAGCTGACCCACCTCGAGCTCGAGCTACTCGCCTTCTTCGTCCATCATCCGAGCCAGGTGTTTTCTCGCGCGCAGCTGTTCCAGCTCGTGTGGGGTCAGTCCGCTGGCTCGGTCCGCACGGTCGACAACTTCGTCGGCCAGCTCCGGAAGCGCCTCGAAACGAACCCCGAGGCGCCGCGCTACTTCATCACCGTACGCGGTTCAGGCTACCGGTTCGATCCCTGACACTCGGCAAGCCGCGCGACAAGGATGTCCTGGCAATCCGGCAACCGTTAACCATGCGCGAGATAAGTGTGCGGATCAACGCTCGGTCCAGTGGCACGACCAGTGCTGTTGCCTACATCCATGAACCGCAGCCTTCTCTCGTTATCCCTACTCGCTGTTCCACTCGTAGCCTGCAACACCGCCGGTGAACGTGCCGATACCGGCAAGTGCCCCGCGGGCGAGGTCTGCTCGGATGCCACACCGCGCGGCCTCCACTTCATCGGCGACACGATGGCCGACGAGCTGATCTCGGGCAACGGCCCCGCCGCCACGGCGGTCGGCGGAACGCAGGAAGTCGCGCTCGAGTACGACCGCGGCGATGGCGTACGGATCGCCATGAACCTCGCATACGACGCGGATGACGATGGTGGTCTCGGCGTCGGTGTCGTCGGGCACTCGGGCTCCGTCGTCACCGTGAAGGGCGCACGCAGCCGCTCGAACTACCTCCGCATCATCGATCCGGCGACGGGCGAGCTCTACGATCGCTATACGCTGACCGGCGCCGCGCTCACGCAGATGCGGCTCGTCGGCACGGAGTTCGAGTCGCTCCCCTCTAACCGCCCCGACCTCGTGTTCGCGACCGGCGATCAGGAGATCGGAGTCGCGCTCGTCGGCGACGTGCAGGAGAGCGGCGGCACCACCTCCGAGCGCATCGTCGATACGTCGATGGTCCTCGACCTCCCCGGCTCCATCCGCACGTCGTGGGACTCGGTCCGCATCTCGAACGCGGTTGTCGGTACCTATCCGCTCGTCGTCACCGCGGGCGACAGGCCGGCCGCGACGCTCCCGATCGAGGTGGTCGCCTCCGCGGATGCCATCGCGGTGATCGGCGCGCAGCCGACGGTGCCGGCGAACTCGAGCGCCACCGTGTGCTTCCAGGCGACGCACAACGGCCGCTACATCTACGGTCTGACCTGGACGTTCCACGCGAACGGCATGACGCGCGTCAACGGCAAGTCCGACATCCTCCGCAACTGTGTCTCGGTCTCGTCGCAGGGGATGGTCTCCGGCTCGATCCCCGTCACCGCCGCGGCGGGCGGCCAGAGCTTCGCGGTCAACGTGCTGATCGCCCAGTCGGCGCGCTCGCTCACCGAGGTCGCCCCGAGCAGCGCCGCGATCGTGCGCAGCGTGCCTACCGCAGGAGACCGCGCCGCCCTCCAATGAATTAGCTCGCCAAGATCTGCTGCCTGCGAAGGACGACCGTGACCCGACCGCGGCGTCAGCACGGCAGACGCCGTGGGGAACGGCGGCAGCGCCGCGGGCACCCGTCAACAGGTTGACGTGACGCCGGCGGCACTGACGCGGCGCTCCCACCGAGGCTACGTTTCGGGCGGTTCGGCCCGGCGCGACCGATGCATGGGACGGGATTACTCATGCCGCAAACCCTCCCAACCTGCGCCCTCACCGTGGCCGATCCGCCCAGCTCCCAGAGCGCGGAGGCTCCGGCGTTTCTGTCGCTACTCCGGCCCGGCACGCGTGATGCGGACGACGACACGATGCTCGGGCAGTTCATTCCGCTCCACTACCACCACCAGATGCTCGACCAGCAGCTGCGCATGAGTGGGTTCGAGGCGGCGATCAATCACGCCGTCACACCGGGCATGAAGGTCCTCGAGCTCGGAGTCGGCACCGGCGTGCTCTCGTTCTTCGCGGCCCGCGCGGGTGCGGCGAAGGTGTACAGCGTCGAACGCCTTCCACACGTCGCGAAGGCCGCGGCGCGCTTCATCGCCGCGAATGGCGTCGCCGACCGGGTCATGATCGTCCAGGGCGACGCGGCGACCTACATGCCGCCCGAGCCAGTTGATATCGTGATCTGCGAGATGCTCCATTCAGCAATGCTGCGGGAGAAGCAGCTCTCCGTGATCGCGACGTTCAAGGAGCGGTATCGCGCTCGCTTCGGTGGCCCCCTCCCGCGCTTCCTGCCCGAGGCGGCGATCCTGGCCGTGCAGCCCCTCATGACGAACTACCAGTTCCACGGCTTCGAGGCGCCGGTCCCGATGTTCATCGACGCCGCCAACGCGCACCGTGCCACGAACCTGTCCACGCCACTCCTGTACTCGATGTTCTCGTACGGTGATGCATTCAGGACTCGCTTCGCCGTCGATGAGACAATCGAGATCGAGCAGGCGGGCACGTTGAACAGCCTCCGGTTCATCACGAAGAACCTCCTCGCCATCGTCACCGACGAGAACCGCGCGATCGATTGGAACATGCAAGACCTCGTCATCCCGCTCGCGAGCCCGATCCGCGTCGACGTCGGCGACGTCGTTCGTATTCACTTCCAGTACAACGCAGGCGATAGCTTGCTCGCCCTCGCCGAGGCGATCGAGCACGAGCAGCTCGTCTGACCGTGCCCGTAGCTATTCGCCGAACACCCGTGTCGGAAGCGCCGCGCCCGAACGTCTCGGGCATCCACCTGCACATCCTGTGGCACGTCGTCGACGGCCGCGCGGCGAACCGGTCAAGTTCAGGTCAGTCCTTCGGCGGCACGATCGGCGAGAAGTGCGCGTGGACCAGCTTCCACTGGCCGCCGAGCTTCGTGTAGATGCGCGTCGACTTGCTGGTGACGGACTTCACCTTGCCGTCCTTCGCCTGGCTCATGCCGAGGAACGTGTAGCTCAGGATCGCGGTGTCGCCGTAGACCTGCACCTTGGCGTTCGCCATCTCGGAGGCGAGCTGCTTGCGGCCATCCTTGAGCGCCATCTCGGAGAACTTGAGGTTCACCGCCTTGCCGTCGAGACGCACGCCAAAATCGCCGTTGAACTCGGAGAAGTCGTCGGCGGCGATCGACAGCTGGTCGGCGACCGGCTTGCCGGCGGCCTCCGCCGCCCATTGCGCCTTGGTGATCGCGATGACCTCGGCGGCGACCTTCGGATCCTCGTTCGCCGAGGCCACGCCGCCGAGGGCGACGAGGGCAACGAGCGACAGCTTCAATATGGATAGTTTCTTCATGGTCGCCCACTCTACGGCCATCGCGAAGTGCGTGGTCGAGCGCCCGGCGAATTCTTGACGACGACTACTTCGCGCGCGGAGGCCTGGGGAGAGCTGTGGTGCTGTTGATCAGCGCGACGCCTTCATCGAGACGGTCGGAGTACGCGGTCAGCGCCTTGCCGATCAGGACGGCGTAGGTGTCGACATCCGGCCACCGCTCGTCCTCGATCGCCTCGCGCACACCGGGCAGGGTCTTCGCTTCATAGCCGGTGAGCCGGCCGGGCGCGTAGATCATGTTCTTGTACCAGCCGCGGCCACCGGGAAGGCCGGGCTCCATCAGCAACGCCTGCTCGGTGCGCCCGGCGAGCTCGACCAGCTTCGCCTTCTTCGCCGGCGGTAACGTCGCGCCCTTCGCGGTGAGCGCGGCGTCATACGCCGTGGCACTGCGCTTCATGCGGGCGAGCCCGTTCTCGATCGGTGCGAAGTTGAAGTAGGGCACGACCTTCAGCGGCGTCGGCGGTCCGCTGCTGAGCGTGGGATCGTCGGAGAGCTTGTACGCATTCGCGGAGATGAGCTTCGCCTGTGCGACCTGTTCCTCGCGCTTGTGGTCGGCCAGCTTCTTCACCTCGTCGAGGTAGCTCGATACGGTGTCCGCGAAGTCACCGTAGCGCTGCACGGGCAGCTCGGCCTCCGACATGCGGAGGACCAGGCGACCCGTCGTCTTCGCGAGCGCACCCGCATACGCAAATCCTGGATCGACGAACTTCGAGTGGTGTTCCCAGGTGTCGTACGCGGAGTGGTAGACCCCGCCGCCGCTGCCCTCGCCGCCGTAGCCGACGTTCAGCGACGCGATCCCCAGGTGCTGCAGAAAGCTGGAGTAGTCCGACCCGGATCCGAGCGGGTCGAGTGGGTAGTCCCTCGCCGGATCGGCAACGACCTTGCCGACGTCCTTGGCGCGTTCGCTGGCCCCTGCGGCCTCGCCGCTGGTCATCGCATTGGCGCGGCGGCGGACGTCCACCGAGACGCCGGTCTCCGG
The DNA here is from genome assembly GCA_038206055.1 of Haliangiales bacterium. Taxonomy (GTDB): domain Bacteria; phylum Myxococcota_A; class Polyangia; order Haliangiales; family Haliangiaceae; genus JABFXX01. The sequence continues at coordinate 15,285 of JBBRBG010000103.1, forward strand.
ATCGATCACGTCCGCCGCGACGCCGGTGACGAAGCTTTGCAGCGCATGGCTGCCCTCCACGCCGAGGAAGCCGCGGCCGTTGCCATCGGTGTTGATGTAGACGAGTCCCTTGGTCTTGAGCTCGGCTGCATGTGTCTCCGCCCATTCGGTCGAGCCCAGCAGCATCGGCTCTTCGCCGTCCCAGCTGAGATAGACCAGCGTGCGCTTCGGCTTCCAGCCGGACTTCACGAGCTGGCCGATCGCCTTGGCCTCGGCCATCATCGCGATGTGGCCGCTGAGCGGATCGGAGGCGCCGAACACCCAGCCGTCATGGTGATTGCCGCGTAGCACCCACTGGTCGGGGAGCTCGGAGCCCTTCATGGTCGCGACGACGTTGTAGAGCGTCTTCAGCGACCACTCGGACTTGACCACGAGGTGTGCCTTCGCCGCGTCGGTGCCGCCCACGTGGTACGTGAGTCCCAGGCCGCCGCGCCAGCTCGGCGGCACGACGCGCCCTTCGAGCGCCGACAGGAAGTGCTGCGCGTCGCCGTACGAGATCGGCAGGACCGGTAGTCGCTGGATCGTCGGCGCGGTCTCGCGTGTCAGGCGCTTGGCCCCGTTGGTGGCGCCCACGCCCGGGGTCAGTGGATCGCCGGGGTAGAGCGGCATGTCGGCCACCGAGCCGCGCTGGAAGGACTGCGCCGGCCGCGCTGCACCTTTCGGATAAACGTCGTCGACCGAATAGCCGTCGTCGCGCGGATCCGAGTAGATGATGCAACCGACCGCGCCGTGCTCGTGCGCAAGCTTGGGCTTGAGGCCGCGCCAGCCCTTGCCGTAGCGCGCGATGACGATCTTGCCCCTGGCATCGACGCCCATGCGCTCGAGCGCCTTGTAGTCCTCGGGCATGCCGTAGTTGACGTAGACCAGCGACGCCGTGACATCTCCATCGCCCTGGAACGCGACATAGGCCGGCAGCTCGTCCTTCGTGCGCGAGGAGCTCGCGTCGGCGGGAATGGGCGCTTCGGTCAGCGTCGCCTTGAAGGTCTGCGCGCCGAGCAGATCGAGCCCGACTTGCAGCGGCGTCGGGTAGAGCACCTTGAACGTCTCGATCTTCGCGTCCCAGCCCCAGTCCTTGAACTGCTGCAGCGTCATCTCGGCGTTGAGCTTGTCGTGGGCCGAGCTGACGTGATTCGGCTCGGCCGCCATGGTCTTCATCCATCCGCCCATCTCGGCCGGACTGATCGCGGCGTCGAACCGCTTCTCGATGTCTGCCAGGGGCGCACCCTGGACCACCGCCGGTGCAGCGAGCATCGTGACGAGCGAGAGCGCGGCGGCGGATCGGTACATGGCGAGAGCTAGCCTTGTTCGCGGCGCGCCGACAAGGCCTGGTCGACGGTTAGGCGCTACGCTCGGCGGATGGCCGAGACGGTGTTCACCAAGATCCTCCGCGGTGAGATTCCCTGTCACCGCGTCTACGAGGACGAGCAGGTCCTCGCGTTCCTCGATATCAATCCGATCGCTCGCGGCCACACGCTGGTGATCCCGAAGGAACCAGCCGCGACGCTCGACACTCTGTCGGACGACGCGGCCGCGGCCGTTGGCAGGGTGCTGCCGCGGATCGCGCGTGCGGTCCTCGCGGCCACGGGGACGACGAGCTTCAACTTGCTCCAGAACAACGGCGCCGAGGCTCACCAGGCGGTGTTCCACGTCCACTTCCACATCATCCCGAAGCACGACGACGGCAGCGGCCTCGGCCTCGGCTGGAAGCCCGGCAAGCTCGACGACGGCGCGGACCTCGCGAAGGCGATCGCGGGCAAGCTGTGAGAGCACTTGTCCTCGCCGCCGCGGCGCTCTCGCTGACGGGTTGCTTGATGACGCGATATCTCGCGCAGGCCGGCTATGGCCAGCTCGAGCTGCTCTCCAAGGCGCGGCCGATCGAGCAGGTCGTCAACGATCCGAACACACCGCTGCGCACCGCGGTGTTGCTCGCCGAGATCCCCGCGATCAAGCAGTACGGCCGCAGCTACGGCCTCAAGATCAAGCGTAACTACAACACGTACTCCGCGCTCGGCCGCCCGGCCGCGGTGTGGTTCGTCGGCGCCGCCGATCCGGTCGCGTTCAAGCCGCTCAAGTGGTGCTTTCCGATCGTCGGCTGCTTCGCGGGGCTCGGCTGGTTCGACGAGGACGAAGGCGTCAAGCACAAGCTCGAGCTCGAGGCCAAAGGCTACGACACGATCGTCCGCCCCGCCTCCGCCTACTCCACCGGCGGCTGGTTCCCCGATCCTGTCCTCTCCACCATGCTCGGCGGCGGCGACGACGCGTTCCCCGAGCTCGCCAACGTCATCCTCCACGAGAGCGTGCACGCCACGGTGCTCGTGCCCGACCAGCCGTTCTTCAACGAGAGCCTCGCCTCCTACGTCGCCGATACGCTCACCGACCACTGGATCATCGACCGCTTCGGCCGCGGCTCGCCCGAAGAGCTGGCCTGGACACTTGGTCAGGCCATGCAGCTTCACCGCGTCGCGCGCACGCTCGATACGTACACACAGCTGAAGAAGCTCTACGAGTCAGCCGTGCCTCGCGACCAGAAGCTCGCACAGAAGGCGAAGATCATCGACGAGCTCGTCGCCGACCTCCGTCTCCGCCGCCGCCCGAACAACGCGTCACTTACAGAAGTGCGCGTCTACAACGGCGGCGCCGCGGCGCTCATCGAGGCGCACCGTGCGTGCGGCGACCTCCGCACGATGGTGCTCACGGCGAAGACGCTGACCCGCGCCGACTTCACGAAGACCCTGCAGGACGACCTGACGCCGATCGGAAAATTGATCGGACAGCGCTGCGCGCAAAAGCGCACCTGACGAGGTCAAAAGTTGCCCCACGTCGGGCGCGACCTGCAGGATCATCTCTGATGCGGTTGTTTGCCATTGTCATCGTCGTACTGAGCCTGGCAACCATCTCGGAGGCGCGCCCGCGCCGGCACGCGCCGACGAAGAAACGCGTAGCCGTCGACATGCCGGCAAAGCGCGACACCACGCCGACGAAGCGCGAGCCAACCGTGCGCAACCGCGATCGCTCGATCGGCGCGCCGTGGTCCGGTCGCCTCACCGCCCCTGCCCGCCTCGCCGGGGGCGATGGCTACGTGATCCGCCGACCGTTGCGCAGCTACGGCACGCGCACCACGGTCGATCACATCCGCGAAGCCGTGACCAACACGCTCGACGCGTACCCGAAGGTCCACGTGCTCGCGATCGGCGACATCTCGGCCGAGACCGGTGGCCAGATCACCGAGCACCACTCGCACCAGTCCGGTCGCGACGCCGACATCGGCCTGTTCTACAAGACGAAGCCCGCCAACTACCCCGCGAGCTTCGTGCGCGCGACGGAGAGCAACCTCGACTCGCGCGCGACCTGGAAGCTCCTCTGGGAGCTCGCGAAGACGTCGACCGAGGAGGGCGGCGCGCAGATCATGTTCCTCGACTACGAGGTCCAGGGCATCGTGTACCGCTGGGCGAAGGAGCACGACATCAACGAGCAGCGCCTCGACCGCGTGTTCCAGTACCCGCACGGTCGCGACTCGGCGAACGGCGTGATCCGCCACTTCCCGAACCACGACAATCACGTGCACGTCCGCTTCAAATGCCGCGACCGCGACACGAGCTGCCGCTAGCCACCGCTTCGGCTACAGTCCCGGCATGAGCATCCTCGACTCCCTGACGGATAACCTGGACGCGGAGACCCTCGGCAAGGTCGCAGGCCCGCTGCAGGACATGCTGAAGAGCGACGGCGTCCACACCGTCCTCGACAAGTTCCACGCCGGTGGGCTCGGCGACAAGGTGCAGTCGTGGATCGGCACGGCCAAGAACCTCCCGATCTCCGCCGACCAGATCAACAGCGTGCTCGGCAACGACACCGTCAAGTCGATCGCCGCGAAGGTCGGCATCCCCACGGACAAGGTCGCGAGCGCGCTCGCGCACCTGTTGCCGCACGCCGTCGACAAGATGACCCCCGACGGCAAGCCCCCCGCCAAGGACGCCAAGGTGCCCGACGTCGCGGAGCTCATCAAGAACATGCAGGCCGCCACCGCGCTGCTGCCCGGCACGAAGTAACGCCGCCAAGGTCGCTGCTGAAGCGCCGCCGAAGCGCCGCCAAGCGTTCGCACGAAGGTGCCGGCGTGCGAACCGCACGGCGCCCTTGGCGGCGGCGGCGGCAACCGAGAACCGCGTGGCGCCCTTGGCGGCTACTTCAAGCGGCGCAGGAAGTCGCCGGCCTTCGCCACGATGCCCTCGCCGTAGAGGGTCTTGATCATGCCCTTGATCTTCTTCGCGGCATCCTTGGGCTGGCGGAAGGTCATCATGTTCATCGGCAGCGAGAACGCCTGCTCGGCGGTGGACTTCACGCGCGTGAACTCGCGGATACCCTCGTCGCCGTGGATGCGGCCGAACCCGGAGTCGCCGACGCCGCCGAAAGGCAGGCTCGGGATGCCCGAGAACGCCATCACCGCGTTGACGGCGGTCATCCCGGCGCGGAGCTTGTCGGCGATCGTCTTCGCGGACTTACCCGCGAACACCGAGGAGCCGAGGCCGAACGTGGTGTCGTTCGCGAGCTTGATCGCCTCGTCGAGCGAGTCGACGCGCTTGATCGGGATGACCGGACCGAACGTCTCGTCGCTCATGATCTTCATCTGGTGCGTGACGTCGGTGAGGACCGTCGGCTGGATGAAGTTGCCGCTGATGGCGGACGAACCACCGGTGTGCACCTTCGCGCCCTTCGCGACGGCGTCGTCGAGGTGGTCCCTGACGATCGCGACCTGCGCGGCCGAGGTCATTGCACCGAGGTCGCCGTCATCACCACCGACCTTGAGCGCACGCACGTTCTTGACGACCTCGTCGACGAACCGATCGTGGATCGCGTCGGCGACGTAGACGCGCTCGACCGAGATGCACGCCTGGCCGGAGTTGGTCAGCGCACCGTAGACGCACGCCTCGGCGGCCTTCTCGATGTCCGCGTCCTCGGCGACGATCATCGGGTCCTTGCCGCCGAGCTCGAGGAGCACCGGCGTCAGGCGCTCTGCGGCCGCCATCATCACGCGCTTGCCGGTCGCGGCCGAGCCCGTGAACGCGATCTTGTCGACGGCCGACTTCGCGAGCGCGGCGCCCGTGGCACCGGCACCGGTCACGACCTGCAACAGATCGGGGAGCGCGAACGTCTTCGCCGCGATCTCGGCGAGCTTGACGGCGAGCAGCGGCGTCAGCTCGCTCGGATTGAACACCACGGCGTTGCCGGCGGCGAGCGCGTATGCGATCGAGCCCATCGGCGTGAACAACGGGTAGTTCCACGGGCCGATCACGCCGATCACGCCCAGCGGGTGATAGCTGATGGTCGCGCGGAAGTTCGCGAGCACGCCCGACGAGACCTTCTTCCCGGCCATGGCCGTCTCGGCGCGCGACGCTGCGTGCTGCACGTGCGACAGCGCCATCATCACCTCGACGTACGCCTCGAGCAGCGGCTTGCCGTTCTCCGCGTGCATCAGCTCCGCGAGCTCGTCGGCGTGCGCTGCGATCGCCTTGCGGAACGCGGTCAGCTCTTCGCCGCGCGCCTCGAATGACAACGCGCCCCAGGCCTTCGCGGCGATCCGCGCGCGCGCCACGGCGGCATCGACGTCCGCCGCCGTATGCACCGGCACGGTGCCGACGACCGCTCCGGTCGCGGGGTTGTAGCTGGACAGCCGATCGGTGGTCTGGGTGCTCGTGGCAGTGGCCATGGCCGGACCATGGCACCTCGCCCCGGCGGTCGTCGAGCCGGAAACGCCCGGCTGCGGCTAGTGGAGCCGCCTCAGTGCGCCCTCAGTACATCATGATCGCGACGACCGCTCCCGCCGCGCCGAGTACCAGGAACAGCGCGAGCAGGATCCAGCCGCGGTTCGAGCGGATCTTGTAGTCGCCGAGCTCGCTGGAGATGCCGGTGGAGGTGCCGCCGGCCGCGTTCACGCCCGGCGTGGCGATCTTCTCGTTGACGCTGGTGCTCCAGCCGAGCCGCGGATCGTCGATCAGCGGCTGCGCGCCGACCTGCGAGATCTCGTCGTTCGGGATCAGCGGCTGGTTCGAAGCCGCCCGCGGCTGCATCGGCATCGGTTGCGGCGGCGGCGGATACATCGGCGGCGGCGGATACATCGGTTGTTGCGGCTGCGGATACTGCGGTTGCTGCGGCTGCATGTGCGTAGGCACCTGCGGCGGTGGCCCGGTGCCGGTCAACGTGGAGCTGCCCACGTCGGGTTGATGTTGCTGGAACTGCGGTGTCGTGATCGGGCCCGGGCGGGTTGGCTGCTGACGCGCGGCCTGCCGCGCCTGATGCGTGGAGTCGAGCTGCTGCCACGCGGCGGCGTCGGCCTCCTCGGGGTTTGGCGGCGTGCGCATCGTGTCGGGGCTGTCGCTCTCGGTCTGGTGGCGCCGCGCGCCGCCCGCATCGTTCGGAGGCGCGAACGCGCTCGAGACGACCGAGGTCTTCTCGTTGTCGTCGTTGTCCACGCCCTCTTCGATGCTGATCTCGGTCCTCTCGGAGGGATGGGTATCGACCCACGGCTCCTTCTTGCTGCCGAACAGCTGGGTCATGAACCGGCCCATCGCCGTGCCGGACGCCGTCAGCTTCGCGCGCACCGCGAACGCGTCGAGCGCCTCGATCAGCTCTTGCGCCGTCTGGAACCGCGCGTTCGGATCGTTCGCCATCGCCGTGAGCGCGATCGCCTCGAGCTCGCGCGGATATCCCGGCACCGCCACCGTCGGCAGCACCACGTCGCCGGCGACGATGCGCTTCATCGTCTCGAAGTCGTCGTTGCCCTTGAACGCCCGGCGCAGCGTGGTCAGCTCGTACAGCACGATGCCGAGCGCGAAGATGTCGCTGCGGCGATCGATCGGCTTGCCCTTGCACTGCTCGGGCGACATGTAGCCGTACTTGCCCTTGATCGTCCCACCCACCGTCTTGGTCGCGCGCTCCTCGGCCTTCGCGATCCCGAAGTCGAGGACCTTCACGCTCCCGTCGAAGCCGACCATGATGTTGGCCGGCGAGACGTCGCGGTGGACGATGTTCAGCGGCTGGCCGTTCTTGCCGCGCCGCTCGTGGGCGTGGTGGAGGCCTGCCGCAGCGCCGCTGATGATCATCACGGCCAGCTCGAGCGGGATGGTCCAGCCGCGGCGCAGCGTGGTCTCGAGGATCGCCCGGGCGTTCTCGCCGTGGACGTACTCCATCGCCATGAAGTAGTTGCCGTCGGCCTGATCGACCTCGTAGACTTGGGCCACGTTCTGGTGGTTCAGGGTCGCCGCGAGCTTGGCCTCGTCCAGGAACATCGTGACGAACCGCTGATCGTTCGCCCGCTCCCGAAGGATGGTCTTCAGCACGACGTGGCGCTCGAACGATCCGAGGCCAGATTGGCGCGCGAGATAAATCTGCGCCATACCGCCGGTCGCGAGGTGACTTATCACCTCATACCGGCCGACCCGCAAGGGTGCGCCCGCGGTGGGCTCCGGTGGCGCCACGCTAGAAGAATCGGCTGCTTGGCACCATGTGTCAAGCTACCGGCCCCGACGACACGAACCATCATCACGGGCATACTCGATTGCGGTGAACAGTCACTTTCAGGTTGCGCTCAGCGGCGTTATCCCGGCGATCGTCGCGATGTGGATCGTGGACCGGTTGGACCGGAAGCGCCCCGAGCCTGCCAGCACGCGCCGCCTGGTCACCTTTGTGGGGATGCTCTCGGTGATCCCCGCGATCTTCCTGGAGGGGTGGCTGACCGACGGAGTCGGCGCCAGCATCCTGCCGCAGTACACGTACCAGGGCGCGAGCTATCGCTCGTTCGTGGTCGCCGCGGGCGTCGAGGAAGCGTGCAAGATCGCCGTCGTCTACTGGATCGTCTGGCGCCGCCCGGAGTTCGACGAGCGCCTGGACGGGATCGTCTACGCGAGCCGCGCCGGCCTCGGCTTCGCGCTCGTCGAGAACGTCGGATATCTGCTCGGGCAGGAGTCGCTCAACGGACAGCTGTACGTGTGGTTCGCACGAGCATTACTCGCAGTTCCGGGCCACGCGATGTGGACCGGCATGATCGGATACATGGCGGCGCGCCGGCGGTTCGACGGCAAGGGTCTGGGCCTGATCGGCGGTTACCTGCTCGCGGTGGCCTTCCACGGCGCCTATGACTGCGCGGTGTTCGTACAGCAGCCGCTGCACTTCGAGGGCTTCGATTCGCTCGCGAGCATGATGATCCTGATCCCGATCGCGCTGACGGTCATCGCGTTCTTCGTGATCCGCTCGATGGCGCGCACGGCGCTGCGCCTCGACGATGCCGAAGCCGCGACGAAAGCCGTTGCTGCCGCAGCGATGCAGCAGGCGCCCGCGATCGCACCGACGATCTAATCGACGGCGGCGGGGATCCGCGCGCGGACGACGCCGACCGCAGCGATGCTCCCGAGGACGATCGCGGCGAGCCACAGCCACAGGCCACGATCCACCGTCGCGTTGTCGACGCCGGGGTACTGCATGATGAACAGCACGCCGGTGATCGTCACCGTGGCGATCGCGACGAGCGCGGTACGTGCCGCGAGCCTCGGAATCCGCTTCGCCGCGACGCCGGCAGCCATGATCAGGAGGACGAGCATCGCCATCAGGCCGCCGGCCCATGTCGCCATGCCCATGCGCATCCAGCGCTCGCTGCCGCCGATCCAGGTCAGGCTCGTCGGGCGACACTCACCGCCGAAGCACTGCTTGGAGCCGAACGGACCGATCTCGACGTCGCCGATCGACCACCAGCGCCCGGCCCACACGGAGATCGCGAACGCGACTGCGGCGAGGAGAGCGAGCGAGATGATGGGCCAGCGGGACTTCACGGCGCGCGCATTCTGCAGACCGAGGTCATCAGGTGCAACGCCAAACTGTCTTCGGCTTACACGGTGGCGGAAACCTGAATGCCTACATTGACCTGGGTGGTGCTGGCGCAAAAGACTGGCTGTCCACGATGTACCGCCCCCTCGTTCTCCTGGGTCTCTTGCTTCCGGCGCTGCCGGCAGCCGCCAAGTCCCAGGATGCGACGCCGCCCATCGAGGAACCCTCGAGCGCCTCGACGCTGATCGTGGCGCGGATCGCGAACGCGTTCGACGTCGATCTCATCCCGCACATCGTGGTCGAGCGCCTGGTCCGCTGGAAGCTCGGCATGCGCGGGGTCATGAAGGCCGCCGCCGATCGGCTCGCGACCTTCGCGAACAACGCCGGGATCGCGATCCCCGATGTCACGTGCCTCGCGTGGACGCCGCTGCCGGCCTCGAACACGTCGTGGGCGACCTCCGGCTTTGGCTGGCGCGACGATCCGTATCGCCACTACCGCAAGTTCCACTCGGGCGCCGATATCCGCGCACAGCCCGGCACGCCGGTGATGGTCGCCGGCGACGGTGTCGTCACGTTCGCGGGTCGCCAGGGCGGCTACGGCAACGTCATCTATGTCGATCACGGCGGCGGCGTGATCACGCGCTACGGCCACCTGCGCCGCATCGAGACCAAGAAGGACGCGATCGTCACCGCCGGCACGCGGATCGGTCAGGTCGGCTCGACGGGCCGCGCCACCGGCCCGCACCTCCACTTCGAGGTCCGCATCGATGGTCGCCCCGTCGATCCGGGCACCGCACTGACGGTCGGCATGCTGCAGCGCGAGTCTCCGTCGGAGGGTCACCTCGCGGCGTTCGCGCTCAACCCCGAGCTGCAGGCCGCGGAGCTCTCGGAGCTCGATCCGCCGAAGGGCCGCACGGCGAAGACCAAGGCGGGGACCCGCCCAGATCGCCCGACCCGCACGAAGCGACCGCGCCCCACGTCCTGATCGCGATAGAGTTCCGGGGGGTCCCGAACTTCAACTAGAATGGTCGGGTGAGGTCAGGTGCGCTGGGCGCGTGGATCGCGATCGTGGCCTCCGGGTGCGGCTTCTCCGCGACCAACGCCGGCGGCGGCGATGGGCATGGGCCGAGCACGGTCGGCTTCCTGTCATCGACGTCGCTCCAGGACGAGCTCTCCGGCGCCGTGATGATCCCGGTCGCGCTCGATGCGCCGGCCGGCGGCCTCGTCACCGTCCAGTATCGCTTCACGGGTGGCACTGCCACGAACGGCCCCGACTACCAGGGCAGCGACAACGCCCTCACGATCCCGCCCGGAGCGACCGAGGCGAAGATCCCCGTCACGATCAACGAGGACGGAATAGAAGAGGACAGCGAGACCATCGAGATCGAGCTGTCCAACGCGACGGGCGCAGTGCTCGGCACGAGCCGCCACACGGTCACGATCAGCTCCGACATCCTGCCGCGCGTGAACTTCACGCTCCCGACCTCCGCCGCCGACGAGGCGAGCTCGCCGCAGCTCCTGGTCTCCCTCACCACGCCGTCGATGGTCGACGTCTCGGTCGACTTCGTCGTCAACGGCACGGCGAGCCCCGGCCTCGATCACACGCTGACGCAGGGCACCGTGTCGTTCTCGGCCGGGATGACGAGCAAGTCGATCGCGCTGCCGATCACCGACGATGCACTCGACGAGTTCGACGAGAACGTGCTTGTCACGCTGACCAGCTCCTCGAACGTCGTGGTCGGCATGGTGGCCTCGCACGACCACAACATTCTCGACAACGATCTGCCGCCGACGGTGGCGTTCATGGTGACGCAGCAGGCGAAGGCCGAGAACACGAACACGGTGGACATCGCGGTTCAGCTGTCGGCGCCGAGCGGCAAGCCGATCAGCGTCGATGTCGTGCAGGGACTGTCGCCAACGATCGCGGCAACGCTCGGTGTGGACTACTCGTTCCCGGCCGGGCAGACGCTGACATTCGCGCCGGGCGAGACCACGAAGACGTTCGCCATCACGCTGATCGACGACGCCATTGACGAGTTCGACGAGGGCTTTGGCCTCGCCCTGGCGAACCCGGTCAACGTCACGATCACCGCGGGCACAACCGACCTGGTGACGATCACCGATGACGATCCGCCGCCGACCGTGTCGATCGTCACGGCCAGCCAGACCGTGAACGAGGGCAACACCGACGACACCGACTATCCGTATGTGGTCTCGCTCGACGCCGCATCCGCAAAGCCGATCCAGGTGCAGTTCGTGTTCACCGGCAGCGACGCCACCACGCCGAGCGACTACATCGTGATCGGTGATCCGGTGTCGATCGCGCCCGGCGCCACGTTCGGCACGCTGACCATCCGCGTCGTCGCCGACACGATCCGCGAGACCAACAGCGGCGGGACCGAGGAGGTCCACATCGCGATCGCCGGGAACGGTTCGCTGACGAACGTCGTGCGCGGCGGGACGAACAAGGTCCTCACGATCAGGGACGACGATCCCTAGAGGAACCTGGGGCGTAGACGACCGCCACGACGGAGCTCGCTGGTTCAGGTGCGCCCCGAAGACCGGAAGTTCCCCAAGAAGAGGCTTTCTCCTCCAGGAGAAGACTCTGCTTCGTGTCCCTTCGGGACTTCGGGGCGCAGGTGCACACGAGCGAATGCTCCGCCGACGCAGTTCTCGACATCTCCGTCTACCGGCTCCTAGAGCCGCTTGCCGTCGGGCGACCAGCGGTAGTAGCCCTGGCCCGACTTCTTGCCGAGGTGACCCGCGGCGACCTTGTCGCGCAGCGTCTGCGGTGGCGTGAACGCGGGGCCGATCGCCTCCGCGAGGTACTCGGCGATCCCGAGCCGAACATCGAGGCCGACGAGATCCGTCAGCTCGAGGGGGCCCATCGGATGGCCGTAGCCGAGCTTCATCGCCGTGTCGATGTCGGCAGCCGACGCCACACCCTGCTCCACCATGCGCATCGCCTCGAGCCCGATCACGAGACCGAGCCGGCTCGACGCGAAGCCCGGGCTATCGGTGACCGTGATCGGCGTCTTGCCCATCCGCTCCGCGAGCGCGACCGCGAGCGCGACCATCGCGGGATCCGCCGCGGCGTGCTGCACGACCTCGACGAGCTTCATGATGTGCACGGGGTTGAAGAAGTGCATCCCGACCACGCGGCCCGGAGTGGTGATCGCGCTTGCGATCGACGAGATCGGCAGCGATGACGTGTTGGTCGCCAGCAGCGCGTGACCCGGCGTCAGCTTCTCGAGGTCGCGGAAGATCTCGTGCTTGAGGTCGAGGCGCTCGGGCACGGCCTCGATCACGCAGTCAGTGCCGGCGCAGGCCGGAGCGAGCTCGTCGAACGGGAGGATGCGCGCGAGCGCCGCCTCGCGTGCGGCTGGCTCCACCTTGCCGAGCTCCACGCCCTTCGCGAGGTTCTTGCCCACCTTGTCCTTGCCCGCCGCGGCGAGACCGGCGAGCGCGTCGTAGAGATGCACGGTCGCACCCATCATGGCGGCGACATGTGCGATGCCGTGGCCCATGGTGCCGGCGCCGATCACGGTGATGGTGCGAAGGTCGGAGGCGTTCACCGCGTGAAGCTACACCAGGGGTCGGGTCCTCTGGTACGGTCCACGCGATGACACGCGTCGATGTCGATCGCCTGCAGCGCGATCTCGAAGCGATCATTGGACCGCGCCGCGTCTCGATGCGCGCCGTCGACCTCGACACCTACGCCCGCGACATGTGGCCGCGCGCGCTGCTCTCGTATCGCGAGGGCGAGTACGACGGTCCGCGCCCGCACGCCGTGGTGTGGCCCGAGCACGTGCGCGAGGTGATCAGCATCGTGAAGCTCGCGCGCGAGCAGAAGATCCCGATCGTGCCGTACGGAGGTGGATCGGGGGTGTGCGGCGGAGCCGTGCCCGTACGCGGTGGCATCACGATCGATACGAAGCGCATGCAGGCGCTGCGCTCGGTGCACAGCGACGAGCTGATCTGCGACGTCGAGGCCGGCCTCAACGGCGAGCGGTTCGAGCGCGAGCTCGCGCGCCGCGGCTACACGTTCGGTCACTTTCCCTCGTCGATCTATTGCTCCACGGTCGGCGGCTGGATCGCGTGCCGCGCCGCCGGTCAGCTCTCGACGAAGTACGGCAAGGTCGAGGATCGCGTCGCCGGTCTCTCGATGGTCACCGGCCGCGGCGAGCTGATCGAGACCGATGGGCCGAACCGCGCGCTGCGCGGTCCGAGCTGGAACCAGCTCCTCGTGGGCAGCGAGGGCACGCTCGGCGTGATCACGTCGGCGCGCCTGCGCGTGTCACCCGCGCCGCAGCTCCGCGTGTTTCGCGGCTTCGAGGTCGACGATGTCCACGCCGGCGTCGAGGCGATCCGCCGCGTGCTGCAGAAGGGCCTTCGCCCCGCGGTGATCCGCCTCTACGACGAGCTCGACACGCTGATCAACTCGTTCGGTAGCCACGAGGATCCGCCGCCGCACGAGATCCGCGGCCCGGTGCCGCCGATCGCGACCGGCGCCCTGCCCGCGTGGCCGCAGCCCGAGCCACCGAACGACGATGGCATCGTCGAGCGCCTCCTCAACTTCGCACGCGGCAAAGGAACGCGGCAGACCGCGATGAACGCGGCCCTCGGCAGATCGTCGATCGTCAACAAGGTGTTCGGCACCGTCGCCGAGAAGATCGCGCGCCGCGGGTGTCGCTTGATCATCGGACTCGAGGGCGCGCGGATCCGCACCGAGGTCGAGGCCGCGCTCACGTTCCACGAGCTCGAGACGCTCGGCGCGCGGGACAAGGGTGAGGATCCGGGCTGGGCCTGGCTGAAGAACCGCTATCACGTGAGCTACCGGATGAGCCCGATGTTCCGGGACGGGGCGTTCGTCGACACGATGGAGGTCGCGTCGAGCTGGGAGCGTCTGATGGACCTCTATCACTCGGTGCGCACCGCGATCGGTCGCCACGCGCTGGTGATGGCGCACTTCTCCCACGCCTACGCCGATGGCTGCTCGATCTACTTCACGTTCGCGGGCACGGCGCCCGACCACGCCGCGGCCGAGCGCCTGTACGACGCGATCTGGCGCGACGGCATGGAGGCGACCACGCGCGTGGGCGCGACGATCAGCCACCACCACGGCGTGGGCCTGTTGAAGGCGCCGTACATGGCCGGCGAGCACCGCGAAGCGATGGCGATCTTCGAGGCGGCGAAGCAGAGCCTCGATCCCGACGGCATCATGAACCCCGGCAAGATGGGCTTGCGGGAGCGCCCGCGAGGTCGCGACCAATGAGCGCCGAGCGCGACCTGGTGCGCGAGCTGATCGCCGCGATCGGCAGCGAGCATGTCGAGGAGCTCGACGCCGGCAACTGGCGCGTCTCTCCCGGCTCGTCGGCCGAGGTCGCCGAGGTGATCCGACGCGCCGGCGCGCACAAGGCTGCGATCCATCCCGTCGGCGCGGGCGGGCGTCCGCAGCGCGGCAAGGACGAGCGCGCGCGCGTGTTCATCTCGACGAAGCGCCTCGATCAGGTGCTTCAGCTCGACGAGATGTCGCTGCTCGTGCACGCCGAGGCCGGGCTCACCGGTCTCGAGCTCGAGCGCATCCTGTCGCCGCGCAATCTCTCGATCGGCGACTACCCGCCGGTGGTGCTGACGTCGTCGCTCGGTGGCCTGATCGCCGTGCGCACCCCTGGAAAATCGAGTGCGCGCCACGGCTTCTTCGAGGAGGCGGTGGTCGGCGTCTCGGCGGTGCTCGCCGATGGCCGTACCGTGCACACGCGGGTCGCGCCGCGACGTGCGACCGGTCCCGATCTGGCGCGCGTGCTGTGCGGCAGCGAGGGCACGATCGGCTTCATCACGAGCGTCGTGCTGCGGATCCACGCGAAGCCCGAGGCGCGGCTCATCGCGTCGTACATCCTGCCGTCGATCGATGCAGCGGTGTCGGCGGTGCTGCTGTCGCTGCGCGAGGAGGCCGCGCCGTCGGGCTTGCGCATCTACGACGCCGCCGAGTCCGCGAAGCACTTCGACGGCTTCTCGCTCACACCCGGGCAAGCGCTGCTGTGCGCGGCGACCGCCGGGCCCACCGATCTCGCGGCGTGCGATCGCGACCTCATCACCAGCGCGGTGCTCGCGGAGGGCGGTCGCACCGGTGATCTCGCGCTCGCGGAGCTATGGTGGCGCCGCCTGCACGCGGGCGAGCCCACGCCCGGACCTTCGCCGTCGCTCCAGATCATGGCCACGCCGTCGAAGCTGCGCGGCGTCTACCACGCGGTCGCGGACCACGTGGTCGCGACCGGAGGCAACGCGCGCGCGCACATCTCGCGGTTCGATGCCGATGGCGCCGTGGTGTTCTTCACGATCGATGGCCCCGACGAGCTCGTGGCCTCGGCGGAGGTCGCCGCCGCCGGCGCCGGCGGCTGGCTACTCGGCGCGCGCGCGACGAAGCTCGACATCTATCTCGACGCGTTGCGCGCCGCGATCGATCCCGATCGCATCATGAACCCCGGCACGCTCGCCTAGCCCGACGCGGTGTCTTGCTTCGACATGTCGGCGACGAGCTTGCGCATGAACAGCTCGATGTTGCGCCGCAGCGCCGGGTCCTCGCACACCGGTAGCGCGCGCCGCCAGGTCTCGACGGCGCGGGCGGGCAGGCCCTGGCGGAAGTAGAGATACGCGAGCCGGGTCAGCGCGGGAAAGTACGCGGGCTGGAGATCGACAACGGCCTCGTACTCGTCGACGGCCTCCGCCCAGCGCGACGCGCGCTGCAGCATGTTCGCGAGCATGAAGTGGAGCTTCGGGCTCGACGGATCGCCGACCAGCGCATCGCGCAGCCGGCCGATCGCGCCGTCGATGTCGCCGGCCTGATAAGCGGCGAGCGCATCGGCGAGCAGCACCTCGTGATCCAGCTTCTCCTCGTTCGAGAGCTCGCGCAGCAGGCGATGAAGGCGCCGGTTGTCGAGTGGCTTCTCGAGGTAGCCATCGGCGGCGTGCTGCTGCAGCACCGCATCGGGCACCTGGCCGGAGTCGACGACGGAGGTCGTCACGATCACCTTGCAGCGGCCGAGGCGGCGGCTGCGCTTGATCGCGCGGCACATCTTCAGACCATCGACCTCGGGGGTCGCGATATCGGCGAACACGAGATCGAAGTAGAGCTGTGACAACAGCTCCAGCGCCCGCGTGCCGGAGGCCACGGCCTGACACTCGTAGCCGAGGCGCTCGAGCTCGGCGACGAGGTGGATGCGACCGGGCGGATCGGGATCGACGACGAGCGCGCGCGTGCCGCCCGCGTGCGGGTCGGGATCGTCGCCGCGATCGAGCTCGGCGGCGATCACCATGGTCCGCTCCTCGACAAGCGGATCGTGCGCGTCGCCGGGCGCGTTCGCGATCGTGTTGACCTGCCAGTCACCGGTCAGCGTGGCGCCGGCGATCGAGATCTCCTCGCTCGGAAGATCCTCGGAGCGCTCGATGTTCCGCGCGGCCTCCTCGGCGAGCGCGCGCTGAGCGCGACGGTGCTCCTCCTGATCGCCGCCATCTGGATGCACCTGCGCGAGGAAGCTGCCGGTGCGCGTCGACTCCGGCCCGACGAGGAACAGCTCGCCCATCTTCCAGCGCTTGAACGCGACGCGGATCGTGCGCGCGAGCGTGATGTCGAGCGCGATGCGCAGCTCGACGGTCTTGCCGCGGCTCGCGCCGAGCTCGCGCGCGGGGACGATCGCGTCCTCGGGCCGCGCCGCGGCGACGATCAGCATGGTCTCGTCCTCGTAGACCACGAGCGCCGAGAAGATCCGCGCCCACTCGAGAGACACGTACTCGAGCACCTCGAGCCGGATCGTCGACTCGTCCAGCACGATGCCGGACCAGCCGGTCTGCGCGGACAGCGCCATCGCGAGCTGCCGTTCGCTCGCGTAGCCCAGCGCATAGAGCTCGGACACGACCGGGTGGCGGCCGCTCTGGCGGGAAAGAGCGTCGGCAAGCTCGCCGGCGCCGATGACGCCTTGCTGGATGAGCAGCTGCCCGATCGAACCCCTCACTCGTGAAGAAAAGGGTACCAGACCTCGCCAGATCTCACATTTTCTCGTCGACCCAAGTCCCCGAAATCCCAACCGGCCAGCGGCTAGTCGACCCGCCGTGGTGAGATTTGCCTGGCTCCAGGCCTCCGAGCTGATATCCTGCGCCCCGCGTTACGGAAACCGGTTTTTTTCGGTTTTAACAGCTGTGACAGGCTGACACGCCTCGCGCCAGATTCGCGCCGCAACAGCGCGAATTCGCGATGGCACTAGCATTGCTTCGAGGAGACCCCACCTGCATGAGCAACGACTTCAAGATCGGTGAGAAGGCCGTGTATCCGGCCCACGGCGTAGCCGAGGTCATCGGAATCGAGAAGAAGGAGATCAACACGTCGGTTTGCTCCTTCTACGTCCTCAAGGTCCTCGCGACC
>JBBRBG010000104.1:0-32483 GCA_038206055.1 Haliangiales bacterium
CGGGACCGAGCTCGCGTCGACGCTGCCGAGGGCCAGCTTCGACTTGTCGATCGCCGTGATCCACATCTGCCGGCGGACCGCGCCCTTGGTTCCCGCGAGCGCGTTGCCGTAGTCGCGGAAGCTGTAGTAGATGAGCCAGTAGTAGCCGCCGACATCGTACGGGCTGAAGTTCGGCAGGTAGCAGAGCAGGGCGCCGCCGCACGCGGTGTCGAGGCGCACCTTGGCGCCGCCGGCCTTGTTGACGAGGAACAGCGCGCCCGGGTACGGCGTGGCGCCCGACGCACCGCGCGAGTTCGTGCCTGCGCCGTAGGCGATCCACTGCGAATCCGGCGAGAACGTCGGCCACGACGGTGCTGCGAACTGTGCGGGCACCGACGCCGCCGCGACGAGGTTCGCCGGCGCACCGAACGTATCGCCGGCGCTCGACGAGATGACCTGCAGATCGCCGCGGTCGTAGTCGATGGCCCAGCCCACGGGGCCGCCGCCGCTCGTGATGTTGTTGATGAAGGCGACCGATGTGCCATCGGGTGACCACGCCGGGTGCGACGCGTTGGCGGTCGGCAGCGCCGTGCCCGCGGTGGCGACGGCAGCACCGGTGCGGGGATCGATCACGCTGAGGCTGCCCGTGCCCCGGTTGATCATCAGGCGGGTCGCGTCCTGGTTGAACGTGGAAAACAGTTGCGTGTACGAGCTGCCCTCGACGACAGGCGCAATCGTCGGCGCGGGATTGCTGGTCTGGATCCGCGGATCGCTCATGTCGAACACGCCGCCCTCGAGACCACCGCCCCACAGCGAGCCGGAGAGATAGCGGCCGTCGTGGCTGACGGTGTGGCAGGCCACGCAGCGGCTGCCATCGGATCGCATCGGCGGGTTCGGGATCGCGGGCGCACGACCCATCGCGTCGATGCGCTCCATCTGACCCTGACCCAGGTTCCAGTAGTAGATCGCGCCCGTCACGTCGGCGGTGATCATGCGGACCGTGCGCGCCGCGCCGCCGGTCGCACTGCTCGCCTGGTTCCAGTGCGCGACGTCGAACCGGATCGGCCCCGCACCGGCGCTCCTCACGAGCATGCGCCAGTCAGCACCGGCGACCTGGTTGTCGAGCTTGAAGCCGGGGCCCGCGGCGAGGATGGTGTCGACCGTCGCGAACGAGCCCGCCGTGATCCGCACGCGATACAGATCGCCGGCGGCGTTCGGGCCTTCCCACTGCGCGTCGGGTGCTCCGACGCTCGCGGGCATGACCGCGCCGTCGAGCGGATACATCACCGTCGGAGAGTTCGGTCCCATCGGCGGGTTATCAGGGAAGTTGTCGGCGCCGTTCGCCGGTACGCCAGGGCCGAGATGCACCGGGTGAACGACGACGATCACCGACGTCCCGCCGGTGAGTGCGCCGGCCTGGGCGATCACGCCGCCTTTGCCACCGGCGGAACCGGTCGCCTGGAACTGCGCGACATTGATATTGCCGAGCAGTGTGCCGTCCGCATCGAGCGCGAACACCGCGTCGGGGACCGGAGCATCATGGCCATCGGCATAGTGGCCGATCGCCGTGTAGTCGAGCGTGAGCGGTGTGCCCATGTACTCGAGCGTCGCGTTCTCCGGCTCGACCGAGATCGACATCAGATCCTTCGCTGGATCCTTTGCACCCGGTCCGCAGGCTGCGATTACAAACAACGCCGCAACAGAAACGTTCGCCCTCATCGAGGGGGACCATAGCAAACGCCACCCACTCGCTCGTAGCAATCTGCTGGCGACAGTTGACCCCAGCTATGATGTGACGGATGCCCGTCTCGGTACGCCGGCTCGACGCACTGCTGGCCATCGCCCGCCTGCTCGCGCCGGCGGCGCGGTCTCTCCCCGGCATCGTGACGCAGGCGGCCACACAGCCGGCGGCCTACTACCGCGCCCGCGCCGCCCGACTGGCGGAGCGCAACATCGATGCGCCCGGGCCATCCCTGGCGTGGATCGCGCTCGTCGACGGGCTGATCGCCGCGAAGGCCTGCCACGAGATCGACTGGAAGACCGATGCCGAGACCGTGGCGTGGGCAATCGGAGCGCTTCGCGGGGTCCCGCGCGGGGCGTGCGCGTGGATGAAGCGGGAGGTGAGCCTCGACGATCGTTCGACCTGGGAGCTACTCGAGATTTCGGGCCAGCGTCTCCGCGCGCACGGCCTGCAGCTCGCGCAGCTCGACATCAGCTCGGACTCTCACTGCCTCATCGTGGTCGCGATCGCGGACGCACCGAAGCTCGTCGCGCTCGCCAAGGTGGCGCGGTTCGGCGACGCGGATCTGTTCGGCGATGATCTCGCCGCGGCAACCAAGGATCGCGTCGCGCGCGAGAAACGCGGCGCCGAAGCGCTGACCGAGATGTCGCGATCTCGAGAGACCGGAGCGAGAACGCTCGAACCCGCGCGAGTGTGAACGGAGCGTCACGCGTAGCCCAGGTTGCACCTTCAGATGACTGGAACCAATGACCAGTCGTCGTCGGAGAGCGCGACATTTCCGCCGGTCCGACCAGTCAGTGTGTGCGTGGTCCCGCCCATGCACGAAGGCCGCGCCATGAAGAACGTCTCGTTAGCTTCGCTCGCAGTCCTTCTCGGGGCGCATGTCGCGCATGCACAAGCTCCAGGTGCCGACCCTGCATCGCCGCCGCGGGTCGAGCCCGCACCGGCGCCCGTGGCAATGGTGGCCGTCATCCCGCCCGAGGCGCCTCCGCCGCGCCCGTTGCCGACGGCCGCGCTCACGATCTCTCCGCTCCACATGATCCTGCCGATGATCGAGGTCACCGGTGAGTTTCGCGTCGCGCCCAAGCTCGGCGTTGCGGTCATCGCCGGCGCCGGTGCCATCCGCGACATGGACACCAACGCATTGATCAAGGTCTACGAGGCCGGCGCGAGTCTGCGCTACTACGTGCTCGGCAACTTCCGCCACGGCATGCAGATCGGCGGCGAGGCGATCTACGTCAAGGCGAGCACCGACAATACCGGCGTCGAGGTGCGGGGGAAGGGACTCGGGCTCTCGCCGTTCGTCGGCTACAAGTGGACGAGCCGGATCGGCTTCACGATCGATACGCAGCTCGGCGTCACGTTCATCACGCTGCGCGCGGACTCGGCCACCCAGACGAAACAGGAGAGCAAGGTGGGCCCGCTGCTGAACCTGAACGTGGGGTGGAGTATCTAGAGGGAGTGCTGTACCAGCCCCTGACCCTCCGCTGCGGCCTCGTGATCCCTAACCGGATCGCGCTCGCCCCGATGACCAACATGCAATCGCAGCCCGATGGGTTGCTCGGCGAGGACGAGCTGACCTGGCTCGCGCGCCGCGCCGATGGTGGCTTCGGCATCGTCGCGACGTGCGCCGCGTACGTCGCGCTCGACGGCAAAGCGTGGCCCGGCGAGCTCGGCGTGGACCGCGACGAGTGCCTTCCCGGCCTCACGCGCCTCGCCACTCGCTGCAAGGCCGGCGGCATGACATCGATGGTCCAGCTGTTCCACGGCGGCGTGCGCGCGGACTCCGCGCTGACCGGCGAGCAGACGTGGAGCGCGAGCACCTGGACCGAGGAGACACCGGGCTTCTCGCCACCGCGCGCGGGCACCACCGACGACATCGCGCGCGTCATCGAGCAGTTCGCTGCCGCCGCCGTCCGCTCCGAGCGCGCCGGTTTCGACGGCATCGAGCTCCACGGCGCGCACGGCTATCTGCTCTCGCAGTTCCTGTCGCGCACGATGAACCCGCGCACCGATGGCTGGGGCGGCGATCTCGTCGGCCGCGCGCGCCTCGTCCGTGAGGTCACCCGTGCCGTGCGCGCGCGTGTATCGCCTCGCTTCGCGGTGGGTGTGCGGCTCTCGCTCGAGGACTTCGGTCAGGCGCGCGGCATGGATCTCGACGACAACCTCCAGGTCGCCGGGTGGCTCGCCGAGGACGGTGCGGACTTCATCCACATCTCGCTGTGGGACGTTGCGCGCAACACGCTCAAGCGTCCCGACCAGCACGCCACGACGCTGACGCGCGCCGCGGTGCCGAAGGACGTGGCGATCATTTCGGCCGGCAAGATCTGGTCGCTCGCGGATGCAGAGGGCCAGCTCGCAAAGGGCGCCGACATGGTCGCGCTCGGGCGCTCCGCGATCCTGAACCCTGACTGGCCGAAGGACGCACCGAAGGGCGACGATGCGATCAAGCGGCCGCCGATCACGCGCGCCGAGCTGTACGAGCGCGCCGTGTCTCCGCTGTTCGCGGGCTACCTGACGAAGTGGAAGAACCTCGTCGCGGACTGATCAAAGAATCGGCGGCTGGCACACGCCCGAGCCGTTGATCTGCGCGTTCGTGCGGAACGTGTTGAGCCGCTTCCACGACGGCTGTTCGTACTGCGGGATGGTGCCGTCCTCGCGCACGTTCGTGACGTGATAGGTGTGCTGGTTCCAGATCCGGCGCGCCTGGATCCAGCGATCCATCTTGTCGCGGATGACCTGCACGGTCGGTGACGGCGTGCCGCTGAGCGTGTTCGAGACCACCACGATCTCTGCGGAGCCATCGTTGTCGATGTCGGCGACGACCGGGTACTCGCTCAACGTGCCGCTCGTGCGCGGCATCGAGAACAGCGGCTGACCGGTGGGACCGAACACGAACAGGAATTGCTCGTCGGCGTACATCGCCTCCGCGGTTCCGTCACCGAGGAAGTCGAACGCGGTGCCCGCGGCGATGCCGGAGGAGTCGGAGACCGGCGTGCTCCACTTGATCGTGCCGTTCGCGTTGTACAGCGTGTAGAAGCTCGCGGAGCTCATCGCGTACTCCGCTTTGCCATCGCCGTCGAAGTCGTGGATGGTCGCCGGGCGGATCCACGAGGTGCCACCGACACCGACCCCGGTGGGGCGCAGATCCTGGTACTTGATCGTGCCGTCGTGATTGATCAGCGACACGCCGTTGGGGTTCGTCAGCAGGACCTCGGGCTCCGGATCGTCGTCGAGATTAGCGACCTGCGGGTAGCCGCCGGCGAGGTTCGTGTTCCAGTACAGCGTACCGTCGGAGTGGAACGCTGACGCCCCGAGCACGAGCTCCTGCAATCCATCGCCGTCGAGGTCCGCGACCGTCGAGGCGTTCCACGACGCCTGGGGGGCCGCGGCGGTCCACTTCACGACACCATTGTGGTCGAACACGGTGTTGCCGCCGATGATCTCGACCTCGCCGTCGTGATCCATGTCGGCGAGTGCGATCGCACCGGAGTAGTGATCGCCCGCCCACTGACCCGCGGGGCCGAACTTGATCGCACCGGTGTTGGAGAACGCGTACAGGCGACCCTGCTGGTCCACTGTGACGATCTCGGGGACGCCATCGTGATCGAGATCCCCGAGCGCGGGCGTGACCGTGTTGTCGACGACCGTCGGGAACATGCGCTCCTGCGTTCCGGTCTTGCCGTCGAGCAGGTAGATGTGGCCGGGCGCGCCGGGCTGGCCGCCGCTTGGTACAAGCCCGACAACGACAACGACCTCGGGCGAGTCGCACAGATCGATCACGCCATCACCGTTGTCATCGGTGAGGTTCGCGACCAGCGGAGTGACGATCGAGTAGGTCTCGTTGCCGGGGCCAGTCCATGCCCACTGCAGCTCCGGTTCGAAGCTGCCCGGTGGCGCGATGTCATCGCACATGCCGATGCCCGACTCGTCACTCTGCACCTTGCAGAGGTTCACGGGCTCGGCGTCGGTTCCGCCGTCGCCATTCCCGTCGTCGTCGCCGCTGCGCTTGCTGGGGCCGCACGCCGCCAGGATCACCACCAGACCAACGAAGGCTCTCATGGCCGCGGACGCTAGCGTCGCTACCCGGGTCTGTCGAGCGATAGTTTGTTACCCGCGGTTTGCGTTGTAGTAGTCGCGGATTCCCTGGAGGTACATGTCCGTGGAGTCACGGAGGTCCTCTCCCTTCTTGAAGGCCTCCGGGTGCTCCTCTGCGTACTGGGTGATCGGGTCGATCGCCGTGGTGCGGAAGCCGCCGCCCTTGCAGGCCGCGTTGGCGTACGGATAGTCCTCGGGGTTGATCGCGGGCATCGTGATCGGCTTCGCCCAGTCGTTGCGTGCGAGGCGATCCATGTCGAGGCACTCGGTGAGGTCGTTCGCCGCGTCGATCCGGCCGTTGATCGATTCGAGACCGAACACGGTCTGCAGGTGCTTGAGCGCGGACGTGTGGTCGCGCACCACGGAGCTGATGAAGCCCTGCTTGACGTACGGCCCGGCGACGATCGCCGGCACGCGGAACCCCATCTGCTCGAAACCCGCCTTGCCGTACTTTGCCTGGGTGTCGTCGACGGTGGTCGGCGGCGGCACGTGGTCGAAGTAGCCGCCGTTCTCGTCGTACGTGAGGACGAACAGGATGTTCTCCCACTGCGGCGAGTTCGCGAGCGCGGTGTACACGGCGCCGACCAGCTCCTGGCCGAGCGACGGGTGCACGGGCGGGTGATCGTCGTTCGTCCCGAACGCGGGATCGATGTACACGACCGATGGCAGCTTGCCGGCGGCGCAGTCCTTGAAGAACTGGCCCTCGCCGAAGTGCGAGTCGCCGAACCGCCGGATCCGGCCGGTGCCATCCTGGGGTCCGAGGTCGAGCGCGTAGGGGCCCGGGTTGCCGAGCAGCGAGACGACCGGGAGGATGCCGTAGTAGTAGCACCAGTCGACGCCGGCCTCGTCGAGGCGGTTGTAGATGGTCGGGACGGGGACGCCCGAGCTGAACTTCGTCAGGACCTCGTTGTTGTTGTCGATGCCGAACGAGGTACCGGTGTGCCAGTAGGCGCGGTTCGGCAGCGTGGGGCCCATGACCGAGCAGAACCAGCGATCGCAGCTCGTGTAGGCGTCGGCGAGCGCGTAGGTCACCGGCACGTGCTCGCGGGCCAGGTACTTCATGACCTCGGTCAGCGTGGGATCGTTGCCGTGATCCATCTGGTGCTGTTGGAGGAAGCCGCTCATGGTGCCGTTGTTGAAGCTCATGTGCGCCGCGTCCCAGCCGTGCGGCGGATCCGGATCGCACAGGCTCGGGGCCGCCTTGCCCATGTCGTTCGCGGCCTTGTACGCCGCGACCATCGTGCCGTTGATATCGGCGTTCGCGAGGGTCGACTTCTGGCCATCGCCCCCGAGCCCCTCGAGCGAGCGCGCGCCCATCAGGTGATCGTAGCTCCGGTTCTCCATCATCATGTAGACATAGGTCGTGATGCCCTTCGGCTTGTCGTCCCCGCCGCAGCCCGGGAGAAACTTCGCCATCGTGGCCGCACCGGCCAGGCTGCCGATCGTCTTGAGCGCATCGCGCCGCTTCATCGTCATGGCGAAGACAGTAGCCCAGGTGCGCCGCGTCGGCGATCAGGTAGTGACCGACACGGTCACGTCACAGCAATCTGCCCAGCTTGTCGTATCCTCCGTGTGAGCGATGGCACGCCCCGAAGTCACCATTTCCGCACCGGATCCTCTGTTCGTCGGTCGCGAGATCTCGATCGAGGTCAACATCACCGCGACCAAGGAGACGAAGATCGAGTACATCGAGGCGCGCCTCGACGGTGATCAGGGCTGGGCAGTGGGAAGCGGCAAGTCGCGCGTGTCGATGCGGCTGATGTATCCGAAGCTCACGCAGCAGCTCATGGGGCCCGGTGTGCTGCCCGCGGCGACCACCACCCGGTTCGTCGCGCGCTACGTGCTGCCGAGCGGTACACCGCCGACGCACGAGGTCGGGCAGGCGTGGTCGCGCATGCGGTTCTTCGTCCACGTCTCGATCCCGTGGGCGCTCGACGGCCGCTACAAGTACGACTTCGCGGTGCGCATCCCGCCGCCCAAGGTCGAACGCCGGCCGGTGGCGATGCGCAGCACCGACGCGCCGAACAAGCCCCGGATCGAGCTCGGTCTGGCGTCAACTGAGCTGATCGCCGGTGAGGAGCTGGTCGGCACGTGCGCCGTGTTTCATCTCGACGACGAGAAGCCGCGCGAGGTCGCGCTCGCACTCGTACCCGAGCTCGTGCTGATCGGGCGCGGCCGCAACCGCGAGCGCCGCGGCGAGGAGATCGCGGCAACGCTGACGATCCCCGCAGGGAGTGCCGGCACCAGCGTGCCCTTCCGGCTGAAGCTGCCGGCCTCGATGACGCCCGCGTTCGACTGCGAGACGCATACCCTGCGCTGGTGGCTGGTCGCGCGCACCGGTTCGTTCTTCGGGGGGCGCGTCGATCTCTCGATTCCCCTCGACGTGGTGGATCGCAGCGCCGCCGCGACCACGCCGCGGCTCGAAGCGGCGCCGCGCCTCGGCGACGAACGGATCGCGAAGCTGTTCGCGCAGTTCGCGGGAAAGAACAAGTGGCGGGGCGGCGAGCCCGAGCCCGACGACTTCGCGATCGAGAAGGATCTCGGCGAGGCGCACGTGCGGATCGCGTACGCGTATCGCGGCGAGGCCGGCACGTTCTTGATCGCGAGCGTGCACACGCACTCGCTCGGACTCGGTCTCTCGGTCGCGCCGGCATCGCCGCTGCGCCACATGTTCTTCAAGGACGTCGAGGTCGACATCGCCGCGTGGGACCGCGCGCATCACGTGAAGGCGCGCTACCCCGCGCAGGCGATCCCCTTCCTCAAGGCAGTGGTGCCCGTGTTGATGGAGAGCGCCGCGCTCGGGCCGATGGTGCGGTGGGGCGATAGCGAGCTGGTGTTCGAGCGGCAGGTCGCCTCGGTGGAGGAGACGGAGATCGCAGTGATGGCCACGCGACTCGAGCTGATCGCGCTGACGTTCGCGAGCAAGCAGGGCGAGGTCACCGCACCGCCATCGGTGGTCGCGGACGTCCCGGCATGGCGTTCGCTCGCGGCGTGGCTCGGCGGCCCGCTGGCGCTCGGGGATCTCGGGATCCACGGCAAGCTCGAGGGCGCGCTGGTGGATCTCGGCCTCGGCTGGATCGGCGAGCGGCCGGCCAGCGTGAACGTCGCGATCGGCGACCCGGCGGACGCGAGCGAGGACATCAAGAAGATCGTCATCCGCCTGCCGCGACCCGCGAGCGACGTGCTCGCCGCGAACGCCGCGGAGCGCCTGGTCGAGCTCATCACGCGGTGGCCCGAGGACGTCGTCAACCTCGAGGTCGAGAACGGTGTCGTGAGTGCGGCGCTGCTGTTACCGGCAGGTGAGCCTCCGGTTGCAGATGCCGCGCGCGTGCGGGAGCTCGTCGGCAACCTGCGTGCGGTACTTGGTGCGCTGCTTCCGGACGCGACACCGTATCGATAGCGGTACGATGACGACGATGGACTTTGTCTTCATGCTGACCCGGTCGGATCAGACCGTCACCGATGGCCTCGATGTTCTCGACGACATCCGCTCCGTCGGCCTGACTCACATCGGCTTCAAGGACGTCGGCGTTCCGCCCGAGGTGCTGCGCGAGCTCGCTCGCCGGATCAAGGACATGGGCGCGACGAGCTACCTCGAGGTCGTGAGCACCACGGCCGAGGCGAGCCTACAGTCGGCGCGCGTCGCCGCGGACATCGGCATCGATCGCCTGCTCGGCGGCACGCAGGTCGACGCGGTGATCGAGATCCTGAAGGGCACGAAGACGCAGTACCTGCCGTTCCCTGGCCGACCGTTCGATCATCCGACCAAGCTCGGTGGCTCCGCCCAGCAGGTCGAGGACGACTGCCGGCGGTTCCGCGCGAAGGGCTGTGCGGGGGTGGATCTGCTCGCATATCGCGCAACCGAGGCGGATCCGCTCGAGCTGGTGAAGGCGGCGCGTCACGGCATCGGCGACGGCATCCTGCTCGTCGCGGGCGCGGTGAAGTCCGAGCAGCAGATCAAGGCGCTCGCAGCCGCCGGCGCAGACTCGTTCACCGTTGGCTCCGCGGTGTTCGATGGTTCGTACGCGCCGAACGTGGGATCGCTGCGGTCGCAGCTGAGAGCCGTGCTCGATGCCTGCAGTTGATCCGATCGAGCTGCTGCTCGCAGGACAGTATCCGGATCCCGAGACCGGCGAGCTGCTGCGCGCCGAATCGCGGGCGGTGGTGATCGAGGACACGCTCGACGGTCGCGAAGCGGAGCTGCTAACCGGCCTTGGCCTCGGCAAGCGCCTCGCCGTGATCTCTGATGCGAACACGTTCGCGGCGCTCGGCGAGCGCGTCGAACGAGCCATCGCCGGCACGTTCACCGTGCAGCGCATCGTCCTCGACGGTACATTCGACGCGGATATCGAGACGATCGCGCGCCTCGCCACCGCGATCGAGCCTGGCACCGATGCGGTGGTCGCCGTGGGCTCGGGCACGCTCAACGACCTCTCGAAGATGGTCGCCCTCGAGCGCGGCGTGCCGCAGGTAGTGTTCGCGACCGCGCCGTCGATGAACGGATACACGTCGCTGAGTGCGTCGATCACGGGCGGTGGGGTCAAGCGCTCGGTGCGCGCCGCGACGCCGATCGGCGTGTTCTTCGATCTGCGCGTGCTCGCCGCGGCGCCGCTACCGCTGATCCGCGCGGGCCTGGGCGATAGCTCGTGCCGTCCCACCGCCCAGGCCGACTGGTTGCTCTCTCACCTGCTCCTCGATCGGCCGTACCGGGAGGCGCCGTTTGCGATGCTCGCCGCCGACGAGGCCGCGCTGTTCGCCGCTGCGCCGGCCCTCGTCCGCGGCGACCTCGCCGCGATGCGCCTGCTCGTGCGCACGCTCGTGCTCTCGGGCTTCGGGATGACGATCTGCGGTGGCAGCTTCCCCGCGAGCCAGGGCGAGCACCTCCTCAGCCACTACGCCGAGATGCTCCACCCGCCGGGCATGGTGGAAGCGTTGCACGGCGAGCAGATCGGCGTGTGTGCGCTCGCGATGGCGCGTATGCAGGATCATATGCTCGCGCAGGAGGAGACGCCCGTGATCTATCCGAGCACGCTGACGCGCGAGGAGATGGTCGCGCGGTTCGGGCCGGTCGCGGGCGACGCATGCTGGGCGGAGATCGCGCCGAAGCTGTTCGATGCGGCACAAGCCGAGGCGCTCACCGCCAAGCTCGGCGGATCGTGGGACGCGATGCGCACGCGGATCGCGGCGGTCACGCACGGCGCAGCGCGCATGGAGGAAGTGCTCGTCGCTGCCGGTGCTCCCACCACCGCCGAGGCGCTCGGCTGGCCCGGCGAGCTGCTCACCGATGCACTCGAGCACGCGTGCGAGATCCGGAATCGCTACACGTTCCTCGACTTCGCCGCCGATACGCGCGGCTAGGGAAGGGGCTGTTCGGGGCCGAGCGTCGCGGTGGGCTCCGGCTCGACGTAGAGGCGGATGATGTAGTTGTCGAGCCAGAACGTTCCCGGCTGGCCTTCGCCCTCGAGCGCGAGCGACCGGATCTGCGTGCCCATAGCGTTCCCGCTGGGGAGCTTCCCGGTCCACGTGCCGCCATCGGCGCGCGCCTTGACCTGGTTGGTCGCGCCTTCGTCGACGATCTCGATCTTGCGCCACACGTTGGTGCCCACGTTCTGCAACCAGTTGACGATCGAGGACGTTGGCACCGTCCACACCTGATGCTGGTCGTTGCTGTCGAGCTCGGCCGATACGGCAAGCGCATTGTCGATCCACCCCGGTGCGCGCTGCGCGTACGGAATGTCAAAGCCGCGTGTATCGCCGAACGATGCGGTGGTCTGCATCTGCCGCAGGTAGTGCGAGAACAGGAGCGTGGCCTGGGGCAGCATCTCGTCACGATGCAGGCCGGCCGCGGACGTCGAGCCGGTATCGAACCGCAGGCTCTGCGCGCCGCCGCGATGCTGCGTGCTATCCGCGAGCACCGTTTCTCCGCGTCCGTTCGGCGCCCACTTCGAGAGCCCTTGCTCGAAGTCATCGGCGAACACGAACACGCGGTCGAGGTGCTCCGGCGGGGAGTTGCCGCTCTGCGCTCCGTAGTAGACGTAGACCTCGCCATTCGTGGCGGCCTCAGCCATCGCGACTGGAAGGCGGAACCAGGTCCGCGTATCGGTGCCGTTCCACTGCGTGCCCTCGGCGTCGTCGATCCAGCGATCGAGCTCCATCCACATGCCGGCGGCTTTGTGCCACACCACACGCCAGTCCTTGCCGTTGGTGCGCGCGTGGCCGCCGGTGACGAGCGCCGCGGTGTCGGCGGAGACCATCACGGAGTACGCCTCCGGGATCGCCGCCGTTGTCGAGGTGACGGTGATCTGCCTGCGATAAGCGTACGCCGGATCCCACCAGTCACCGGGCGTTCCGGCATCTGGGTCCATCTGGTCGTCGCCGCCGGTGGTGCCCGGTACGGAGAACCCGCAGCCAGCCACCACCACACAGCACGCGATCACAAATCTCCCCATCTATTCCAAGGATACCGCGGTTCGCCCCGCGCAAAATATCGGTGTTGCTGCGCCGGCGCGGTGTTAGAACGGGCCCGCGATGAAGAGGCTCGTCTGGCTCGTCCTCCTCGCCGGGTGTGGCTCGCCGCACCGCGGGCTCGGCGATGACATCGGGGCGAACGACGACGCGCGCACGATCGATGCGCCGGTCGACGCGAGCGGCAACGGCGATGGCACGGGTAATGACTCGAGCACGAGCGTCGATTCGGGCGGCACGGGCGTCGATTCGGGCGGCACGGGCACCGACGCGATGGTCATGGCGGATGCCGCGCCGACCGGGCCGATCACCGGCGGTCCATGCCTGTCGGGTCACGCCGGTGCGACTGCGTATCGCATCCGCTGGGCGGGCAACGGCGCGGGCAGCACCGCGTATCCCGTCTACGAGAAGAACGGCCTGCCCGATCACTCGCGCGATCACGCGGGCGCGTTCGGTTATCAGATCGGCTTCACGCCGCGCTGGGACGATCCGTTCCTCGGCGTCGGGGGCCTGGTCCTCGATGGGAGCGACTTTGTGGATCTAGAGCTGACCACGGTCGGCCTGTCATCGATCTCGAACGCCACCATCTCGATCTTCGGCCGCAGCTTCAACACCACAGCGAGCGGCGGGTTCTTCTGGCAGACCTTCGAGGGCACCGGCCAGACGCCGTCGAACTTCGTCAGCAACAGCGCGCCGTATCAGTGGTACTCGGCCGACATGACGACCGAGATCAGCGCCGGCAATAGCGGCGTGTTGCTCCGCATCAAGGCGGCCGGCGGATCCGGCAGCTTGATCGTGAATCGCATCGAGCTCTGCGTCACCGCCAATTGATCTCGCTGCGCAACGCTTCGCGTTGCTGCGCGCCCCACGGTCGTGGGGCTTGCTAATCGAGCTTCGACAGGAAGTCCCAGAAGATCGGCGCGGCGAGCTGATCCTGCCGCGAATGATCCTGGCCCGCAGTCTGGCACCAGACAACGGGCTTGCCGGCCGCGCAGCCGGAGTACGCGACGCACGGTGGATGATCGGTGGCCGTTGGCGGCGTGACCTTGTCGCAGCCGTTGCGCGTGAGGAGACTGTCGCGCGCGGCGATGCTCGCGCTGATGTTGACGGTGTTGTCGTTCGCGTCGTGGATGAGCAGCGCAGCGATGTTGGCCGGGCAGTTCGATTCGGCCTGACCGCCGGCGATCGTGGCGAACCCACGCAGCTTGTCGGCGCGGATGCACCCGAGACGATGCGTCATGAACGATCCGCTCGAGTAGCCGGTCGCGTAGCGCTTCGCGGCATCGATGCACCACGTCGCCTCGACGTCCGCGACCATCGCATCCCAGTACGGGATGTCGGGACCGGTCATCGCCGTATCCCAGCACTGACCTGCGGCCTTGCCGCGCACGATGATCGCGTTCGCACCGACCTGGCCATCGAGCGGGACGTTGTTCGTCTCGCGGTTCGGGGCGGAGCTGCAGCCGTGCTGCTGGTAGATCACCGGATACGGCTTCGTCGGATCGTAGCCGGTGGGCACGCGGATGAAGTAGTCACGCGCGCCCCCGCCGACCGTGATCGAGCGCATCGCGTACGTGTTCGTCGCGACGGTGCTTGCCATCCCGCAGCCGGCGGTGCCGAGGATCGGATTGCTCCCGGTATCCGTGCTCGCATCGGCGACCGGCTGATCGTCGGCTTGCATCCCACCTCCTGAGCTCGAGCAACCGCCGACGAATGCGAGTGCGATCAAGGTGCGGGACAGCATCCCGATCAGCGTAACCGGAATCAGTCGAGTAACGGCAACATGTAGATGCCGGCGGTCGCGAGGGCGACATCAACCCACTCGCGAGCACCTTCGGCTCGGTGGCCTTCGGACCGAGGTGTGTCAGCGTCTGCGCAATGTTCGGCTCGCCCGAGAACCAGAACACATGGCCGTCGCGCTCTAGATCCTTACACGAGCGCGCGGATCAGAGCGGCGAGGCCGACGAACGGGGCGAGCGTGACGGTGGCTATCACCGCGAGGGCCGGCACGGCGACCGCGAGCATGCCAAGGACGTCGCGCACCCGCGTCGGCGAAGCGGGCCGGTCGAGGCCGAGCTCGGCGCGCATGGCCTCCACCGTGCGCGGCAGCAGATGATCGACGCCGTTCTGGTCGTACAGGTTCGCGGTCTTTCTGCCGCGGGCCCACGCGCGCGCGACCTTGATCGGCGCCACGAGAAGGCCGATCGCGAGCGCACCGGAGTTGAGCACCGTCGCGGCGGGGGACTGGAGGCACCCGCTCGCCAGCTCCCACGCGGCGATCTCGGACTCGCCGGTCCACGTGGTCTGGTAACCGGTGACCACGTGGTGGAGGTCGTGGATCCGAACCGCTTTCCTGCGGCCCTCCGTGTTCGGGATCTTGAGGGTCAGCTTCCACAGCTTGAGCGGTACCCATTCGAGTGCATCGCCGCCGTCGCTGCCGAACCCATTGACCTCGTAGTAGTGAGAGCGAGCCGCGCCGAGAGTCGTTTCGTTCATGGGTTCACGGTAGGGATTCGCCGCAATCCGGGCTTTGGCGGCTCCTGCCGATCGATGGGCATCTCGCGCCAAACCGCCCCCGGCCGCGTCTAAGCTTCCAGAGCGTGGACGATCTGGCCGCTGATAGCGCGCTCGCGGCACCGGCGTTCAGCTACGTCGACTTCGGGGTCGCGCACGGGCTGTCTCGCGCCGAGCTGATGGCCGCGGCGCACCTCGGCGAGGACCTGCGCGGGGATCCGGATGCGCGGTGCTCGCCGTTCGCATACGTGGCGCTGTGGAAGGAGCTGATCTCCCGGCTCCCCGAGGTGGTGGTGCCGGTCGAGCTCGTGCGCGCAATGCCGACCACCGCGCTCGGCGTGACCGGGCAGGTGGTGCTGCGCGCCGATGACCTCGCGCACGCGACCGCGCTGATCGAGCGCTTCTTGCGGCTCACCGACACGGCGATGACGATGTCGCGGCCGGAGCGCGGCGACCTCGTGGGCTTCGCGATCGCTCATCGGCCCGAGGTGATGGCGATGCGCTTTCCGATCGAGCTCATGCTCGGCGTCGGCTTCCGGCTGGTGTCGCTCGCGGCGGGCGGTCGCGTGCCGGTCGCCGAGATCACGTTCGCGCACGCGGCGGGCTACCCGGTCGCGGCGTACGAGGCGCTGTTCGGGGCGCCGGTGCGCTTCGAGCAAGCCGAGACCGCGATGTGGATCCCACGCGACGCGATGAGCACCCCGTTCGCGGGGCGCGATCCGATCGCGCGGCACTACCTCGAGGCGCATGCGGCGCAGCTGCTTGGGGCGGTCCCGGTCGCCGCATCGGCGGCGCCGATCGTCGCAACCGTGCGCGCCGCGATCCTCGAGGAGCTCCCGGCGAGTGGCGCCGAGCTCGCCCGCGTCGCGAAGCGCGTGGCGATGTCGACGCGCACGCTGCAGCGCCGGCTCGACGAGGTGGGGAGCGGCTACCAGGACCTCGTCGACGAGGTCCGCTCCGCCGCGGCGCGCTCGCTGCTGCGTGACCGAGCGCGCTCGATCATCGATGTCGCGTTCGAGCTCGGCTATGCAGATCTCAAGGGTTTCTACCGGGCATTCCGTCGCTGGACCGATGCCACTCCGGCCGAGTGGCGAGCAAGGCATCCATGATCTTCCGCTGGCTCACCGAGCGCCGCCGCGCGCATCTCCTCGAGACCGAGTTCCCCGCCGCGTGGATCGAGATCCTCGCCGAGAACGTCCACGCGTACACGCTGCTCGACGCAGCGGAGCAGCAGCACCTGCGGAACCTCGTCCAGGTGTTCGTCGCCGAGAAGAACTGGGAGGGCTGCAACGGGCTGGAGCTGACCGACGAGATGCGCGTGACGATCGCCGGTTGCTCGTGCCTGCTCATCCTCGGCCGGGATCACGACCTCATGCGCGAGGTCGAGTCGATCCTCGTGTACCCGAGCACCGTGGTGCTGCCGGATCAGAAGAGCAGCTTCTTCGATGGACGACCGCGCGTCATCGGCGAGGGCACCGAGGTCCTCGGGCTCGCGCACCGCGGCGGCCCTGTGGTGCTCGCGTGGGACTCCGTGCTGCAGGGCGCCCGGAACTCCGCCGATGGCAACAACGTCGTCATCCACGAGATGGCCCACAAGATCGATTTCCTCGATGGCGCGGCCGATGGCACACCACCGCTCGAGACGGCGCAGGAGCGGCGCGAGTGGGCGCGGATCTGCGGCGAGGTCTATCTCGCCGTGAAGTCCGGCGAGGAACACTTCCTGCGCGACTACGCTGGCACCAACGAGGCCGAGTTCTTCGCGGTCGCGAGCGAGGTGTTCTTCGAGAAGCCGAAGCGGCTGCACAAGGAGATCCCCGAGCTCTACGGCCTGCTGCGCAACTTCTACAACCTCGACCTCGCTGCGCGGTAACTGACAGCCCTGTCCAGGATCCGACGGTAGTGCTCGGCACGACCTGGCAGCGGTGCGTCGATCGACAACGGTACGCGTGTTGCTCAGGTCACTACTTCGATGCAGCTCGCAACACTTCAACGTCGCGCGGTCGACTCGATCAAGCGCCACGCGCTCACCTTGTCCCGATCGTCGTCGCGCGCCCAGGCCGGGATCCTCACGGAGTACCTGTGGGCGGAGGAAGGCGCCGAATCCGCCGCGCTCCAGCGCACCGCAGCCGCGGCCGCGCCCGCGTGGCTCGGCAAGCTGATCGCGAACCAGCTCGTCGACGAGGAGCGGCACGCATCGCTGATCCGCACCCGGCTCGGCGAGCTCGGCGCCGCCACCGATCGCCCGCCGCCGGCGCTCGCGAAGGCGAAGCTGTGGTGGCTCGAGCGCGCGGTCGCTCCCTATCGCACCGCGTTCGCCGCCGGCGAGATCGTGGTGATGGTCGCGATCGCGGCGCAGTTCGAGGCGACCGGGGTGCGGGTGTTCGATCGTCACCTCGGCGTGCTCGCGCCCGATGATCCCCTGTACGCGCTCATCGGCTCGATCGTCGCCGACGAGCGCCGCCACGCAAAGAGCTGCGCCGCCGCGCTCGACAAGCTGGTCGCACCGCACGAGCGATTCCTGCTCGCCGAGCTGCGCGAACGGATCGCCGGCGTGGACCGCGCGTTCGGCGTGACCATCGCGGTGGGGTTCTGGTGCCTCGTCGCCGCACGCGTACTGCGCGACCGGGGGGCCGCGTGATGGGCCCGCGCGTCGCGATCATCTCCGATACGCTCGACGATACGAACGGCGTCGCGATCGGGCTGCGCCGCCTCGTCGCCGCGGCGAATCGCCAGGGCCACGCGCTCCACCTCGTGGGTGCGGCGCAACCGACACCGATCGCCGGCGACGACGTGGTGCGCATCCCGTCGGCGTTCAGCGCTTCACTGCCGATCTATCCCGACATGGTCTGGTCGATCCCCGAGCTGCCGCCGCTCGTCGAGCACCTCGCGCGCTCGGCGGACCTCGTCCAGGTGTCCACGCCCGGCCCGATGGGGCTGGCGGGAATGATCGCGGCGCGCATGCTGCGACTTCCGGTGATCGCGCAGTACCACACCGAGGTCGCCGAGTACGCCGCTCGGATGACGGGCATGCCGATGCTCGGGGCGATCGTGGGGCCGATCGTCGGCTGGTTCTACAAGCAGGCCGAGCTGTGCCTGGCGCCCTCCGAGGCCGTCGTGCAGCGCCTGACCTCGCTCGGCGTGGCGCCCGAGAAGATCGCTCGCGTCCGTCGCGGCGTGGACCTCTCGTTGTTCGATCCGGCGCGCCGCGATCGGTCGCGGTTCGCATCACCCACCGTGCTGTACGTGGGGCGGCTGTCGCGCGAGAAGAACCTCGAGACACTGTTCGCCGCGTGGGAGCTCGTGCAGCGCGCACATCCCGACGCAAAGCTGTGCGTGGTGGGTGATGGCCCGCAGCGCCACATGGTGCAGCGCCCGGGCGTGATCGCGCACGGTTCCGCCTACGGGGAGGAGCTTGCCACGCTGTTCGCCTCGGCCGACGTGTTCGCGTTCCCGAGCGAGACCGAGACGTTCGGCAACGTCGTGGTCGAGGCCGCCGCGAGCGGACTGCCGAGCGTGGTGGCCGCCGCGGGCGCCGCGCACGAGCACGTGATCGCCGGTGAGACCGGTGATGTGGTCGACGCGAAGGATCCCGCTGCGTTCGCCGCCGCGGTGATCCGCCAGCTCTCGGATCCGCTCGGGCGTGCGCGGATGGGCGCCGCCGCCCGCGCCCACGCGCTGACGTACGATCTCTCGCAGGCGGTGCGCTCCACCGTCGAGCTCTATCGCGGCGCCGTGCGACCGCGGATGATCGAGGTGGCGTCGTGAGCGTCTCCGTGATGATCGAGAGCTGGAACCTCGGCGAGGATCTCGCGAAGGTCGAGCGAGGCCTGTGGGACCTCGCCGATCGCCTCGCGCCGCAGATCTCCGCCGCCGACGCGCAGGTCGCGATCACGCACCGCGGTCTCGGCGATCGCGCGCGCAGCTCGATCGAGCGGACGATGGAGCGGCCGATCACCTGGGTCGCTCTACCCGATGACGCCGGCTACTACGAGCACAAGAATCGCGGCTTCGACGCCACGACCGGCGACATCGTCGCGTTCCTCGATGGCGACTGCGCGCCGTCGCAGACATGGCTCGCTTCGTTGATCCGGCCGATCGTGCGTGGCGAGGCGAAAGTCGCGGCGGGCATGACCTCGTATCCAGGCGATCTCGCCGCGCTGGCGAATCAGATCGACTTCCCGTACTTCGAGCGCGGCACTGGTCGGGTCCGCAACTTCTTCGCGAACAACGTCGCGTTCGCGCGCGAAGTATTCGCGCAGCGGCGGTATCCGACGATCGAGCCGATGTTCCACGGTCAGTGCCAGGTGCTCGGCCTGCAACTCCTCGTCGAGCACATCGCGATTCAGTTCGCCGCCGAGGCGCGCGTCACGCACGCGTGGCCCGCAGATCTCGCCGAGTGGCTCGAAGTGCGCCTGCTCAAGGGCGCCGATACCGTCTCGCTGCTTCCGTACGTCGTCGCGACCTACGCGCCCGCGGCCTTGCCCGTGATCGAGCGGCTCGGTCGCCTCCCCGCACTCGCGATCCTCGGCGTGCGAGCGATCACCGGGACGTGGGCCGCGCTGCGCAAGGGACCGCGCCTCAAGGGGCTCGGCCTGGTCGCGGTGGTCACCGTGCTCGACGCGATCGGCGCGGCAGCGGCCCCCGCCGTGTACCGCCGGATCGGATGACCGCGCACGACCTCCTCGCGGCGCTCGGCATCTATGCGGGGACGTTCGCGGTCGCGGCGATCTCGAGCGTGCTCCCGTTCGTCG
Organism: Haliangiales bacterium; assembly: GCA_038206055.1. Taxonomy (GTDB): domain Bacteria; phylum Myxococcota_A; class Polyangia; order Haliangiales; family Haliangiaceae; genus JABFXX01. The sequence goes on from JBBRBG010000104.1 coordinate 19,549, forward strand.
CGATCGACGTGTTCCTCGTCGGCATCGTTCTTTATGCGCCACCGACGGCGCTGCCGCTGGTGGTGATTCTTGCCGCGGCAGGGCAGGTGGTCGGCAAGCTCCCGATCTACGTCGCGACCCGCGTCGCCGGGGCGCGGCTCGATCGCGTGCGGCGGTGGATCGCACGCTGGCAGCACACACCACGCTTGCTGTTATTCGCGAGCGCGGTGCTCGGCCTCCCGCCGTTCTCGATCATCTCGACCGCAGCGGGCGTGCTCGGCGTGGATGCGCGGACGTTCGTCGTGCTCGTGTTCGTCGGGCGTGGGTTGCGGTTCGCGATCCTCGTCGCGATCGCTAGCGCGGCTGGATGAGCTGGCGGCAGCGATCGCAGCCCCACGCATTCGAGTCGGCGAGCCAGCGCCCGGGCCCGCCACACGTCGCGCAGGTCGGTCCCGGCGGTTGGCTCGCGTACGGGTTGATCGGCGGCTGACCCGGCATCGGCTGCGGACCGCCGGTCATCGCCGGCTGCACTGGTTTGTTGCACCGCATGCAGTTCCAGTAGTTCTGCGGCGTCAGCCAGTGCGCCTGCTGACCGCAGGTGGTGCAGCTAGGCGCGGCGGTGCGCGGCACGGTGGGCGAGCTGAAGATCGCCTTGAACACCCAGATGACGAGCACGATCCCGAGAACGATCAGCGACGCCAGCAGCCGCGGTGGAATGTCGATGTGGGCGAGGAGGGCGGTCGTCGTGCTCATGAACCACTACTGTAGTGCTACCGTGGCGACCGTGTCGATCACTCGCGATCCAGAGCGCCTGGGAGAGGTGGCCGAGCAACTCGGCACCGCCATCCGCAGCGAGGGTCGGGTTCGCCTGCCCGTCGTCCAGCCCGCCGACGCTGCCGGCCTCGTGATGGTGATGCACGGCGAGCTCGACGACGCGATCGAAGATCGCACCCGCGCCGCGACGGCGGCGGGGCACTACATCGCGTGCTCCGCCGGCTGCAGCTCGTGCTGCGTGGCTCCCGTGCTCGTCACGGAAGGCGAGGCCGTCACCGTCGCCGAGTGGTTGCGAATCCCGGCGAACGCCGCGATCCGCGAGCACTTCGTCGCCACCTACCCGGCGTGGAGGCGCGGCCTCGGTGCCACGGTCGACACGATGCATCGCGCGCGCACCGACGACGAGCGCCGGAGCGCCGCGATCGAGATGAAGCTGAAGAACGTGATGTGTGCGTTCAACCGCGAGGGGCTGTGCTCGATCTATCCGGCGCGGCCGGCGCGTTGCCGCAAAGCGCACGCACTCGAGACCAACGCGAACTGCGGCGTCGAGGGCACGGGCCAGGTCCGCTACTACGAGCACGAGCGCACCGAGGCCACGTTCGAGGAGCAGGAGCCGATGCGTGCGGCGCTCCACAACGCACTGCGCCCGGGCGGCGGTGTCGAGCTGCTGTGCGCCGCGATCAATCGCCTCCTGTCATCGAGCGTCGGGCGCAACGATCCGTGCCCGTGCGGCTCGGGGCAGAAATACAAGCGCTGCTGCGGCGCCTAGCTCGGGGCGTGAAGTGGCACGCACACTGCTTCACCTGCTGCGTGCCACACGGTTTGCCCCTCGAAACGTTGCGAATCGCAACGCTGGTGGCGGTTGCCGTTGCCGGTTGCGCACGCGCCAACAGCGGGGCTCACGATCCTCCTCCCGACGCTGCCGAAGTCGACGCCCGGCCGATCGACGCCCCGCCGGCGGTGGCGCCCGATGCCGCGAGCGACAGCGCCGATGCTTCGCCGGAGTGCGCGATCTCGGCCAACGCTGCACCGACGATCGACGGTGTCGGCGATCTCGACGACTATCCGATGACGCAGCGGCTCGCTCCGGGCGCGATGCTCGGCGCTGATGGCGTCGCGATCACCTGGGACGCGACGAAGCTGTACATCACGGTCGGCTCGACCGCGTTCGATGCCGACTACGAGCCTCTCCACATCTACCTCGAGAGTACGACCACGCTGACGATGGCGGCTCCGGCGGTGGGCAAGGAGTACAGCGGCCTCGTGCCGATGCTGCCGTTCACCCCGACGCACCTGATCGCCGCGCGCCGCACGAACGGCGTCGATCTCTACGACGCCGTGTACCTGCCCGCGGCCGGCTGGACCACGAGCGGCATGGCGCTCGTTCCCGGCACCCACGTGTTCGTCGCGGCCGATCATCACGCACTCTCGATCGCCGTGCCGTGGATTGCGCTCGGCGGCTGTCCGACGGCGCTGCGACTCGCCCTGCACGTTGTTCACGCGGTCAGCGCGAACGAGTGGAAGGATCTGATCCCGGCGTCTCACACGCCGTGGCTCGCATCGGGCGGCGGCTACTACGAGGTCGATCTGACCGGCGCTTCCGGCGTTGCGAGCTGGACGCTGGTACCGTAGTCCGGTGTCGCGCGGTCTCGCTCCTGGACCCGATCAGCGCCTGCGCTGCGCGTGGGGCGTGTCGACGCCCGACTACGTCGCCTATCACGATCGCGAGTGGGGCTTCCCCGTGCGCGACGATCGCCGCCTGTTCGAGAAGCTATGCCTCGAGGGTTTCCAGGCGGGATTGTCGTGGTTGACGATCCTGCGCAAGCGCGAGGCGTTTCGCGCCGGCTTCGCAAACTTCGAGGCGGCGAAGGTCGCGAAGTTCGGCGCGCGTGACGTGACGCGCCTCCTCGGCGATGCCGGCATCGTGCGCCACCGCGGCAAGATCGAGTCGACGATCAACAACGCGAAGCGCGCGCTCGAGTTGATCGACGAGCACGGATCGCTCGCGAGCTACGTGTGGGGCTTTTTGCCGCCTCCGAAGGAGCGCCCGCGCGTGATGACGCGTGCGGCGCTCGTGAAGATGCCGAGCACGCCGACCTCGCTTCGCCTGTCGAAGGCGCTCAAGAAGCAGGGCTGGTCGTTCGTGGGGCCGACCACGCTCTACGCGTTCATGCAGGCGATGGGCATGGTGAACGACCATCTCGAGGGGTGCGTGATCCGTCCGCTCGCCTCGGCCGCGCGCGAAGGAGTGGCGTAGTGCCGGCCATGATCGTCTTAGTGATCGTGGTGCTCATCGTGATGATGATCGTCACGGCGTGGTCAATGGCGGCGGCGAAGCAGAAGGCCGCGCGGCTGTCCAAGCTCGCGACGATCGCGGCGTATCTCGGTGGCGAGCACGACGAGGCAGGCAAGGCGTGGGGCAGCTCGCTCGGTGCGAAGATCACGCTCGAGCTCGCCACGCGCGGAGCGGGCTCGAGCTCCGAGAACTGGACGCACATCGAGGCCGACGTGCCCGCGGTGTACCCCCTCGCGATCCACGTGCGCCGCCATACGCGCTCCGACCAGCGCGTGATCGCGCGTGGCGAGATGGTGGACATCATCGTCGGCGATCAGCTGTTCGACGATGCGTTCCTCGTCGAGGCGGCACCGGCCGATGTGGTGCGCGCGCTGATCGGTCCGGAGGTCCGCAGCCTGCTCGCGGCGCACAAGGAGGTCGACCTCGAGACGGTCGATCGCCCCGATGGCACCCGCTGCATCAAGCTTGGCTTCCGCGGCTGGGAGGACGAGCTCGAGAAGATCCGGAGCCCGCTCGCCGTGATGGGGAAGCTCGGCGCGCACGTCCGCGAGGCGTACGCGAACGCCGATGCCGCGCTCGAGCAGGCGACGCCGGGAGATCCGTATCGCCCCGTCGTCGATGCGCAGCCCGCGCGCGACGCGCAGGCCGTCCGCGAGTCCGAGGTGGGCCGGGTCAAGGCGGTCCGCGACAAGCGCGCCGCGGATGCGCACGCGGTGACGGTCGCGGTGCTCGTGGCGATCGGCCTCGTGACGGCGATCGGGCTCGCCGCAACCCTGCGCTGACCTGCCCGATCAGCGGGGAGCGCCAGCCAGTGATCGTCACCACACTGTCAGGATGAGCTTCACGCTGGTGCCGCTGCTGCTCCACAGCCCCGATCTGCCGGCCAACGTCCGCGAGGCGCTCCAGGCGGCCCACGTGTCCGAGCCCGAGGATCGCGAGGACCGGCTCGTCATCGCGGCGCGGCTGCTCCACCACGAGACCCAGCTCGAGTGCGCCGATGTTCGCGAGCTCGTCGGTCTACCACCGGGCGCTTGCTAGCGATGTTGCCAGGGTGACAGCGCACCCCGACGCGAGTGTCATGCCGACACCACATGACGGACTGGCGCGCGGGTAACTGCGCGAACGCCCGCGCCGCACGAGCTGGTGCGGGACGTGAAGGGACGGGCCGCATGCGCCCCGTCATCGCTGTTCCGCTCGCCATCGCTCTGCTCGGTTGCAGTCAACGCTCGACTCCCGAGGAAGTGGAGACAGGCGCGTTCAATCCCGACGACGTCGTCCACCGGACTGACGACATGGTCAAGGTCGAGGTTCATCGCAAGGACGTCCCGCTCACCGACATGCCGATCGTTGCGGAGACGCTCGGCGGTCTGCCGATGACCGGGCTCGCCGACGTGGCGATCGATCTGACCGTGCCAAAGGCGGGCGGCGTGACGAAGTACCAGGAGATCCACGGCACGATCGCCGCCAGCTGCCCCGCGGGCTGCAGCCTCGGCAACCGCAAGGCGCAGCTCGTCATGCCCGGGCTCGGAAGTATCGACTTCGGGAACGTCGATCTCGGCGCGGTCGACATCCGCGCAGTGATCAAGGATGGCCATCTGACGATGAATCAGTTCGACGTCGTCTCCGGCGACTTCGAGATGCACGCGCGGCTCCGGGTGGACTTCGCCGCGGCGCTCGAGGCCTCCACCATCGACGGGTGCATCTGGTTCAGGCCGAAGGATGCGCTGATGAAGCGCGAGCCGAAGACCTACGCCGCGCTGAGCACGACCGGCGCGTCGGTCGACTCCGCGGGTTTCTACTCGATCAAGGTCGCCGGCACGGTGGGGCAGGTGAAGCGCCTCGCGCAGGACTGCCGCCCGTCGATGTGATGTGCAAAGCTCACCCGGAAGTGAGCAAGAAGGCGCGCAGTCACGGCGACGATCTCCGCGGAGCGAGTCAGCTCGCGGTGGAGGCCACGCGCGGCGTGAGCGAGCTCGTCCAGGCGATCCAGATCGAGTCCGCGGCGGGGCCGGCGATCCTCGGCCGCCCGCTCGAAGGACCTGCGAAGCTTTTCACCGGGATCGTGCACGGCATGGTCCGCGGCATCACCTCGGTGGTCGGCGCCACCATCGATGTCGCGCTCGAGCACCTCGCGCCGCTGCTCGGAGCGAGCGTTCCTGGTGTGGAGCGCGAGGCCATTCTCGGTGCGCTCAACGGTGTGCTTGGTGACTACCTGGTCACAACCAAGAATCCGCTCGCGATCCAGATGCGGCTGCGCTCCGGCGGCGAGGGACTCGAGCTGACACCCGAGGCACTGCGCGCGGTGTTTCCGGCCGCCACCTCGAAGCTCGTGGTCCTGCTCCACGGCTCGTGCGCGACGGACCTCATGTGGCTGCGCAACACCCATGATCACGGCGTGGCGATCGCAGCGGACCTCGGCGCCTCGCCGATCTACCTCCACTACAACAGCGGCCTGCATATCTCCGCGAACGGGCGCGAGCTCGCGGGTCTGCTCGAGCAACTCGTCGCCGCGTGGCCGATCGCGGTGACCCAGCTCGTGTTGATCGGGCACAGCATGGGCGGGCTCGTCGCGCGCAGCGCATGTCACGTCGGCGAAGACGCGAACCACTCGTGGCGCCACCGCCTCGATGCGCTCGTCACGATCGGCGCTCCGCATCACGGCGCACCGCTCGAGCGCGGCGGCAGCTCGGTCCAGCTCCTCCTCGGGGTCAGTCGGTTCTCGGCGCCGTTCGCGCGACTCGCGCGAGTCCGCAGCGCGGGCATCACGGATCTCCGCTACGGCAATGTCCTCGACGAGCACTGGGAGGGTCGCGATCGGTTCGAGATCCACGATGACCCGCGCCGCGTGATCGCGCTGCCCGAGAAGGTGCGCTGTTTCGCCCTTGCCGGGTCTCTCTCGAGGGAGCCCGGGCCCAACCTGCGCGGCGACGGCATGGTCCCGGTCGACAGCGCGCTCGGCGAGCACGCGATGCCAACGCTCGCGCTCGCGTTTCCCGAGGTCAACAAGCGGATCGTCTACAGCACGGGCCACCTGGATCTGCTCGACCCGCCGGTCTACGACATCATCCGCGCCTGGCTCGTTTCGTAGGCTTCGGCTTCTTCGGCTTCTTCAGTCTTCGGGTGGAACAACGACATAGTTGCCGCCGCCGGGGACCGGCGTCAGCGTCGCGGTGAACCGTTGCATGGCCGCGAGCCTACTTGATCTGCTCGTAGCGATCCTGGAGCTTCTTGCGCAACGGCGCGGGCGCGGCGTTGCCGCAATACGAGTCGACGTAGGTCGGGAACGGCACCGTATTGACGCAGTCGCGGAACGGCACGGTCCAGCGATCCTGCTCGCACGAGGCCTGCATCGCCGCGAGCTGCTTCGGCCACCCGTTCTGCCCGGGCTGCGCTTGCTCGGTGCGGAGCCGCATCTGCTTTGTGATGTCGGGGCACTCACGCGGCTCGACGAGCGCGACCTGTGCGCCGGGCATCATCCGCGGCGCGCACCAGGTGACGCTCGGCCGATCGGTCGACTCGAACGCGCACTGCCGCTCGCCCTTGGTCAAGTTCAGCTTCGCGCACTGGGCGCGGTACTTCGTGACCACTGGCGCGAGCTTGTCTCGCTCGGCGTAGTTGCCGAGGTCGATCGCCGCGAGATTCGTGGCGACGTCGTCGCACGTCGCCTCGCGGACCTCGAGGATGCCGAGCGGTGGGTCCTGGGGCGCCGGGTGGTCACTGTCGGGCAGCTTGAATTGCGGCTCCCCGGGGAGCGCCGCCTCGCAGCCGCCGGTCTCGTGGCACAGACCGTCGCCGGGCGCGGAGACTTTCGCGACCTCGCGGTGCGACGAGCCGCATGCGGCGAGGACGAGGAACAGGGCCGTGCAGCGGGTCATGGGGAACAAACGTCCGGCGGATGCAGCGGGTCTGAATATCGACACTTGGGACCCAAGGATCGTGATGCGAACCGACCGGTCGGACCGCAGGCGCACGCGGTCCGCTGCTGTGGGGATGGCGTTCTCCCCCGAGCGCAGGTGGCCTCGCGCCCGGGCAGGATTCGAGATCGCCGTGATCCACGCTCCGTCGGCGATTCCGTAGTCCGTATACTGGAGCTGTGACGCGCGCGTGTTTCCTCGGATGTGTGCTCGCGCTCGGCGCGTGCGGGTTCGAGGTCGCGGGTACCCGTGACGATGGCGGCACCGTCGAGATCGATGCACCGGGAGGACAGGTTCCCTGGCTGCCCGGGTTCACGAAGCGCAAACCGATCGATCTGAACGGCGCATCGACCGGGCTCGTCGACTTCGTGGCCAGTGTCGCCGAGGATACGGACCCGGATCTCGCCGGTGCGATGACGCTGGCATTCACCGCCGGCGATGGGGTGACGCTGCTGGCAACCGAGATCGTGGTGTTCGATCGCGTGAGCGGGAAGCTGGAAGCTGCCGTGCGGACCACGCTCGCGGCGAACGCGAAGACGCGAATCTATCTCTACTACGGCGATGCCCCGGAGCTGCTCTCCGTCGGTCCGTGGGGATCTCTGTTCGCCGGGGTGTGGCACATGGGAACCGCCGGTGCGATGAACGAGATCGTCCGCGACTCGAAGATGCTGCACGACGCCGCTGCGACGCCGTCGAACATCCCGCTCCCGAGCGCCGGCATCCTCGGCGAGGCGCGCCTCTATGACGGCAGCAACGACTCGATGGCGATCGTCGATCCGCCCGACGGCAGCCTCGACTTCGGCGTGAGGTCGTTCACCGTGGGCTTGTGGGTCAAGGTCGATCAGAGCCAGGGCTTCTACGACATGCCGTTCTTCAAAGGTGGCTCGGGCGCCGGCAATGCCGGCTATGACTTCGAGCTCGGCACGAACACGTGGCTCGCGGGCTTCGCCGACAACAGCACCGCGAGCGTGGTCAACCCGATCTTCGGTCTCGAGGTCAACCTCCTGCACGAGTGGCACTACCTGGTCGCGCAGTGCGATCGCACCGGGGCCGTGGTGCGTACCTTCCTCGATGGCGCCAAGGTCGAGGAGCTGCCGTTCACGAGCGGCTCGGTGGACTCCGGCTACTACGTTCGGTTCGGCGATCCGACGTACCGGTTCCGCGGGCAGCTCGACGAGATTCACATCTACAACGCCGCGATCTCCGCGGACTGGATCGCGACCGAGTACGCGAACATCGCGAAGCGGCCGACGTTCCAGTCGATCCTGCCGGCCGAGCTACGCGAGTAGCTTCTCGAGCGTCCTGCCGCCCTTGCGGAACATCGAGCCGAGCAACAGCTTCGTCGGCGCCCACGCGATGCGGCCAAACGTGGTGGGGCGCGCCGCGAGCACCCAGTCGAGGCGCGCACCACTGCCATCGGGGGTCAGGCGGTAGTCCTCGGCGATCTGCACGGCGAGTGGCGACGTCGACTTGACCATCGTGAACGCGAACCGCTTGCCCGGCTCCCACGCGACGATGCGCTCGACGAATGTCCCGAGCGCACGCAAAGCGACCTCGCGCTCCGCACCGACGCCGCCGGTGCCCTGCGTCCACGCCGCACGGTGCATCAGCGGGAACCACTTCGGCCACATCGCGGGATCGGCAAACGCCTCGAAGACCCGCTCGGGGGACGCCGTGAACCGTGCGCTGTCGACGATCCGGTTCGGGGCGCTGTCGAAGAACGCGAGGTCCGTGGGCTCGAGGGTCCGCATCGGCAGATCATAAGCCCCCGCTGGCGTTTGACCTGGATTCGGGACCGGCCTTTGCTAGTGTCAGCCGGTGCGCAAGACCCTTCCAACCTGGGCGTTCGGTGTTCTCGGTCTCGTCGGCGTGGTCCTCGTCGGATCGATGCTGCTCAACTGGATCGACGTCGGCGGTGAGTTCCGCATGCGCGGCATCGGGCTCGCCTGGGAAGCGAACCACTGGCTGTTCCTGGTGCCCGTCGCGGGCGCTGCGCTCGCCGCCGGTGCGGCCACGCGCTCGGAGTACACGCGCCTCGCCGCGATCGCCGCGGGCATCTCGATCACGGGCTACGTGCTGTTCGACGTGGCGACCTCGATGCTGCACTCCGGCCTCGATACCTGGCTGATCCTCGGCGGCGCGGGCGCGATGCTCGCGGGTGTCTCGAAGGAGCGCTCGATGTGGCGCGCCGTCGGTGGCATCGCGGTCCTCACCGGATTCATCGCGCCGTGGGCCGATATCTCGATGTGGCACCTCCTGACCAGCGGCTTCGCGGGCGAGATGGGGATCCGGATCCTGTGGCTCGTCCCGATCGCCGCCGTCACCGGCATCATCAGCGCGGGCAGCGCGATCAAGGGAGCGAAGCTCGCGGCGGCGTCGGGCATCGCGATCTACGGCACGTTCCTCTACATCATTGGCTCCGTCGCCTGGGCCGTGTTCGGCATCGGCGCGTGGTCGGCACTTGGCGCCAGCACCGTGGCGCTGATCATCGGCGTGCTCGCGCGCGGTCCGGCGGAGCTGCCGCCCGCCGCCGTCGCGAAGCCCACCGCCGCCTGATCACCGATGACGTTTCACGTCGAGTAGCTCGACGTCGAACGTCAGATCGCCGCGACCACGCAACCCACTCCGGCAACTTCTGCGAGGCCCGCGGCGTCGCTATCGCGGTGCTCGCGGAGGATCTCCTCGTAGCGCGGGATTGCGAGGGCGAACCACCCGTACGAGGCCTGTTGCCGTGCGGCGATCAACTCCGGTACCTCGGGATCCTCGGTCTCGGCGTGCTTCGCGTAGGCGTCGCACGCGGCCACCAACGCGGTCACGCGCGCGGGAAGCGGCAGCGGCGTCAGCGGGCTGCCCGGACCGCTCGCGAACTCGAGCTTCAGCGCCTGACCGTGCGCGGTCACCGCGTCACGCGCGGCCTGCCGGCACGCGGCCGTCGGTGTGGCGCACGCGGCGACCGTGGCGTCGAGCTTCGCGGCGGCGATGTCCCAGGCCTCGATGGTGCCGAGCGTTGCCGCCTCGTCGATCGGCGACAGCGCCACGGGCGTCACCGCCGCGGGGGCGGGCGGCGGCGGCGCGGACTTGTCGCCGGCAGCCTTGCATCCGATCACGGCAACGAGCAGCACGAGGCACGACAGAGGCACGAAACCACGACACCCTCGTTGCGGGCCAATTGCAGCTTCGCAGTTCACAACGTTCTCGAACGAACCAGAACACGGGCGGGCGCCTCCTACCAGCATGCAGCGTGGGTCGGCGGCGTGTCGAACGGCTTCTCGTCGCGCGCGTTCGGCGGTCGCTGATCAGCGCGGCTTGACCGCCGCCTTCGCCGCCATCCAGTCCGCCTGCTTCGCCGCCGACTTCTTCGCGAGCTGCTCCGAGAGAAGTGCATCGCCGTCGATCATCAGCACGGTGTCCATGCCGTTGACCTTCGCGGTGAACACCTCCTTGCCGTCCTTCGTCGCGAAGCCGCACGTCGCGGCCTCGGACTCCCACTTGTCGAACATCGAGCTCCAGCTCAGACACTTGCCGCTGTCGTCGAGCGTCAGCACCTGATTCGAGATGCACGCCACTGCCGACTTGCCCTTGCGCGTGCCCGCGTCGCCGAGGCCTTCGACGAGCGCGCCGTTCTTGAGCGTGAAGTGCGATGTGGTCGAGCTCGAGCCACCCGCGCTCTTCTCGACGAGCTTCGCGGAGCACGGCGACTCGAGCTCGAACGCGAGCTTCGCCTCGGCCTTGCCATCCCACGTCGTCACCACGGCACCCTTGATCTCCATCGCCTGCGGCGATCCGAGTACCTCTTCGCTCACCCACGCGCCCTGCCACGCCTTCGCGCGCGCCGGCAGATCCCACGCCGCGAACTCCGCGGGCGCGTGCTTCGGCAGCACGGCCGCGAGCTCGTCGCTGACAGCGGGAGCTTCGTCGGTCTTCGCGGCGACGCCGGGCTTGTCGGCGGCGTTCGTCTTGTCTTCCTTCTTGCACGCGGTGGCCGTGACGGCGGTGAACAGGAGGGCGGAGGCAATCAGCTTCTTCATGCGACTGGCTCAGTGCAGCGGCGATGCCACGCGCAACTCCTCGATTCCGCTCGCACGGCCACTGCCAGCGCTGGCGCTCGGCCAGATCTGGCACCGCAAGACGAGGTGGGCGCAGGTGCTACCGGCATCACGCTCTTCGTGGCCGCAGGCGACCGCTGATTGGCGCGTTCAGGCGATCGCGTTCCGGTAGCATCGATGCATGCGGTGGATGTACCTGCTTGTCGCGCTGACGACCGCGTGTGGCGGCAGCCCCTCCGGCGGCGATGACATCGCTCCCGATCCGGACGCTGGTGTGATCGACGACCCGATCCCCGACGACGCGATCTATCTCGATCCTGCCACTGGCAGCGCGACCGCGCCGGGCACCGCCGAGGCGCCATGGCCGGGCCTCGCCGACTCGATCGCCGCGGGGCTGCTCGCGACCGTGCCCGACGGCAAGACGCTCGTGCTGCGCGACGGCAACCACGGCAACGCCGTGTTCGAGGGCAACCACGCGACCGCCGTGATCATCCGCGCTGCGCCGGGCGCCACGCCGAAGCTCGGCCGGCTCGAGCTGCGGAAGGGCAGCGGCTGGCACCTGCGCGGCCTCACGATCAGCCCCTCGTTCTCGGCGACCGCGTACACGGGCAACATCGTGTCGCTCGGGGAGGCGGGAACATCCACGGATCTCGTGCTCGAGCAGAGCGCGGTGTTCGACATTGCCGATAGCAGCGCATGGACCGCCGCGCAGTGGATGACCGCGCGCAGCGGCATCCTGATGGGTCGCAACGGCACCGGCCTCACCGTCCGCACCACACACGTCTACAACGTGCGGTTCGGCATCGCGATCACGTCGTTCGACTCGACCGTGGAGGGCAACCTCGTGGCGAACTTCTCGGGCGATGGCATCCGCGTCACGCGTGATGGCGACAAGGTGATCGATAACGTCATCAAGAACGTCTACGTCAGCGCCGCCGATGGCGACGACAACCACGACGACGCGATCCAGTGCTTCCTGTTCAACGTGGGCACGGGCACGGTGCGCAACGTGACGCTCCGGGGCAACGTCGTCGTCAATCGCGAGGACGCCGCGCAACCGCTCACCAATCAGCTCCAGGGCCTCGGCTTCTTCGATGGGCCGCTCGTCAACTTCGTCATCGAGGACAACGTCGTGTTCGTGGACCACTACCACGGCGTCTCGCTGTACGACGCGCAGGGCTCGCGCATCGTCAACAACCTCACGTACACGCGCTGGGGCGGCGCCGCACATCCGTGGGTGATGCTCGGTCAGAAGCTCGGCATGGCCGCGGGCAACTTCGTGCACGACAACATCGCGCACAGCTTCGACTTCGCCGCCGACGCCAGCGTCGATGCCGCGAACAACACCGTGGTCACCGCCGCGGTCGCCGAGCAGCGCCTCACCACGCAGGTCACCGCGATCGAAGCGAAGTGGGGCGTGACCATGCGCGATGGCGCGCACCGCCTCGTGCCGTGACTAGCGCGGGACCGGAGCGCTGACGTCGCAGCTGCCGCACCGGCCGAGCGAGGCCGGGTAGCTCGCGCCGCACCCGGCGCAGTCGACAAACGCGACCGGCGCAGAGATCGGTGCCGCCGCCAGGAACTCGCGCACGCACTTCTCGGCGCAGAACCGGCGCCACGCTGCGTGCTCGGACGTGAGGATGGACGCGAGCGCATCCACGTTCTCGTCGGGGCACGTGGTCAGCTGCTCCATCAGATCCGAGGGGCGCCAGTTGGCGCCGTGCCGCTCGAACACGAGCACTTGATTGCCGATTGCCGTGCTCCTGCACCAGCTACACGTCGCCGGGAACTGCGCGACGCGCAGGTACTGCAGACGCTCCGCCTCGAGCGCAGCGGGAATGCTCGCGCGACCGCGCTCGTGCCGGCGCCACGCGATGACGATCGCAATGGCGCTCGCGGCGAGCACCACGGCCGCTGTCACCTGCA
>JBBRBG010000105.1:0-31840 GCA_038206055.1 Haliangiales bacterium
TTTCCACGGCCCTCCGTCGGGCGCGCATGCTTGCGCTCCTGCCGTTCACGGTCACGGGAGACTAGTCATGGCGATGCAAGTGATCCTCACGCAGGACGTCGACAACCTCGGCAAGGCCGGAGAGCTCGTCTCCGTCAAGCCCGGCTTCGGTCGCAACTACCTGGTGCCGCGCGGCCTCGCCGTCAGCGCCACCGTTCGCAACAAGAACCGCCTCGAGCACGAGAAGGTGTTGATCGAGCGTCGCGTGACCAAGGAGCGGGCGACCGCGACCGAGATCGCCGCGAAGCTCAACGTCATGACGCTCCAGTTCGAGCGCAATGTCGGCGAGGACGAGAAGCTGTTCGGCTCCGTCACGAACCGCGACATCCAGGAGCAGCTCAAGCGCGCTGGTGTCGACATCGACCACCGCTGGATCCAGCTCGAGCAGTCGGTGAAGGCGCTCGGCAAGTACGAGGTGATCGTTCGCCTCGCGGCCGGAGTCACGGCGAATCTGAAGTTCTGGGTCGTCGGTAAGGACAAGTAAGCGGATGCTCGCCCTCGTGCTGCCATCCGCGCAGCTCGAGGCGAGCTTCGTGGAGTCCGAGCGCGAGCTTCTCTCGCTTGGTGTTCCGCCCGAGCGACTGGCGCTCGATGCGGATGCATTCCGGATCCGGCTCACGCGCCTCGCGGATGCGCGCGAAGGCCGCGTCGCGCCGGGCAAGGTCGGCGACACCACGCTGTGGCTCGTCGATGGCGACGAGTATCTCGGGCGGATCTCGATCCGCCACGAGCTCAGCGCCTCGCTGCGCAGCCTCGGCGGCCACATCGGCTACGACGTGCGGCCCTCGCGGCGTGGTGAGGGCTTCGGTGGGCGGATGCTGGCGCTCGCACTCCCGCGCGCAGCGGCGCTCGGCATCGATCCCGCAATGCTCACGTGCGACGCAGCGAATCTCGCATCGTGGCGAATGATCGAGCGCTGCGGCGGCACGCGTGAAACCGAGTACATGCACGAAGGAACGCTGCGGTATCGCTACTGGTTACCGACGACGCGCTAGGTGGTTTCAGACCGCCAGTGTACCTTCCTGCGATGGCGCGCAACCGGGTGCTGCCGCACCAGAGCGATGCCGAGGCATCGATCCTCGGCGGCGTGATCTTGCGCAACGAGGTCCTGATCAACCTCGAGTCGCTCGAGGTCGATGACTTCTACGAGCTCAAGCACAAGGTCGTGTGGCAGGCGATCAGAAACCTCGAGGCCACGGCGAAGCCGATCGATATCGTCACGCTCGAGAACGAGATCGAGAAGCAGGGCAAGCTCGATGCGATCGGCGGCGTCGCGTTCCTCGGCGAGCTGACGCTACGCGTGCCCACCGCGGACAACGTGCTCGCGTACGCGGAGATCGTCGGCGACAAGCACCAGGCGCGCAAGCTGATGCTCGCGTCGAACGAGATCCACGAGAAGGGATACGAGGACAACCTCGAGGTCCGCGACTACCTGGACGAGGCCGAGGCGAAGATCTTCGAGGTCACGCAGCGCAAGGACAAGTCCGGCCCCGAGCCGGTCAAGTCGCTCGTCAAGAAGGTGTTCAGCTCGCTCGACGAGCGGTTCAAATCCGCCGGCGGCATCACCGGCGTGCCCACCGGCTTCACCGATCTCGATGCCAAGACGGCAGGCCTGCAGCCCACGGAGCTCATCATCCTCGCGGCGCGTCCCGCGATGGGCAAGACATCGTTTGCGCTGTCGCTCGCGCAGAACGCGGCGACCACCGCCGGGTGGCCGTGCCTCGTGTTCTCGCTCGAGATGTCGTCCACCCAGCTCGCCGAGCGCATGCTGTGCTCCGAGGCGAAGGTCGATTCTTCCGCGTTGCGTCGTGGCCAGCTCCAGCGCCAGGACATGACCAACCTCACCTACGCCGCCGCCACGCTGTCGAAGGCGCCGATCCTGATCGACGACACGCCGGCGCTGTCGCTACGCGAGGTCCGCGCGCGCGCACGGCGGTTCCGCCAGAACAAGGAGCTGTTCGGCGACAAGAAGTTCGGCCTGATCCTGATCGACTACCTCCAGCTCATGCGCGGCTCGCCACAGGCGGCGAAGGCCTCCCGCGAGCAAGAGATCAGCGAGATCTCCCGCGGCCTCAAGAGCCTCGCGAAGGAGCTCCACTGCCCGGTGCTCGCGCTGTCTCAGCTCAACCGATCACTCGAGCAACGCACCGACAAGCGGCCCCAGCTCTCCGACCTCCGCGAATGTGTTACCGGCGATACCCTCGTCGCGCTGGCGGACGGACGCCACGTGCCCATCGAGTCACTGGTCGGAACCACGCCGGAGGTCATCGCGATGACCCCGGACGGGAAGCTCGTCGCGGCGTACAGCGACAAGGTGTGGTGCGTCGGCACCAGGCCGGTGTTCGAGGTCAAGCTCGCGAGCGGCCGCAGCATCCGTTGCACGGGCAAGCATCGGCTGTACGGTCCGAACGGCTGGAAGCGTGTCGAGGATCTGGCCGTCGGCGATCGGCTCGCGATCGCGCGCAAGCTCCCCACGCCTGCGAAGCCGCTCGAGTGGTCCGAAGCCAAGATCGCGCTGCTCGGTCAGCTGATCGGTGATGGCAGCTACCTGAACCAGCAGCCGCTCCGCTACACGACCGAGTCCGAGGACAACGCGCAGACGGTGATCGAAGGCGCCACAGAGCTGGGCTCGCCGGTGAAGCGCTACGCGGGCCGTCGGAACTGGTTCCAGCTGCTGATCAGTGGCAACGGCAATCGGTGGCATCCCGCCGGCGTGAACAAGTGGCTGCGCGACCTCGGGGTGTTCGGCCAGCGCTCGCACCAGAAACGCGTTCCGACCGAGGTGTTCCGTCTCGGCAACGAGCAGATCGCGTGCTTCCTCCAGCATCTCTGGGCGACGGATGGCTGCATCTGGGTGGACCAGAAGGATGATCGCGCGCGGGTCTATCTCGCGACGAGCAGCCGAGGCCTCGCGCAGGACGTCGCGGCGCTGCTGAGCCGGCTCGACATCGTTGGCCGAATCCGAACGATCGCACAGGGGAAGCACAAGCCGCAGCATCCGGTCGACATCTATGGCGTCGACCAGCAACGCCGGTTCGTCGAGACAGTTGGCGCCCACGGACCGCGCGTCGCTCAGGCCGCGGCACTCGAGTGCTATCTCGACGAGATGCCGGTCTCGAACACGAACGTCGATACGCTGCCGATCGAAGTCTTCGAGCACGTTCAGATCGCGATGGGGGAACGCGGACACACCAAGTACACGCTCGCCAAAGCGCGCCAAGAGAGGTCCGGGAAGCTCACGGCGGGAAGCGGGCTCTTCACGCGGGCTCCATCGCGAGCACTCGTCGCCACGTATGCCGAGATTCTCGAGGACGATCGGCTCTGGGCGGCGGCCACGAGTGATCTGTTCTGGGATCGGATTGTCTCGCTCGAGCCGGCGGGACACGAGCTCGTTTACGATTTGACCGTTCCGGAATTGAAAAGCTGGATCGCAAATACTTCAGTTATTTCACACAACAGCGGAGCAATTGAACAGGACGCAGACGTCATCATGTTCATCTACCGGGACGTCGTCTACAACAAGGACGCCGAGAACCCGAACGTCGCCGAGGTGATCATCGGCAAGAACCGTCACGGTGCGACCGGGACGGTCGAGACGCACTTCGAGGGCCGCTACACGCGATTCGAGAATCTCTCCCAGCGGAGTGATGGTGGCGGCGGTGGCGGTGGCGGCGGCGGGCACTACTAGCGTCAACGGTGACGGCCCGCGGATCGCGCACCGTGAAGTCTTGCGGGCTTGGCGCGGCGCGCGCGTTGCTCTACACGGGGCATGACCAAGGTTCTGCTCCTGGCGTGCGTTCCGCTCGCCGGATGTTTGACGTTCTCCGACTTCGATCTCGGCCGCGCGGTTCCCGAGCAGACGCTCATGGGCAGCCCGGTGCCGGCACCGCTACAGTCGGCGTTTCCGTTCGCGATGGATCTCGATCTCTCGGAGTACATCGCGAAGTTCGAGACGAAGCGCCAGGTCCAGGTGAGGCTCGCGTCACTCGAGCTGAGCGTGACGCCGAGCGCGATGCCGGCCGGCGATAGCGACGACTTCGGCTTCATCGACGACCTGCACGTGTTCATCACCTCGAGCACCGAAGGCACCATGTTGCCGCGCATCGAGATCGCGCATGCGACGAAGCCCGGTGCCGTGGAGACGATCGACTTCGCCGTCGACTCGTCGATCGATCTCAAGCCCTACATCAGCGAGATGGCGAAGGTGGATGCGATCGGCAGCGGCATGGCGCCGAGCGACGACATCTCGTTCGACGGCCGCGGTGTGGTTACGGTTCACCCGCAGTAGGTCGTCTGCCGTCTGCGACGATTCGGGCAACCTCGGCGCGGGCGAACACGAGCTCAGGGTCCCCAGGCTTGAACGCGTGTGCGAACGCCTCGCCACTCTCGCGCGCCATGTCGGCAGCCTCGGCTCGCTGGCCCAGCTCGTTCAGCACCCTCGCGAGCAGCAGAAGGCGGTCGGCGAGCGTGAAAGGCTCGGCACCATTGGCGCGTCCGAGCTCGAGGGCGAGGCGCGAGAGCGGCTCACAGCGTTCGAGGTCACGGAGATCGTAGAACAGTGAGGCCAGGATGTGGTTCAGATGCCCGAGCTGGCTGCCGGTGACCTCGGCCTGTGCGAGCAACGCGACTGCCTCGAGACCAACCGTCGCGGCCGTCGCGCGATCCTTCTTGATGTTCAGCAAGTAGCGCGCCTTCCCCTGCCGCTGATCGATGTCGTTGAAGGTCGCCACGACTATTGGCCCCTTGCCGTGCGGGCAGCATCGAGCTTGTCGATGGGTACTTCGGGCTGGCTGTAGTCGATCTTCTGGTCTTTCGCCCAGATCCCTACGTCGTCGATCGGGCCATCGTAGAATGGATAGTCGAGGACACCTGGCTGCGCTTGCACGCCACCGGCATCCGGTTTTACCTGATCGCCCTGCGAGTTCCCGATCGCGCGGTGCTTGCCCTCCATCACGAACGGATGACCTTCGTCGTTGACGCCGGCTTTGGACTCACCGGTCAGGTTGCGGCCTTCCCTCGCCTCGTTGAGAACCTTTGCCTGGGCGCTGCGGAACCGAATCCGTTTGTCTCCGCCCGCGGTCTTGTAGACCGTCCACTCATCAGTCGCGCTAACGCGCTCGACCACAGCGCCCTCAGGAAGACTCGAGCCGAGCGTCGTGCGAGGCACCGGAACACCATTGGGCCCCTTCGCAGGCGTCGGCGCGCTGCGCAGCTCGAAGGCCTCGCCGGTCGGAGCCTTCGCTCCTTCGGGGATCGGCGACTTCAGATCCGCCGTCACCTGGAACGTGGCCTCGATCTCCCCGTGCTCGGCAAGCGCGACCCGCAGCGCCTTGTGCGTTGCCTTGTTGATCAGGCCGGCCTCAGCGAGTGCGTCGGCCTGCACGGCCGTCACCCGCATCGACACGGTGGCGCCTTGCTCGACGCCTTGAATCGCATCGAGCATCGGCGCAAGATTCGGGTTTCCGGCCGCCAGCGACTGGCCGCGTGTCATCGCCGTACCGGCCATGTAGCGCGACATCGTGCGGCTCGTCAGATACGACGTTGTGCCACCGATGGCCGCACCGAATCCGCCCCCGAGCAGCGCGGCCTTGAGGTAGTCGGTGGTGCTCGAATACTGCGACTTCGCGCCGGTCGCGATGTCGGTGGTGTCGAGAGCGAACATCTCCGTGGTGGCGAATGTTGCACCCTCGACGCCGGTCGCGAGCGCCGTCTGCGCGACCGTACGGCCGCCTCCCACGCCCATCATCACCGGAGCACCCGTCCCGGCTGCCTGCGCGCCCATCGCCGCACGCCCGTATCCGGCGGTGGCCATCATGATCGCCATTCCGACGGTCGTGCGGATCGTGATCTGGCGCAGCTGCGTCTGAAACTGGTCGTCGGTGATCATGCCCGCGTTGTGAGCGTCCTGAGCGTTGCCGTAGCCGTGCGTGAACCCGAGCGTCAGGAAGTTCAGGGCTGTGTCGAAGCCGTCGATGATGTCGCCGCCGATGCCACCGACGTCTTCCGCCGCGCCCTTGAGCATGCCGGTGACCGACGTCGCGTGCTCTTCCTTAAGTTCGAGCGACGTGCCCCACTTGCCCTCTACGAGGAAGTGCTTCTGGAGTGCGGACTTGATCTCGCCGTGACCGCCCGGCAGCCCGTCGTGCATGTCCTTCGTGTAGGCCCACGGCAGGCTCTCGAGGAACGGCTCGAGGCGATTGCGGCGCTTCAGCTCATTGAGGATCGCCGCGCGGCCATCGGGTTGCGCACTCATGATCCGGCTGTAGACAGAGATGATGCCGTCGGAGTCCGCCATCTGGATCTCCATGTCGGCATAGTCGGGGTCCCAGCGGCCGATGTCGTTGCCCCAGCCGGTACGCTCCGCTTGTTTCTTCGTGTCGGCGTAGAGGCTCGTCAGCGGGCCGTCGTCCTTGCAGACGGCCATGTCCCACGGCTTCGGCTTCGGCGCCGACATGCCGGGAGCCAAATTCATTTGGCCTTCGTCTGTGTTCAGCGCCTGCCACAGACCCGAGGACGACAACACCGCGCGCAGGAAAGCGAGATCGAGGGGGCGGTGCGCGAACTCTCGGATGTCCTGTCGCGCTTGGAGCAAGAGGCTTTTGTCGTGCAACGCGCCGGGCTTCACAAACTGTAACGCGAGGCGTTCGGAAGCGTTGATGACCGTCAGGCTCCGAACGAGCTCGTCGCTCGCCTGCTCGCGGACGTCCACCCCGTGCTTGTTGTCGATACGCGCGACCGGCGACTGCACGTCGGGGATCGGGTTGCCGCGGAATTGCAGCGGCGCCATCGTGGTCAGCGCCGCGATCTGGAGCTGGACCATCACGCCGTTCATGACGTCGCGGCGCTGGCGAAGCAGCTCGATCTCCTCGTCCGGAGCTCCCTGTTCGGTTGTCGCCTTCGGATCTTTTCCCGGAGCTCCACCCGTGCCGGGTTTGAAGCGCTTCAGCTGATCATCCATGCCGTCGACCGCGGCGCGCATGACTTCGAGGGACCCGAGCGCCGTGGTGCCCAGCTGATGAACCCCTCCCTTGTCGAGCGCATCCCGCGCCTTGCCGTATCCCAGCAAGACCGGCGTGAACGAGCTCATGTGCTGGTCGCCGACGTCCGCGTATCGCCGGAGGTTCGCAATCACGGCGTCGTTCGAGCCAGGCTGCGGGATCGCGAAAACGGAGCCCGGCGACAGCCCGGGCTTGTCGTGGCTGGGTTCGAGCGCCGGCCCCTTCTGCGGCTCGACCTCGGTCAGTACCGCCTGCACGAACGCGTTTCCGCGCGTGCGATGCAGCTCCTGGATCAGCGCCATCCGCTGCATCGGGAAGTGGCCGAGGAGGTCGGCGACCTCATGCGTGGTGGCGTTGCGCTGCAGCAGCCCGTGAAGCTGGGCGTCGGGGTTGACCTTGCTCTCCGCGCCCCCACGATGCTCTGGACCCGCCGTATCCGGCTGGGTGTCGTGCGTCGTCGTCACGTCCTGGAATTTAGCACGGCGATGGTCAGAACTTCTTCGCGACCTGCGCCGTGCCGCCGGCGGCGACGTCGACCTCTGCGGTCTTCGCCTTGCGCGACGAGACCTCGAGCAGCGTGATCTTGTGCGGGCCGGGCGCGAGCGTCAGGGTCTTCGGCGTCATCTGGTTGGTCGAGCGGCCATCGATGTAGATCAGCGCCGCGGGCGTGCTGGTGATCGTGACCTTGCCGGGGCCGGTGCCCTTCGCGGCGGACTTCGCCGGCTTCGTCGGCTCGGCGAGTGCAACGGTGATCGGGTCCGCTTTGCGGCCACGCGTGACCGCGACCGGCTTCGGCTCGGGACGAGCAGAGCGAGCGACGACACGCGCGGGCTCGGGTGCCGACACGCGCTTCGCGTGATGCCTGCGCTTCACGACCGGCGCCGCGTCCATCTCGATCTCCGCGGCCTCGGTCTCGATCACGGGCGCAGCGACGATCGTCGGCTGGACGTCCCGCGGCTTCCACGGCGTCGTGAGCGGGACCTGCACGTCGACCATCGCGCTGGAGATCGTGATCGGCGTGACGACGGGTGACGGCGTCACCGCCATCACGACGGGCGCGACCGGGACCTCGCGCTTGTGACCGCCCTGCCCGCTGTGGACGACGAAGCCGCCGACGAACATCAGCACGATGGCGAGCCCGGCGAACGGCAGCGCGCACTTCTGGAGCATCGCGACGAGCTCGCTCGGTGGTGCCTCGTCGGGCGCGACGTCACGGGGACGCGGCAGCGCGGGGACGCGTACGGTATCGAGGTGATCTTCGAACGGGCGTGGGGGCAGCGCCGGCCGGGCGTGCCACTCCTGCGGCGGGAGATCGTCGTACTGCTCGACGCGCTCGGTGGCATCGACGGACTGGTGGTAGGGCGCAGGCGGGAGCGGTGCCGGCGTGGGATACGCGTAGTGCGGGAGGATCGGTTGCGGATATGCGGGGAGCGGTTGCGACGGGCGCGGGTTCGGCGCACTGCCGAGCGCGAACCGAGGATCGGCGCCGAGCGCCTGCGGATCGACCGAGGTTGCCTCCTCGTCATCGTCGTAGTCGTGGAGCGGCACCATCGGGGGCGTCGCGTTGGGAGCGCGCCGGCGCGGCAGCGGTGCCGGCATGGGGCGCGCGGTGACGAACAGGTTGTCCTGCGCGTCGCCGCTGTGATCGATGATCCGCCCCTGCACGAGGTGGATCAGATCGTTGATCGCCGTCGATTCCTGCTTCGGCATGAGGACTCCGGATCAGGCAGTGCTGCACGGGGTGCGCCACGGCGCGCCGTCGCAATCTCGGCACGTTCGGAGGGATCTGTGGCTGGTCGGCCTGCGCCGGCAACCGGACCTGCCGGAGACTCTCGAACCCGGACACGGGCAACCACACGCTTTCATGGGATAAGATGCCGACGTGCCGAACCCTGTGCCGGGAACGATCCTCGGCGCCTATCGCGTCGAAGGGACGCTGGGCGCAGGGTCGATGGGCGAGGTGTTCAAGGGCGTCGATACGGGCCTCAATCGCAAGGTCGCGATCAAGATCCTCTCGGAGAAGCACAAGGACAGTCCCGAGCTGCGCGCGCGGTTCGTGCGCGAGGGACGTGCGGTCGCGGCGATCAGCCATCCGAACGTCGTGCAGGTGTTCGCGAACGGCAGCTTCGACGAACGCCCGTACATCGCGATGGAGCTGCTCGACGGAACGGATCTCGGATCGACCGTCGAGAAGAAAGGGCCGCTCGACTCGCTCGCCGCTGCGCACGCAGCCCTGGATGCGGCGCAAGGCCTCGCCGCCGCGGCGAAGGCCGGCCTGATCCATCGCGATGTCAAGCCGTCGAACCTCGTGCGCCAGACCGACGGCCGCGTGAAGGTCACCGACTTCGGGCTCGCGAAGCCCGTGGCGCCGGATGCCGAGCCCGCGCTCACCGCGATGGGCGTCGTCGTCGGCACGCCGGACTACATCGCGCCCGAGCAGGCGCGCGGCGAGGCGATCGACGAGCGCGTCGATATCTACGCGCTCGGAGGCACGTTGTACTTCCTGCTCGTCGGCATCCCTCCGTTCCGCACCGGCAAGCCGCAGGAGGACAAGTACCTGAAGGTCGTCGCGCGGCACCTGCGCAACCCCGCACCCGATGCAGCGACCGCGAATCCGTCGGCGGATCCCGAGCTCTCGCAGCTCGCGCGCCAGATGATGGCGAAGAAGCCGGCCGACCGGCCGAGCTACCCCGAGCTGATCGAGCAGCTCTCGGGCATCCTCGCGCGTCTCGATCCCGGCTCGGTGCCGATGCTGATCAACTCGGCACGCGAGCGCTCGCGCCCGAACATGATCCTCCCGCCCGACGGCGGCGCACCGCTGCTCAACAACACGATGGATCACTCGGCGACGGTCAGCGACGGTGGCCAGGTCGACTTCGTGGCGCCGCCGCGCGCATTTCCCGGCTGGCTCGTCGCGATCACACTCGCGTGCCTTTCGCTGTTCGCCCTGGGCCTCGTGGTGTACCTCCGCGCGGGCGACGGCGCTGCGGCGGGAACGCCACCAGCGGCGGATGCTGGTAGCAGCACCGACGCAGGCCCCAAGGGCGGCACGCCGATCGGGATGATCGCCGTAAAGAAGGCCGACGGCACGGTCGCGTTCTATGTCGATGCCCAGCCGCTGTCCTCGGGGGTCTACAAGAAGTTCGATCCGAAGCACGAGCAGGACGGCAAGCCCGAGGATGCGGTCGTCAACATCTCGTACAACAACGCACGCAGCTACGTCGGCAGCTTCGGAGCGCGCCTGATGACCAGCGCTGAGTGGGACGCCGCCGCGGTGACGCCCGGCTTCATCATGCCCCCCAGCATCCTCGAGTGGGTCGACTCCCCCGACGAGAAGAAGAAGGTCACCCGGTCCCACGGCAAGAACGTCATCCGCCCCGACGAGAAGCAGAAGGACGTGACGTTTCGGATGGCCCGGAATCCCTAGGAAAGTTGGCCGAGCTTGCGAGGCGGAAAATAGGCGTGTGTGTATAGTCTGGGCGGTATGAGCAGCGACGTCGATCAGCTCGTCGAGATCATCGCGAAGCGCGTCCAGGAGCGGCTGAACGGGAGCCCCGTGAAGCTGGCTCTCGCGCCGCGCGATCGCGGCGAGTGCAACGATGACTCTGCGCCGGGCGAGGATTGCGCAGGGTGCGGCGCATGCGTGGTCCGCCGGCCGTGGAGCGTTCGCGCGATGGAGGGCGCCGGTGCGATGCGCGTGGGCGCGATGCCCGGCGTCGGAGCGGTCCCGGGCGACATGGCGAAGCTCATCGACCACACGCTGCTCAAGCCCGAAGCAACGCGCGACGAGATCGTCAAGCTGTGCGAGGAAGCGCGCAAGCACCGGTTCGCGAGCGTGTGCGTGAACACCACGTGGGTCGGCGTCTGCAAGTCGCTGCTCGCGGGCACCGACGTGATGGTGTGCGCGGTGGTCGGATTCCCGCTCGGCGCGATGGCGCCGGGTGCCAAGGCATACGAGGCGCGCGATGCGGTGCGCGCCGGCGCCAAGGAGATCGACATGGTCATCAACATCGGCGCGCTGAAGTCGCGCGACTACGAGACCGTGTTCGAGGACATCTGCCGCGTGGTGAAGTCCGCGGCGCCGGCGGGCGTCAAGGTGATCCTCGAGACCAGCGCGCTCGATACCGAGCAGAAGATCATCGGCTGCACGCTCTCGAAGCTCGCGGGCGCTGCGTTCGTCAAGACGTCGACCGGCTTCGGCAAGGGCGGCGCGACCGTCGAGGACGTCGAGCTGATGCGGCGGATCGTCGGCAGCGATGTCGGCGTCAAGGCGTCGGGCGGCGTGCGCACCGCGGAGGATGTTCTGAAGATGGCGCAGGCCGGCGCGAACCGCGTCGGTGCGTCGGCGTCGGTGGCGATCGTATCGGGCACCGCGGACGGCTCGATCTCAAATCCCTCGGCCAAGGCCTCGGGTGTCAAAGGCTACTGAGTGCTCCCGGTCCAGCTGATCCGCAAGAAGCGCGACGGCGGCACCCTCGATGATGCGGAGCTCCGCGCGTTCATCGGCTGGGTGACCGAGGCGAGCATCCCCGACTACCAGATCGCAGCGATGCTGATGGCGATCTTCTGGCGCGGTCTCGACGATCGCGAGCTCGCGACGTGGGCCGATGCAATGACCCGCTCCGGAGACGTGATCGATCTCTCGGCGATCAAGCGCGCAAAGGTGGACAAGCACTCGACCGGTGGCGTCGGCGACAAGATCTCGATCCCGCTCGCGCCCGCGGTCGCCGCGTGTGGCGTGGCGGTGCCGATGGTCTCGGGCCGCGGCCTCGGCCACACCGGCGGCACGCTCGACAAGCTCGAGTCGATCCCCGGGTTCCGCGTCGATCTCCCGGTCGAGAGGTTCAAGGAGCTCGTCGACACGCTCGGCGTCTGCCTGATCGGCCAGACCGCGCGGATCGCGCCGGCCGACAAGCGGCTGTACTCGCTGCGCGACGTCACCGCGACCGTCGAATCGTTGCCGCTGATCGCCTCGTCGATCATGTCGAAGAAGCTCGCCGAGGGCATCGACGGCCTGGTCATCGACTGCAAGGTCGGCAGGGGCGCGTTCATGAAGACCGTCGAGCGCGCGCGCGAGCTGTGCGCGCTGATGCGCACGATCGGCACGCGCGCAGGAAAGCGGATCACCTGCGTGCTCACCGATATGGAGGCGCCGATCGGCCGCACCATCTGCAACTCGCTCGAGATCCGCGAGTCGATCGAGATCCTCAAGGGCGGCGGGCCGGTGGATACACGCGAGCTCACGCACGTGCTCGGCGCGGAGATGCTCGTGCTCGGCGGCGTCGCGAAGGATCAGGCCGATGGCGTGGCGCGGATCCAGAAGGTGCTCGCCGATGGCAGTGCGCTCGAGGTATTCCGCAAGGTCGTCGCGGCGCAGGGCGGCGACCCGCGCGTGTGCGACTCGCCCGGCAGCCTGCTGCCGAAGCCACAGTCGCGGGACGAGCTCACGCTGGCGCCCGGCCGCGTGGTCGCGATCGATAGCGAGGCGCTGGGCATCGCGGCGCTCGTGCTCGGTGCCGGCCGCCGCACCGCCGAGGATCGCATCGATCCCTCGGCGGGCCTCGTCATCGATGCGTACCTCGGCGAGGTCATCGAGGCGGGCGGTCCCCCGAGCGTGATGCTGCAGCACAGCCTCGCCGCCGGAGATTCGCGGCTCGCCGAGGCGCGTGCGATGATCGAGCGCGCCTTCGTGATGCAGCCCGCCGACCAGCCAGCGCCCGCGCTCCGCGGCTCGCGGATCATCGAGGTGATCCGATGAGCGTAGAGCCGGATACGCTCTACGACCGCGTCCAGGCCGCGGCGCAGCTCGTGCGCGAGCGAGGAGGCGTCGTGCCGAAGGTCGGTCTGATCCTCGGCTCCGGGCTCGGCGCGTTCGCCGAGACGCTCGAGAAGCCGGTGATGATCGACTACGGCGACATCCCGCACTTCCCGCGCTCGCATGTACAGGGCCACAAGGGCCGGCTCGTGCTCGGCAGCCGCAGCGGCGCATCCTGCGTCGCGATGCAGGGACGCGTGCACATGTACGAGGGCCACAGCGCGGCGACCGCGGCGTTCCCTGCGCGTGTGCTCGTGGCACTCGGCGCGAAGGTCCTGATCATCACGAACGCGGCCGGTGGCTGTAACCCCACGTGGACTCCCGGTACGCTGATGCTGATCCGCGATCACCTCGACATGCTCCGCGATCACGCGTTGCGGGGCCCGAACGACGAGCGCCTCGGCCCGCGGTTCCCCGACATGACCACCGCCTACGCGCCCGAGCTGCGCGCACTCGTGAAGAGCGTCGCAGCGGGCGCAGGCATTCCGCTGCAAGAGGGCGTGTACGTCGCGATGCCCGGCCCGACCTACGAGACGCCCGCCGAGGTGAAGATGCTGCAGATGCTCGGCGCCGACGCGACCGGGATGTCGACGGTGCCGGAGGTGTGCGTCGCGCGGCACATGGGCGCGCGCGTGATCGGCATCTCGTGCATCACGAACCAGGCCGCCGGCATCACCGGCCAGCCGCTCTCGCACGAGGAGGTCACCGAGACCGCGAACCGCGTGCGCTCGACCTTCGAGGGTCTGCTCGACGGCATCCTCGCCAAGCTCGTCGCGTCGGGAGAGCTGCGGTGAGCTCGGATCTCGTCGCGAAGGCGATCGAGGCGATGCGCGGTGCATATGCGCCGTACTCGAAGTTCACCGTCGGTGCGGCGCTGCGGGTCAGCGGGCAGACGTTCACAGGCGCGAACGTGGAGAACGCGTCGTACGGCCTGTCGATGTGCGCCGAGCGGACCACGATGTTCCATGCCGCGAGCCACGGTGCGCGCGAGCTCGAGGAGGTCGTGGTGTGCACGGAGGCATCGCCGCCGTCGTCGCCGTGCGGCGCGTGCCGGCAGGTGCTGTACGAGTTCGCCGCGGATCCCACGAAGGTCACCGTCACGTCGGTGAACCCGGCCGGAGAACACCGCAGCTGGACCCTCGCCGAGCTTCTCCCCGACGGATTCAACGGACGCGAGCTACCGTGAGCGAGCTGATCCTGCGAGGTGGGACGATCCTGACGATCGACCCGCAGCACCGCGTGATCGCAGGCGATGTCGCGAGCGTCGATGGCGTGCTCGTGCACGTCGGCGGTGACTACACGCCGCAGACGCGCGACTACCAGATCATCGATTGCAGCGGCTGCATCGTGATGCCCGGCCTCGTGCAGGCGCACGTGCACACGTGTCAGACGCTCGCGCGCGGCCGCGCCGACGACATGGAGTTGCTCGACTGGCTGCGCACCGTGATCTGGCCGTACGAGGGCAAGCTCGACGCGGCCGCCGCCACCGCGAGTGGCGAGCTCGCATGCGCGGAGCTGCTCCTCGGCGGCACCACTGCGATCCTCGACATGGGCACGGTGCACCACACCGATCACATCTTCGCCGCCGCGGAGCGCTCGGGCATTCGCGCCACGATCGGCAAGGCGATGATGGACGCCGATGATCCGCAGATCCCAGCAGGGCTGCGCGAGTCCACCCACGGCTCGCTCGACGCCTCCGCGAAGTTGATCCAGCGCTGGCACGGCGCCGCCGACAATCGTCTGCGCTACGCGTACGCGCCGCGGTTCGTGCTGTCGTGCACCGACGAGCTGCTCCGCGAGGTCGGTGTGCAGGCGAAAGCACAAGGCGTACGTGTTCATACCCACGCGAGCGAGAACCTCGGTGAGGTCGCGCTCGTGCGTGAGCGGTTCGGCAAGGACAACATCATCGTGCTCGACGAGCTCGGCCTGCTCGGCGATCACACCTGCATCGCGCACTGCGTGCACCTCTCCGCGGAGGAGAAGCGCCTGCTCGCCGCGCGGGGCGCGCACGTCTGCCACTGCCCGTCCTCGAACCTCAAGCTCGCGTCTGGCATCTGCCCGGTGCCCGAGCTGATCGCCGCGGGCGTCGCCGTCGCGATCGGCGCCGATGGCGCGCCGTGCAACAACAACCTCGACGGTTTCCTCGAGCTCCGGCTCGCGGCGCTGTTGCACAAGCACCGGTTCGGACCGCGCGCCCTGCCCGCCCCCGAGGTCGTGCGGATGGCGACGATGGGTGGCGCCGCTGCGCTCGGCCTCGCGGACTCGATCGGATCGCTCGAGGTCGGCAAGCGCGCCGATGTCATCGCGGTCGACGTCACGGCGCTCCACGCGGTGCCGACAGGATCGCCGTGGTCCGCGATCGCCTACGCCGCGCAGGCCTGCGACGTGCGCCATGTCACCGTCGACGGGAAGGTCGTCGTTCGCGACCGAGCGCTGCTGACGCTCGACGTTGGCGTCGTCAGAGATCGCGCCCGAACCGCTGCCCAGCGCCTGTTTCCCTAAGTCCGTACATAACTGGACGTACTTGGGGGTGCGTGGTACACGCTACATATGCGTGTGCGGGGGCCACAAGGGCCGTGAGCATTCGCGAGCTTGGAGCACCTATGGAAACGACAACTCGTCTGCGCGGTAACCCGGAACGCATCTTCATCTCGGTCGACGAGAGCACCGGGACCTCGACCGTGTCCTTCTTTCCCGCGGACGTCGGCACGCCGATCCAGGTCGAGGGTGACAAGGACGGCCAGCGCGCGCTCAAGGATGCCAAGGCGATCGTCGCGAAGTACCCGAGCTGCTCCATTCACGGTCCGCACTTCCACGCCGCGCGCCCGCCCAAGGCTCGCCCGCGCAAGCGCGCGTAGTTCTCTCAGGTCATTCGCAACGCCGCGTGAACGCGGTGGATCTGCTCGAATGACGGGATCCGCGCCGGCTTGCGCACGTGCTCGAGTGCAATCCGCATCTGAGCCGCGCAACGCGCCGGATCCATGCCGCCGATGCCGGTGGCAAGGCCGCAGCACACCAGCGACGAGATCACCGGTGCATGCCGCGCACATGCCAGCAGCACGGCGCGAAACGCGAGGTACGCGTTCAGCGAATGCGCCACGCTCTCCGGGATGCGCATCGTGGGAGCGACCACGAGCCATCGCCAGCGCTCATCGCCGGTCGGTACGATCTCAGCGCTACCGATCGGAAGCTCACCGTGATGGCGCTCGACGATCGCGCGCTGCGCCGCGCGTTGGACCTCGAGCCCGAGTTCGCCACGGATCGCAAGATCGAGACCCCCGTCCATGATCCCGAAGCTGTTCGCCGGGCTCACCATGGCGTCCGCAGCGGTGGCGAAGTAGTCGCCTTCGATGACCTCGACGTCGCCTGCGTCCCTGAACGTCCGCTCCCAGGCGCGTACCGTCGCTAGGTGGTGATCGACCAGCCTGATCTTCATGGTGTCCACCATACACGATCGGTCAGAACAGAGGCTATGCCCATCGATGGGGACGGGGTATCCTTCGGCACGCCCGATGCTGCTGACGCGCGAAGAGATGACCTACGATTTCGGCGGAGCGAAGCTGGATCCCACACGGGATCGCGAGCTCCTCGAGTGGATGTGCAACCAGTTCCTCTACGGAGAGGTGACCGGCATCCAGGTCGGCCACTGGCTGTACGAGGCGCCGGATTTCGACGCGGCGAAGTTCCTCGCGCGCCAGTCGCTCGAGGAGATGCAGCACGTCGATAACTTCCTGCGCATCATGGCGATGCTCGGCTGCACGCCGAAGCCGGCGCACGCCGCGGTGCGGTTCCTCGCGACCGGAATGATGGGCAGCTCGTGGGCGGAGCACGTCGCGCTCGAGATGGCGCAGGGCGAAGGCTTCGTGCTGCAGGCGTTCTACGCGGTGATCGACACGCTCGATCACAAGCCGTCGGTCGACATCCTGCGGCGCGCGGTGAAGCAGGAAGAGCGGCACGTCGAGTTCGGCGAGACACAGACCGCGAAGGCGATCGCCGGCAAGCCGTGGCTGCGCCGCCGCCTGCTCGGGCTCTCGCTCGTATCGATGTGGGGCGTGCGGCGGATCGCGAAGTACATCGAGAAGCGGCTGCCGGCGGATCACGTGGTGATGCGCCACCTGCCCGCGTTTCTCGCGCACGCGAACGCATGTGCGGAGATGCGGCTCCAGCGCATCGGCGTGCTCGATCGTCCGCTCGCGGAGCTCTCCGGTGCGAAGCGCACCGCACTCGTCGCGGAGGCGTACGGCGGCAAGCTCGTCGGCGGCATCGGCTCCCTGCTCATGGTGCCGCTGCGCCTGCTGCCGTTCTGGCCGAAGAAGAAGCGGCTGACGGATACCTATCTGAGCGACGCGCACATCACGGGGTACCTGCTGCCGCCGGGACCGGAGACCGAGGCGCAGCTTCAGGAGCCGTAGGCGCTGGCGCCTGCGCGGCGCCACGTCCGTCGTCGCAGGTCACGCGGAGCGGCTCTCCGCTCTCGAGCGCGACCGAGTTGAGCGCCGTGCCGAACACGCGGGTCGCGAGATCCTGGTCGCCGATCGGCTGGCTGACGTGCGCCTGCACGAGCACCCAGCGGCAGTTCTTGGGATCCACGCCGCACGAGCGCGCCTCGGGCCGATCCTTCAGATCGCGCGGCTTGCCCGGCTCCGAGGTGACGAACCGGCGCTTCTCGAACACCATCGTCGCGCGGAGACGCGCCTTGCCGGCCGCAACGCCGGGACGTGCAGGGAGATCCGCGACGACGTTACCGATCCAGTACGCGATCGTCGACGTGCCGGGGGTCCGGCCGACCGTGCCGATCCGGCGCTCCTCGGCGGTCATCCGGCCGGGTGCGAGCTGCGCTCGCGCCGCATCCGGTCCGTGCCACTCGGCATAGATATCGGGACCGAGGAGCAGCGCCTCCGGGCCATTCGCGACGATGCTCGGATCGCGCGCGATCTGGTCGAACAGGACCGGCGCGGCAACGCGAGACAGCTCGTCGCGAAGATCACCGCTGACGACCGCGGCCGGGATCGTGGTGCCGTAGAGCTTGCCGTCGTGGTGCGGTGCGGGTGCATGACCAAACGATGTGTGCTCGAACACGGGCACCCAGCGGTCGCCATCACGCGCGTACAGCATCGTGATGCGCAGCGGGATCACGGTGGTGCGGCCGCAGAACGGGAGCCGCCACGACAGCTCGTCGAACACCCACGCCGCCGAGAGGTCCTGTGCGAGATGGGTCTCGAGGCGCTTCGAGCGGACCTCGGTCACGGTGCCCGCCTCGACCCGCAGCGGCCATCGGCTCGGCGCGCGTTCGAGCTCGCCGGCGATCAGCACGTCGCCCGGGCCGACGCCGATCCGCGCTCCGCCGATCTGCGGCGGGATCATGGCGGTCTCGATCTCGGGCGGCTCGTCGCGCTCGTACGCGGTGAGCACGTCGTCCTGGAGCTCGCTGATCATCGCGGCGATCACGTTGCCGTCGTTGCCGGCGACGGGGTCCGCGAGCGGCGTGGTGTTCTGCACGCTCTTGGCCGGGCACGCCGACAGCGCGAGCAGCAGCGCGGCCGTTGCGAGGCGGCGCATCACTGCATCTCCGCGAGGTCATTCGGGGTGTCGATGTCCCGGATCACGGCACGATCATCGACGGCGACGCGCACCACGGAGGCCGCCGAGATCACGTCGCGCGCACCATTCGGAAGGTTGCCGCACGCGGCGAGCTTCGCCCACAACGCGCGGGCGATGAGCGGTGGGTGACCACCGCGGCTGTCGTAGCGCGGCTGGGCCACGTCATGAGATCCGAGGCTGACGGCGAGCGCCTCGAGCGTGCGCAGCTCGACGTTCGGATGATCGACCGGCCACAGCCAGGCGGCATCGAGATCGAAGTGCGAGATCGCGGCGAACCCGAGCGCGATCGAGCTCGCCATCCCGCGCTCGGGCATCGGATTCACCACCACGCCGATCTCGAGCGCGCGCGCCGCATCGCCGACCTGTTTCCCGTGTGGCCGGCCGACCACCGTGACGATCTTGGTCGTACCGGCGAGCAGCGCGATCCGCGCGATCCGCGCGAGGTAGGTCTCCTCTCCGGTGCGCAGTAGCGCCTTCGCGAGTCCGCCGAGCCGCGTGCCCGCTCCGGCCGCGAGGATCACCGCGCCGAGCCTCACGGCTCCTCCGTGGGCCGACGGCGCGGCGACCAGTCGCCCACGCGGCCCGCGCTGCGCCGGCGCACGACCAGCTCCGCCGCGATCGCGATCGCGATCTCCGCGGGCGTCTCGGCGCCGAGATCGAGCCCGATCGGCGCGCGCAGGCGCGCCCACCGCGCCGCGCCGGCCTCGCCCTCGAGAAGCCCGCGCGCTTCGAGCCGCTTGCGAAACCGACCGACCTTGCCGCGGCTGCCGATCATACCGAGGTACCCGATCGACTCGCGGATGATCAGCGTCTCGAGCAGCTTCTGATCGATCGCGTGATCGCGCGTGATGATCAGGACGTGATCGTCGGGGCCAAAGCCGCCGACCAGCCGCTCGATCTCCACCGGATCGAAGGTCTCGTGCAGGGCGCTCGCCCACGCCGGCGGACCATCACCGGTGGCCCCGGTCTCGCCGTCATCGGCGACGATCACCGTGAACCCGAGGTTCGCGAGCAGCGGGCCCAGGTGGCGCGCGACGTGGCCAAGTCCCAGCACGATCGCGCGCTCCGTCGCACCGACCCGCTCGACCATCACGCCATCGACGATCGCCGGCTGGTGCGGCGCCGGATCGCCCGCGCGCGGCGGACGCACCGAAAGCGGCTCGCCATCGACCGGCGTCAGGAGCACCTGCGGCGTCAGCGCGGCGAGCGCGGCGAGCGTGGTGCGCGACGGTGCGCCGGGCGTCAGCACCACCTCCATCGAGCCGCCGCAGCACATCGCGAGATCGCGGACCAGGTGCTGGCGCACCACGCGAGGTGCCGCGCCGCCCGCCACTTCGCGCGCGGCCTCGGCGACGAGCTGCTCGATCCGCCCGCCGCCGACCGTGCCCCACTGCTCGCCATCGCTCGCGACTGCCATCCGCGCACCGAGGTGCCGCGGTGTGGATCCGTGCGCGCCGATCACGCTCGCGATCGCGACCCCGCGGCCCGCGTCGAGCGCACGCAGCGCCTGGGCGAACACGTCCGTGCGGGAGGACATCGAGGGAAACTTACCACGCGCACCCGCCCCTCGCCCTCGGCGCACCCGGATGCCGAGCCGGCACGTGCGCTCCTTCAGGTCGACTTTGGCTCGTCCCAGTCGAGGACGTCGTGACCCTTCTCGCGCGAGAGAATATCGATCGCCGCCGCCGCGCCATCGCCCGCGCTGATGATCGCCTGGCTGCGCCCGGGCCGCGCGCTTCGCCCGACCACGTAGACGCGATCCACGCTCGAGTGTGCGTTGCGATCCACCGAGATGCCCTTCGTGTCGTCGAACGCGAGGCCGAGCTGAAGCGCGAGCTTCGGCCCCTTGCCCTCGGAGAGGATGAGGTACTTCGCCGACATCTCCTCGCCGTGCTCGACCGACAACGTGAACCGGCCGTTCGCGTTCGTGATCTTGCTGACGCGGTCATCGATGATCCGAGCGCCGAGCGCCGTCACCTGCGCCTTCGCGATCGTCTGGAACTCGGTGCCCCCGATCTCCGGAAGCCCGAGGTAGTTCTTGAGGTACGCGTAGTTCATCGCCGTCTTGTCGTCGCCGAACACGACGACGTCCATCTTGTTCTTCGCGAGGAACAACGCGGCCGACAGGCCGCCCGGACCATCACCCACCACGATCACGTCAGGCATGTGCACGAGCATACGCCCGCGAGCCGCAGGTCGACCCATCTAGGAGCCTGGAGCTCGTAGGCGTCGACGATCGAGACTGCGTCGGCGGGTCACACGCTCGTGTGCTCGGGCGCCTCGAAGTCCCGAAGTCACCCGAAGCAGAGTCTTCTCCTGTAGAAGAAAAGCTTCCTCTTGGGGAGCTTCGGGTCCTGGGGGCGCAACTGAACCAGCGAGCTCCGTCGTGAACGCGGAGCTGGCGGCCCCCCTCCGTACGTCGTCACGGCCACGGCTCGCGCTAACTTAGCGGGTCGCGCGGAGCTTCATGATGTGTGCGATCAGCTCGCGCAGACCGGCGCCCTCGGGCCGCTCGGTCAAGAACGCGGGCTTGAACGCGAGCTCGTCCCACCACGCCTTGATGTTCGCGACACCGACCGAGGTCGGGAATCCGCCGAACATGGGCGCATCGTTCAACGCATCGCCGACGAACACGTACTGCGAGAGATCGTTGCCGTCGCCGCCGAGGACCTGACGGACCACCGTCATGCACGCCGACAGCTTGTCGAAGTGCGGTGGACCGAAGTTGATGTGGACACTCGAACGAACGGCGAGAAAGCCGGCCTTTGACAGCATGCGCACGCAGATGTCTGCGTCGTCCTTGGACAGCGAGCACTCCTCGTTCCAGTCGATCGCGAGATCGACTTCGCGATACTTGGAGTCAGCGGAGAGTCGTGCGCCCGGGACCTTGCTCAACACTTCTACGGCGGCGTCGTTCATCCGGCGCCGCCACTCGGGCAGGCTGGCCGGCGGGACGCCGTAGATCTTGGTGAGCTTGCGCCCTTCGCGCACGATCGTGACGCCGCCGTTCTCGGTGACAACAGCGAGCACCGGCGTCATCTTCATGAACGCGTAGCCGAAACCCGCAGGGCGACCGGTGACCATCACCACCGGAACTCCTGCTTCGCCCAGCCGCTCGAGCGCCTCGTACGTGGAGGCCTCGATCCGGTCACCCGTCGTCATTGTTCCATCAACATCCGAGAACAACGCGCGCACCGGGCCGTGCAACTCCGAGAGGGGCCGAGTCATTGGGGGCGGTTCATACCCCCAAATTCATCGTTACGCGATGAGACGCAGGCCGAGATCCTCGGTCACAACGGGGACCGAGACGCGCATCGAGCGATCACGCTGACGCGACAACCAGTCTTCGAGATCGGGGTGGTTCAGACGCACGATGCCGCCGACCTTGAAGACCGGAAGCGGATCGCCCGCACGACGTGCCATGTAGCGGCACCAGCGCTCCGAGCGACCAAGTGCCCCGGCGATGCCCTTCCATGTTTCGACGAAATTCGACATTGCATTTCCTCCGTGTGCCCGATCCTCTGTGCAGCGCCTGTGCCGAGGTCCGACCAGTCGGCGAACCTGTGGTGTTTCAATGAGATAGCGGACGATCCCGGCCTCGGTGATTGACGGAGGTCAACCACTAACCACGGTTGATGACGCAAAAGCTGACACAGTTGTCGCAACGTTGCCGCAGTGGGCCAACTGCCGGGTGGGTGGACGAAGTGGTCGCCCTCTGTCGCACTGGCAGAAGCCAGCAGCGGCCAGTATCCTGTGAAGTACATGCGTGGATTTGTGCGGCTTTGCGCCGCGGGGTTGTGCGCCACACTCGCGGCTGTCTCGGGTGCCGCGCCCGCGGCGGCCGGCCCGATCGAGACCTATCCGCTGGCGAAGGTACAGCGCGGACAGACCGGCTACGGGATGACCACCTTCAAGGGCACGACGCCGGAGCGTTTCAGCTTCGAGGTCGTGAGCGTGGTGAAGAACTTCCTCCCCAAGCAGGACATCGTGCTCGTGAAGTCCGATGACCCGAAGGTCCAGGTGTCTGGATTCTGGCAGGGCATGTCGGGCAGTCCGCTCTATCTGGATGACAAGCTGCTGTGCGCGTTCTCGTACGGCTTCCGCTTCAACAAGGTGGCGCTCGGTGGCTGCACACCGATCGAGTACATGAAGAAGGACGGTGACGCGTATCGCCGCAACGCGCCGGTCCAGGCCGCGAGCAAGGGCGGCCCGAAGATGATCGTTCCGGCCACCTCGTCGACGATGGCGGACTGGAAGCGGCTGACGCCGAACCTCGATGTCGCCGAGGCGATGAACGCGCTCGGGCCCGCGCACCGCAGCTGGCTGCTCTCCGCGCCGCTGCCGCTGCCCACGGCGAAGCCCGAGGCGATCGACGGCGGCGTGATGCAGGCGAGCGTCCCGCTCTCGATCTCCGGATTCTCGGCGCCGGCGTTCTCGCAGCTCGAGCAGATGTTCGGCGGTTCGAACCTCGTCCCCGTGCGCGCGGGTGGCTCGAGCTCCGGCGGTGCAGGCAAGTCCGAAGCAGGGCCAACCAAGTTCGTGATGGGAGGATCGATCGCGGTCGAGCTGATCCGCGGTGATATGTCGGCCGCGGCGGTCGGCACGGTGTCGTACGTCGATGGCGAGAAGGTGCTCGCGTTCGGTCACCCGATGTTCCAGACCGGCGAGACCTATGCGCCCGTGTCCACCGTGTACGTCCACACGGTCATCCCGTCGGCGCAGAGCGCGTTCGTGATGGGCAGCCCGGTCAACGAGATCGGCTCGCTCGTCCAGGACCGCCAGTCCGCGATCATGGCGGATACGGGGCTGCGCACGCCCACCATCCCGGTCGACATCTCGATCACGAGCGTCGCCGGCAAGCACACCGAGACCGGCAAGTTCCATGTCGAGCTGCTCGCGAACAAGTTCCTCACACCCTCGCTGACCGGCGCGGCGCTGATGAACGCGGTCAACTACTACCTGCCTGACCGCGACGATGTCACGGCGCGCGTCGAGTCCACGGTCCGCGTGAAGGGCGTCGCGCCGATCGTGTTCGTCGACTACATGCACGCGAACGATGGCGCCGGATCCGTGATGGGCGCCGTGCGCGGTCTACGCGTGCTGGTGCCGCTGATGCTGAACCCGTTCGCGCCGGTGCAGATCGAGAGCGTCGACATGAAGGTCGATCTCACGTTCGAGGCGAACTTCGGCGAGATCAAGGAGATCAAGATCCCGGCGGGCGACCTGATCGCGGGTCAGCGCAACACGCTCCAGGTGCTGATGAGCACGTGGGACGGCAAGGACATCCTCGAGAACGTTCCGGTCGATGTGCCCGCGAACCTCGCCGGCGGCATCGTCACGCTCGAGGTCACCTCGGGCGACTCGGCGAAGCTCGATGCGGCGCCCCCGGTCGACCTGCCGTCGCTGCTCACGGCATTCCGCAAGCTCTTGCCCGGCAACGTGTGGGCGGTGTCGCTCTATCCCGCCGACGAAGGCGTGGCGCTCGAAGGCAAGCTCGTGCGGGATCTCCCGGCGAGCGCGATCGACAAGCTCCACCCGCAGACGCACACGCAGCGCGCACAGGTCTACAAGCCGATCGCACGCACCACGGCGCCGGCGAAGCGCGTCGTCGAGGGCGCGGCCTCGGTGCTCGTCCGCGTCCGCGCTGCTCGCTAGCTCATCTCTCGTCTCGTCATTGCACCTTGGGGGACTCGTGAATTCTGCTGCTCGCAAGACACTCGTCGCCGGCCTCGCACTCGGTGGCCTCGCTGTTCTCGTCTCGCCGGCGTCCGCGGTCGTGACCGCGACGTGGACCGTGGAGACCTATCAGCAGTTCGACGCAGGGGATGCGACGAGCGCGTTCATCACGTCGACGGGCGAAGTCCGCCCGGGCTGGGATACCAAGCGCACCGCGCTCGAAGGTGACGCGGTGTGGTCGTCGCTCCGGCTCAAGGATGGCAGCGTGCTGCTCGGCTCCGATGCCGGCGGTGCGATCTTCCGCGTCCAGGGCGACACCTCGAAGAAGATCGGCTCGATCCCCGGCGCGATCGCCGTGGTCTCGCTGGTGCAGACCACCGACGACACCGTGTGGGCCGGCGCGATGCCGGGCAACGTGCTCTACAAGATCGATCTCGCCACCGGCAAGGCGACGCCGGGTCCGCAGCTCGGCAAGGATGCGAAGGAGGTCGAGACCATCTGGTCGCTGACCAACGTGGGCAACACGGTCTACGCGGGCACCGGTCCGTCCGGCAAGCTGTTCGCGATCACCGGCGGCAGCGCGAAGGAAGTGTTCGATACCGACGACAAGCGCATCACCGCGCTCACGGCGACCTCCGACGGCAAGGTCTGGCTCGGCACCTCCGAGCGCGCCATCGTGTTCCGCTTCGATCCGAAGGAAGGCAAGGCGCGCGCGATGGCCGACTTCGCGGGCAACGAGGTGTCCTCGCTCGCGCCCTATCGCGATGGCGTCGTCGCCGCCGCGAACGACCTCGCCGAGCAACCCGCGGCGCAGGGCAAGACCCCGTCGCAGGTCGAGGCCGCCGAGAAGCCGACCGCCGGTAAGGGCCAGGTCCCGAAGCTCCCCGACGCGGGCACCAAGCCCGGCGCCGACAAGGATCCACCCCCCGTCACCGACCTCGGTCGCAAGGGCGCGAAGAAGGGCAAGGGCGCGCTGTTCAAGATCGGCGGCGATGGTCGCCTCGATCAGCTCCACGCGCTGACCCAGACGTACTTCACCTCGGTCGCGGTCTCCGCCGATGGCAGCGTGTTCGCGGGCGCCGCCGACAAGGGCCGCGTGTACATGGTCGATCCGGACG
This sequence comes from Haliangiales bacterium, assembly GCA_038206055.1. Lineage (GTDB taxonomy): Bacteria > Myxococcota_A > Polyangia > Haliangiales > Haliangiaceae > JABFXX01. Next base: position 25,248 of record JBBRBG010000105.1, read on the forward strand.
GCGCGGTCGCGACCGCATTCGATGTCGACGAGCGCTCGGTCTCGCAGGTGTGGGCCGAGAAGGCCGGTATTGGCTTTGCCACCGACGACACGTCCGCCGCGTACCGCACCACGGGCCGCGCCGGTCAGGCCAAGTACATGAGCGACGTCCTCGACGCGAAGGCCGTCTCGCGGTTCGGCAAGCTGACCTGGAACGCCACCGGGCGCGCGAAGGTCGAGACCCGCAGCGGCAACACCGCGAAGCCCGGCGTGGGCTGGAGCGAGTGGCAGTCGCCGTCGCAGACCGGCAAGCTCGGCGGCGGCGCCGAAGGCGGCAAGATCTCGAGCCCCGCAGGCCGGTATCTCCAGTTCCGCGTCGCGCTCGAGGACGACACGGCGCGCGTTCGCCGCGTCAGCGCGTACTACCAGCCGCAGAACCTCGCGACCACGGTGCAGGACGTCTCCGTCGAGCTCGCGACCAAGGAGAGCCTGCCGACGTTGAAGGACTCCGCCGCGAAGCCGCGCTCGCCCGTGCTCAAGGTGAAGTGGAAGATCGAGAACCCTGACTCCGACGACACCGTCTACACCATCGACGCTCGCAAGGACTCCGAGGCGAACTGGCGCCCGGTCTCCACCGGCAAGACGCCGCTGACGGCCACCACCTGGGACTGGAACACCGAGACCTATCCCGATGGCTGGTACAAGGTGCGCGTCACGGCCTCCGACGCGGCGGCGAACTCTCCGGACCGCGCGCTGGCCTCGTCGGCGCAGACCACGATGTTCTCGATCGACAACACACGCCCGACGATCGACAACCTCACGATCGCGTATCCGAAGGCGCAGGCGCGCGCCACCGACGGCCTCAACACCATCGCCGAGATGGCGTTCTCCGTCGACGACGGCCCGTGGCAGCTCGGCACCACCGCCGACGGCCTGTTCGACGACCTCACCGAGGACCTGCGCATCGCCCTGCCCGCCGGGGTGCCGAGCGGTACGCACACGCTGGCGGTGCGCGTCGCGGACGCGGCCGGCAACGTCGGCTCGACCTCGGCGACCTTCGTCATCAAGTAAGGCGCGCGAGCTCCGCTTCGAGCGCGGCGATCTTCGCGTCCTTCTCGGCGAGCACCTTGGCAACGTCCGCGGCCTCGAACCGCTGCGGGATATGCTGGTGGCAGTTCGCGTCCCACGCGGTCACGTGGATCACGATGGCCTGCTCGGGCTTCGCGGCATAGCCGGCGGGCATCAGGCGCGCGAGGAGCGCCGGATCGTCCTCGACCACGCGGGCCTCGCCCCAGATCTTCACGCGCTCGGCGTTCGCGTAGTCGATCAGGAACAGGTGCACCTTCGGGTTCTCGACGAGGTTGCCCTGCGAGATGTACTGCCGGTTGCCCTTGAAGTCGGCGAACGCGAGGGTCTGCGGATCGAGCACGTGAAGGAAGCCCGGCGGGCCGCCGCGATGCTGGATGTACGGCTGGCCATCGGCGTTCGCGGTCGCAAGAAACCAGCTCGTCTGGGCGGCGATGAACGCGGCGAGGCCGTCGTCGATCTCGGTGCGCCAGCCGCCGCGCTGCTCCATGCGCGCGTAGGCATCGCGCGAGCCCTTGCGGGCCTGGATCGCCTTGATGCTCGGCGTGAACGCGACGTCGCTGGTGGGGTTCGCCATGTCGCCATGATGGGACCAGATCTCGACTGCAACAATCCTTGCGATCTGCAAGTCACTCTTTCATTATCTGGAATACTGCCATGGACCGCTTCGTCGCGATGACCGCGTTCGTGACCGTCGCCGAGCTGCGCGGGTTCGCGGCCGCGGCGCGGACACTACGACTGTCTCCGCCGGCAGTGACACGGCTGGTGGCTGCGCTCGAGGACACGCTGTCGATCCGGCTGCTCCAGCGGACCACGCGCTCGGTGACGCTGACCGATGCGGGCGCGCGCTACCTCGAGCACGCGCTGAGGATCCTGGCGGATGTCGCACAGGCGGAGGACGTGGCCCGGGCCGCGCGCACCGAGCCGAGCGGGAAGTTCGTGGTGACCGCACCGAACGTGTTCGGGCGACGCGAGGTGGCTCCGGTGTTCAGCGGGTTCTTGCAGACCTATCCCGCCGTCACCGGCGAGCTGATCCTCGCGGACCGGGTGATCAACCTCGTCGAGGAGGGGGTCGACGTGGCGGTGCGCATCGGCGTCCTCGAGGACTCGGCGCTGCACGCACGACGGGTCGGTGCGACGCGGCGGGTCCTCGTGGCGAGCCCGGCGTACCTCGCGCGTGCGAAGCGGCCGAGGTCGCCGGAGGACCTCGCGCGTCACACGCTGATCCAGCTGACGCCGCTCGCCGCGGTTGCGGAGTGGCGGTTCGTTCACGATGGAGCGGAGCGGCGGGTTCCGATCCGCCCGAGCTTCTTGACCAACAGCGTCGACGCGGCGATCGATCACGCCGTGCGCGGTGGTGGCATCGCCTCGGTGCTGTCGTACCAGGTCGTCGAGCACGTGCGCGCACGCCGGCTCGAGCTGCTGCTGCCGCGGTTCGAGCCGCCCCCACTGCCGATCCAGCTCGTCTACGCGGGCGCGCGTCTCCACTCCGCGGCGACCCGCGCGTTTCTCGATCTTGCGGCCGCGCAGACCTGGTCGTTCGTTGATCTCTGACCGCCCATCTCGTCCGGCACTCCGGTTCGGTCTCTCCTCGCATCCGGCTCGATGGTAGTGTCGGACGCATGAGGATGTGGTGGTTGTGGATGAGTCTGGTGGCGTGTGACCACGGCATGTCGTCCCCACCGTGCACCGGCGCGGACTGCCCGTGTCCGGAGACGGCGTTGCAGTGCGACGGCACCTGCATCGACGTGTCGAGCGACCCGGCGAACTGCGGCGGTTGCGCACATGACTGTCTCGGAGGTGCGTGCTCGGCGGGAGCATGCGCACCGGAATTGATCGCGACCGTGCCGGGCATCCCGGCCGCACTGATCGCGACGGACCACGACCTCGTGTTCGCGACCACCGGCCCGAAGACGTCGAGTGGCGTCCTCTATCGGATTCCGAAAACGGGCGGTACACCGACGGTGCTGCTTCGTGGCCTCGGAGCCGAGGCGGCGCTCGGGGTCGACGGAGATCGCATTCTCGTCGCCGACTCCGGCCTTTCCGATAGCTGCTCGCCGTCGTACGGAGGTGGCGCGATCTTGTCGGTGCGTGACATCGATGACGTGACGCTCGAGGCGCGCGGTCGCCGATGCGCGCGCTATCTGGTTCCGCACGCCACCGGGCTGTTCTGGGTGGAGGAATCGCCAACGACGACCTTCAATACCGGGGACTTGCTTCCCTGGGTCGCATTCCTGCCCATCGGATCCTCACCCGAGACGGTGCCGAGTCAGCTCGCCGGCCGAGGTTTCATCCGGGACCTGCACCTGGTCAACGCCGGGGAAGATCTGATGTGGCGGTTCGTATCGACGCTCCAAAAGATGCCACGCGGCGGCGGACCTGCGCTGACGGTGGCCGATCCGGTGGACCGATTCGCCGTCTCGGGCGATCGTCTTGCGTTCATCGGAGACGACCGACTCGTGATGCGATCGCTCGGGACAGGAAGCGAGATGGAAATCGCACAGGTCTCCGACCCCGTGAGGGCAATGGCGATCGATGCCTCGTTTGTCTATTGGACCACCGCTGGCGAGCTGTGGGTCGCGGATCCGGCCAACGTCACCAGCCGACAGCTCGCGACCCTCGGTTCGGGGTTCCTACCGGACGATCAGACACTCGTTCAGGACGAATTGTTCCTGTACGCCCTGCAGCACTCCTCACGGGGCACGAGCATCGTCCGCATCCGCAAGCCGGCGAGCGCAACACCCTTCACGGGGGAACCCGTGTGCCGTGGGCCGCTACGCACATGCTCCGACGAGCCGTTCTCCTCAGCGCCCTGCGTCGACGTGAGAAGCGATCCGGACAACTGTGGAGACTGCGGCACGATCTGCGGCACCGGTGAGGTGTGCACCTCAGGCGCCTGCGTGTGTGGCCCCGCCGCGCTGGTCTGCGGCGGGACATGTGTGGATCCCACGTCGGACCCGAGCAACTGCGGCGCATGTGGACGCAGCTGCGGTGCGGGCACCTGCGCCGGCGGTGACTGCGCGCCGATGCCGGTGGCGAGCGGAGGTATGGCCGCGGCGGTGCACGACGCGAGCGCAGTGTACTTCTCGCAAGGGCACGACGTGAAGCGCTTCGACAAACAGACCAATCAGGTCACCACGCTGCACACGTTCATGTACGCGCGCGCGCTCGCGGTCGATGCGACGCGCCTGTACGTCGTAGAGACCTCGGGCACCATCGGCGTCACGAACCCGGGCACGATCCACGCGCTGTCCAAGGACGGCCAGTCGATCCAGGCCTTGTATACCGCGCGGCCCGACCCGCGCGACCTGGCTGTGGTCGGCAGCAATGTGGTCTGGATCGAGGACGCGAGCGACGCATCCGAAACCCCCGCGACCATGGCCTATGGCGCAAGCACTGGCGGCGGCACCGTAGGCTCGGTTCGACCGCTCGGGCTTTACAGCGGTGCCAACGACGACCGCTCGGTCGATGTCGCCGTCGCGGGATCTTCGGCGTTCTGGCTGCTCGGCGATCCGAACGCGCTCCGAGGGGCGATCGTCCGCGTGGACTTCGCGACGATGCCGCCCGCCGTCTCGCTCGTCGCGGAGCTGACCGGTGGCTATCCCGCTTCGATCACCGTCCGTGGAACCGAGCTGTACGTCACCGTGCGCTCCACTGATTCGTTCATGCTGTCCGTTTCGACGAGTGGCGGCACGCCTACGCTGGTGGCCAAGGTCGGCCAAGACGCAACCGCGCTCGAGACCACCGCGGACGGCACGGTGATGTGGATCGATGGCCAGCGTCCACACTTCTTCGTCCGCGAGCTCGCGGCCGGAGCGCTCACGCCGCGCACCGTCGCAAGCGAGCTCGACGATCCCACCGCGATCCTTCCAGACGCCGATCGGTTCTACGTCGCGACCTTCGCTGGGCTGATGGTCGTGCGCTAGCCGACCAGCTCGGCGATGCCGACCTGTAGCTCGAGCAGCCCCACGCCCTGCGTCACCGCGGTCTCCACGTACCGCGCGCTCCGCCAGCGCAGCTCGCCGCGCAGCGCCTCGGCGGTCGCGATGTTCGGCAGGTCCTGCTTGTTGAGCGCGATCAGCATGCGCACCTGGTCCGGCTCGCGGCCGAGATGCAGCAGCAGCTCGCGGAGCCGCGCCAGCGCGACGATGTTCGCCGCGCGCCGCTCCTCCTGGGCATCCGCGATGAACAGGATCGCCTCGGCGCCGCGCAGGAACGCGAGCTCCGCGATCATCCGCGGCTCCGTCACCATCGGCGCGAAGGGATCCACCGGCCGATCCGTCACCCACTGCGGGCGCAGCACGAGCTCGCGCTGCGCAAGCGTGCATCGCCATCCTCCCGGTCGATCGACCGGCAACACGCGGACGTCGAACGCCGGCTCCACCAGCTCGCCGAGCCGCTGCGCCGTGGTGGTCCGCCCCGCGAGCACGGCGCCCGTGACGAACACCGCGGCCGGGTTGTCCTCCTCGATCCACATCAGGTCACCAGCGCCGCTTCCAGATCCACGGAGATCGGATACTCGCGCATCGCTGACGTCTCGCCGATCGCGGTCCACTGCGTGTGCAACGTCCCCGTGATCCGCACCTTGCCCTGCCCCATCTCGACGATCTCGAGCTCCGACTTCACGGGCATGATCGAGCCGCGCTTGCCCCCCACCGTCACGATCCCCGGCCGATCGAGATACGCGACCTCCAGCGGGCTCGGCCCCGGCAGCGCGGGCCGCTCGCCCGTCCCGGTCAGCACCAGCTCCGGCACCGCGCCATCGAGCTCGACCTCGAGATCCCATCCCGGCCGCGCCGAGTACAGGTGATACAGGTCGAGCGTCGCGCTCGTCACCCGCACGACCTGCTCGCCGAACCGGATCTCACCCACGCGTGAACTCTAGCGCGAGTCCGGTGGCATCCGCCCGCCGGACGTGTCCGGCCGGGACCCGGACCCGGCGATGATCGCGTCACGTGATTCCGCAGCGGCGTGGTTCCAGCAGCGGCTGATCCGCGCGCTCGACGACTCGTACGACGTTCGCGGCCACAGTCCGTTTGCGGCGTCGGAGGACTCCGAACCCGAACCCGACGTCTCGGTGTCGCGGCGCGCACCGGGCCACTCGCACCCATCCGAGCCGCTCCTCCTCATCGAGGTCTCCGAGTCGTCGCTGCGCCGCGATCGCGAGATCAAGGCTCGCCTCTACGCCGAGACCGGCGTGCCCGAGTACTGGATCGTCGATCTCAGCAGCGACGAGCTGACCGTCGAGGTCTGCACGGAGCCTTCATCGCGGGGCTATCGCCACATCGAGACCCTCGGCCCCGATCGCACGCTGCGCCCGACGCAGCTGCGCGGCGTGGCGATCGCGATCGCCGAGATCCCGCGCTAGCGCGCCCCGGCCGGACGGACGGCGACGAATCCACGCGACCGTGCTTCCAGAAAGATGAGCCCCGAAGTTCTCGAAGACCCTAAGGAGAGGCTTTCTCCTGCAGGAGAAGACTCTGCTTCGGGACCTTCGAGGCCTTCGGGGCTCACCTGAACCAACGGACT
>JBBRBG010000106.1:0-31528 GCA_038206055.1 Haliangiales bacterium
AGCAGCAGGCGCGCAAGCGTGCGTCGACGGTCGAGACCAAGGAGATCAAGTTCCGCTCGAAGACCGAAGAGCACGACATGGACTTCAAGGTGAAGCATGTCCGCCGGTTCCTCGAGGGTGGCAACAAGGTTCGGCTCGCCGTGGTGTTCCGCGGCCGCGAGATCACGCACCCCAAGACCGGCATGAACGTCCTCAATCGGGTCGTCGAGATGTGCGCGGACATCGCGACCGTCGAGGCGACGCCGAACATGGAAGGCCGCCGGATGATCATGGTGATCGCGCCCAAGCCGGGCGTGGTCCGCAAGGCGCAGGAGGCCAAGAAGGCCCAGGCTGCGCAGGCGCAGGCCGCTCAGGCCCACAAGAAGGACCAGCCGGGCAAGCAGGCCCCGACGGTGAACGCGGCCGAGGACGATGACGATGATCTCGACGAGGACGCGATCAACGCGGACGTCGATGACTCGGATGATGACGACGATGATGCGGCGCCGCCGACCGACGACGCTCCGCCCCCGTAGGCGTTGGCGCACGTGAAAGTGGTGATATGACGCGTTCGTGCTCAAGCGAACCGTCCTGTCACTGCTGATCGTTTCCGGCTGCACCCGCGCGTCGGCTCCCGAGCCGGATCCCGTGCCCGCACCCAGCGCAGTGGGTGCGGTCGCGAAGGACGTGATCGCCGATGCGAAGGCGAAGCTCGTCGCGAAGCACGGCGCTGCAAGCACCGAGCGGATCGGCAAGGGCGTCGACCAGGCTGCCGCGCTGTGGCGGGCGGATGATGGAGACTTCGTCGCGTTCTGCCTCGCGCAGTTCGTCGCCGATCCCAAGGATCGCGATGCGCTGTTCGCGCGCATGGAGGCGACGATCGAGCAGATCCGCGGCCACTTCAACGAGCTCGGCCGCACCGTGCGGTGGGCGACGGAGGTGGATACGGGGCCGATGCTCGCGGTCGACGAGCTGCTCGCCGGCTACGATGCGAGCGCGCACCTCGTGGATGACCTGTTCCATTCAAAGGTCGGGTTCGCCGTGCTGCTCAACTTCCCGGTGACCACGCTCGCGGACCGCGTGCGCGACGCGGCGAAGTACGATCGCCGGACGTGGGCCGAGCTCCGGCTGACGCACATGTTCGAGACACGGATCCCCGGCGATCTCGCCGCACAGGTCTCGGCCGCGGAGGTCGCGGGCGATCAGTACATCGCCGGCTACTACCTGTGGATGCACCACGTGCTGTCCGAGGACGGCAAGCGCCTGTTCCCATCGGGAAAGCACCTCATCACGCACTGGAACCTGCGGGACGAGCTGAAGGCGAACTACGCGGACGCCGACGGCCTCGCGAAGCAGCGCACGATCGCGAAGGTGATGGAGAGGATCGTCACCCAGACCATCCCGAAGGCGGTGATCGACAACCCGCGGCTCGACTGGGATCCGTTCACGAACAAGGTCACGGTCGCGGCGGCCGCCGAGGTCGAGGCCGACGCCCCCAAGGATCGCGCGACGACCGCCGCCGATGCGCGCGAGCCCGATAGCCGGTTCGCGCGCGTGATCGAGCACTTCAAGGCCGCGCGCGCCGTCGACAAGTTCGCGCCGCTCTCACCGACGCTGATGGACCGCGCGTTCGGCGCCGCCGAGATGCCCGAGCCCCGCGTCCGCGCGCTGCTCGTCGAGGTGCTCGAGTCACCTCTTGGCGCGGGCGCGGCGAAGGAAGCGCAGGCCAAGCTCGGCCGGCCGCTGCAGCCGCACGATCTGTGGTTCGACTTCAACGCCGGCTCGACGCCCGAGGCGGACCTCGACGCGATCACGAAGAAGAAGTATCCGAAGGCGCAGGCGTTCGAGAAGGATCTCCCGCGGATCCTCACCGGGCTCGGGTTCTCCGCGGCGCGCGCGAAGTACCTGTCGGAGCACATCACCGTGGACCCATCGCGCGGCGCGGGCCACGCGATGGAGGCGCAGCGCCGCACCGACAAGGCGCACCTGCGCACGCGCATCGAGCCAGTCGGGATGCTCTACAAGGGCTACAACATCGCGATCCACGAGCTCGGTCACAACGTCGAGCAGACGTTCTCGCTCTACGACATCGACCACACGCTGCTCCAGGGCGTGCCGAACACCGCGTTCACCGAGGCGCTCGCGTTCCTGTTCCAGGCGCGTGCGCTCGAGCTCCTCGGCAAGCCGCGGCCCAAGGGCGATGCGGAGAAGAAGCGCGTGCTCGCGGACTTCTGGAACACACGAGAGATCGCGGGCTCGGCGCTCGTCGAGATCGACGTGTGGCACTGGCTCTACGACCACCCGAACGCGTCGGCCGGGGAGCTCAAGGACGCGACGAACCGGATCGCCGGCGAGACCTGGAACAAGTACTACGCGCCGCTGCTCGGCGGAAAATCCACGCCGCTCCTCGGCATCTACAGCCACACGATCACCTCGCCGCTGTACCTCTTCAACTACGTGGTGGGCCATGTCATCGCATTCCAGGTCGAGGAGCACGTGGCCGGCAAGGACAAGGCGACATTTGCCAAGGAATTCGAGCGGGTGTGCAAGATCGGCAACATCTTGCCGGACCAGTGGATGCAGCTCGCGACCGGCAAGCCGGTGACCACCCAGCCGCTGCTCGATGCGGCCAAGCGGGCGCTGGCCAAGGGTTGAACATTTGCCCCGGCGGGATCCGGCGAAACCCTGCCGGAAAGCACTTGTCGCGCCGCGCCAACTGGGGCATAAGTGCCACCCTTCGCTTCGCGGAAGTAGCCATGCCCAAGGTCAAGACCCACTCCGGTGCCAAGAAGCGTTTCAAGCGCACCGCCACCGGCAAGTTCAAGTTTGCCCACGTGTTCAAGCGCCACCTGCTGACGAATCGCAGCAAGAAGCGCAAGCGCCAGGCTCGCAACAGCGCGTACGTCCCGGCCGCGCACCACCACCAGATCGCGCTTCTGCTGCCGTACAAGGACTAGTGCTATGCCCCGCGCAAAACGAGGATTCAAAGCTCGCCGTCGTCGTAACCGCATCCTGAAGGCTGCGTCCGGCTTCCGCGGCAAGCGAAACAGCTGCCACGCCGTCGCGAACGAGGCCGTTCAGCACGCGTGGATGCACATGTACCGGTCGCGCAAGGTTCGCAAGCGGGACTTCCGCTCGCTGTGGATCATGCGCATCAACGCGGCGGCGCGTGGCCTCGGCCACTCGTACTCGAAGCTGATGGGCCTGCTCGGCACGTCGGGCATCGAGCTCAACCGCAAGATGCTCGCCGAGATCGCGATCAGCGATCCGGTCGCGTTCAAGGCCATCGCTTCCGCGTAAGAGCCTGTTCGTCTTGTTTCGATGACGGCGGCTCGCAAGGGCCGCCGTTTTTGCGTCTGGGGATATCCATGAGCGCCAGTGAACTGATCGCGAACCTCGACAAGCTCGGCGATGACTTCCTCGCCGTGATCCAGCCGCTCGCCGACGAGCAGGCGATCCGCGCGGCGCAGGCGCAGTTCCTCGGCAAGAAGGGGAAGGTGTCCGAGGTGATGAAGGAGCTGTCGAAGCTCCCGCCGGCGGACCGGCCGCTCGTCGGTGCCGCGGTCAACAAGGTCAAGCAGACGATCGAGGAGCGTGTCGCGCAGCGCCTCGGCGAGCTGACGGCGCTCGTCGCGGCGGCCGATCTCGCGCGCGTGGTCGACGTGTCGCTGCCGGCGCGCCCGGCGCCGCGCGGCCACCTGCACCTCCTCACCCAGGTGAGGCTCGAGGCCGTGCAGATCTTCAGCGAGCTCGGCTTCGTGGTCGCCGATGGCCCGCAGATCGAGACCGACTGGCACACGTTCGAGGCCCTCGCGATCCCGAAGGATCACCCCGCGCGCGACATGCAGGACACGTTCTACGTCTCCGAGGAGATCGTGCTGCGCACGCACACGTCGCCGGTCCAGATCCGCACGATGCTGACACAGGCGCCGCCGATCCGGATCATCGCGCCGGGTCACGTGTATCGCCGCGACGACGACCCGACGCACTCGCCGATGTTCACGCAGATCGAAGGCCTCGCGGTGGACGAGGGAATCTCGTTCGCCGACCTCAAGGGCGTGCTGATTCATTTCGTGACGCGCTTCTTCCAGAAGGAGCTGACGGTCCGGCTGCGCCCGAGCTACTTCCCGTTCGTCGAGCCGGGCGCCGAGGTCGACATGCAGTGCAGCTTCTGCGGTGGCTCCGGCTGCCGGCTGTGCAAGGGCACCGGCTGGATCGAGATCGGCGGCGCGGGCGTCGTCGACCCCGACGTGTTCGCGCACACCAACATCGACAGCGAGAAGTACACCGGCTTCGCGTTCGGCATGGGGCTCGAGCGCATGGCGATGCTTCGCCATGGTGTGAACGACATCAAGTACTACTACGAAGGCGACGTTCGCTTCCTGGAGCAGTTCTAGTCATGAAGGTCCTGTGGAACTGGCTCCTCGAGCTGTGTGACCTCGACAAGCAACCGACGGTCGAGGAGGGTGCCTCTGCACTGACCCGCTCTGGACTCGAGATCGAAGGCATCACGAACCTCGGCGCGGGCTTTTCCGGCGTCGTGGTCGCGCAGGTCGTGGGCAAGCAGCCACACCCGCAGGCAGACAAGCTCACGCTGGTCGACGTGATCACCGAGAAGGGTGGCACCGCGACTCAGGTCGTGTGCGGTGCACCGAATGTTCCGGCGCCGGGCCGCAAGGTGCTGTGGGCGCAGATCGGCGCCACGCTGCCCGGCGGGCTGACGCTCGCGGCGAAGCCGGTGAAGGGCGTGATCTCGCCGGGCATGCTGTGCGCCGAGGACGAGCTCGGGCTCGGCGACGATCACGCGGGCATCATCGTGCTTGCCGAGGACGATCCGGTCGCGCTCGGAGCCAGCGCGCAGCAGGCGCTCGGGCTCGACGACTGGATGCTCGAGATCAACGCGCCTGCGAATCGCGGCGACGTGCTCGGCCACCTCGGCGTGGCGCGCGAGCTGGTCGCGATGATGCGCGGCAAGCTCGTCCCGCCCGACGTGGACGTCTCGGCGTTCGCGGGTGGTCCTGCGCCGTCCGTGGAGCTGGCGATCGCGGACCCCGATGCGTGCCCGCGTTACATCGCGCGGTTGATCTCGGGCGTGACGGTCGGCCGCGGCACGACAGCGCTGTCGCGCCGGATCGCGCAGCGGTTGCGCGGCGTGGGCGTGCGCTCGATCTCGAACCTCGTCGACGTCACGAACTACGTCATGTTCGAGCTCGGCCAGCCGCTGCATGCATTCGACGCAGACACGCTGACCTCCGGCGTGGTCGGCATCTCGCACGCGAAGGACGGCGAGGAGTTCACCACGCTCGATGATGTGAAGCGCACGCTGATCCCGGGAGATCTCATGATCCGCGACGGCGCCAAGGGCATCGCGCTCGCGGGCGTGATGGGCGGCGTCGATACCGAGGTCACCGACAAGACCACGCGCGTGCTCCTCGAGAGCGCGAGCTTCAAGCCGATCCTGATCCGCAAGACCGCGCGCCGGCTCGGTCTCCACTCCGAGGCGTCGCACCGGTTCGAACGTGGCGTGGATCCGGAGCTCGCGGCGATGGCGTCTGCGCGCGCGAGCCGGCTGCTGTGCCAGGTCGGCGGCGGCACGGTCAGCGAGCCCGTGGATGCATATCCGCAGCGCCGCACACCGCCGACACTGGCGGTCCGGATGGCGCGCGTGCGCACGGTCTCGGGCGTCGCGCTCGAGACCTCGACGTGCCGCGACGCGCTCGAGCGCCTCGGCTGCACCGTCGGCGGGACCGACGAGGTCCTCGACGTGACGCCGCCCTCGGCGCGCTCGGATGTCGCGCGAGAGATCGACGTGATCGAGGAGATCCTCCGCATCGTCGGCTACGAGCAGGTGCAGGCGACCCTGCCGATCCTGCGCCAGGCGCCAGGTGTACGCCCGAGCGATCGGGCGGATACGGCGCGGCTCGCGCTCGCGGCCGCCGGGCTCGACGAAGCGATCACGTATGCGTTCCAGTCCGCGGACCGCTGCGGTGCGCTCGGGGTGAACGCCACGGATCGCCGCGCGCAGCCGATCGCGATCCGCAACCCGATGAGCATCGACCAGGCGGTGATGCGCACGTCGCTGTTGCCGAACCTGATCGCCGCCGTTGCGCGCAATGCGAGCCATGGTCGCCCCGACGTGGGCATCTGCGAGGTCGGCAGCGTGTTCCTGCGCAAGGGCCTCGGCATCACCGAGCGCCCCATCCACGAGCTCGCCGACGAGCCCACGTGGGCCGCGTGTGTGCTCTCCGGCAAGCGGCCGGGCCAGCTCGGCGCCGGCAGCCCGTGGGACGTGTTCGACGCGAAGGGCTTCGCGCAGGTGGCGATCCGCGCGGTGGCAGGCGACGTGGAGATCAAGGCGCGCGCCACGCACGCCGTGCCGTACCTGCACCCGGGCGTCGGGGGCGAGCTCGTCGTCGGCGGCACCGTCGTCGGCTGGTTCGGCGAGATCCACCCCGAGGTCCGCAAGCGCCTCGGCGTGGACTCGCCGGTGTTCGCGTTCGACCTCGACCTGACCAAGCTGCCCCTCGCGGAACCGTCGCAGATGCAGCCGATCGTGAAGTTCCCGGGGTCGGCGCGCGACGTCTCGCTGTTGCTCGGCGAGCGCATCCCGGCCTCGCGCGTCGAGGACGTGATCGCCGCGGTCGGCGAACCGCTCGTCACGACCGTGCGGCTGCTCGAGGACTACCGCGATGCGAAGCTCGGCGACGGCATGAAGAGCATGCTGTGGTCGATCCTGTACCGCGCGCCCGATCGCACGCTGACCGACGTCGAGGTCGACAAGGCGCACGAGGCGATCGTCGGCCGGCTGGTCGAGAACCTGCCGGCGCAGCGGCGCTGACCTCGGGGATACCGGTGCGTTCATGCAGGTGCGTTCGTGCAGGTGCGTTCGTGCGGTTACGTGAAGACCGCCCCGGAGATCCCGAAGGCCCGAAGGAGAGGCTTTGGCAAGCCTCGCCTCGCGGTCTCGACGAGGACGCGCGCGACGGTGAACGACTTCTGCATCGGGCCTTCGGGATCTTCGGGGCACTCCGGGTTACCGACGCTCGGCACCGACGCTCCGCACGACGCAGTTGGCACGACGCCCCCGCACCGCACGCGGAAGTCGCGTACCCCTGCGCGATCGCTGTACGCTGATCGTCAACGTATGGCGTTTCCGTTCGGTCGCTGGGTGATGATCGACAGGCTTCCCGAGGAGCCGATCGTCGCGTTCGTGTACCTCGATCAGCACGCAGGTCCATCGGCGAAGGGCGGGCTCGAGAGCGAGTCGCGCCAGCTCGCCGCGATGCCATCGCGCACGATCCGGCTATCGCCGAAGACGAGCCTGCGCGAGCTGACCGACGAGGAAGTGACCGCGAGGAAGCTGCCCGCAGCGCCGAGCTGGCTCGCCACGTTCGGTCCGCAGCCGGCGGCGACCGCGCCGTGGCGCCTCGATCCGTACCTCGAGGGAAAGTTCCACGCGCAGTTCCCCGACGACATCCAGGTGCTCGTGCACGACGGTGATCCTCGCCGCATGCGCCGCGGGCCCGAGCTCTGCTGGGTGCGCGTGCAGCGCCTGGATCGCGCGCCGACCCGTCAGGTGACGGCGGCGATCGAGAAGAGCAACACGGTGTACGTCGGCGAGCTGCTCAACAACCCGCACACGCTGCAGAGCGTGAAGAAGGGCGACCGGATCAAGCTGCTCAGCGTGGCCGGGATGCCGCACCCGCTGCACGTCAATGACGACTACCTGCGCGAGCGTCTCGAGTGGCAGATCACGCCGTGCGACAAGTGCGGTGCGAGCGAGTGCTTCGATCCGCCGAGCGTGATGGCGCGGGTCCGGTTTCCGGACGCGCCGGCGGACTCGATCATCGAAGCGTTCACGTCGTACTGCGCGAACCCGACCTGCAGCGGCCAGCAGCAACTGCAACGACTCGACGCGTAAGTCCGCTCAGGCACTCGAGTCCGGCGGGTGCGACTGTGGGGAAATCCCGCCGTCTGAACCCTGGTGACCCACCTTAGACTCCTCCCGCTCCACCTGCTCGCGGCCCTGGCCGCCTTCTCCGCCTGCGCGACGACCGACGGCACCGACGACGCGGATCAGCTCGATGACACCGAGGGCGATGCCACCGCCGTCGTCACCGATGATGATCTGAACGGCCTGTGGGCCGGCACGATCGACGGTTCGCCGCTCTTCGACGATGTCGTGATCGAAAGCTGGTCCGCGGTCGGCGTGCGGGTGCACGTCGGCGCGAACGTGTATCAGGTCACGCGCTCCGGCGATCAGCTGACCTCCGCGCAGGGTGCGCTCGTGATCGACGCGAATAACTCGACCGTGAAGGACGATGCGCTCGTCGGCACGCTCGGAGGCAAGGCGCTCGATCTGCATCGCGACATCGCGGTGAAGCCAACCATCACGTTGACGTTTCCCGGCGATCGACCGTTCCGCGCGTTTCTCGAGGACACGATCACACCCGCCGCACAGCGCGATCGCGAGGGCTACAAGAAATACGACAAGGTCAAGGTCGGCGCGTTCCTCAAGAGCTGCGAGCTCTACAAGCACGCCTCGTGGATCAACAAGTACATGAAGGGCGCGACGATCGCGGAGCGCTACGGGAGCTTCGGGAAGATCATCTCCGCGGTCAACTCCGTGACATCGACTCCGCGCCGCATCACGAAGGAATACAACTTCTACAACACGGTCATCCAGAACCTGAAAGATCCGAGCCTCGGCGGGCTCGCGATGTCCACGTTCGGCATGTACTTCTCGACCGGCGCCGGTAGCTCGCTGCGGATGCCGATGACCGCTGATTCGATCGCGTACTTCATCACCGACAAGCCGTCTCGCGCCGAGCGGATCGGCGTGGTCGCGATGGACACGCCGACCCATGGCCCGCTCGCGAGCACGTTTGGCCGGCAGTTGCTCGATCTCGGGGCGATGCCGACCGCCGACACGGCGACCTACGTGCGGGCCATGATGGAGCTGCTTGCGAAGTCGTCGAACGCGAGCGCTGCGCAGCTCTCGGACGTGGGACGTTCTGCGCTCGTCGACTGGTACGCGGTGATGGCGATCGAGGACTACCGCGGCATGACGTTCGGGTTCCCGAGCCTTGGCTGGGGCTACAACATGACGAACGTCCAGTTCTTCGGTCTCGTCGCGCGGTCTCTCGGCAATCAGGTGATCGTCGGAAGCGAGCTGCGGCCGGGCGAGGCGTCGTACGCCGACGTGCTGAACAACGGAAACGACATGCAGGAGTACTCCGACATGTCGCGCCTCAAGGTGCTCGCAACGAACTATCTGAAGGCGAAGCACCCGGAGTTGATCACCGCGGTGAAGGATGCCTTCGTAGGCATCGTTCCCGAGACGGCACTCGATAGCCGCGCCCGCACCGACATCTTCCACTACGTCGCCGCGCAGCTCTACGACACCGCAGGACGCAGCAAGAACCTCCGCGGTGTGCAGGCGGATCGAGCGATCGCCGTCGTGTCGGCGCTGGTCACCACGCTCGCAGCCGAGGCTCCACAGTTCGAGACGTACATCCTCGCGCAGGGGTACACGAAGAGCACGGTCCCGGCTCCGAAGTCGGCGGGCTTCTAGTCATGAAGGTCGTTGCAACACTCCTCGCTCTTGGCGCGTGCATCGAGCCGATGGCCGACGAGACCACCGACATCGGTCAGGGCGTCGGCGGCGTCGCCGATATCGTGATCAATGAGTTCACGGCGGGTCCGAGTGGAAAGATCGAGCTCTACAACGCCACGACCGCACCGATCAGCCTCGCCGGCTGGCACGTGGACGACATCCTCAACGGCGGCGCGGCGCCGAAGAAGCTTTCGGGGACGCTCGCGCCCGGCGCGCTTCTGGTCGTGACCTACACGGGCATCAACACGGCATCTGCGGACCGCGTGCGCGTGGTTGATGCGGCAGGCGTGGAGCACGACGCGCACGACAACTTCTACGCAGGCGCCTCGATCGCGGGACAGTGCTTCGGGCGCCGCTACGATGGTGGCGAGTGGGCGGCGGGGGCGATGACCTGTGGCATCGGGACGACGAACGGCGCGGCGCCACACGGCACAGGCATCGAGCTGTACGCCATGCCGCGGCGCGATCGCGTGCTCCTGCAGGGCGTGGTGGTGCTTCCGGATCGTGCATTCCAGGGCGAAGTGCTCGTCGAAGGGGATACGATCACGTGCGTTGGAACGTCGTGCGGGGTGCTCGATGCCGCCGTGGTGCGAACGAACGGGATCATCCTTCCCGGCTTGATCGATGCGCACAACCACGTCCTGTTCGACGTGTTCGACGAGACGCACTGGTCGCCGAGCCACGTCTACGCGAACCACAACCAGTGGACGAACGAGGCGAAGTACAAGGCGCTTGTCGATGCGAAGCAATACCTCAATGGCGAATCAGGCCCGGGCGGCGTGTCGCTCGGGTGCGAGCTCGACAAGTACGGTGAGCTCAAGGCGCTCGTCGCGGGGACCACGTCGGTGCAGGGCTCGGCGAACCCGTCCGACAAGGCGTGCTTCGCGGGGCTCGCGCGCACGATCGATCAGAGCAGCAACGGACTCGGCGTGGATCGCATGCAGACCTCGACGCTGTTCCCGTCACCCGCGTCGGCGAATTCGGTGTGCGCGAACCTCGAGTCCGGAAAGACGGACGCCTACGTGGTCCACATCGGCGAGGGCGTCGATGTCGCGTCGCGCGACGAGCTCGCTCATCTTGGCTCGGCCTCGCCGACCCCGGGTTGTTTGTACTCGCCGCACACCACGATCGTCCACGGCACCGCGTTCGGCGACGCCGAGATGACCACGCTCGCGCAGCACGGGATGAGCCTCGTGTGGTCGCCGCGCTCGAACGTGTTCCTCTACGGCGGCGGCACCGACTTCACGAAGACCGCGGATATCCCGCTCGCGCTGTCCAAGGGGATCAACGTGGCGCTCGCGCCCGACTGGTCGATCGGCGGCAGCCAGAACCTCCTCGACGAGCTGCGGTTCGCCGACCGCCTCGACAATGCGGAGTGGGGTGATCAGCTCACGCCGCAAACGCTGTTCCAGATGGCGACGATCAACGCGGCGCGCGCGCTCGGTGTCGATGACGTCCTCGGCTCGATCGCGGTCGGCAAGAAGGCCGATCTGATGGTCATCCCGGGCGACCTCGCGAACCCGTACGCTGCGCTGCTCACTGCGAAGCCAGCGGATGTTCGCCTCGTCATGGTCGGTGGCGTGGCGCTCTACGGTGATGCTGCCGTCTCGCCGCTGGGTCCGCCGAGCCCGGGCTGCGAGAGCGTGGACATCTGCGGCGCGCAGAAGTTCGCGTGCGTCGCGCAGGCGAACGGCACCGCGACCAACAAGCTCGGCCAGAGCTTCGCGGAGATCCGCTCCACGTTGTCGTCCGCACTCTCCGCGTACGACGCGCTGAACGTCAGTCCGTACGACTTCTCGCCGATCACGCCGGTCGTGCGCTGCTCAGCGGAGTAGGTGCTCCCAGCTCCACGCGCCATCGGGGGTGGTGAGCCGGAGGGCATCGTCGACCATCAGGGGCGATAACGTGCCGGCTTCCACGAGCTGCGCGATCTTGTCGATGAACGCGCTGAAGCTCGCGCCGATCACTTCGAAGTCGCACTCGGTCACGGAGACCATCACCTGACCTTCGGTGCCCGCGGGACCGGGGACGAGATCGATCAGCGTGTTGTCGCCATCGAGGAATTGCCAGCCGCCGATCGTGAGTCGCCGCGGATGAAACACGAACGGGCGCACGAGCTCGTCGTCCTCGCCCGGCGCGGCGTCGTAGTCCTCGGTATCGAGATCGAAGCCGCGCTCGTGGGTCCACTGCTCGATCAACCGATCGTGCGAGATCAGCCAGCCGCCGCGCGGGAGGATCGACAGGCCGGTCGTCTCCTGGCCGTCTCCGATGGCGAGCCAGGCGCGATAGTCCGTGGGGAGCTTGTGGCCCACCATGACCTCGGTGGCGACCAGATCGGTCTCGGTGGCCGCCGCGCGCAGGGCGAGCTCGCCTGCGACCGGGCCAAGGGCACGCACGAGCCGGGTCCACGCCTCCATTGCCGCCACGGTACCCGGCGTTAGCCCAGTCGTCCATTGGGCTAACCGGGGATCGGTAGGCATTCCGAGGTGTTAGTTGCTGCCGCCGGCAACTCTCGGGTAGCCTTTACGGACCATGGCACGCATGACGAAGGCGGACATCATCGAGGCGGTCTACGAGAAGGTGGGCGGGTTCTCGAAGAAGGAGGCGGCAGAGATCGTCGAGACCGTGTTCAACGTCGTCAAGGAGACCCTCGAGCGCGGCGAGAAGATCAAGATCAGCGGGTTCGGCAACTTCGTCGTCCGCGACAAGAAGGACCGGATGGGTCGCGATCCGCAGCGCGCGGTGCCGATCCTGATCCCGGCGCGTCGCGTGCTCACGTTCAAGCCCAGCCAGGTGCTGAAGAACATCCTCAACGGGCTTCCGCCGGTTTAGGGCTGACTTATCCCGGGAGGTGGTTGCCTCTGGCGCCGGGATGAAGTAACCAACCTCCGACTGAAAGCAACAACGAGGCGTAGCGCAGCCTGGTAGCGCACCAGACTGGGGGTCTGGGGGTCGCAGGTTCGAATCCTGTCGCCTCGACCAGTTCCGGCCGATCGCCCCCAGCGCTCGGCCAATTTTTTATGCGTCCTCTGGTCCTCTGCTCGAACGACGACGGCATCGAGGCGCCTCATCTGGAGGCGCTCGCGGCGCGGATCGAGGCGTTCGCGGATGTCATCGTCGTCGCCCCGGAGCGCCAGCGCTCGGCGGCCTCGCACGCGATCACGCTGCACAAGCCGCTGCGCCTCACCGAGGTGCGGCCACGGCGGTTCTCGCTCTCGGGAACGCCGGTGGATTGCGTGTACCTCGCGATCCTGAAGGTCTGCGATCGGAAGCCCGATGTCGTGGTGTCGGGTGTCAACGACGGCTTCAACCTCGGCTCGGATGTCTTTTACTCGGGCACCGTCGCCGCCGCGGTCGAGGGCGCGCTGCGTGGCGCCGCGGGGATCGCGTGCTCGCTCGCGCCGCGTGCCGCGCATCCGGCCGAGGCGATCCGATTCGCCGCCGAGGTCGTGCGCTCCGCGATCGCGGAGCCGATGCCGCGCGGCACCGTGCTGAACGTCAACCTGCCGGGCAACGGCAGCGACGAGTACCAGTGGACCACGCTCGGCCGCCGGCTCTACGAGGACGACGTCGCCGAGCGCACCGATCCTCGTGGTCGGCCGTACTACTGGGTCGGCGGTGGGCCGGCGGGTCACGACGACGTCGCGGGCACCGACTGCGTTGCGATCGCGAACGGATGGAACAGCATCACGCCGATGCACCTCGATCTGACCGATCGTGGCCGGATCGCAGCGCCGCCGTGGACGCTCGAAGGGTTTCGCGTGGTGGTAGGCTCCGCGGGATGAAGCGGGTGATCTGTCTCGTTGCACTGACGATCGTCGCCTGTGCCTGTCCCAGCAAGGCCACGAAGACCGGCAGCGGCTCGGGATCGGGGGCTGGCTCGGGTTCGGGATCCGGGGTCGCAGAGATCCCCCCCGCCACGGGTGGGTGCGACGGGGCGAAGGCGAAAGTCGAAGCGATGTATCGCGCCGAGGCGCAAGCAAAAGAGCCGAAGCGCGTTGATGAAGCAGTGGCCGACAACACGGCGATGGTGATGGCGGAGTGCGCGAAGGCGCCCGCGAAGGTCACCGCGTGCATCGCCGGTGCAGCGACGCTGAAGGACCTCGAGACCACGTGCCTCCCGCAGCTCGACGACGAGGGCTCCGAGGGTGACACGCTCAAGCACTAGCAACCTGCCCGCAAAGGACGTGTCCCGATGGTGATGAGGAGCTTTGTCGTGATCGCGATGCTCGGTCCCCTCGGGGCGTGCGGTGCCAAGCAGACGCCGAAGGGCGGCGAGGGCAGTGGAGACCCGGTCGGCGTCGTCGCCGACACGCGGTCGCCCCTCGAGCAGCGGCGAGATACGGCATGCGACGCGCTCGCGCCGCGGCTCACGCAGTGTGCGGTGGACGACGCGAAGGCGGATCAGGCGTCCGGAAAGCTCAGCAAGGCGCAGTTCGAGAAGGACACCGCGACCGACATCCTCCGCAAGAACACGGTGGAGGCGAAGAAGGCGTGCAAGGTCGCGCTGTCGTCGCGCCAGGTCCGCGTGCTCGAGGTCTGCATGAAGGAGGAGTCCGAGTGCGGCCCGCTGCAGGACTGCCTCGGTCACATCAACGACGGCGGCGCGAAGTAGCTATTCGCTCTCGCGGGTGCGGCGGCGTGCGTTCTCTTCCTCGACCCGGATCATCAGGTGGATCTCGGTCCCGGGAAGGGGCAAGGGACAGAACCAGAGGGTGAGCTCGAGCGCGGGTTTGTTGTCGCCACGGTAGACCCGCGCGCGGCGCTCGCATGGCTTGCCGTCGACGTGCGCGGTGCGCAGCGCTCGCATCAGGCCGGGCACGACGCTGTTGAGCGTGGTCTCCGAGACGTTGAGGCCATCGACGCCCTCGTCCTGGCCGAGCAACCGGCACATCGCCTTGTTGGCGAACTCGATGCGGCCATCGATGGAGAGGAGCGCCTGCGGGACCCGCGATCGATCGAACGCGGCGATCACCGTGACCTCGCGCGGGCTCTCGGGCTTGATCGTTCCGCTGGCGCGGCGACGACGGCCCATGTCGAGCATGTCCATCACGGTGTTGAGCTCGTAACGAAAGGCGGCCGCGGAGCCGTGGCGGTGCGCCGGATCCTTGGCCATCGCGCGGAGGATCAGCGCCTCGAGCGCCTCGTCGATATCGTCTCCCCGACGCAGGGACGGCGACTCGGGCGGCTGGTTGATGTGCGCCATCAGGATCTCGACGACGTTGCCGTCGAACGGGAGCGAGCCAGCGAGCATGAGATATCCGAGAACTCCGAGAGCGTAGACATCGGCGGCAACGCTCGGCGGTCCACCTGCGGCCCGCTCCGGAGCGAGGTAGTGAGGGCTGCCGCTGACCTCTTCCTCGTGCTCGCCGCCGGGCCGGCGCGCGAGTCCGAAATCGAGGAGGCGCGCGACGCGGCGACGGCGTGCACCATGGGTCGTCGAGTCGTTCTCGCCGGTGAGCATGATGTTGTCGGCCTTGACGTCGCCGTGGACGATGCCGCGGCGATGGATGTGGTCGAGCGCGTCGGCGATCTGGCCGAGGATGTCGGTCGCACGACGCACCGACCACGGCGCAGAGCCCTCGTTGATGAGCGGCTCGCCCTCGACGAGCTCCATCACCATGTACGCGCCGAACTGCGAGTCCTCGCCGAAGTCGACGACCGAGACGATGTTCGGGTGGCTGATCTCGCTCGCGAGCTTCGCCTCCTCGTTGAAGCGAGCCCGCGCGGCGCTATCGAGCGCGAATGCGGGAGAGATGATCTTCAGCGCAAACGCTTTGCCGAGCTGAAGGTGACGTGCCCGGTACACCTGGCCCATCCCGCCCTCGCCCAACCGACCATCCAGGGCGTAACGCCCGCCGACAGTGGCGTCATCCCCCATACCCTTCAGACTAGAACAGTCGGCGGGGTTCCATCAAAAACTTCGGGGATAGTTTCGGACAATGACCGCGCCGATCGCGCCCGATCGGTCGGACCAGTTTCGCCGAGCCGCCGATCTTCCAGAGAATCTGCTCGGCTTAGCGATACGAGGTCCACATCTGCTGCATGCGCGTGTTCTGACCTGCGCTGAAGCGGTCCATGCAGGAGTCGTCGGTGTAGTCCATGAAGTTCGTGATCGGATCGAGGCCCGGGAACCTGGAACCCGTACAGGAATCGCGACCGGTCGGGCATCCGAACGCGGCCGACTTCTCGGCGGGCGTATCGGACACGCCGTCGCCACCACTCGCCTGGCGCGCGCAGCCACCTTGGAACGTATGGTAGAGGCCCATCCAGTGGCCGACCTCGTGGGTCGCCGTGTCGCCGAGGTTGTACGGGGCCGCGCTGCCGCCGGGGAACGACGCGAACAGCACGACAACGCCATCCATCTTCGGGTTGCTCGCGTAGCTCGACGGGAACGTTGCCCAGCCGAGCAGACCCTGCCCCATGTTGTTCGTATACAGATTGAGCGCGTTGGATCCGCCCACGCGCAGGGCGGTCTTCATCTGCGTTTCGCACGTGCCGCCGGTGCACGTGTACCAGCTCGCGTCGTTCGTATCGTCGGTCTGCGTCAGCGAGTACGAGAAGCCCGACGACGCGTACGCGTTGTTGAGGATCGTGATCTGCTGCGAGATCTGCGTGGTGCTCACGGCGCCGCCGGTGCCATTCGCATCGTGGATGCGGTGGACGTAGACGGGAATCACGTGCGAGGCGGTGATGCTCGCGGTGTCATCGAACTGCGCGAGGCGCGCCTCGACGGCCAGCCGCTCGGCATCGCTGAGGTCGGCGGTCGCGCACCCGCGGTGCACTGCGCTCGACCCGGGCTCCTGAACGCCAGGTTGTTCCTGCGTGTTGACGGTAGTCGTGTCCGTGTCGTCCTCGCCCGCACAGGCGACCAGTGACGTTCCAAGAACCGCGGCGAGAAACCAGAACTTCATCTGCATGGAGCCTCCCAGTGTGCGCGCAGCGTAGATCGGCGGTGATGTAGGGACGCTAGCTCCCTCGTTCTGTCGGCTACTGACTTCTTTCGCGTGTCTACACTGTAGGACTGTGAACGCGCGGTCACAGCCATGCATTGCCGCAACGCGGCATGGCGCTCTTCTAGCGGCCGCGCGAGGCGCGACGCACCTCGAGTGCGGCCTCGGCCACCGCAGCGCGGAGCTCGAGATCGCGGAGCCGTGCGTCGGTGATCGCGTCGAGCGCATCGAGCAGCTCGACGACCCCGCCCTGACCGCTGCGATACGAGGTCTCCGCCATCGCGCGCAGCTTCGGGATCCGCTGCAGCGCATCATCCTCGAATCGACGCACGGCGGCGCGCCGCATCGCGAGTACGCTGCTCGCGCGATCGAGGATGGTGGCGAGCTCGGTGCGTCGCGCGGTCAGCTCGAGATCCGTGCGCTCGGCGTCGGCGATCGCGCGCGCGATCGCGCCACGATTCTTGTCGAACATCGGCAGCGGAATGCTGATGCCGGCGGAGAGCACGAGGCTCGACGGGTCCGAGGTCGTGAACGCGTGGAGGCCGAGGCTCGGCGTCGGGGTCGCATCAGCATGAGCGACGCCGATCTCCGCCACTGCCGTCGTGTGCGCGGCGCGGCCGGCGACGAGCATCGGGTGTTCGGGGTCGAGCGCGGTTGCGGCGTCGCGCGTGTCGAGGTCGCCGACCGCGTGGGGCCGCCAGCCCGGAGATCCCACCAGGGTCGCGAGATCTCCGGCGGCTGCGGCCTCGACCGCGTTTGCCTCGTCGACCCGGCTCGCGAGCTCGGCGATCGCGAGATCGATGCGCTCGACCGCGTAGGGGCTTCCTGCACCGGCAGCTGATCGACCAGCGACGATCTCCCGCACCGCGCGAGCGTCCGCCAGTGCGGCGGCGAGCACGGTCCGCTGCTCCTGGGCGACCAGTAACGCGGCGAACCGCGCGCGGACATCGAGCTCGCCGTCGCCCGTGCTCGCGGCGACCTCCGCACGCACCGAAGCAACGCGATCTCGAGCGGCTTCGCCCCGGCGGGCGCGCTGATGGCCGATCAGGATCGGCACATCGACACCGATCGATGGCAGCCAGCCGCCGATCGTGTTGGATCCCACGACCGTGCGGGTCACGGACATGTCGAGCGTGGGATTCGGGCGCTGGCGCGCTTCGACGATATCAGCGCTGGCGACCCCGATCGCGGATCGCTCCGCTGCGAGGCGAGGGCTATCGCGGTAAAGCGCGACGGCTTGCTCGACGGTGACCTCCGAAGGCGGCGATGCGTGCACGAGGCTCGTGCATGCGACGACGAGCGCGGCGATGCGCGCGATCACGGCTCTTCCTCGCGCGGTGCGCCGAGCACGGTGCGGGTGAGCAGGCGGTACACGATCGGCAACACGGTCAGTGCCACCAGCAGCGTGGTCACCATGCCGCCGATGATCACGACCGCGAAGGGCCGCTGCGTCTCGCTGCCGACCGCCTGGGACAGCGCCATAGGCATCAGGCCGAGGATCGCGAGGAGCGCGGCCATCACGAGCGCGCGGAACCTCGCGGTGGGGCCCGCGACGATCGCTTCCTCGAGCGGCGTGCCCTCGGTCCGCAGCTTTTCGATCGCGGAGACCACGAGCAGGCCTGCGAGCGAGACCTGGCCGAGGAGCGCGATGAACCCGACCGCGGCGGACACCGAGAGCGCGATGCCCGCGATCCGGAGGCCGAGGATGCCGCCCGTGAGAGCGAACGGCGCGATCGCGAGAACCGCGAGCGCGCTGCGCGCAGAGCCAAGCGCGGAGAACAGCAGCACCAGCACGATGATGAGGGCGATCGGCACGACAACGCGCAAGCGGCCCATCGCGCGCTGCTGGTTCTCGAACTCCCCGCCCCACACGAAGTAGTGACCGTCGGGAGGTTTGACCTTCGCGGCCACCACCTGCTGCGCTTCCTTGATCACCGAGCCGAGGTCGCGCCCCTGGACGTTGAACTTGAGCGAGGCGACGCGGCTGTTCGCCTCGTGATTGATCGCGGCGCGGCCCTCCGCGACGTCGAGATGCGCGATCTCGCGCAGCGGAAGGTGACCGCCATCGGCGGTAGGCACGGCGAGAGATCCGATCTCGTCGGAGTCCGTGCGTTCGGAGGCGGGTAGGCTGACGCGGATCGGCACCGTGCGCTCTCCCTGCCAGAGGTTTGTGACGACGCGGCCGGCGAGGGCAGTCTCGATCAGCGCCTGCGCGTCGACCACCGCAATACCCGCGCGTGCGAGCGCCTGCCGATCGAGATCGATCTGGAGCTGCGGGACCATCGAGTCGCGATACAGGTCGAGGTCGACGATGCCGGGCACGGATCCGAGCGCGGCCTTCGCCTGCTCGAGGCTCGTGCGCATCGCCTCGAGATCGGAGCCGAAGATCTTGAGCACCACCTGGCCGCGCACACCGGAGACCGCCTCCTCGACGTTGTCCTTGATCGGCTGGGAGAAGTTGAATCGCACGCCGGGAATTTTTTCGACCGAGGCGCGGAGCGCGTCGACTAGCCCGTCCTTGGTCATGCCGCTCGGCCAGGCCTCCCGCGGGGCCAGGCGCACGAACGTCTCGCTCATGTTGATGCCCTCGTTGTCGGTTCCGTCCTCGGGGCGGCCGTGCTCGGAGAGCGTGGCGAGGACCTCCGGGAACGCGAGCAGTCGCCTCCTGATGTCCACGAGGATCTCCCGGCTGCGCTCGTGGGCGATACTGGGCGGCATCTCCACGAAGATCACGATGTCGCCTTCATCGAGCTGCGGCAGGAACTCGTTCCCGACGCCGCGTCCCGCGAGCACGGTGACCCCGATCAACACGCCGGCGAACAGCATCGTGACCAGGCGCCGGCGAACGATCTGGGAGAGCACGCGACGATAGCCATGCTGGAGCCACTCGATCCACCGCGGCTCCTTGCTCGCGGCGTCGCGGGGGCGGACCACCACCGCGCACATCGCGGGCACGAGCGTCAGCGCGAGCACCAGCGCGCCGAGGAGCGCGAACGTATACGTCAGCGCGAGCGGGCGGAAGATCCGGCCCTCCACGCGCTCGAGGGTGAACACGGGGATCAGTGCGGCGATGATGATCGCCATCGAGTAGAACGTTGGCCGCGCGACATCGAACGCCGCGCGGCCGACCAGGCCGAGAACCTCGCGTCGATTGGTGGGCTTCTCCTCGCGCGCCATGTGAATGACGTGCTCGACGAGGATGATCGCGCCGTCGACGAGGATGCCGAAGTCGATCGCGCCCATCGAGATGAGATTGGCGGGCAGGCCGATCGCGTGGAGCCCGATGAACGCGATCAGCAGCGCGATCGGGATGACGCTGACCACCACGAGCGCCGCACGCAGCGTGCGGAGGAACAGCCAGGTCACGCCGAGGATCAGCAGCGCGCCGAACAACAGATTATGGTGGACCGTACCGAGCGTGTGCTCGACGAGGCGCGAGCGATCGTAGAACGGCTCGATGCGCATGCCGGCCGGCAGGATCTTCGTGTTGAGCTCGGCGACCTTCGCGTGGATGCCGTCGAGCACGCGCGTCGGGTTCTCGCCGCGGCGGAGCAGCACGAAGCCCTCGACGATCTCCGGGATGCCGTCCAGGCCGACGTCGCCGCGACGGGGTGTGCCGGAGAGCAGCAGGCGCGCGACGTCGCCGACCGTGATCGCCGTTCCATCGCGGCTGGCGAGCACCACGTCCTGGATGTCGCGCGGCGTGCGCAGATTGCCGAGGCCACGCACGACCATCTCCTGATCTCCATGGCGCAGGAAACCGCCGCCGACGTTGAGGTTCGATTTCTCGAGCGCTACCGTGACTTGATCGAGCGTCAGGCCATACGCATGCAGGCGAGCCGGATCGACCTCGACATGGATCTCGGGGATGAAGCCGCCGAAGCTGACGACATCCGCGACGCCTTGTACCTGGCGGAACTGCGGGCCGACGCTCCAGTCGAGCTCGGCGCGAATCTGCTGGAGTGTGTGGCGATTGCTAGCGAGTCGGAACTGGAAGATCTCGCCGAGAGGTGTGGCCTCCGGTCCGAGCTCGGCGGTGATTCCCGCCGGTAGCTCGGCCGTGGTCAGTCGCTCCGAGATCCGGGTACGCGCGCGGAAGGCATCGATGCCGTCATCGAACGTGAGGTAGATCAGCGATAGCCCGAACAGACTCTCGGAGCGCATCGAGATGACCTCCGGCGTTCCGTTCAGCTCGCGCTCGAGTGGCAGCGTGATCTGCTTCTCGACCTCCTCGGATGCCAGTCCCGGCGCCTTGGTGATCACGTTGATCTGGTAGTTCGTGACGTCGGGGAACGCCTCGATCGGCGTCTCGCTGTACGCATGAAAGCCGTAGATCGCGATGCCCGCCGTGAACGCCAGCACCGCGAACCGCCTCGAGACACAGAGGTCGATCAATGTCTTCAGCATGGTTCACAGCAGCTGTTCGGCAGCGCCGTCGATGAGGAGCGCGCCCTTCGTGACCACGTGCTCGCCGGGGGACACACCGGAGAGGATCTGGACCCGGCCGTCGACGGAACGCCCCACCGTGACGTCACGTGGCACGAATCGTTTGTCGGCCTGCTCGACGTACACGACGTAGCGCTTGCCGCTCTTGACCAGCACGGCCTCGGCAGGGAGCACGATGCTCTGCCCCACGGCCGCCTTGATGATCGCGTGCGCGAACATGCCGGCGCGGATCGCATCGGTCGCATCCGCGTCGAGGGCGACGTAGACCGGCGCGGTGCGCATGCTGCCGGTCAGCGCGGAGCCGATCGATGCCACCTTGCCGTGGAGCGGCTTGTCGCCGGCGCCGACCTCGATCTCGACCGCGGCCCCCTCGTGGACCTGGACGAGGTCACGATCGAAGACATCGGCGACGACCCACAGCGCGGTCGGGTTTCCGATCTCGATCAGCGGCTCACCGCCCGGCGCGGCGACGCTGCCCACGCTGACGCGGCGGTTGATCACGGTGCCGTCGAACGGCGCACGCAACACGATGGTGGACCCGCCGCCCCCGCCGAGGATGCCGGCGGTGGTCTGCGCACGCGCGAGCTCGGCTTCGCTCTGCCGCAACTTCGCTTGCGCCGCGACGCGTTCGCTCTCGATCCCCACGCCCGAGGTCGCCATCTGGTCCTGGCGCGTGAGCTCCTTGCGGGTGGCGTCGTGCTCGGCGAGCGCTGCGGCGAGAGAGGCCCGGGCGGCGGCGGCCTCGGGAGACGACAGCGTGATCAGCGGGTCCCCCGCCTTCACCCGGTCGCCCGTCGCGACGTGCACGGCGGTGACCCGGCCGGCGATCGGGAGGTTGATCTGCGAGACGGCGCCATCGCGGAACGCCACGCGCGCCGGAGCTCTCACCACCGGTGCGTCGGCCTCGAGGGCGACGACCGATGAGGTCACGTAGGGCCGGGAGCCCGGATCGATGTCGACGGTCGAATCCGGCTGCGCTACCGCGGGTGGCGGCGAGAACGTGGGCGGGGTATCGGCCGCTGCAGCGCACCCGGCAAAAAGCCCGAACAGGACGGCACGTATCTGGAAGGACTGCACGTTGCCACCTGTTCCATCTCTCGTGCCATGGCCAAGCTCGCGACCTCAAACGGCGGAGGATCCTTCGTCTCCGCATTTCTGCCTCACATGGGGCAGGGGTGATTCGATGTCCATCCGCCTGCGTTTCACGCTCGCGCTGACGGCGGTCGGCGTCGTCCTGTTCGGCACGTATGCGCTGTGGGCGTACTACAGCGAGCGAGACGATCTTCGCACGGCGGCGACCGCCGAGCTCCGCATCGTGGGGCAGTCGCTCGAGACCTCGCTCGGCAACGCGCTTCGTGACAAGCAGCGCGCCGACGTCGACGAGACCCTCAATACACTCGAGGCGCTCGCGCCGGGGCTGGATATCCACATCCACGATGCGATCGGGCAGCCGCTCGCCCACTCGCGAGGCGCGGCGACGGATCCACTCGTGGAGAGGCTCGCAGCGCGGGCCGCCGTGTCGCGCGTCGATAACGTGATCTTCGACCCCGATGCGCCGCGCATCATCTTCACGGGGCCGCTGACCGCCGACGACGGGACCGTGCTCGGCTCGCTGGCCGTGGCGCGCCCCACCACGGATCTCACCGATGATCTGGAGCGCACGCGCGACCGTCTGATCCTCGCGCTCGTGGCGTTCCTGGTCGCGACCATCGCTGCGGGGATGGTGCTCGGCACCCTCCACGTCACCCGCCCGATCGCGCGCCTGCTCGAAGGCGTGCGCCACGTGCGCGACGGGGACTACGGCACGCGTGTGGATCGGCATCGCGACGACGAGATCGGCAAGCTCGTCGACGAGTTCAACGCCATGCTGGCGACGCTGGCCGAGTCGCGCGCTCGGATCGAAGCCGAGGCGGAGGCCCGCACGCGCCTCGAGCTCGGGCTGCAGCGGGTGGACAAGCTGGTGACCATCGGCCAGCTCTCGGCGGGGCTCGCGCACGAGATCGGATCGCCGTTGCAAGTGCTCTCTGGACGCGCCTCGGCGCTGCTCGAGCACGATGATCCGGAGGTGCAGCGCCAGGCGAAGCTGCTGGTGGGGCAATGCGATCGGATCACCCGGGTCATCGAGCAGCTGCTGTCGTTCGGGCGGCGCAGGCCGTCCGCGATCGGGCGGTGCGACCTGAGCGTCGCCGTGGTGGCCGTGCTCGACCTCCTCGGCGGCGAGGCGCGGCGGAAGACCATCGCGCTGGATCTGGTGACCGGCGATGGGCCTCACGAGATTGTCGGTGACCTCGACCAGCTCCAGCAGGTCACGCTCAACCTCGTTCGCAATGCGCTCTCCGCGACGCCTGCCGGGGGCACGATCACCGTGCGCATCGATCGCGAGAACGAGCGCATCCGGCTCACCGTGCGCGACACCGGCAAGGGCATCGACGCCGCGACGCAGGCCCGGCTGTTCGAGCCATTCTTCACCACGCGCGCGGCCGACGGTGGGACCGGGCTCGGCCTCGCGGTGGTGCGGGCGATCGTCGACGAACATCGCGCGAAGATCGACGTTCACTCGGCGCCGGGTACGGGCGCGGAGTTCGTGATCAGCTTTCCGGAGGTGCCCCGTGGTTGATCGTCCGAAGCTCCTGCTCATCGACGACGATCGTTCGGTCGTCGACTACCTTCTCGAGGCATTGGCCCCTCGCTATGCGATCGCCGGCGAGACCGCCCCGGCCGCGGCGCTCGATCGGGTGCGCCGCGAGGACTGGGACGTGGTGATCAGCGATGTCGAGATGCCGGGCATGCGTGGTCCCGATCTGCTCGCCAGTATCCTCGATGCGAAGCCACGCCAGGCGGTCCTCCTGATCACCGCGTTCGGTTCGATCGAGCTCGCCGTCGAGACCGTGCGCGCCGGTGCATGCGACTTCGTGACCAAGCCGTTCAAGCTCGACACGTTGATCGTCGCGATCGAGCGTGCGCTCCGGGAGCGGACGATGCGCCGGGAGATCGTGCGACTCCGCCGCGACCTGGGGGAGGACGACGAGCAGACGATCGTCGCCGTCAGCTCTGCGATGCGCGGTGTGCTCGATGTTGCCCGCCGCGCGGCGCGCTCCGACGCCACGGTACTCGTCACGGGGGAGAGCGGGGTGGGGAAGGGTGCGCTCGCCCGCTGGATTCACGCCCGCAGCGCTCGCCGTGACGGCCCGCTCGTCCAGATCAACTGCGCCGCCCTCCCCGCGGGCCTGATCGAGGCAGAGCTGTTCGGCGTGCGCCGTGGCGCGTACACGGATGCACGCGAGTCCCGCGACGGCCTGTTCATCGAGGCTTCTCGTGGCACGCTGTTCCTCGACGAGATCGCCGATCTTCCGATCGAAGCGCAGGCGAAGCTCCTCCGCGTCCTCGAGTCCGACCGGGTACGCCCCGTCGGAGGTACCGCCGAGGTCGAGACCGACGTGCGTCTGATCGCCGCCACTAACCGAGATCTCGATGAGGAGATCCCCGCCGGTAGGTTCCGCAGCGACCTGCTGTTTCGCATCAACGTGGTGCCGATCGAGGTGCCACCGCTGCGCGCTCGGCCCGACGACATCCCTCCGCTCGTCCACGCCTTTCTCTTGCGCGCGTCGAACGGCGATCGCCCGCCGCTCGGTATCACCGACGAGGCGATGCGCTGGCTATGCGCTCACGACTGGCCCGGCACTGTGCGCGAGCTCGCGAATGCGATCGAGCGGGCGGTGGCCCTCACCGAGCACGACACCATCGTGATCGACGACGTGCGCCGCGACGATGCTCCCGCGACACGCGCCGAACTCGATCTCGGCGACGCCGCGCGGCGCCACTTGCCGCTCGCCGCGATCGAGCTTGCCTACATCAAACAGGTGGTCGCGCAGCTCGGCGGCAACATGGCTCACGCCGCTCGCATCCTCGGCATCGATCGACGGACCCTGTATCGCAAGCTGGCCACTCCCTAGCCGCGAGCCTAGGCGGCGTGCGCGGCGCGGAGGGCGGCGGTGAGCGGCGATGCGTCGGCGGTGTCATCGTCGAGAGACGCGACCGCGTCGATCACGGGGAACGGCGCCCCCCACAACACGAGCATGTACGCCGCGAGGTCTGCATGCGTCACGCCGAGCAGCCGACGCGCCACGACCCTACGCGGTTCTCCCGACTGCTGAGCGTCCAGCTCGATCGCTGCGTGAACGTCCGGGAGTCCAAGACCGATGATCACACGCCCGATGTCATGCACCAGACCGGCGGTGAACGCATGCGCGGCAAGCGCGGGCACCACGGCGGCCTGGGCGCGCTCCGCGACATCCGTTGAATGGAGCTTGTGCGCCTCCACCGAGAAGCCGGGGTTCGATTGATCGAGCCGCGCACGCGCGAGTGCGGCGAGTGCGATCGCTTCGCGGCTCTGGGGCCCACTCGGCGCCGGTTCGGTGCCGAGCACGACCGATGCGGCGAGTCGCAGGATCCGGGGGGATGCCGCCGGATCGAGACCGTGACCAGCACCATCGGGCGTGGCGGCGCGGGCGAGGCGGTCGATCAACGCCTGCATGGGAGCGCTGACGAACATCCTGCGAAGGTCACATGCGCGATCGAGCGCGGCGACGAGCGCGGGGAAGTGGCACGGCTTGTCGAGGAACTGGTGCGCCACCGGCCACGCGCGGGTCACCGAGCTCTGGTCGGCGTACCCCGTGAGGATCATGCGGAACGTCGTCGGGTCCTGGTCGCGGACCGCGAGAAGCACCGACGCCCCATCGATGTCCGGCATCCGCATGTCGGTGATCACGACATCGAAGGTCGCGCGCCTGCACTCCTCGATCCCGGCCGCTCCGCCGAGCGCGAACACGATCTCGTAGCGGCTGCGGTACTTCCGCAACGCCGCGGCCAACCCGCCGAGGACGTCGGGGTCATCGTCTACGAAGAGTACGCGCGGAAGGTTCATGCGCTTCTCAGGTCGACGCGAGGTAGGTAAGCGATTCGAGATCCTCGATGACGTGGAGGATCTCGCTGGTCTGCCGGCGGGGGAGCTGTGCGAACGCCCAGCCGACCCAGTGCGCGATCTGCGACGAATCGGTCGCGCCATAAGCGAGGCCAACGAGGGCGGCGCGGAGCTCGACGGCGGTCTGCCATCGCCTGGCCGGGTCGCGCTCGAGCGCCTTCATCACGATCGCGTCGAGCGCCCGAGGAACCGGCTCTCGCCAACGCGACGGCGGAAAGATGCACATGGTCTGGACGCGCTTGACCGTCTCGAGGTCGTTCGCGCCGCGGAACAGACGGCGATCGGTCAACAGCTCGTGCGCGATGGTGCCCACGGCGAAGAGGTCGGCGCGGCTGTCGATGCGGCCCACCAGGTACTCGGGGGCGACGTACGCGGCCTTGCCCTTGATGGTGCCTTCTGCGGTACGCGCTTGCGATCTGTGTCCCTTGACGATCCCGAAGTCGATCAGCTTCACGATGCCGCCCGGCGACACGATGATGTTCGAGAGCGTGACGTCGCGATGGACCAGGCCCATCGGTCTGCCGGCGTCGTCGCACATGCCGTGGACGTGCTCGAGCGCATCGCAGAGCTGGATCAGGATCTGGATGACCACGGGAACCGGGATGGCTCCCGAGTCCTCGCACTGCGCGGCGAGCTGCGACAGCGTGGGGCCGGGCACGTACTCCATCTCGATGTAGTACCGGTGCCCCACCTTGCCGAGCGAGTAGGTCCTCGCCACGTTCGGATGCGTGAACCGCGTGGCGAGCCGCGCTTCGTCGATGAACGATCGAACAACGTCGAAGTCGAGATCGAAGCCGTTCTCGCTGAGCGGCTGCTTCAGCGCCACCATGCGCCCGAGCGAGTCCTGCTTCCGCGACTCCGCGCGGTACACGACCGCCATCCCGCCGCGGCCCAGCTCCTCGTGGAGGAGGAACGGACCGAACTCCGTGCCGGCATGGGAGGAGGAGGTAGCCACGCAGATGCAATCGACCGCTCTCCGCTGCCGTCGAGTGGGGCTTCTCGCAGGTGGCTAACCTCGCGCCGGCGCTGCGAGATTCACCCGATCGCTTGCGGAATCGAAGCGCCTCGGGAGGGTATGCCGTCCCGATCCCTTAGCTCAGTTGGGTCAAAGGCGCGATGCACGCTAACGGATGAACTGCGGGTTCGTCAAGACCGAGCGGCTCGACGGAAACATCGGCTACATGAAGATCGACGTCTTCGGACCGGTGGACGTATGCGGGGCGAAGGCGACGGAGGCGTTTGCCGCGCTGGGCGATGTCGACGCGGTGATCTTCGACATCCGCGACAACGGCGGCGGTACGCCGGAGATGGTCACGTATGTCGAGTCGTATCTGTTCGCGAGGCGCACGCACCTCCGCGATGTCTACACGCGCGACGACAACAAGACGACGCCGTCCTGGACCAATCCCGATTTGCCCGGCAAGAAGCAATCGACCCAACCGGCGTACGTGCTGACTGCGGCGCGCACGTTCTCAGCGGCCGAGGCGTTCAGTTACGAGCTTCAGAGTGCGAAGCGCGCAACGATTGTGGGCGAGGTCACCGGTGGTGGTGCGCACCCTTCGCGCCCGATCACACTCGACGATCACTTCACGATCGGGGTGCCGTTCGCGCGCGAGATCAACCCGGTGACCAAGACCGACTGGGAGGGCACAGGCGTCCAGCCCGACGTGAAGGTGCCGGCAGGTCAGGCGCTCGACAAGGCGAAGCAGCTCGCCGCCGACAAGCTCGCGAAGCTTCGCGCCGCGCGGAAATAGGCAGCTACGCGGAGGCGCGAGGGCGCAGCGCGGAACTCTCTGGATACACTGGCGAATCTCGCTCCGCTATGAAGACGAGCCCGCATTGTCGGCGTCCGCGCGTTTGACCTCGGCCCGAGTCACTCGCCGCGAAGCGCAGACACGCCGTCGAATAGCGATCGCAGGGAACCTTTTGGGCGTCGGGCCGAGTAAGCCCGCAGAGATGCTCTCCGTGGCTACACCGATCGCCCTCGCCGCGGAGCTCGGCCGAGCGGTCGTGCGCGCCGCCGCCGGCGGAGACGACGAGGCCTGCCGCGCGCTTGTCGAACTCTACCAGGCTCGCGTGTTCGCGCTCGCGTCGCGCATGCTCGTCGGCCGCGGGCGCGCCACGGTCGAGGACGTCGCGCAGGACACCTTCCTGCACGTGTTCCGCCGCCTCGCCGCGTTCGACGTCGCCGGCCCCGCGCGCCTATCGACCTGGATCCTGACGATCGCCGCGCGCCGTGCGATCGACGAGCTGCGCCGCGCCCGCCCGACGCTCATCGCGGATCTCGATCCCGAGGATGTCTCGCGCGGCGCCAGCGGCGGCCGCGAGCTCGCGACCGCCATCGAGCGCGCACTCGCCGAGCTGTCACCTCCGCTGCGCGCGGCGTTCTTGCTGCGCGAGTACCACGGGCTCGACTACGCGGAGATCGCGCGCGAGCTTGACATCGATCTCGGCACCGTCAAGTCGCGGCTGTCGCGCGCCCGAGCGGAGCTACGAGCCCAGCTCGCGGAGATGAAGCCATGACCGACTCGCCCGACGACGCAGACCTCCGCCGCGCCCTCGACGCCTGGTCGCCTTCGGCGCCGCCCGCCGGCTTCGCCGATCGCGTCCTCGCCGCGCGGCCAGTCGCCACCCCCATCAAGCGCACTCGCTGGTACGCAGCCGTCGCTGGCGCTCTCGCGTTGGCCGCCGTGGGCGCACTTGTGTTGCACACCAGGTCGCACGCCTCGCGTGGGTCGCTGTCGCCGCACGACCGCACCACGGCACAGCTCGGCGATCGCGCCGTGGCCGTCGCTGAGGCCAGCGCGCAGCTGCGCTGGGACATCGCCGCGGATGGCGCGGCCGAGATCACGCAGTCCGCGGGCGACGTCTTCTATCGCGTGGATCACGGCGGGCCGCTCGTCGTGCACACCCCAGCTGGCGACATCCACGTCACCGGCACCTGCTTTCGCATCGAGGTCCAGATGAACAAACCGGCTCAGCTCATCATCGCCAGTGTCGCGGGTGCCGCCGTAGCGACCGCGGTGGTGGTCACCGTCTATGAAGGCCGTGTCGTCGCCGCTTCGCACGACACGCGCACCGAGCTTGCCGCCGGAACGCGCACCGTGCTCGAACCGAATGGCCGCACGCTCGTCGCGTCAGGCGCCCCGGCGCCGTCGACAGCCATCGATGGCGAGCACGCCACGCGCGAGCAGCTCGTCGCGCGCCTCGCCGACCAAGATCGCGAGATCGCCACGCTCCGTGCCGGCCGGCCCACCGGCCCGCACGCCTTCCCGGCGACCGGCGCGCCCGCTCCCTTTCCGATGGACGAGCCGTTCGCCGACGGCCGCCCCTGGTACAACCCCTCCGCGGACACGTTGAAGGACTGGGCGAAGGACTGCCGCGTCCGCTTCGACGAGCCCGCACCGGGCGCCGTCGAAGAGCGCGGCGTCACAGCCGACGAGCTGCCCGCGTACAACGCCGCCGTCGCTGACGTGCAGGCACGATTCCACACGCTCGTTCGCACGCTCTACGTGCTCGCCACTGGCGACACCGCCGGTGCCGACACGCTCTCCCTAGACGCGATGAAACCCGAGATCGTCGACAAGGCCGCGCCCGGCGAGGCCCAGGCGATCATGCAGCGCATCGCGCAGGAGCGCGCGGGGTTCGCCCGCGCGCCGTCCGCCGCCGAGATCGCGCACGCGTCACCGGTCGAGCAGCTGTACCGCGCCCAGAGCGCGCTTGGAGACGCCACCCAAGCAGCTATCGCGAAGGTCCTGGGTCCAGACCGCGCGGTCGCAATTCGCGGCGATGGTTGGAACCGGCGGTTCCAGACCAACGGCTGTCCGGATCCGAAGTAACAGCCTCCACAGCATGGGGAGGGGCGACGATCACGGAGGCGCTCGCGGTCCACGGAGAGGAGGCCGAGGGGAACGTCGAAGGTCGAAGGAATCTCGACCGCGCTACTGGCGGATTCCAGCAGCCTCGGGGCTCCTCCTTTCGGCCCTTCGAGCGAACGGGCACGTCCATCGCGATCCGTCCCGGCCTCAGCTCGAGGTCGGCGTCGACCTCGCCGTCCGCGGTCTCGTCAATCTTGAGGCCGCATCGCTTCGTCGTAGGACCTGAGAGACATGCGAAAGGCGCTCCACAAGCCAGTAGCGTGTACATTTCCGCGATGCAGATCGTGTTCCTGCATGCGCTTCCGTTCGACGAAAGCATGTGGAGCGCCGAGAGAGAGTCGCTCGACGGGCGCGTGCTGGCGCCGAGACTCTATGATCTCGGCGACTCCGTTGAGGCGTGGGCTGCCGCAGTGCTCCAGCTGGCGGGCCCAGAGCCATTCGTCGTGGTCGGCTGCTCGGTTGGTGGATCGTGCGCTCTGGAGATTGCGCGCGCCGCACCTGACCGTGTCTCCGGCATCGTTCTGATCGGCGCCAAGGCAGGGGTGCGACCAGACCTCATGATGCGAGACGAGGCCATCCGTCTCCTCGAGACGCGGGGGATGGAGGCCGCGTGGGCCAGATACTGGGCGCCGCTGTTCGGGCGCAACGCGTCCCGCGCCGTCGTCGCCGCTGCGCGCGAGCTGGCGATGTCCCAGGACGTCGGCGACCTCGTGCGCGGTGTGCGAGCGTTTCACGATCGTCGGGATCTGACGGACTGGGTCGCGCACTGGCGACGACCGCTCGTCGTCATCAGCGGAGCGGAGGACCTCACCCCGCCGCCGTCGACCGCCGCATCGATCGGCGTCGGACCGGCGCGCCGCTTTCATCTCGTCGAGGACTGCGGTCACTACGTGAGCATCGAGCGACCCGAGATCTTTCGGTCCCTGCTGGCGAGCACGTTGGCGCTAGCCTCAAGTTTCCACCGGATGCCATGACGCTCGACCTGGATGACCGAGGCTTGTTGGGCCGAAACCGCTTGCTGGGCGAATTCATGGGATCCTGGTAGAGTGCCGGCGCTCGCGAGATGCCTCCGAGCCTCGTCCCCGTAGCTCAGTTGGATAGAGCACGAATTTCCTAAATTCGGGGTCAGCAGTTCGATTCTGCTCGGGGACACGCATTCACGAACGACGACGCCCTTCGCGCGCAGATCGTCGCCCTCACCATCTGGCTACTACTTCGTCACAGCCACGTGATCGACTCGTCCGGCGGACCGATCGAGAAGGCCCAGGTAGTTCTGGATGGACCGATCATGCCGGCGCGTATCGCGCATGCGCCGTGCTCGGAGTGCACAACCTGCGTTGCCACCGTCGACAGCTGCGGTCACAGACGCCGAGGGAGCCTCCGCGCGAGTGGCGTGCCGGCGAGGTGACCGCAGTCCGGGCACTGCTTGTACGCGAGCTGGTAGGCGGGGCGATCGCTCGTGGGGACCAGGTACGAGCGGGCCAAGGTCTCGACCACCTCGGCATCGCTGACCGCGCTCCCACGCACGTCGGCCACGGCCTTGCGCGCCTCTCGCCACATCGCGTACGCCTCGGGCGGGAGCGAGAGCCGCAGGGTGCGAGCACGCAGATCCGCGCGCGTCGGATCGGTCGGCAGGTCGCCGTACGCGTGGCCCGCCACCAGCTCCTGAACCTGG
>JBBRBG010000107.1:0-31495 GCA_038206055.1 Haliangiales bacterium
CGGTGAGCGCGCCGAAGATCGCGAGGGTACAGAACGCTGCGTCGCGGATGATGTTCGGGTCGCCGCCGCCCTTGGCGAGGATCATCTGGGTCTTCCACTGCACGATCGCGAGCAGCGGCACGAAGATCAGGGCCTCCGCGACGACGTACAGACCGAGGCCGGCGTACTGCATCGGCTTCGAGGTCGAGTGGCGCGCCCAGTAGTCGGCGAGCCAGCTCACGACCATGAACACGCCGAGGACGATGGCCCAGTTGAAGCGGCCGTGTGATCCGTCGGCGCCGCCGAGCGCGAATGTGACGAGCGGAATCGACACCTTCATCACGAGGGGCTTGACGTTGAACATGCACCACTCGAGACCGGCGAACACGAGGATCGCGCCGAGGAGGTGCACGTACGTCAGCCGAATGAAGCGCAGCCGATCGGACTGGCCGACGGTGGCGTTCGCGTTCTTGCGTAGCGAGCCGTCGCTCGAATCGTCATCGTCGTCGTCGGTATCCTGATCCATCGGCGTCGGCGCCGAGCTGAGGCCGCCGAAACCCTGCTGTGGATACTGCGGCTGCTGGGGCTGTTGCGGGTACTGCGGCTGCTGGCCGCCATACTGCTGCGGCTGCTGACCGTAAGGCTGCTGCGGTTGCTGACCGTAAGGCTGCTGCGGCTGCTGACCATAGGCCTGCTGCGGCTGCTGCGGATACTGCGGCTGCTGCGGGTATTGCGGCGCGGGCGGCTGCTGTCCGTACGCCTGTTGCGGCTGTTGCGGGTACTGCGGCTGCTGCGGGTACTGGGGTTGCTGCGGATACTGCGGCGCTTGCTGCGGTTGCGCGCTGTGACCGGGCGGCGGTTGGTAGACCGGCTTGCCGGTCATGGGGTCGAACGACGAAGGTTGCTGGCCGGGGTAGTACGGTTGGTCGCTCATGCCGCTCCATGGTCGCGCGACTTGCGCATGGGTTGGGAACAGAACCTCCACAAAATGGTCAGACCTACATCGGCGCCATTCCGGAGCGCCCCTATCCAGGGACCGTGATCGGGCGACCCAACCGGTTACGCCCATGCCGCGCGAGGTCGTGATCGGGATCGATTTCGGATCCAGCACCACGAGTGCAGGCGCCCTGATCGGCGATCGCGTCGAGCTACTTCAGGATCAGGGCGATCGCGTGATCCCGACGATGGTTCACTACCCCGACCGCGGCGCACCCGAGGTGGGTCGGCGCGCGGCGTCGAAGGCGCTGTCCGATCCGACGCGCGTGGTCGGCTCGGTGAAGCGCCTGCTCGGCGTGCCTTCGAGTCACGAGCTGGTGGATCAGTGGGCCGCCACGCATGCCACGCCGATCGAGAAGCGCGGCGAGCGCGTGATCCTCAAGATGGGATCGGGCGACCTCGCACCGGAGCAGGTGGCCGCGCACGTGCTCTCGCGCGTGCGCGATCTCGCGGAGACGCGGTTCGGCGCGACGGTCAAGCGCGTGGTGATGACGTGTGCCGCCGCCGCACCGGCCGGTTATCGCGCGGCGCTGATGCGCGCGGCGAAGATCGCGCACCTCGAGATCGCCGAGATGATCGCGGAGCCGATCGCCGGCGCGCTTGCGCTCGATCTGCATCGCCAGGACGAGAACCGGCGCATTCTGATCTGCGATTTCGGCGGCGGCACGTTCGATGTCTCCGCGGTCGTGCAGGAGAACATGCGGTTCACGCCGGTTGCCATTGCCGGCGATCACTGGCTCGGCGGCGATGATCTCGACCTCGCGCTCGCCGAAGCGATGGCGAGCTTGATCGTGCGCAAGACCAGCTACGACATGCACCGCGACGTCGTACGGTGGAATCAGCTCGTCTATCGGTGCGAGCTCGCGAAGCGGCAGCTCTCGACCTCGCGCGACGTGCCGTTCGTGATGACCGAGGCCTACGTGCACGAGGGCGCGCGCCGGGACCTCCGGTTCACCATCGACGAGGGCTGGGCCGAGGGCGTGTGGTCCAAGCTCCTGGACCGCGCTCGGAAGGTCATCGAGACCGGCCTCGCTCGTGCAGGATGGACGCCGGAGTCCGTCGACGTGGTCGGACTCGTCGGCGGTAGCTCGCAGACCCTCGCTTTCCGGCGAATGCTCGGCGAGATGTTCGATCCCGGCCGGGTCACCATCCCCCATGATGCGGAGACAGCAGTCGCCATCGGCGCGACGCTTCTCACGGCCCGGCATCAGAACACCACGTCCCCGGTGCGTACGCTCGTCGCCTAGCTTATCCTGTATGCGATGCGGCTCCTGCTGATCGCGGCGGCGGT
This sequence comes from Haliangiales bacterium, assembly GCA_038206055.1. GTDB lineage: Bacteria > Myxococcota_A > Polyangia > Haliangiales > Haliangiaceae > JABFXX01. Next base: position 2,267 of record JBBRBG010000107.1, read on the forward strand.
GATTGTGATGGCGCCATCGATCGCGCGCGCGAAGCCAACCGTTGCGGTGGCGCCGCTCGAGGGCGATACCAACAACAAGGTCGGCAATGCCGTCGCGAACGCGGCCGAGGACGAAGCGTCCGCGGTCACCGGTCCCAAGGAGACCGGGAAGGCGATGGAGAAGCTCGACCTCTCCGGCACGCTCGACAAGAAGGATGCGAAGAAGCTCCGCACCAAGCTCGATGTCGAGATCCTGATCCAGGGCAAGGTCGAGGACGACGGCGACGACAAGAGCATCCAGCTCACCGTCGCCGGCAAGGGCCTCAAGGCCAGCAAGCTGAAGCTGCGGTTCAAGACGGTGTCGACGAAGTTCCGCAACGACCTCCGCGAGGCGCTGGCGAAACGGCTCGCGCCCGGCGAGGCCGAAGAGGATGAAGAAGATCGGCCGAAGCGCCTCAACGACAACGACGACAAGCCGAAGAAGACGCGCGACGACGAAGAGGACAAGCCGAAGAAGCGCGTCTCCGCAGAGGATGACCAGGACACCGGCTCCGTCCGCAAGAAGAAGAAGCACCGCGGTGGTGATGACGAGGAGCCGACCCGCCACGCGGTCACGCAGGTCGCGATCCGGCTCAACGCGGGTGCGGGCTTTGGCCGTCGCGCCTTGACCTATGACGGCGGTGGCGGCACGGCGGGTCCTCCGCCGATCGGCACCGCCGCACCGTCGGCGCGCGTCGAGGTCGAGGCGTATCCGGGCGCGATGTCCACGCTGAAGGGTGTGGCCGCGGGGATCGGCGTCTACGGCGACTACGACAAGTCGTTCCTGGTCTCGATCCGCGTGCCCGGCACCGGCGGCAAGGAAGCGCCGATCAACCAGCAGCACTACAGCGTCGGCGTGCGCTATCGCGTGCCGTTCGGCGAGCACTCCGTCGCGTTCGGCGTGGGCTACGCGGCGCGCAAGTACACCGCGGATCGATCCGGGATCCCCGCGGGCCAGACGCTCGACATGCCCGACGTGACCTACACGGGCATCGCTCCGAACGCCGTCGGCCGGTTCGCAGCCACGCCCAAGGTCGGCGTGTTCTTCAGCGGCGCATTCCTGTTCTTGATGAAGGCGGGCGCGATCACCACGAAGGACGGCTTCGGGTACGCGAAGACGCTCGCGTTCGATGTCGCGGGCGGCGTCGATATCGCGCTCGACACGAACTACGGCCTGCGGATCGCTGCCGAGCTCTCGCAGGTCGGCCTGTCGTTCCGCACGAAGGTCCGCGATGTCAGCGCGGCGACCGATCGCACGATCGGCCTCGTCGCGAGCTTCGAAGTCCTCTACTGAGCGGCCACTTCGGCGTTCGGGCGGAACTGGAGCGGATAGGTGACCTTCGTGCCATCGACGTTCGGCTCGAACGGGATGACCTTGAGGACCTCGACGACGCAGTCATCGATCTCGGTCATGCCTCGCGCCTTCGCCTCGTGAACTGCGCCCTCGGGCCCGATCACGAACGACAGCGTCAGGGTGCCGCGCAGCTGCTTCATGGCGAACCGCTGGTAGCAGTAACCGAACGCGCCCATGCGCAGCTCGACGTTGTGCCGCACCGTCTCGCGCGAGGTGCCACCGGCGATCGTGCAGTCATTCGGCTCGCAGCCGCCGATCTCCGGCTGCGCGTGGTGCGCGGTCCCCGGGAGATCGTAGCCCTCGCCGGCGCCGCGTCCCTTCGACACGGTGGCGTACTTCCCGGCGGCAATCAGGCCGCAGTCCTTCGTGCAGTTCTTCATCGGATCGAAGCGGCGGCCCTTGCCGAAGTCGTTCTTCGTCGCTTCCTCCTCGTCGTAGAACACGGCCTCCTCGACGAGCTTCTTGACGTCGACCTTCGGGATCAGTGCAGACAGGTCCGACAGCGCTCCAAACATGCCCGCCGTCCGCGCGCCGGCGATCGCACGCGCCTTCGGATCGCGCGGGCCGTCCTCGCGCTTCGCCAGTGGTGCGCTCGCGGCCGCGGCAACCTCGTGATCCTGCCTTCTCGGCTTCGGCGGCGGGGGAGGCGGCGGCTCCTCGACATGCGTGAGGCGGATGCGCGGCGGCTGCGGCGCCTCCACGACCTCGACGCCGAGCCGTTCGATCGGCTCGAGGAGCATCGCCGCGCCCCAGACCAGGAGATGCGCGACAAGCACGACGGTGGCGTAGACGAACGGGCGCACGTCGAGCGGTCGTCGCGGCACCGGCATCGGCGCGCGCCGGATCACCGCGAGCGAGACCGTGACCTTGCCGAGCTCGAGCTCCACGCGCCAGCCCGCGCGCAGCGTCAGCTCGGTGTCGGTGATCGGCAGCGCGTCCGTGCCGGTGTACAGCGTTGCGGCCACACCGGCGGGACGGCGAAACCGGAACCCTTCGTCGAGCAGCGGGAAGCTGCGCAGCGCCCCCACGGCGACGGCGAGCTCGACCTCCGGCGCGGTGCCGATCCGGTAGCGGCCGCTCGGCGGAACGTGAGCGATGTCGACGACCGAGCTCGCGATTCTCGCGACGACCTCGACCAGCGCCACGTGCATATCCGTACGACACGGCGCGGCAGCCAAAGTTTCAGCGACCTGTGCGGCGGCTCACCTTCGACCGAGATCAGGCGGCATCTATCGGGCCAGATTTGGTCAGGAAGATCACGTAGCTGCGCTGTTTGGGGGCAGTGCCAGATCCTTCTATCGCTACCCGAAGAGTCCTTTAGTATAAGGCCGCAGATGCGCTATCTCCTCGCCCCCGTCGTTGTCGCGTTGTGGACTGGTTGTGGATCACCTGATCGTCGCGCTGGCGACGACACGGGACAGGCGGATGCGTGTGTGGGCCTTGAGTGCCGCGTCACGAACTGCGCGATCCGCAACATGCCCGACACCACGATCTCAGGCACGGTGTTCGCGCCGAACGGAACGCTCGCGCTCTATGGCGTGAATGTCTACGTCCCGAACTCGGATCCGGGTCCGCTCACGGACGGCGTTGCGTGCTCGCAGTGCCAGAACGCGTTGCCCGGTGGTTCGGTCGCGCAGGTGATCTCCGGCACGGACGGCAAGTTCACGCTGACGAAGGTCCCGGATGGCGTCAACGTTCCGCTCGTCATCCAGGTCGGCAAGTGGCGTCGGCGCGTCGACATCCCGAACGTGTTGCCGTGCCAGGACAACATCCTGCCGCCGACAGTCTCGTCGCTGCCGAAGAACAAGACCGAGGGTGATCTGCCGAAGATCGCGATGACCACCGGCAGCTGCGACCAGCTCGAGTGCCTCGTGCGCAAGCTCGGCGTCGATGCGAAGGAGTTCACCGCCGAGTCCGGCACCGGTCGCATCAACCTCTACAACTCGGGCGGACACTCCGGTGACTCGATGGGCGTGGTGCTCACCTCCGCTGACTCGCTGTGGGGGGACCTTAACAAGCTGAAGAAGTACGACATCGCCGCGTTCTCTTGCGAGTGCAGCCCACACTCCGGCGCGACACCCGCGATGATGAGCAACGTGAAGACGTTCGCCGACCTCGGCGGACGCGTGTTCATGTCGCACTACAACGCGCAGTGGATCAGCGGCAGCGGCTCGGCGCCACAGCCGGTGTGGTCGACGGTCGCAGCGTGCGCCGTCGAAGGCTCGCCGCCAAACTCGACGGGCGTGATCGATCAGGTCAACAATCCGAAGGGCGCCGCGTTCGCCACCTGGATGATGAACGTCGGTGGTTCCTCGGGCGGTTCGTTCAACATCACCGATAGCCGGAGCAGCTGCATGTCCGTCGACAACACCAAGGCGGAGCGCTGGGTCTATCTCCAGGGTACCGAGCTCCCGCAGAACTTCCAGTTCACCACCCCGCAGGAGTCCCCGAAGGACAACCGCTGCGGCAAGGTGGTGTTCTCCGACATGCACGTGTCCGGTGGCGGTACGAGCGGCAACTTCCCGTCGAGCTGCACCTCCGGGGCGCTGTCCCCGCAGGAGAAGGCGCTCGCGTTCATGTTCTTCGACATCGCGAGCTGCGTCGGTCCGATCTTCTGATTCAGACGACCGCTTCGATGCGCACCGCGGTCCCGTATGCGAGGACCTCGGTTGCGCCCTGCGCGAACTCCGTCGCGTCGTAGCGCATGCCGATGATCGCGTCCGCGCCCATGTCGCGTGCGTGCTGGAGCATCTGCTGGTAGGCGTCGTGGCGGGCGCGCTCGCAGACGTCGGTGAACTCCGAGATGTTGCCGCCGCCGAGGGACTTCAGCCCGCCCCAGAACGACTGGCCGAACGATGCGGCGCGCACGGTGATGCCGCGGACGATCGCGATGTACTTCACGATCCGGTGACCGGCGACCTCGTTGCCGGTGGTGACGATCAGCTGATCGATCGCCTCGGCGCCGACGCGGTACGGACTCTCGGGAGCAGGGGTCTCGGCCATGCCGAGGAGTCTAGTCGACGGCGAGGCGCTCGATCGCGGAGCCGTTCACGTAGTAGATGAAGCCGTTGGAGACCGCACCGGCCTGACCGGTGATGTGGGCCTCGAGCGTCGCGGCGCCGCCGGCCTTCGGCGCGCTCAGCACGGCATCGCCTTCCTGCCAGTACAGCCGGTCGGAGGTCGCGAAGAACCCGGTGACCGCGCCCACGTGCTCGAGCAGCAGCGTCGGCTCCCCTTCCACGGGCACCGAGACGAGGATCGCGCGCGACGGGAGCGAGTCCTCGTCGTGGGTCTCCGTGACGAGCCACCGCGCGCCGGAATCATCTGCGTCGACGAGCGTGCCGCGATACGCCGAGGTCGTTTCGGCGCCGCCCGGGAACTTCTCCGCGAGCTCCGTCGAGCCCACCACGGTCATCAAGCGATTGGAGCCGCGGTCGAGGCGGAACAGTCGCCATTCGGTCGACGTGCCGAACGTACCGGCGACGTAGGTGTGGTCCGCGGTCGCGCAGATCGCATTCGCGCGCGACAACCGCGTCATCGCCGAGCCTTCCATGGTCTTCGCGCCCCACGCGAGCTCTCCGCCCGCAAACCAGACGAACACGCCGTCGGGATTCTCGGTCACGGCCTCGGCCATGTTCGAGTTGATGGCGGCCTCCGGAGTCGACACGCCAGTACGCACCACGGTCTTGGTGGTCGCGAGTACCACGTGATCGCGGACGTTGACGATCGGGCCGGTCGAGACACCGAGTTGTGTGCCCGTTCCGTCCGCGAGCGAGCTCCCGAACACGAGCTTGGTCGTGTTCGCCTGCGCGACCGACCAGTACACGGCATCGGCGCTCGCGCCGACGACCGAGATGGCGCCGGCGCCCGAGGATGCGTCGTCGACGACGACCTCCGGCGTGCCGGGAGCGTCCGTGCCGCAGGCGCCCAGCGCGAGGAGCGCCAGGAGAGACGATCTGGCCGATGAGCTTGTCACGCCGGAGATTGCTGCAACGGCGGCGCCATGCTGAGGCTGCGTCGATCCAGGCGCTTGGTCTTCGATGGCAACTCGAGTGGCCACCCGCGCCGGCAAGTCACTTCTTCGGGAAGTACTGGTCGAGGCGGCCCTTGAACATGCCGAGGCCGGCCTCGTCGAGGCAGCGCTCGCCCATCGGGCGCGTGATCTGCGCTGCGCCTTTGAACTTGGCGTAGGTCGCCGGGCAGTACTGCGAGGCAAGCTGGCGGAGCTCGGCCTGGCCCTTTGCGGGCGCCGCAGCGCCGCCGATGACAGCGGTGAGCTCGTCGAATCCGAGGGTCGTGATGGTGGTCGAGCAGCTGTTCGTCATGACCATCTCCTCAGCAAGAGCGCGGCCAGCCGAAACGGAAAACGTCCCGACGGGGTGAGTCCGTCGGGACGCAGGCCAATCTGCCGTGCTCGTTGCGATCACATCAGAGTGAGTGATCGCGCCGAGGGGCAATCCCCCGGCCACTAGCAACGAGGCTAGCCGGCCAGGGGGCGTTCGATCAGAACGCCGTGCCGTCGACCTTCTTGCCGGGCGAGAAGTTACCAACATGGCCGGCGACCGCATTGTGCAGCGCGTAGGTCGTGCCGGTCACGTCGGGCGACAGGTTGAACGAGACCTGAAGCGTCGCCATGCCGAACGTCGCAGTGGCGAGCTGCACCGGGGTCGCGTCGGCCGACATCACCGTGACGATCTCACCCGCGTCGTTGAGGCCCAGCGTGCCCTGCGCCGCAACGGCCGGAGTGAACCAGTTGGTCACGCCCGGGCACATCGGCGTGCCGCCGGCCCACACGGTCACAGCCTTACCTGGGGCGAGCGTGAGCGTGCCGGTGCCGAGGTTGCCCGCGGCGCCAAACGTGAACCGAATGACACCAGCCGTCGGCAGGTTGTCGCGGATCGTGATGCCGTTGAGGTCGAGGACCTTGTTCGAGACATTCACGAGCTCGACGAACTCGTCATTGCTGACGTTCGTCAACGTGTCGCAGTTGGTGTCGGCGAGGTTATCGGCCGTCATCACCTCGTTGATGACGAGATCACCTGGGGCAGGCGCCACCGGCGTCGTCGTGGTGCCACCGAACTTGACGTCGAGCAGGTACGTGGCGGCCGTGGTGGCGAAGTTGTAGACGCGGATCGTGTACGTGCCGGCCGGCAGCATCACGAGCTGAGTCGGGTCGGCGCCCGTCTCGATCTCGTTGTCGGTGCTGTCGGCAGCACCGAGATACGAGCACGTGCGTGCGCCGTCATCGTCGTCACGCGCGAGGGCCATCGCGGGCATCGACACGTCCGCGCCCGCGGCGAACACGGAGACGATCGAGTCGAGCCCCGAGCAATCGAACTTGTTGTTGCCAACGCCGGGGGCGTAATTCAGGTCGGTGCCATCGATCCGGTTGTAGGTCTCGAGCGTGACCGTCGTAGGAGCGCTGAGCGTGAACGTGTAGAGATCGACGTCTGTGCCCGAGGACAGGGTCCCCTTGACGACGTGGTTGACCGGGGTGAGCACCTGCGGAATCGTGTCGTTCGGCTCGGCCTCGGCAACGTCGAACTCGAGGGTGCAGGTCGACGAGCAGCGGTCGCCAGAGGTGGTGTTGAGATCGTCGCACTCCTCGGGGGTCGCCGCCGCCGTGTCGACCACGCCGTCGCCGCAACCCTTGAGGTGGCAGACCGAGGGCGAGCCCATCGACGGGATGATGCAGTTGTAGCCGGTCTCGACTTCGCAGTTCGCGTTGCAGCCGTCGCCGGAGGCGGTGTTGCCGTCCTCGCAGAACTCGAACTGGCCGTTGATCGTGCCGTTGCCGCAGCCAGGCAGCGACGCCGTGAGGTTGATCTCGTAGTTACCGTCATCGGTCGCGGCCTCGCCGTCGACGACCACGTAGTAGGTGCCGGCCGGGAGGTTGACGACGCCGAGGTAGCCGCTGGCGTTGACGTCCGCGCAGCCATCGCCGGCGCCGGTGTATTCGATCACCTCGGTCGAGGTGTCGCACGCCACGCGCATGAGACGGACGATCGCGTTGTAGTCGGTCGCGCCGCCGATCTCGATCAGCATGTCGCGCACGTCAGTGGTGGTGAACTTGTAGACCTTGTCGTGAGCACCGGTGCCAGCGGGCGCGCCGTCGCACGTCGCGTCCTGGACCTGGCTCGTGCTCGCGGTGGTGTCGCCGGTGAGCGTGGCGGTCAGGTCGGTGGTGCCCGTGAACGTGACGGTGATCGGCATCGCGCAGGTACCCGTCGCGGTCTGCGTCATCGTGCACACCGACGGCGTGCCGGTGCAGGTGTAGCCGCTCTCGACCACGCAGGTCGACGAGCAGCCATCGCTGTTCGCGGTGTTGTGGTCATCGCACGCCTCGGTGCCGTTGATGACGCCGTTGCCGCACAGGTTGGCGCCTTCGTTCTGGCAGGTCGCCGAGCAGCCATCGCCGCTCGTGGTGTTGCCGTCGTCGCACTGCTCGGTCGCAACGTCGACGTTGCCGTCGCCGCAGCGATGGCCAGAGCTTTCGTTCTGGCAGGACGCCGAGCAGCCATCACCAGCGGTGGTGTTGCCGTCGTCGCATTGCTCGGATCCGGTCACGTGACCGTCGCCGCACGAACCATTGTTATTGCCGCCGTCGCCGCCGCACGCAGTCGCGAGCGTGACGAGGAGCGAAGCACCGAACAGCGCAATCGATCTCGTATTCATAGGAGGCGCGAGTACCACGAGGGCACTGCCGTCGACGACAAACAAATTTCGGCTTAACAGAGCCCTCACATCCTTCGTGTGCAAAGAGTGGCGGGCCTTACCGAACGTGCTTCAAAGTGAGAGAGAAATCGTGATGTCCGGATAGACCAATGAGCAATCGGTCACGCATTCCGAGATCACGCGCTCGTACGTCACACCGAGACCGAGGACGAGGTTGCCCGAGACGTAGAGCAGTCCCGCGCTGCCACCGAGGGTATCGAGATCGGCGACGCCCTCGCTGATGAACCAGTGATTGTAGAAGGCGCCGACGTACGGGATCACGGGCGAGACGCCGACCAGTGGTTGGACCACGTAGCGCAGCGATGGCGAGAGCTTCGCGATGTTCGGTCGACTGCCGAATTGTTCGAGCGCGCCGAGCCCGACCTCGACGCCGTCGAGCACGTAGTAGCCGACCGAGGCGCCGATCGCGAAGTAGCGATGGCCGAGCGTGGTCCGCGAGCCACCATAGACACCGAGGCCGAGCTTGCCGCGATCGAACGGCGTGGGCGGCGGCGGTTGTTCCGCTGTGGTGTCTTCGGCGGATGCGGAGGTCGCGAACCCGAGGAGCAAGACAGCGAGCACCGCACGGGTCATCAAAACGAGTATCGCGCGGCCCGTGGAAATTGTGCGATATGAAGCCCGATGACGTGGCGCACCGCACTGCTGTTCCTGGGTGGGTGCTCGTTCTCCGTGCCCACCGGCGGCGTGCCGCCCGGCGACGCGAACCCGGATGGGCGGGGTGCCGATGCCAAGTTCGAGCCCGATGCAGCGATCGACGCGATGGCCGACGCGATGATCGATGCGCCGATCATTCAGCTCACGTGCCCGTCGGGCTACATCCAGATCGGCGCGTCGCTGACGAAGTACCGACCGATCTACACCCTGGGCTCGTACTGGCAGCACGAGGCGAGCTGCGAGGCAGATACCGTCGACAAGAAGACGCACGCTGCGGTGATCGATAGCCTCGTCGAGGCGGCCGCGATCCGCACGTACCTCCTCGCGCAGAATCCCGTGTACAAGTCGTTCGGCGTCGGCGCGGTCCAGGCGCCGAATGCGAACGCGGTGGGCGCGGGCTGGGTCGACTTCCGTGATCGCGTGCTCGATCCGGCGCTGTGGGGCTCGTATGCAGGGGTGCAGCAGCCGGATGACGGCGCGGTCAGCGGGGCGGCGTCGCCCGAGGATCATCAGCAGAACCTCGCGTTCCTCGATCTCGACTCGACGGGCACGAACCCGTACCTGCGCGATGGCAACGGCGCCGGAGCGAACTACGTGTTCCTGTGCGAGTGCGACGGCTTCACGGTCGGCCCCGTTGCCCAGGGCTACGTCGACACAGACGTCAACAACCCGAATTGACGGCTACTCGGGCTTCGTGGCCGCACGTGGCTACTCGAGTCGCCAGATGTTCGTTCGCGACGTTAGACAGGTTCCGACGAGGATCGGTTCGTGCACCTCGCGCGGGCAGTCGATGAAGCACTTCAGCGCCCTCTATCTCGTCTCCGCCCTGGCCGCCTGCGCGGGTGACGATTCCGCGATCTCCGATGACGACGGTGGCGAGCTGCCGCTCGGCGATGTCTCGGCCGCCGACATGAAGGCCGATGGCAACTGGGGCGCGGCGTTGACGTGCAAGCCGGTCCCGGTCCTGCCGCAGCTCACGAACGCGAAGATCACGCTCTCGATCGATGGCCTCACGCTGCACCTCACCGGTGACGGCTACGACAAGGTGTTCCCGGTCGGCCCCGGCAAGATCGAGACGGACCCGACGAACGGCGAGTTCGGCGAGTCGCTGTCCTACTATCCGGTCGCGGCGTACGGGAAGCAGGACTTCCAGATCACGCCGGCGAGCATCCAGCCGTGCAAGACATGGTGGACCGATCCGGCGACGGGCGAGAAGACCCCGGTGTTCGCCGGCCTCCCGTTCATGAGCTGGTCGGGCGCGTACGCGATCCACGGACCGATCGACAACTTCCGCGCACCGAACGGCGGCAACCTGCGCCGCGGCTACGTCTCGCACGGCTGCTTCCGCATGGAGGCCGCCGATGTGCTCGAGGTCTACGGCCGCATCAAGGGCATCGCGAAGGTGCCCGTGCACGTGCAGCGCGAAGCTGAACGCACCGTCGAGCGCGTGAAGGTCGACCTCGCGCAGAAGTGGATCGGCGCGGAGTGCACGACGAGCTCGGACTGCAACTACACCGGCGGCTACTGCGCCGCGAATCCGCTCTCGCAGAAGGGCTACTGCAGCGCGAAGTGCACGTCGACGTGCGCGGATCGCGTGGGCAGTCCGTCGACATTCTGCGTCGCCGAGCCGCAGACGAATCACGGCCCCGCGCAGGGCCACTGCGTGGCGAAGGCGGTCCCCGAGAACTTTCAGTGCCGGCCGTACGGCCAGATGCAGCCGGTCACGATGGCGCGCATCAACCAGCCAACGGTGAAGGCGAGCGTGTGCATGCCCGCGTCGCCCGGCTGGGTCGGCGATCGCTGCAACGCGAACACGGACTGCAAGACCGGCACGACGTGCGCGGGCGTGGGCGGTGGACACGCGGGCGTGTGCACCATGGCCTGCAATCAGTTCTGCGCGGATCAGCCGGGCTCCGCAGATACGTTCTGCGCCACGATGCCGTCGCTCGCGGCCGGCGGTAGCTGCCTGCGCCAGTGCACGCCGAATTCCAACGCGGCCGAATGCCCGAGCGACATGAAGTGCTCGCCGGCGACGCGGTTCGGTGCGCCAATCGCGACGAAGTACGTCTGCACGTTCTGATGCGGCGGGGCGACGTGGTTGAATAGCGCATGCTCGCGCGCGTTCTCCTCGGGGTCCTGATCGTCGTCGGTTGCAAGGGGAAAGGGGAGGACAAGGCGGCGTCGCCTGCGAGCGGGTCCGGGTCGGGCTCGGCGGTGGCACCGCCCGCGGCGAAACCGGTCGCGAAGGCCGCAGGAAGCGGGAGCGGCAGCGCGGCGGCGATGCCACCCGAAGATCCGAAGGCGCGCGCGGCGTATCGCACGGGGATGCGGAAAGGCCGCAAGGCGACCGACGCGAAGAAGTGGAGCGAGGCCCTCGAGGGCTTCGATGCGGCGCTCGTCGCGAAGCCGGGCGATGCGCGCGCACTCGGCGAGCGCGGATTCGCACGCCTGCTCGAGGGCAAGGACCTCGGCGCGGCATCGAAGGATCTCGATCAGGCGGCGACCGGAACGAAGGATGCGAAGCTGCTGTCCTCGATCTGGTTCAATCGCGGACTCATCCAGGAGAAGCTCGGCAACGAGCTCAACGCGACGGCAGCGTTCGTCGTGGCGAACAGTCTTCGGCCGACGGCGGCGGCCAAGGCGAAGATCGCGAGCAAGGGGGAGTGCCCGGTGTCCGTGAGCCACGAGATCGATCTGTTCGAGCACAAGCCGATCGATGGTGCGGACTGGGTCGCGCTCGCGAAGGCGACCGGGTTCGACGGTGCCGATGCGATCACCACGAAGGAAGCCGCGTTCGAGTTGTTCACGGGGGAGCGCACCGAGCCAACGCTGCCAGGCCTGTTTGCCCCGCACGACTACACCTGGGAGGTGCCGTACTACGTCATCAAGACCAGCGCGGGGCTGCACGCGGTTCCGCTCGGTGAGGCACAGGGCGGTCGCTGTCCGGACACCGCCGAGTACTCGATCACCTCGCAGGATCCGGCGCACGTGCTGATCTCCGGGATCGAAGGAAACGGCGGCTACACGTTCATGTGCCGCAAGGCCGGCGACGAAGATGGCGATCGATTCGAGTGCAGCGACAAGGAAGGGGCGAAGGAAGAGAGCGCGGGTACGGCATGCTTCGGCGGAACGCCCGACCACAACGACGTCGTGCTCGACGCGAAGACGGGCAAGGTGTTGCTGGTCCTATCGCAGCCGAACGAGAAATCAGGTGCAGCGACCGAACTCCAGTCCGGCGGCGTGAAGATCAGCGGTCACGGCTGCGACCGCATCGAGCCGCTCAAGTAGCTGCCGGCGCTCGCGAAACTTCGTGCTTGCGACGCGCGCGCGAAAAACGGTACAGATGTACGGTTTTTGGAGGACGCCGCATGAACGCCGAGATCGCCACCGACCGCAGCCACACCCCGAAGGGCAAGAGCACGCGCGACCGGATCCTGATCGTCGCCGAGGCGCTGCTCGCCGAGCATGGCTTTCACGGCACGCGCATGCGCGACGTCGCGGCGGGTGCGGGCTTGCCGCTCGCGAGCACGATCTATCACTTCGCGAAGAAGGAACAGCTCTACAAGCAGGTGCTCGACAGCATCGCCTCGGAGCTGCTGCACGAGCTCGACGTCGCGATCGGTCCCGCGCGGATCAAGGGCGATCTCGTCGAGCGGTTTGTCGCGCCGGTGGATGCGCTGGCGAGCGCGCTCGTGCGGTGGACGCACAAGAACCCGGCGCGCGTACGCCTGTTGCTGCGCGAGCTCCTCGATAACCCGGCGCGCGTGTCTCGCGCCTCGAAGCTGCCGCTCGCGCCGTTCCTCGAGCGCGCGGCGGCGATGGTGACATCGGGCCAGCGCGCCGGCGTGCTCGAGGTCCGCACGCCGGAGACGGCCGTGCTCCACGTGGTCGGCGGGTTGCACTACGTGATCGCTGCGCAGCCCACCGTGCGCCGCATGGTCGGTGTCGCGCGCGCGGAGAAGATTGCGTCGACGTACGAGCGCGAGGCGATCGCGTTTGCCCGCCACACGCTCGGCGTGCCGGCTGCGTATGCGCGGATGAAGGATGGGCCCGGTGCGTCCTGAGCTCCAGCAGCAGCTCGTGAAGCGGGTGCTCGCGCACCTCGAGGCGAAGACCACGGATTCCGCGGCGGCGATGTCGACGCGCGCGGTGGCCGCGTACACGGATCCCGCGATCTATCACCTGTTCCCCAACACCCTGATCCTCGTCGAGCCGGACCACGCGGCGGTGCTGCACCTGTGGCCGCTCGATGCGGGCACGACGCTGCTGACCTCGTACACGCTGATCCCCGAGACGCCGGCGACCGACAAGGCGCGCGCGTACTGGGATGCGAACAACGCGATCCTCTACAACGCCGTTGGCGAGGACTTCACGATGGGCGAGTCGATCCAGCGCGGGCTCACATCGGGCGCGAATCGCGAGGTCGTGTTCGGCGCGTTCGAGCATGCGCTCGCGCACTTCCACCGTCAGGTCGATCAGCGCACCGGCGCCTGACGATTCTCCGGGACCACGCGGGTGAGCTCGGCTTCCGCGCCCTCCTCACCGCTCTCCGGATCGCGCCATCGCCAGTGGAATGACATGCCGCGCTCGCGCGGGATGGTGATCTCACCACTGTCGATGCAGTGCTGCTGCGGATCCTCGATGATGTGCTCGATCGCGATCAGCTCGCCGTGCCGATCGGGCTCGCGCGTGAGCTCGGCGCGGCAGCCGATCGTCGGATAGTTGATCGTGCCGAGGCGCCCACCGATCCGCGCCGCCGGATCGATCACGAGATCGATGTCCCAGCGGCTGTCGTCATCGTACTGCCGGCCGATCCCGACCCAGTGCTCCCGCTGAGGCAGTGGCTTCGGCCTCGACGGCGTGGTCGAGATCGGGGCCAGCTGCGGCGCGGAGGCCCAGCACCCGGAGGCGAGCACCACACCGAGGATCCGCCGCATCGGGACATCATACCGTCGCGAGCAACCCTCGGCGCCGCTGTGTGTCCAACCTACGATGCGGATGCTCGTGCTCGCGTGCGTGCTGGGGGCCTGTCACGGCGAGCCGAAACCGGTGGCCGCACCGGAGCGCCCCGGGGTGCTCCGCGTGATGAGCTACAACGTCAACTTCGGCCTCGCCGGTGATCGCGCGGGAGTCACCGCGGTCGCGGATGCCGCCGCCGATGTGGTGTTCCTGCAGGAGACGAACAACGCGTGGGAAGCGGCGCTGACCCGCGGTCTGAAGCAGCGCTATCCGCACCGGCGATTCACGCCGCCTGCGGACTGGCCTGCCGGGGGCATGGGCGTGATGTCGAAGTTCCCCATCGTCGCGCTCGAGGAGCTGCCACCGGCGGGCGGTCCGTTCTTCGCGTGGCGCGTGGTGCTCGATACGAACCTCGGCCGGATCCAGGTGCTGAGCGTTCACCTGCGCCCGCCGATGAGCGATGGCGGTAGCTGGGTGGTGGGCTACTTCTCGACCCGCGACACGCGCCTCCACGAGATCGAGGCGCACGTGAAGTCGCTCGCTCCATCGCTGCCCACGCTCGTGGTCGGAGACTTCAACGAGGAGGCGGACGGGCTCGCGGTGCAGGCGCTCGCGAAGCGCGGCTTCGTGGACGCGATCGCCACGCAGCACGGCAACACGCCGACCTGGCACTGGCCGCTGCAGGGCATCACGCTGGAGTTCCAGCTCGATCACCTGCTCCACGATGCGCGCCTCGTCGCGACCACATCGACGATCGTCGCTGCGGGCAGGTCCGATCATTTTCCGATCTGGGCTGACTTCGTCCGCGTGGCGATGTAGACGCGATTTCGCGCTCGGACGACGGATGAACAGGCGTAGGCTCGGTTCATGAGCCCCCGGACCTCCTTTCGTTGCGCCGCCGCCGTGCTTGCTCTCGGTGCATGCAAGAGCTCCAACGCGAAGCAGGACAGCGGCGATCCGCCCGGCGAGGCCGCGATCGACGCGAGCCCTGACGCGTACGTGCCCGACGCATTCGTTCCGACCTGCACGCCCAACACCGGCACCACGATCGCCACGGTCCCGTTCGTCAACGGGCTGACCCAGCCGGTGATGATCACGGGCGCGCCCGGGGATCGCAGGCAGTTCATCATCGAGCAGGGCGGAACGGTCCGCGTGGTCAAGGACGGTGCGCTGCTGCCCACGCCGGCGCTCGATCTCGACAACCTGGTCACCGCGGGCGGCGAGCAGGGCCTGCTCGGCATCGCGTTCCACCCGAAGTGGCTCCAGAACGGCCTGTTCTATCTCGCGCAGACCGGCGCGAACGGCGACCACGTGTTCGTCGAGTACCACATGCCGATGGGCAGCGACGTCGCGGACCCGGCATCGCGCCGCGAGCTGTTGCGGTTCGCGGATCCGTACACGAACCACAACGGCGGCATGCTCGAGTTCGGCAGCGACGGCTTCCTCTACATCGCGATCGGCGATGGCGGCAGCGGCGGCGATCCGCAGAACCGCGCGCAGAACGATGCCGTGCTGTTCGGCAAGCTCCTCCGCATCGACGTCGACACGCGCACCGGCACGAAGCAGTACGGCATCCCCCCGACGAATCCCTTTGCGACGTCGGCGGATGGCGGGACGGATCCGCGCCCCGAGGTGTGGAACAAGGGCCTTCGCAATCCGTTCCGGTTCTCGTTCGATCGGATGACGAACGACATCTACATCGGCGACGTCGGGCAGGGGCCGAACCCACCGAACCTCGAGGAGATCGACGTGGCGCCGAACGCACCGTCGATCAACTGGGGCTGGCCGGATCGCGAGGCGAACCGCTGCTTCAAGCCGATGACCAATTGCGCCACCGCGGGCCGCACCGAGCCGGTCATCGTGCGCGGCGGGACGGTCGGCTGGACTTCGATCATGGGCGGCACGGTGTATCGCGGCACCTGCTATCCGAACCTCAACGGCAAGTACTTCTACGGCGAGTACGCCACGGGCCAGCTCTGGTCGTTCACCTGGAACGGCACCGCGCCCGTCGGCGACGCGCAGGTGGTGGCCGGTTCGCTCGGCAACATCACGGCCATCCACGACGATGGCCTCGGTCAGCTCTATGTCGTGCTCCACGGCGGTTCGGTCCGCCGGATCGTCACGCAGTAGCTTCCACTAGCGCTGGATCACGCGAGCTTCCGGCACCGCGAGCAGGATGTCGCGCAGGGTGCGGCTGATCTTGAACGAGAGATCGATCTGCGGAATGTTGCGCTGGTCGAGTGCGACGATCTGACGGCCGTTGAGCCGCCACGTCAGCGCCGCGTTCGTCTTCGCGGCGGTCTCGGCCGCGCGTGCTCCCTTCACGCGGCGCCAGATCCGCAACGTGATCAGACCGCACACGAGGATCCAGAAGCCCAGGCCGAACGCGAGCTGGCCCTTGTCCCCCTGGTAGCTACCGAGCAGCGCGACAGGCGACAACAGGAAGATGCCGTCGACCCAGAACATCACCGCGAGGCTCGACTTGCCCGACTGGGCCGTCTTCGTCGCCGCCTGCGCCACGCTCTCCGCCGGGAGCTCGATCGATTCCGCCATGCGGCGACCGTATCATCGCCGGGAATAATCAGCGCTGGCTCCGCTGCATACGCGTTCGGCGGCCGTGAGACATGCGACGCGGCGCGCGGTCGACACGGGTCACGCGCTGTTGTCAGGGTTCCGTGGCTACGCCGCCCTTGGCAGGTAACTCTGGAAGAATGCAGGTGCGCATGCTGGTGCTCGCGGGGATCGCCGGCGCGTGCGGGTGGGTCGCTCGCGGGGTGGCCTTGCAGGAGGCGACCGCGGAGCCTCAGCGGCCGCAGATCGTGGTGGCGGCACCGCCCGTGATCCGGGTCGTCATGGCGGCACCGGAGGAGGACGCCGCCACGGCCGAGGAGGAAGAGGTCGAAGGGGAGGAGGTCGCGGAGCCCGAGCCCGCCCAGGGCGCCGGCGAGGATCTCGGCCAGGTGATCGCCCGCGCCCAGCAGCACGTGGCGGAGCACAACTCGGTCTACGGGCAGGTCACGGACGACCGCTCGAACGAGACCCTCGCAGGAGTCACGGTGATCGTCACCGGACCGCAGGTCGCGGGCTCGCAGGTCGCGATCACCGATGAGACCGGGTTCTACAAGATCGTGAACCTCCCGAGCGGCTACGTCCTCGTGACGTTCTACTACGCCGACCACACGGTGGAGCGCGACAACGTGATCATCAGCTCGCTCGATCCGACGTCGCTGGACCAGCGCATCGACCAGACGCTGCTGCCGCCACCTCCGCCACCTCCACCCGACGAGTACATCGTCAATATCCCGACCGGTCGCACGTTCGAGGGGGTGCGGATCGACGAGGGGTATTCCGAGAACGGCGACTCGCTCGGCGTGACATTCAGCAGTAGCAGCATCATCGAGAACACCTACGTGATCGAGTAGTCTCGTCTGATGGCAGATCCAGTCGTCGAGGTAACGACCAATCACGGCATGTTCACGATCCAGCTCGACCCGGCAAAGGCGCCGAAGTCGGTGGAGAACTTCCTGCGCTACGTCGACTCGAAGCACTACGACGGGACCGTGTTTCATCGCGTGATCCCGACGTTCATGATCCAGGGTGGCGGCTTCGATCAGAAGCTCGAGAAGCGGACGGTGCAGGCGCCGATCCAGAACGAAGCAGACAACGGGCTCAAGAACACGCGCGGCACCGTGGCGATGGCGCGCACGAATGATCCGCACTCGGCGACCTCGCAGTTCTTCGTCAACGTCACCGACAACGCCTTCCTCGACCACCAGACGAAGAGCGGTCCGGGCTGGGGCTACACGGTATTCGGCAAGGTGATCGACGGCATGGACGCCGTCGACAAGATCAAGGGCGTGAAGACCGGTGAGATGGGTCCGTTCTCGAAGGATGCGCCGCAGACGCTCGTGGTGATCACGAGCGTTCGCCGCAAGTAACAGCGCTCAGGCGAGCTCGCGGATGTTCTTCTCGACGAGCTTTGTCTGCGTCAGCACCCGCGTGAGCAGCCAGTCGCCGAACGGCTTGACGGTGTTCGCACGCGGGGCCGGTGGGAGCTCGGGGAGCTCCTCGCCGAACGGAATGATCGCCGCGTCGCCGGTGCGACCGCGCGTGCGGGTATCGAACGCGAAGGACTTGCCGTCGTGCCACCCGCCGTGGAACACGTCGAGCACTTCGAGGCCCGGGTTGCCGACGGCGTCGGAGAGCGAGTCGATATCGTAGATGTCCTCGGCGACCTCGAGGCAGCTCCAGCCGCCGCCGGTGACGTTGCCGCAGTAGAACATCTCGAGGCCGCGATCGACCTGGGTGTCGAGAACCCAGGTGATCGAGCCGTACGTGCGGAGGAAGTAGCTCCAGCTCGATTCGCCGAGCTTCGGCGTGTTTGGCCTCGCGGTCTTCCAGCGTCCCATCCGCGCGGCGTGCTGCTGCAGGAAGAACGCGACGTTGCTCTCCACGCCCTCGACGCGTGCGCGGTCGGCGACCGAGTTCGGATCGATGCACTCGGCGATGAAGTGAAAGCGATCAAGACGGACGTGGAGATCGCGGAGCATCGCGATCGCGCTGTCGACGGCGCCGTGCGCGGTCGCCGGCTTGGGGAACGCCGGGCGCTTCCCGAACAGCGGCTTCGCCGGCGCGGATTTCGGCAGCTTCGGCTCGGGGTTCGCATGCTCGGCGTCCTTGAGCTCGATCAGACGCAGCGTGTACCCGGAGCGCTCCTTCATGCCGATCTTCTTCTCGGCGAGCGCGATCGCGGCGTCTCGCGAGGCGGCCTTCGTGGGGGTCTTCCAGTTCTCGAGCGCGAACGTCCCATCGACGTGGATCGTCCACTGCGCGGTGCCCTTGCGGTACTCGCGCAGCGTCACGCGCGTCTTCGTGGCGTGCCACGGCGTGCCGTCGCGAAACCCGAGCTTTCGGTAGTGCGCGAGCGTGCTGTTCACGTCGGCGGCAGCGATCACGGTGGTGACATCACGCCCGTTGAGCACACCGCGGCGCAGCACGGCCTCGGGACCGCGGACCTCGATATCGACATAGAGGCTATCGGCGAGGCGATACAGCGTGTGCCGCGTTTCGACACCACTGATGATGCCGTGCGTCTTCTTGGCCTTCGCAACCTTCCCACCGCTCGAGATCTGGAGCTGGTACTTCGGGTCGTAAGACCAGACCTCGTCGCCGGCGTCGAGGAGTGCGTCTGTGGCCATTGGGGGGAGCGTACCGGTACTATCACCCGCTTTTATGCCGACGGAGCCGTTTCGCCAGGTTCCTTTCGGGAACGTGCCCGATCTACCCACGGTGCCCCACCCGTGGGGCCGCACGACTCCCGCGGACGTGACCATCCACACGACGGACCTCGGCCCGACGAAGATCGCCGTTCGCGCCTATGGCCCCGAGGCTGCCCCGCCGCGCCCGGGCCATTCAGCCCCCCCCGACACCTACCTCGCCCGGCGTGCCGCGGCGCCACTCTCGCACCTGGCCGGGCGCCGCGCGTTGCATCGCCACCTGCACGATGCGCTCGACGTGCGGCAGATGACGAAGTTCGTGGCGATGCTGAAGGCCACGGAGTTCCCGATCCGGCTGTTGCTGGTGTACGCGAAGCGAGATCCAATGGTGCCGCCGAACGTTGGCGAGAAGCTGCACGCGCTGGTGCCGGGCGCGCAGATCACGTGGCTCGACCGAGGCCTCGCACTTCGCCCACGTCGACGCGGCAGCTCGGTTCGTGGCTGCCGTCGAGCCGTTTCTCGCGGCTGGCGCAGAGTAGATCGAGTGTTAGTGTGAATCGGTATGTGGACACGCACGCTCGCGGTGCTGGCGCTCGCCGGCTGTTTTCGGGATCCGGCGGCGCCGCCGAGCAACACGCCGACGACCGGCGGCAACGCGCTCGCCACGAGTAATTGCGGCGCGCACGACGACCTCGCCGTCGTACCGGGCGACGTGTTCCCCGGCGGCCGGCTGCGCTCGCAGATCAACGGTGTGCTCTCTGGCGCGACCGGGCGCACGTGGGCGGGACCGCCGGTGCCCGACTACGTTCCGATGAAGATCGGCACACTGGAGCTGTTCATCCTCGACAAGGCGGACGGCGGTCGGCTCGCGTTCTATCGCGAACCCTACAACCTCTCGAGCTGCACGCTGAGCGGCTCGGCGAACTGCGCGTACCAGGCGCGGTTCTACGACAAGCGCGGCGCGCTGCAGTGGGAGCTCGGGCTGAACGACCTGATGGCGCGGGGCGATCACCTCGAGGTGCAGGACATCCGGCTCGCCGACGGCGTCGTGTACTTCAACGAGGCTTGCCAGAGCTACTCGAGCGGTGCGAATGGGAAGTGCTCGTCGCTGGTGGCGGTCGATCCGCGCGCTCGCAAGGTGCTGTGGCGGACCGCGCCGCTGACCTCGAACGGGCGGTTCCGGCTGCGCGGCTGCTACATCGTCGCGGGGTACGGCTTCACGGCAGAACCCGACGCGCTGTTCCTCGTCGATCGCAGCGGCGGCGCCGTGTTGCAGAAGCTATTCGTCTCGAGCTCGCCGGAGCAGCTCGATCTGGTCGGGCCCGATCGGCTGGACGTGCAGCTCTACTCGGGAGTCCGTCGCAAGTTCCGCCTCGACGGGATGGATGCGCACAACGGCGCGATCGTCGCGCTCGACGCGGATCCGTACGGCGGCAACGGCTACGGCGGTGCGACATATGGCGGCATGGGCTACGGCGGCCCCTGAGCTACGCTCCGCGGCATGGCGAAGGCGAACACGACGTGGAAGGTTCATCCGCACGGCGCGATCGAGAAGCTCGGCTCGCAGCTGTGGCGCGTGGAGGCGAACCTGCCCGGGATGGCGATGAAGCGGGTGATGACCATCGGCAAGCGCGCCGACGGCACCCTCGTGATCCACAACGGCATCGCGCTTGGTGACACGGAGATGGCCGCGATCGACGCGTGGGGCGAGGTCTCTGCGATCGTCGTCCCGAACGGGTTCCATCGGCTCGATGCGAAGGTGTTCGCGGACCGCTATCCGGCTGCGCGGGTGCTGTGCCCCTCGGGCGCGAAGGCGAAGGTCGAGCAGGTCGTCAAGGTCAACGGAAGCTACGAGGATCTGCCGGCCGATGGCGTGCTCGAGCTGCAGCTCCTCGACGGCACCAAGCAGCGCGAGGGCGTGATGATCGTGCGCTCCGGCGTCGATACGAGCCTCGTGTTCAACGACGCGGTGTTCAACATGCCGCACCTGCCGGGCTTCACCGGCTTCGTGCTGCGCCGTGTGACGGGGTCGACGGGTGGACCGCGCGTATCGCGGATCGCGAAGATGTTCGTGGTCGCCGACAAACCGGCGTTTCGCGCGCATATCGAGAAGCTCGCGGATCTCCCCGGCCTGTCGCGCGTGGTCGTGTCGCACCACAACACGATCACCGAGGATCCGGCGGGCACGTTGAGGACCGTCGTCGCCGCGTTATGACGCCGGCCGCGTGCGCTGGACGAGGTGAAACCAGATCTGCTTGTCCTTTCCGTCGAGGCCGAACGGCTGCGCGGTCATGAGGTAGGTGCCGTCGGGCTGCGGCTCGCACGTCCTCACGTTCGCGAGCATTGATAGCTCCGGGTCGCAGCCGAGCGTGAGCTGCGTGAGCCAGTTCGGCATCAGCGCCGCGTTGCCGCGGAACGCGATGGCATTCCCCGACAGCGCGCACGCCTGGTAGACGTCGTGCTTCGCCGTGACGACGAGCTCGACCGGCCAGCCGTCCACCAGCCCAGGTACGGGCTTGGCCACGACACTCTTCGCCTTGACCTCGCGGGCCGGCGAGGACGACGCCTCGAACGACGCCATGTACTCGGAGATCTGCGGGACCATCGCACCGATCCGATAGCGCTCGTCCTGCGAGAGGCCGGGCACTTCGAGGAGCGCGGCGACGCTCGTGGTGGGCGCGCGGTCGAAGATCGCGTTGACGTGATCGACCGTGGCGACCAGCTCGACGAGCGCGCGATGCGGGCCGGTGTACCGCGCGACAGCGTGGTGGTGCTGGATCGCGTGGACGATTGGCTCGGGGAGGTTCCAGCGCCTGGCGATCACGGCACCGAACTTCACGTGCAGCCGATCGACGAGGATCTTCCAGGTCTCCGCGGGCAACACGGGGAGCTCGACCTTGAGATCCTCGAGACCGACCAGCACGGTGATCGCGCCGAAGTCGTGGAGCAGGCCGGCGACGAACGCCTCGTCCTGACCGATACCGCGGCGCTCGGCGAGCTCGAGCCCCATCCGCGCGGCGAGCAGTGACATGCGCCAGGTATCGCGGCGCAGCGAGGCCAGCGGACCGGAGGCGCTCGCGGTGACGCCAACGCTCTGCGCCAGCGCGAGCCGCAACAGGTCCTCGATGCCGATCCGGTTGACGGCGGCCTCGAGCGAGGTGATCACGTTGGCGGATCCCGACGCAGCGGCGTTCGCGCGGCGGAGCACGGCAGCGACGAGTGCGGCGTCGGCGTTGACCGTGGCGCAGAGATCGCGCGTGCTGTTGCGTCCGCTGGTCGCGAGCTGCTGCAACTTGAGCGCGATCGCGGGGTAGGGAGGTAGGCGCAGCTTGTCGGCATCCAACCGGGAAGTGAGTAGAACTTCGAGATCTAACTTCGGGTTGGGCGGAGTAGCCGTGGCGACCATGTCTCGTGAATCGGCTGGTCCGTCGGATTGTTAAGCAGACAACGGTGACCTCGCCTACAATTCGAGGATGCGCGCAGGGATGCTGGTGTTCGCGATGCTGTTCACGAGTGCGGGCGTGGCGTCGGCTCAGAAGACTTGTGACCCGCAGGTCGACAAGGACTGCCGCGCCCCCAAGGTGATCGCCACGCCGAAACTCGCGAAGGTGCCGAAGGCCCCGCCGGTCTACACGATCGATCCGATGAATGTGGGCGGGAAGGTGCGCGGCGCGATGATGCTGGAGTTCCTCGAGCGCGCGAACGAGGAGCTGGAGCGCGCGTCGCTTCAGCGGCGGTCGTTCGTGCCCGAGCTGGTGCGGTCGGTCGACCTCGAAGCGCTCTAGCGTGGTCGATGCGATGATACCCCGGATGGCACCACGGTCGGCGTGTCCACCGACCGGATGACGGCCGGTGACGTAGATCTGTGGCTGTACGAGCGCAGCTGCCCTTGATCGAAGTAAACTCCCTCTGACGTGAACGACCCGCTGCTCGACACCATCGTGGGAGGGCGGTACCGCGTCCTGCGAAAGATCGGCGAGGGCGGGATGTCGTTCATCTACGAGATCCAGCACATCAAGCTGCTGCGCTCGTTCGCGCTCAAGGGCCTGTTGCCGCAGTGGGCGCACAACATGGAAGCGGCGCAGCGCTTCGAACGCGAGGCGGAGCTGCTCGGTAGCCTGCGCCACCCGAACGTGATCGACATCGCCGACTGGATCTATCTCGGTGATGGCACGCCGTGCATGGTGCTCGAGTTCCTTCACGGCGCGACGCTGCAGACCCGGCTCCAGCACGGCCCGCTGCAGTTCGATGCGATCGCCCGGCTCGCGGAGCACACCTGCTCGGCGCTGTCGCTCGCGCACCGCAACGGCATCACGCACCGCGACGTGAAGCCCGAGAACATCTTCATCTCGATCGATGACTCCGGCGACGACCGCGTGAAGGTGCTCGACTTCGGCGTGTCGAAGCTGCGTGGCGTGGGCCGGCTGAGCGGCGTCTACCGCATGCTCGGGACGCCGTCGTACATGTCGCCCGAGCAGGCGTCGGGCAACAACGATGCGGTCGGGCCGTCGTCGGACTGCTGGGCGATGGGCGCGATCCTCTACGAGATGTCGACGCGGGAGGTCGCGTTCAAGGGCGTCGATATCCAGCAGACGCTGATGCTGATCCTCGAGGGCCGGCCACCGCCAATGCAGAACTTCCGGCCGGATGCGCCGCCGGATTTCGTGGATCTCGTCGATCGCTGCCTGTCGCACGATCCCGCGCGCCGGATCCAGACCATCGAGGATCTGCGGTTCCGGTTGCGCAACGCGTTGCCGCCGCCCGGTCGCACCCCGCTGCTTCAGCCGAAGCGGATCCAGACGCCCTTCGGCGGAACACCCGTGACGGGACCGCCGACGCCTGGCGTTGTCGGACCGCGCACGCTCACCGGCACCACGAATCCGAACCAGATGGGTGTGGTGGCGGCCCCGCCGTCGAACACGCGGCGGTGGGTGATCGTCGTGATCGCGATCGTGTTCGCCACGCTCGGCAATCTCGCGATCGCGCTGTTGACCTAATTCGCCGCGACGGAGGAGTTGGTCTCCATGAGCTCGGCAGAGACGCGCTCGCCATCGGCGACGACGACGAACCGCAACGGCGTGCGATCGGCCGTGGTCGCGAGCCAGATCGTGATGTCGACGGGATCGATCGACTGATCGATCGCGCGCGCCGTACCGTGGATCTTGAGGGCGCGACGGCCCTGCGCCTCGTCACGGTTCGGGTGTTCGACATCGAGGCGGTAGAGCGTGTGGCGCAGGACGAACCAGAGGTAGGCCGGCGGTGCGTCGCCGAGTGACCAGGCGCGTACCGAGCCGATCGCGGTGTGCAGCGTGTGCAGCGTGGTGCCACCCGGGACGGCGAGCTGAGGCCCGCCTTCGAAGGCGTAGTGGGGCCCGTCGATAGCGACGGAGATCGAGCTCGCATCGCTGCTCGTTGTCAGGCCTTCACGCGAGGACGTGGCCGTGCCGTGCGCGAGCACGGTGACGAGCTGGTACCTGACCTTCGCGAACGCACGGGCGAGCGCGGTGGTGGAGAAGCTCGAGCGCACCTCGCCGGCGCCGACGGAGAGCGTCGCGCGGCCGACCTGCATCGCTTGCCAGTAGACATCCCACACCATCTCCTCTCCGGGGGCGAGGACGAGGCCGGTGGCGGGCAGCGGTGACGGCGGTGCTTCGACGAGCGGGATCATCGAGCCGGGGCGCGGACCACAGGCCGCGAGGACGAGCGCCAGTGCGCAGAGGGTACGGAGCATCGACGCCTCCACATGGAAACGCGTGGTCGTGCGAAATGCACGTGCGCGATCGGACTCTGCCGGACCTCGCCGGTGATTGCGCGGCGTGGTGGAATGACGGCCGTGGCGCGCGCGATCGAGGACGAGTGGCTCGAGGGGTGGGACCCCACGCCCGGCATCGTCTCGGTGTGGGCGGAGGGCGACGGCCAGGTCGCGGTGTGGCGGCGCAGCAAAGGCGAGCTCGTGCGCGAGGACGCACGGTTCCGCCCGTGGGTCCTGCTCGCGCATCTCGATGACCTCGGGCCGGGAATCACGCATCGCAAGCTCGGCGGCACGAACCCGCTGCGCTACCTCGTGCGCGGCGACGACATGACGAGCCTGTCGGGCGCGATCGTGCGCGCGGCGAGCCGGCGCCTCGGGCACCTGGTCACCCACCTCCGCGATCTCGGCGATGGCGAGGTCCTCGTGCTGCCGGCCGAGGAGCAGTACCTCGTGGCCTCGGGCCGCACCTACTTCAAGGATCTCCCGTTCGACGAGCTGCGCCGGATGCAGTTCGATCTCGAGACCACAGGCCTCGATCCCCTGCGCGATCAGATCTTCATGATCGCCGTGCGCGATCCCGACGGGCGCGTCGAGCTGATCGAAGGCACCGACGAAGCGGCGTTGATCGCGCGGCTCGTCGCCGTGGTGCGCGCCGCGGATCCCGACGTGATCGAGAACCACAACCTGCACGGCTTCGATCTGCCGTTCCTCGATCGCCGCGCAAAGTTGCTCGGCGTGCCGCTCGCCCTCGGCCGGATCGGCCCGCCGGGGCTGCGACAGCGCGGTGCGCGCCGCGGCGTGGCGAGCGGCGCCGACGCGAGCCGGCGGGTGCGGTTCGTCGCGCCGGGCCGCGAGCTGATCGATACGCTCGACGCGGTGATCCGGCACGACTTCGCGACCCGCGATCTGCCGGGCCACGGCCTCAAGGCGGTCGCGCGTCACCTCGGGCTCGCCGGTCCGGACCGCGAGCACGTGCGCGGGGATCAGATCCACGCGGTTTACCAGCGCGATCCGGATCGCGTGCGCCGCTACGCTACCGCCGACGTCGAGGAGGTCGCAGGACTCGCGCGACTCCTCGGCGGTCCGGCGTTCGCACTCGCACGGATGGCACCGCGGCGCTACGAGCGGCTCGCCGATGCAGGCCCGGCGACCGGCGTGATCGATCCGCTGCTGGTGCGCGCCTACCTCCGTTCGAACACGGCGCTGCCCGCGCATGCTCCCGGCGATGGCACGCAGCACTCGGGCGCCGCGCTGCACCTGTTCGCCGCCGGTGTGGCGCACCGGATCGTCAAGGCCGATGTCGCGAGCCTGTATCCATCGCTGATGCGCTCGTTCCGGATCGGGCCGGCGCGCGATTCCCTCGGCGCGATGCTCGCGCTCGTCGATCGACTCGTGGATCGGCGGCTCGCCGCGAAGGCTGCCGGCCGCGCCGCACCGACGGGCTCGACGGAGCGCTCGACCCACGAGGCGATGTCGGCCGCGATGAAGCTCGTCGTCAACTCCGCCTACGGCTACCTCGGTGCCGGCGGCCTGACCCGATTTGCCGACGTCCACGCCGCGAACGAGGTCACGCGCCAGGGCCGCGCCGTACTCGAGCTGATGTGCAAGGAGCTCGCGGCGCGCGGCGTGCGCCTCCTCGAGGCCGATACCGACGGCGTCTACTTCTCCGTCCCCGCCGCGTGGACCACCGACGACGAGCAGCGCGTGGTCGCCGAAGTCGCGGCCCTCCTTCCACCAATGGTCCAGCTCGAGCTCGACGGCCGATACGCCGCGATGCTCTCGCACGAGCCGAAGAACTACGCGCTCCTCACGTACGACGGCGAGCTCATCCTCCGCGGCGTGGCGTTTCGCTCGAGCCGCGCCGAACCCTACGGCGAGGCGTTCCTGCGCGCCGCGATCGGCCGCCTGCTCGTCGGCGACGTGCCCGGTGTTCACGCGGCCTACCTCGACGTGATCTCGGCGCTGCGCCGGCGCGAGGTGCCGACCTATGCCGTGTCCTCGCGTGTGCGGTTGACCAAGAGCCCCGCCGAGTATCTCGCCACGCGGGAGACGCGGCGCGAGCTGACGTACGAGGCGATGCTCACCAGCGGACGCACCTCGTGGAGCGCCGGCGAGCGCACGCGCGTGTACCGCATCCGAGGTGGTGGCGGCGGTGTGGTCGGCTCCCCCGATGACGACGAGGGCTCGGCGCCGACCGCGGACACCCGCGACTACGACGTCGATCACTACGTGCGCGTGCTGCGCGACAACTTCGCATCGCGGCTACAGCGCGCGTTCGCGCCAGATGACTACGCGGCTGTGTTCGCGGATCCCGATCAGCTCCAGCTGTTCGCGCCGCCGGTGGGCTCGATCGTCCCGATGCTCACCGACGTCGTGGTCACCGCGGCCGACGCGGGGTGACCGTTGTACGGAAATGGGGTCGGACCCCATATTCGGACAAGCTACCGGGGCAGCAGCGCCGCGAGCGTCTCGCCAACCTCGACGGTGCCGCGTACCGACCGTGCGGCGCCGCCCTCGTAGGCCACACGGCCCGACGCGATGCCGGCGTACATCTCGCGGTACAGCTCGGCGCTCGCGGCGTGGATGCCGAAGCTCGTGAAGGCCGGGACCACCGCCTCGAGCGGGCCGACCTGCGCCACGATCGGCTTACCGACGAGCTTCGAGAGGATCGCGGCGACCTCGGTGCCGGTGTAGTCGCGCGGGCCGGCGAGCTCGATCACGGTCTTCGTGCCGGGCGCTCCGCCCTCGACGAGTGCGCCCGCCACCGTGCGGCCGATGTCGGCGGTCGCGACCTGCGGATAACGAGTGTCGGCGGGGACGAACATCGGCAGGATGCCCTGCGCGACGGCGCCGAGGCTCGAGGCCCAGTTCTCCTGGAAATACGCGGCGCGGACCGCGGTGAGGGCGGCGCCCGACGCGGCGAGGTCGCGCTCCGCGATATGGAGCGCGCGGATCGGGCCGGTACCGTCGGGGTGCTGGGCACCGACCGACGATAGCAACACCACGTGCGGCAGCTTTGCGGCGCGGATTGCCGCGACGAAGGTGGCCGAGAGCTTCGCGTTGTCTTCGACCGGGTTCGGCGTCGTGGCGACCGGCGGAAGCAGGAGGAACGCACCGGCGACGCCCGTGAGAGCGCGGGTGAGCGCTGCCTGGTCGTTGAGATCCGCCACCACGACCTCGGCGCCCTTCGTCTCCCATGCGGCGCCCTTGGCGGCGTCGCGCACGATGACGCGGACCTTGTGGCCCTGGGAGAGGAGCGTGTCGGCGGCGACCGAACCGGTGTGACCCGACACTCCGGCGATTGCGTAGATGTTCTTCGTCATGGGCAGCAATGTGAGGCCGGAGGCGCGATTAGGCAAATCGATGATATGGATAGACAACATGCACGAGGCTCATGACGCTCTGAATGGCGTGGATCTCAACCTCGTTCTCGCGCTCGACGCGCTGCTCGCCGAGCGACATGTCACGCGAGCGGCCGCGCGGCTGGGCCTGACCCAGTCGGCCGCGAGCCACGCGCTGGCGAGGCTACGCGAGCTGATCGGCGATCCCCTGCTGGTGCGTGGTGCACGCGGCGCGATGGTCCCGACACCGCGCGCGGAGGCGCTCGCGCCGCTGATCCACCGCGTGTTGACCGACCTCGAAGGGGCGCTGCGCGGCGAGGCGTTCGATCCGGCGACGGCGAAGCGCACGTTCCGGATCGGCGCGAGCGACTACGTCGAGCTCGTGCTGCTGCCGCGGTTGATGGAGCGCGTGTCGCGACTCGCGCCGAACGTGGACATCTGGATCCACTCGTTCGTGAACCACGGGGACGAGGAGCTGGCGGCCGGGCAGATCGATCTCGCGCTCGGGATCCCCCAGGGCACGGCGCGAGCGGCCGGCAGCTACGAGAAGGTGCTGTTCGACGAGAGCTTCACCTGCATCGTCCGCGGTGGTCACGAGCTCGCCGGAGCGCGGATGACGCTTCCACGCTACTGCGAGGCGCCGCACCTGATGGTCGCTCCGCGTAGCCTGCCGGGCAGCTTCGTCGACACGGCGCTCGCCGAGCTGGGCAGGGCGCGCCGGATCGCGCTCGCGGTGCCGCACTTCCTCGTGGTGCCGTACATCATCGCCGGGACCGATCTCGTCGCCACACTCCCGAACCGCGTCGCCGCGCTGTTCGTCGAGATGCTCGGCCTCGCGACGATGCCGCCGCCGATCCAGATCCCGAAGTTCCAGGTCGCCGCTGCCTGGCACGAGCGCAACCACCACGACGCGCCGCACCGCTGGCTGCGCGAGCAGATCATCGCCGTCGCGAACGAGATCAGATGACGCCGGTGCGGAACGCCGGGCGCATCACGAGGCCTTTCGAGAACCGCTCGACGAGGCCGGGGAAGTCGACCCAGGTCACGCTCGGTGCCGTGGTGACGCCGAGCCAGTTCGTCGGGCGGACGCGATCCATGCCGCTCGGCACGACGAGCGAGCCGACGAAGTCTCCCTTGCCGTAGACCTTGCGGATCTGCGCGGCCATCGCCTTCACGTTGTCGCGCGAGATCACGCCGTTC
>JBBRBG010000108.1:0-31307 GCA_038206055.1 Haliangiales bacterium
CCTTGCTGACACCAAACGCTGCTTCCTCGAAGGTGACCTCGAGCGTGTAGCGGATGTCCTTGCCCTTGGCCTTCGCCTTCCGCCGGCGGAACACGTCGTTGATGATGTCCTGCGCGGCATCAACCACCGCGGAGAACCCGCTCGAGCCATCGTCGGGGTGACCCCAGCGATCATAGCGAGCGCGCGATTCTCTATCGGAGAGCACCGCGTACGCCTCGTTGATCTCGCGGAACTTCTCCCCGGCGTCGTCGGAGTTGACGTCGGGGTGGTACTTGCGCGCGAGCTCGCGGAACGCCCGCTTGATCTCGACCTCGCTGGTGTCGCGCGAGACGCCGAGCACCACGTAGTAGTCCCGCTTCTTGCGCGCCATGGGTGACCTTAGCCGCCCGACCCGCCGGAGGGGTCGGCTGCGGCGTAGATCGCCTCGCCGATTCGCTGCGCCGAGACCTCGAGACGCTCCACGGCATCCTGGACGAGCGCGAGATCTTCGGTCTCCATCGCGGCGCGGCAATCCGCGAGCTCGCCGACCAGGAAGTCGCGGTCCTCAGGGAGCAGCAGCGCGCCGAACTCCGCCATCGCCTTCTCCGACGAGTACAGCAAGCCCTCGCCCTTGTTGCGCGCATCGGCGATCAGGCGACGGATCTGATCCGTCTCCGCCATCTCGGTGCCTTCGGTGACCAGCCGCTCGATGTCGTGCTCGGAGAGGCCCGTCGAGGGCGTGACGGTGATGCGCTGCACGCGGCCGGTGCCGTGATCGCGCGCCGAGACGCTGAGCACGCCATCCGCATCGATATCGAAGGCGACCTCGATCTTCGGCACACCGCGCGGCGACGGGGGGATACCGGTGAGCTCGAAGTTCGCGAGCGACTTGTTGTCAGCGGCCATCTCGCGCTCGCCCTGCAGCACGTGCACGTTGACGAACGGCTGGTTGTCGACGGTGGTCGAGAACACCTCCGTCGCGCGCGCGGGCAGCGCCGTGTTGCGGGGGATCAGGCGCGTGAACACGCCGCCCGCCGTCTCGACGCCGACCGACAGCGGCGACACGTCGAGCAGCAGCACTTCCTGCACCTCGCCGGTGAGCACGCCACCCTGGATCGCCGCGCCCATCGCGACGACCTCGTCGGGGTTGACCTGGCGGCTCGCTTCCTTGCCGAACATCTCCGCGACCAGCGACTGGATCCGCGGCATGCGGGTCTGGCCGCCGACGAGGATCACCACGTCGATGTCCTGGGGAGCGAACCCGGCATCGCTGAGGGCGCGCCGGCACGGCTCGAGCGATGCCTGGACGAGCGACTCGACGAGTGTCTCGAGCTGCGGCCGCTCGATCACGGTCTGCAGGTGGCGGGGACCATCAGCGCCCGCCGCGAGGAACGGCAGGTTGATCTCGGTCTGGAACGCGCTCGATAGCTCGATCTTGGCGCGCTCCGCCGTCTCCTTGAGCCGCTGTAGCGCCATGCGATCGCCGCGCAGATCCAGGCCTCGGTTCGCGGCGGCGAACGTGGCGAGCAGATGCTCGACGATCGCATTGTCGAAGTCCTCGCCGCCGAGGAACGTGTCGCCCGCGGTGGAGCGCACGCGGAACACGCCATCATCGAGCTCGAGGATCGAGATATCAAACGTGCCGCCGCCGAGGTCGTAGACCGCGACGCGCTGGGCACCATCGGTCTCCACGCCATACGCGAGCGCGGCGGCGGTGGGCTCGTTGACGATGCGGAGCACGTTGAGGCCGGCGATCCGGCCGGCGTCCTTCGTCGCCTGGCGCTGTGCATCGTCGAAGTAAGCGGGCACCGTGATCACGGCTTCCGTCACCTGGTCGCCGAGCCAGTCCTCGGCGGTCTGGCGCATCTTCCCGAGCACGATCGCGCTGATCTCGGGCGGAGAGTAGTCGCGGCCGCGAATCCGCACGTGCGCGTCGCCGTTCTCGGCGCCGACGATCTCGTACGGACACGTCAGGAGATGCCGCTGCACCTCCTCGTCGTCGTACTTGCGGCCCATCAGGCGCTTCACCGCATACACGGTGTTCTCGGGGTTCGTCATCGCCTGCCGACGTGCGGCTTGCCCGACGAGGCGCTCTCCCGATTGCGCGAAGCCGATCACGCTCGGTGTGGTGCGCGCTCCCTCGGAGTTGGCGATGACCACGGGTGCGTCACCGTCGATCACGGACACGCACGAGTTCGTGGTCCCGAGGTCGATGCCGACGACGCGGCTCATGCCTCGCTGCTCTTTGCCTTTGCAACGACCACGAGTGCCGGGCGCAACAGCCGATCAGCAGACTTGTACCCGCGCTGCAGCACCTGCACCACGGTGCCCGGCGGCTGGTCGCTCTCCATCTGCGAGATCGCTTCGTGCAGGTTCGGATCGAACGGCTGCCCCATCGCCTCGACGGGCGTGACGTCGAGGCGCTCGAACGCGGTGGTGAACTGGCGGAGCACGAGCTGCACGCCCTCGACGATCGGATGCTTGTCCTCGCTTGCCTGCGCCGCGTGCTCGATCGCGCGCTCGAGGTTGTCGACGACGGGGAGCATCTCCTTCAGCACCTTGCCCTTGGCCTCGAACTTCGCGTCCTCGGCCTCGCGCTTCTGGCGCTTCCGGAGGTTCTCGAGATCGGCCGCCGCGCGCAGGTAGCGGTCCCAGTTGTCCTTCTTCTCTTTCTCGGCCGCAGCGAGCTTGGCCTCGAGCTCCGCGAACTTGTCGGGCTCCGGAGCGACCTCGACGATGCCCTCTGCGCCAGCAGGCGCTTCGACCTCGATCGGAATGATCCCGCTATCATCCGCTCCGGGAGCACCGGCCGCGCCGGCGTCAGGAGGTGTCGCCGTGGGATCGTCGCTCTGGCTGGGGTCTCCGCTCATCTCAGCAGGAAGATAACCAGCTTTTACGATTGAAGCTCTGCGAGCAGGCGGGAAACCGTATCCGCGGTGACGTCCACGACCGACATCACCTTCCCGTAGTTCATCCTCATCGGGCCGATCACCGCGAGCGCGCCGATCGGCTGGTCCTCGGGGCCATACGACACCGCGACCACCGAGCTGCCGACAAGCGCCGACATCGCGGTCTCGGCGCCGAGGAACACCTGCAACCCCTCGGCGCGGCGCGTACGATCGAGGAGCCGGACCAGGGTCTCCTTGTCCTCGAGCGTCTTCAGGAGATCCCGTGCACGATCCTGCGCGAACGCGTCGTCGAGCAGATTGGACTGGCCGCTGATCAGCACCTCGGCGGAGCGATCCGGCTGGGCGACGAACACCGCGTGGCCGAGGCGCAGGGCCTCCGAGATCGCCGCGTCGTACTGGTTCTTGTCCTCACCGAGCTCGCGGATCACGCACTCGCGGACCTCGTCGAGCGTCATGCCCGAGAGCTGCACGTTCAGATAGTTGTGGATGCGCTCGAGCTTCTGCGGGTCGACCTCGTCGAGGATCAACCGGTTCTCGATCCGGCCGTCGGTGGTGACCAGGACCGCGATCAGCTTGCCGTCGCGGAGCGGGACGAACTCGATCTGAGCGAGGCGCTTCTGGTCCGGATCCGGCGCGATGATGACCGCCGCGTGCTGCGTGAGATCCGAGAGCAGGCGTGATGCGCGCTGGACCACCTCGTCGGGCGTCGGAGCGACCACGCGCTCGCGAATCTCCTCCTTCTCCCGAGCGGACAGCCCACGGACCTTGAGCAAGCTGTCGATGAAGAACCGCAGGCCGGTCGGCGTGGGCACCCGGCCCGCCGAGGAGTGCCGCTGCTCGAGCAGGCCCAGGTCCTCGAGATCCGCCATCACGTTGCGCACCGTGGCTGGCGACAACCCGAGATCGTGACGGCGCGTGACCGTGCGCGACCCCACCGCGTCCCCGACGGTCAGGTACTCGGTGATCACGGCGTGCAGGATCTTCTGCGCCCGCCTGGACAGGTCGGCACCACTCATCGGACTTCCGACGAGCTTACAAGATCGCCGGTGCTTTGCACGATGCGTCCGGCGACGCGATCCGCCATCAGAAAGCCGCGCAGAGTCGGGCAGATCCGCCCTCCCGAGCGCTCCGCGAGCCCGTCTGCGACAAACTCCTCGACCAGGGACGCCGGCAAGGCCCCTTCCGGGACCCCATCCGAGGTGCGCATGGCCAGCCACAGGCGGTCGGTGGCCATCTCCTCGGCGCCGATCTCGAGGCGCTCCGCGGGACTTCCAGGGGCCGCGATGTAGGCAGATACCCGGCGCGGGTTCGTCGCGCGGATGCCGCTGCCGTCCGGAAGGTGCTGTAGCGAGGCGGCGCCCACGCCGAGCCCGAGGAACGGTGCGCCCTGCCAGTACAGGCTGTTGTGGATGGCACGCTTGCCAGGACGTGCGTACGAGCTGATCTCGTAGTGCTCGAGCCCCGCGGCGGTCAGCCGATCATGCGTGTGCGTGTAGAGGTCGGCGAGGGTGTCCTCGTCGAGCGGGACCAGGCGGCCGTCGCGCACGCGCTGGCCGAACGCGGTGCGCTCCTCGATCGTCAGCTCGTAGACCGACAGGTGGTCCGCGTCGAGCGTGGCGACCTCGAGCGCGGCGCCCGGCGTGCCGAGGATGAAGTCCGCGCTGGTGGTGAACCCGGCCGCACGCGTGCGGTCGACGGCTGCGCGGCCATCTCCGAACCGGTGATCGCGGCCGAGCGTGACCAGCGCCTGCGGCTCGAGTGACTGCACGCCGATCGACACGCGATCGATGCCCGCCGCGCGCCACGCGGCGAGGTTCGCGTCGGTGCAATCGGTCGGGTTCGCCTCGATCGTGGTCTCGCGCGGCGCGCCGCCATAGTGCTCGCGGATCGCGCCGATCGCGGCGGCGATGCAGTCGGGGCGCCACAGCGAGGGGGTGCCGCCGCCGACATAGATCGAGGTCAAGACGCCGGGAAACGCATCGGCGCGCGCGCGCAATTCGGCGAGAATTGCGGCGAGATACGCGTCGTGCGCGGGCTCCCCGACCTCGACCGCGAAGTCGCAGTACGGGCAGAGCTTGCGGCACCACGGAAAATGGAGGTAGACGCCTAGCGTGCAGCCAATCTACCTCGACAACGCCGCCTCGACCCGTGTGACCGACGAGGTCCTCGCGCTGATGACCGAGGTGATGCGCACCGCGTGGGGCAATCCGAGCAGCGCGCATCCACAGGGCGCTGCCGCCCGCGCGCAGATCGAGACTGGTCGCCTACGGTTGCTCGCGGCACTCGGAGATCCGGGCGGCAAGCACGGCGACATCGTGTGGACGAGCGGCTGCACCGAGGCCGACGCACTGGCGGTGCTTGGCGCCGCGCGCGTGAAGCCGGGATCGATCGTGACTTCGACGATCGAGCACGCCGCGGTCGGCGCCCTCGCAGGCCGGCTCCGCGAGGAGGGCCGCACCGTGGTCGAGGTCGCGCCCGGTCCCGACGGCGTCCTCGATCCCGAGGCGGTCGCTACCGCGGCGGCCGACGCCGGCGTGGTCTCGGTCGTGATGGTGCAGAACGAGGTCGGGATCGTCCAGCCGATCGCAGCGATCGCCACGGCCGTGAAGCACCGCGCGCCGAGTTGCCACCTGCATGTCGATGCGGCGCAGGCCTTCGGCAAGGTCACGCTCGACGTCGCGGCGCTTGGAGCGGACTCGGTCGCACTTGCAGGCCACAAGCTTCACGGGCCCAAGGGCATCGGCGCGCTGTGGCTCAAGGCCGGCGCCGTGATCGAGCCGCTGTGGGTTGGCGGTGGCCAGCAGCGCGGCCTGCGGAGCGGCACTCAAGACGCGCCCGGCGCTGCGGGCTTCGGCCTCGCTGCCGAGCGCGCGATCGCCGCCCTGCCCCTCGCGCGCACGCGCTGGCTCGAGCTCGCAGGTCGAGTGACCGCAGCGCTCGACGCGCGCGGCATCGAGTATCGCAAGCTCGTCCCCGATCAGCGGCGCTCGCCGCACATCCTCGCGCTCGGCCTTCCCGGCGCACCCGCGAGCGCGCTGCGCACCGTGCTCGCGAGCCGCGGCGTCTATATCTCGACGGGCTCGGCGTGCGCGGAGCGCGATACGAAGCCGTCGGCGATCCTCGCGGCGATCGGCCTGCCGGAGAACGTCGGTATGGTGCGGCTGTCGTTCGGGCTCGACACGGTAGCGGAGGACGTCGAGCGGGCGGCGGAGATCCTCTGCGACGTGGCGCTGGATCTCGCGCCGAAACCGTGAGCTTCGTTGTCCTCGGATGCGCGGCGAGATCCGGACCGCCCCGAAGGACCCGAAGGCCCGAAGTAGAGGCTCTTTCGAGTCTCTCCTCGCGGTCTCGCCGTGAGCACGCGGCCTGGTGAAAAACCTTCTGCTTCGTGCCTTCGGGATCTTCGGGGCCGTCTTCGCCCACGGCGACGGTAGGCCTCCGCGCTGTTCACTCGTGCGCGAACCGAACGCGCCGAGTCGATCCTCGCCGACGTCGCCGGCGCGATCCGGACTGCCCCGAAGGACCCGAAGGCCCGAAGTAGAGGCTCTTTCCAGTCTCTTCGCGGCCTCGACGTGACCACGCGGCCTGGTGAAAAACCTTCTGCTTCGTGCCTTCGGGATCTTCGGGGCCGTCTTCGCCCACGGCGACGGTAGGTTTCCGCGCTGTTCACTCGTGCGCGAACCGAACGCGCCGAGTCGATCCTCGCCGACGTCGCCGGCGCGATCCGGACCGCCCCGAAGGACCCGAAGGCCCGGAGAAGAGGCTCTTTCGAGTCTTTCCTCGCGGTCTCGACGTGATCACGCGGCCTGGTGAAAAACCTTCTGCTTCGTGCCTTCGGGATCTTCGGGGCCGTCTTCGCCGCACCCCCCCCCGAGTTTACTCGGCGGACACTCGTGTGGCAGCCAGGCCCCGTGGGCCGCCCGCGGTTCACTGCTGCGCGAAGGCCAGCGTGAACTTCACGCGCCCGCCCGGGTTCGTGCGGAACCGCCAGCCGTGCAGCGCCTGCGAGAGGCACTTGCCGAGGGTGTCATCGTTGTGCGAGCCGAGGGCGACGTCGGTGACGGCGCCGTCCTTGCCGACGGTGAGCGTCGCCTGGATCGACTTCACGGCGCCGATCGTGATCGCGTCGGTGCCCTTTTGCGAGCGCATGTAGCAGCGCTGCGTTCCGGTCGAATACTTCTTCGACACGGTGTCGATGTCCTCGGGAGACAGCGAATCACCGAGCGCCACGTCGGGCCCGACCGTGTTGCTGCCGTTGGGCTGCGTGACGTTGTTGCCGTTCGGCCGCTTGTACGGCTGCTTCGGCGGGAAGAACGGATTGACGGGCGCTGCCGAACCCGCGGAGCCAGTCTCGCCGGGCAGGCGCGGACGAAGTGGATCGTCGGGGCGCGTGGTGTCGATGCCTTCACTACGACCGAGGCCCTTGTCGATGTTGTCGCCACCACCCGCGAGCACCACGACGGCGATGATCACGCCTGCGAGCACGGCCGTCGCCGCGCCGATCAGGATGATCATGCCCTTCTTGTGGCTCGTCTCGGCGGGCGCGGGCTGCATCGCCATCTCGGCACCCGCCGCGACCGACGGATCGGCGCCCGGTGCGAACGCGTTCGCCGGGGCATTCGGATCCTCGATGCGCGCCAGGGCGGCCGTGTTGCCCATCCGCGCGACGGGACTGGTGCGCGACAGCGACGGGCTCGATTGCGTGCGGCGGGCGGCGGCCGCCAGCCCTTCGGGCTGCTTCTTCGGCGCGGGCCTCATCAGATCTGCGAGCTTGACGACGCGGCTGACCTCGCCGATCGACAGCCCGTCATCCTCGTCATCGTCCTCGGATTCGTCGGTGATCGGCGCGTTCGCGAGCTTCGGCGCGGGTGCCGGCACCGGCGCAGCCACCGCCTTCACCGAGCTCGAGTCCTTGCCGAGCGCGCGCACGAACGCGTCGTTCTGCTTCGCCTGCGACGCCACGGGCTCGGCCGTGGTCTGCGCCTCCGCGTCGAAGGCAGGCGCCTCGATCTGGGTGGCCTGATCGCCGACGTCGAACGCATTGCCGACGCCCGGGCGCGTCTCGGCGCGTGGCGTGGGGCCGCTCTTGTTCGAGACCGGCGAGGCTGGCAGCGGCGCGATCATCGGGACCTTCGCCGGTCCGGTCCCATTCGTCTTCGCTTGGATCGATGGGATCGAAGGCGTGCCGCTGATCGGCGAGGGATAGCGCGACTCGCCGCGCGGCGGGGTCGCCGACGGGCGCCCGACGCCGTTACCAGCTTGCGGTAGGCCGAGGCCGGCGGGTGAGGCCTGCGCAGCGACACTGCGCTCGAGCGACGCCATCGTCGCGGCGAACAGCGGCTTCGGTTCTTCCTCGACGACCTGACGCGTCTGCGCCCGCAGGGCGGGAACACCACCGGTGGCACGCGGCAACGGCGGAGGGGCGGCGGCGGGCGCAGGCTTCTTGCGAAGACCGCGGAAGTGACTGACCTTGTCGACGGGGAGCCAGTCGTCGAAGCCCTCGCTCCAGCAGTGAAGGTCGGCGTCGAACGTCTTTGCGGAGATCCAGCGTTGCGCTTCGGCGAGCGAGAACGGTCCTTCTTGATCGCCGTCGATCGAGACGTACCATTCCTCCTCGAGCGCGGGCGGTGGACGCGTCATCGCCGAAGCGAACGCGGCGCCGAGCGCGCCGGCGGGTGCACCGTTTCCAGGCACGCTGCTCGGTGCTGCCGCGGCGACCGGAGGCGCGAGTGTCGTCGGCTTCGCGTTACGCCGGGTGCCCGCGGGCTCGGCCGCGCCGGCATCCGCATCCGTCATGCCCTCGCGAACGGTGATCACATTCGCGCAGTTCTTGCAGCGGATCTTCAGGATCTTGCCGCGCACGCGATCGTCACCGATCGAGTAGCGGGTCTTGCAGCGGTCGCAGAGGAACTTCACCGCAGGTCCCCACAGCAGGCGCTATTCACCTTCGCACCGCTGCGCGGTGCTGCGCGCTCCACGTTCGTGGAGCTTTCCCGATCACGCGGAGACCTCGTCGCGACGACACGTCCCGTGATTGTGCCGAAAAAAACCTGTGGTGGCAAAGGGGTAGGCCCATTGGACACCGGTCAGGCCTCAGGGTTTGGCGCGGTCCGGGGTAGCGCTCCCGCTGCTGTCGCGCGGCCCGACGCCTCCGTCGGGGGGCTCGGTGCTTCCCGCGTCGGTCGCGGTGACCTTGCCGGTCTTCGGCCCCGTGACGTGAGCGGCCAGGACCTTCGAGATCACCACCACATCGCGAATCTGGCCCGTCCCCGGTCGCGTGGTGAGGAGACCTCCGACCTCGATCGTATCCCCTCGGTTCACGAGCTCCAGATAGAGGTCGACCTCGTTGACCTCGGCGCCGATCCACCGCGCGTTCGCGCTCGACACCGTGTAGAGCGGCGTGGGCTCGACCGAGTAGGCGCGCTTTCCGTTGTTCTCGAACCGGAACGCGACGAGCGACCAGCTCCTTAGCTGCGCTTCGTCGGTGCGCATCACCACCACCAGCTCGTCGCGCCCTTCGAACGTCCGCAGGGGTGCGGCGAACCAGGCGTGCGGGAGCTTCAACACGACCGGCGGCTTCTCGGAGTCCGGAAACCGGATCGTGACCTCGTTGTCGGAGACCTCGACCAGCTCGCCAGCACCGGTGAGACACGCGCCGACCGCCTTGCCGACGGCCGCCGGCCGCGGGCAGTCATCCTTCACGGGCGGCAGTGCGGCGGCGCTCGGTTCTGTGAGGATCGAGATCGCGCTGATGCGATCATCGTCGAGACTGCCCGACAAGATGACCCGTGCGTTCTTGAGCCCGCTCGGGATCACGAGCCGCGGATCGTGAGCGCGATCGAGCTCCTCGACCAGTGGGCCGAGCGCGCTGACCAGCTCGGCACGCGTGGAGCCGACATGAATGTTGGACTCGGTGCGCGCGACCTCGCTGCCGACCACCGCCACGAAGTTCGCCGTGCCCTGCGGCTCGCCGCCGATCAGCACCGCGTCGTCCTCGGCTCGGATCAGGCTGCGATGCAGCAGCCCCGGCACCTCGAACAGCACCATGCGCGGTCCGGACGGGATCTGCTCCAGCAGCTCGGACAGCTTCTCGCCGAGCTTGTAGGGCCCGACGCTGTTCGCGCGGATCAGATGCGGCGGCAGTGCGCGCACGACCCCGACCGGGGGCTCGATCACGCGGCGCTGGCGCGGCGCCTCGGACTCCTTGCTCGCACGATCACCGTGATCATGATCCGAGCAGGCGACGAGCGCGAGGGTAGCGATCCAGAGCTTCACTTCATGACGATATACGCTACGAGCGCGAGCACTGCCACGATGAGCGTCCCGACGAGGATCCACGCCACTCTCGAGGGCGCGGAGCGTGCGAGGAGGCCCGAGCCCACCATCGGCACCGGTCCGGTGTTGCTCGAGGTGGGAATCGGCGTGAGGGCGCGTTTAGGCGTAGGCGTAGGCGTAAGCGCAGGCGACTTGTCGAGCGTGAATCCGGGAACGGGAGTCGGGCGCGGCATCGGCGTCGGGCGCGCGGGCGGAACCGGCGTCGGGCGGGAGGGAGGCGTGATCGGCTGGGTCGCAGGTTCAGCGGACGCGGCATCGGCCTGATCGAGATCGACGTCCTCGCCATCTCCTTCATCCGTCACGGCGCGCTGCCTCGGCACCGGCGCCGTCACGCTCACCTCTTCCTCGACGATGGGTGACATGCGCGGCTCCGCGCCCGAGACCGGCGCCATGCCCGCAGGTCGCACCGGGACCGGCGTGCGCAGCGCCCGCAGCTCGGCGAGCTCGATGCCGAGCGCCGCGGCAACATCGGCCTCGGGCTGCTCCGCGTCCTCCCACTCGGGTGCCTGCTCGGGACCTGGCGCACCTTCGCTCGGCTTGTAGCCGTCGAACACCTGGCTGTCGAAGTCGAGGTCGTCGCCGCCCGCGCCGATCCGCCCCTCGGCCTCGCTGACAAGCTCCGGCCGGCGCTGGCCGCCGGCGGCGTGCGTCAGCATGTCGAGGTAGCGCGCGATCTTCACCGGACCGGAGTGGAGGCGCTCGTCGCGAAGGAACGTCTCGAGATCGTCGGCGAGGTCGTACGCCGACTGATAGCGATCCACCGGGTGCTTCTCGAGCGTGCGCATCACGATCGCCTCGAGCGCTGCGGGGAAGTTGCGGCGCGCGAACGTGGGCGGTTCGACCTGGACGTCGATCAGCTTCTGCACGACCTCGTTTGCCGGACCTCGAAACAGACGGCGCCCGACGGTGATCTCGTAGAGGACGATGCCGAGCGAGAAGATGTCGCTGCGGTGATCGATCGCCTTGCGCGCCGCCTGCTCCGGCGACATGTACGAGAGCTTGCCGGGGATCACGTCGGAGCGCGTGCGCTGACCGCGAGCACGGGCGATGCCGAAGTCGATCACCTTCATCGTGCCGTCCTGCGTGACGAGCAGGTTGGTCGGCGAGATATCGAGATGCACGATCTCGAGCGGCTGCTGGTCGAGGGGCGTTCCCTCGCCGCCGCGCTTCGCGTGGAAGTAGCCCATGCCCGCCGCCGCCTGCCGGATCAGCTCGACGGCGTGCTCGATCGGCAGAAACCGCCCGTGCGTCAACCCGCGCCGGCACAGCTCGTTGAGCTCTTCGCCGACGATGTACTCCATCGCGATGTACGGGATGCCGTCGTGCTCGTCGACATCGTAGACGTGGACGATGTTCGGATGGTTGAGCAGCGCGCCGATGCGGGCCTCGTCGAGGAACATCTCGACGATCCGCGGATCGTCGGCGAGCTCGGCTCGGAGCCGCTTGATCACGACCTCCTTCTCGAACCCGGCCATCGCGGCCTGGCGCGCGAGATAGATCTCCGCCATGCCGCCGACCGCGAGGCGGCGGAGCAGCGTGTAGCGCCCGCCGAACGCGGTGGGCTCGAGATCGGCG
Organism: Haliangiales bacterium; assembly: GCA_038206055.1. Lineage (GTDB taxonomy): Bacteria > Myxococcota_A > Polyangia > Haliangiales > Haliangiaceae > JABFXX01. The sequence continues at coordinate 11,799 of JBBRBG010000108.1, forward strand.
GTGCGGTGGCGCGTCATCCTGCGCGCTCGGGTTTCGGGATCGGGACGCCGGCCGCGGCGTGCGCGGCGAGCGTGCCCTCGATCGCAGCGCGCGCGACGAGATTGTCCGGAAGCGGAGCGAACGCGGGCATGGTCGCCGTCGGCGCGGCGAATGCAGACAGCACGCGCGTCATCCCACCCGACAGCCCGTCGAGATCGTAGCCGCCCTCGAGCACCGCCACGATCTTGCCACCCGTGTGGGCATCGGCGAACGCGCGCAGGCGCTGGGCCATCGCGGAGAACCCGTCGTGCGTGACGCGCATCCCGGCGAGTGGGTCGTGCTGGAACGCATCGAAGCCCGCCGAGACGAGCAGGAGATCCGGCTTGAACTTGATCAATGCGGGGAGGAACACGTGGTCGAACACCGCAGCGTAGTCCGCGTCGCCCGAGCCGTGCGGCAAGCCCACGTTGACCGTCGCGCCCTTCGCGGTGGGAGCGCCGATCTCCGTCGGCGCGCCGGTGCCGGGGTAGTACGGGTACTGGTGCACGGAGAGATAGAGCACGTCGGGGTCCGCCCAGAAGATGTCCTGCGTGCCGTTGCCGTGGTGGACATCCCAGTCGAGGATCGCGACACGGGCCGCGCCTCGCGCGCGCGCGGCCGCCGCCGCCACGGCGACATTGTTGAGCAGGCAGAAGCCCATCGCGCGGTCGCGCGTGGCGTGGTGACCCGGCGGGCGCACGACCGAGATGCCCTGCGCGAACGCGCCGTCGAGCACGTCGGTGACGAGCTGCGCGGTCGTGCCGGCGGCGCTGCGCGCGGCGTTCCACGACTCCGGCGAATAGTACGTGTCGGCGTCGAGCCAGCCGGTCTTCCCCGGGATGGTCTTCGCCAGCTCGTCGAGGTAGGCGCCGGCGTGGACCCGCGCGAGCTCCTCGTCGGTCGCGATCCGCGTGATGATCCGCCGACCGCGCTCGGCGATGCCCGCGGCGAGCAGCGCATCGCGCACGGCCTCGGCGCGCGCCGGGCGCTCGGGATGACCCGAGGGCGCGCGATGCTGGACGAAGATCTCGTCGAGGACGTACCCCAGCATCGTCAGTCGCGTTCCATCTTCAGGGGCCGCGAGAGCATGCGCATCATCACGTCGCGCACCGGCACACCCTCGTGAATGATCGCGTGCATCGCGTCGATGATCGGCGCGTCGCAGCCGAGCTTCTGCGCGAGCGCCTTGGCCACCTTGGTGGTCTTCACGCCCTCTGCGACCTGCTTCATCTCCGCGAGGATGTCGGGCATCTTCTTGCCTTGACCGAGCGCGAGGCCGACCCGCCGGTTGCGCGACGCGTCCCCCGAGCAGGTGAGCACGAGGTCGCCCATGCCGGAGAGGCCCGCGAACGTCTGCGGGTGCGCGCCGAGCATCACGCCGAGCCGCGTGATCTCCGCGAGCCCGCGCGTGATCAGCATGATCCGCGTGTTCGACCCAAAGCCGAACCCATCGGAGATGCCGGCGCCGATCGCGACCACGTTCTTCAGCGCGCCGCCGAGCAGCACGCCCGGAACATCGTCCGTGGCGTAGATCCGGAAGTTCAGCGAGCTGAGCGCGGCCTGCGCTTCCTTCGTGGCCTCGGCATCGCGCCCCGCGAGCACGATCGCAGCGGGCATGCCGGCGGCGAGCTCGCCCGCGAACGTGGGCCCAGAGAGGTAGGTCGCGCGCGCCGCGATCCGCGCGGGCAGGATGTCGCGGTACACGGCATCGATCGTGTGCAGCGTGCCTTCCTCGAGGCCCTTCGACGCGTTGATCACGAACGCGTCCGGATCCATCCACTGCGCGGCCTTGCCGAGCGTGTCGCGAATGCCGTGCGACGGAGTGACGCCGAGGATGAACCGCTTGCCGCGCACCGCCGCTTCGAGATCGCTCGACACCGTGACGGAGTCCGGCAGCTTGTGCCCCGGCAGATACGCCGTGTTCTCTCGCGCGCTATCGATCGCGCGCGTGGTCTCGGGGTTGCGGTTGTAGAGACACACGCGATGACCGTGATGACCGAACAGCACGGCGAGACAGGTGCCGTAGCTCCCGGCGCCGATCACCGCGATGTCTTCGGTGCTCATCGGCGCCGAAGCTAGCATTTCGCGGAGCGAGAATCACCGGCCAGGCAGATCAGCCGCCGCCGGCGGTCTCGGGCGGGTGCGATAGCGCCTCGCTCGCCAGGACCACGCGGTTGCGGCCGGCGCGCTTCGCCGCGTACAGCGCCTGGTCCGCGGAGCGCACGAGCGTCTCCGCATCAGCGCCGTCGTCGGGGAATGTGGCCACGCCGATCGATGCGCTGACCTTACCGGCGCGCGGCGCGGCCTCGGAGAAGTCGTGGGTGTTGATCCGCTCGCGGACACGCTCGGCCACCTTGGCCGCCGTGAACTTCGGGGTGTCGACGAGGATCACGGCGAACTCCTCGCCGCCGTAGCGTGCCACCACGTCGTTCGCGCGGCGCGTATCGGCGAGCACGCGCGCGAGCTGTCGCAGCACCTCGTCGCCCGCGGGGTGACCGAACGTGTCGTTGAACTGCTTGAAGTGATCGACGTCGAGCATGAGCAGCGACAGCGGGAGCCCGCTGCGCTGGCTGCGCTCGACCTCGAGCGTGAGGCGCTCGTGGAAGTGGCGGTGGTTGTACAGCCCGGTGAGGCCATCGGTGACGGCGAGCTGGGCCAGCCGCGTGTTCGCCTCGGCGAGCTCGTGCGTGCGTTCGTGGATCTTCGCCTCGAGCTCGCGGTTCATCTCGAGCAGCGCCTGGTTCTTCGACTGCAGCGACGCGATCAGGTGCTGGTTCTCGTTGACCAGGCGGTACGTGCGCAGGAGGTTCTCGACCGCGAGCAGGAGCGCGGTCTCGTCCCACGGCTTGCCGATGTAATGGTTCAGGTGCGCGCGGTTGATCGCCTCGATCACCGCATCGAGACCGGCCTGACCGGTGAGCAGGATCTTCATGGTGACCGGCAGCCGGCGGTCCACGATCTCGAGCAGCTCGACGCCCTTCATGCCGGGCATGATCTGATCGGCGATCACGAGCGCGATGTGCTCGCCCTCGCGGGTCAGCTCGTCGAACAGGGCGACGGCTTCATCCCCGGAGCGCGCCGTGGCGATCTGACACTCGTGGCCAAACCGCGCGCCGAGCTGCGCGCGGAGCACGCGGAGCACGCCCTCCTCGTCGTCGACGCAGACGATGACCTCGCGGCGACTCACGTGGCCGCTTTCGCGCCGGTGATCGGCAATCGGACCTCGAACACGGTGCGGCCGGGCTGCGACGTGCAGCGCATCTCACCGCCGTGCTTGTCGACGATCTGCCGCGCAATGCCGAGCCCGAGCCCGGTGCCCTCGCCCTTCGGCTTGGTGGTGAAGAACGGCTCGAAGATCTGCGGCAGCACATCGGCGGGGACGCCCGGGCCATCATCGATCACGCGGACCACCGCCCAGGTGCCGTCGCGGACGTCCTCGATGGTTGTCTCGATCGTGATCGCGCCCTTCCCTGCCAGCGCCTGCTGCGCGTTCTGGATCAGATTCGTCCACACCTGGTTCAGCTCGTCCACGTACACGGGCACGCGCGGAAGGTCTCCGTAGTGCCGTTCGACGACGATATCACGCAGGGCATGGTGGAGGAGCGCCAGCGTGGTCTCGAGGCCCTCGTGCAGATCGGCTTCGGTGCGCGTCGCTTGCTGATCGAGATGCGAGTAGCTCTTCAACGCGCCGACGATGCGCTGGATCTGACCGATCGCGTGGCGCACGGTGGACGACGTGCGGTGCAGGTAGACGTGGTCGGTGAGCGCTGCGACCACATCGCGTGCGAGCGCGCGGTCGGGACCGAGCGTGGCGAGGAGCGCCTTCGCATCCTCGACGGTGACACCGAGGTCGCCGAGCTCGCCCGAGACGCTCGCCAGCTCCGGCAGCGCCGCACCGATCTCCTTCGCCATCTTCCGCGCGACGAGCCCGGTCGCGAGCGGGCGCTCCGCGAGCTGGGGGGCGATCGTCTCGAGGTACGCGGTGACTGATCGGATCACGTCGGGAGTGTTCGCGTGCGCGGCGATCTCGGCGCCGTGGCGCGCGACCCGGACCAGCGCCGCGCCGAGGCCGTCGATCGATCCGCGGATCGCGGCGGTCGGGGAGTTGATCTCGTGCGCGACGCCGGCGACGAGCAGGCCGAGGCCGGCCATGCGCTCCGAGAGGATCAGCTGCGCCTGGGTCTCGCGCAGATTGGCGAGCGCCCGGCCCAGCTCGCTGTTGATCGCGATGAGCTCCGAGGTGCGCAGCCGGACCTTGGCCTCGAGCTCCTCGCTCGCCTCGCGGACCTCCCGGTAGAGCAGCGCGTTCTCGACCGCGGCACCCGCCTGGTCCGCGAACGTGGTGAGCAAGTTGAAGTCGGCCTCGGAGAACTCGCGCGCGTCCTCGGCGCGGCCGACCGCCAGCACGCCGACGACACGCGCCTTGCGATCGAGCGGCAGCGCGACGAGGGGGCCCGGCGCGCCGGCCTTCTTCGCCGACTCGGAGTACAGCGGATCATCGGCCGCGCGATCGAGGCGGATCGGCTGCCGCGTCTTCTGCACCTGCTCGGCGAGCGGGCGCAGAGACTCCGCCGCGGCGAGCGCCTCGTCGGTGGCAAGCGCGCTCGACACATCGGGGCGGCGTGCGCGCGCTGCCGATGCGCGGAGCCTCGGCTGCGCCCCACCCTCGGCCAGCCACAGCGCGGCGAGCTGGATGTCGAAGGTACGCGCCACGGCATCGACGATCTTGCGCGACACCGCATCGAGATCAATGACGCTCGAGACCGCGCGGCCGGCGTCGTGTAGCGCCACGATCTCTCGCATGCGTGCGGCGAGGCGCGCCTGGTTGTCCTTGAGCGTCACGGTCATCTGGTTGAACGCGGCCGCGAGATCGGTGAGCTCGTCGCCACCGGGGATATCGATCCGGTGCTCGAGGTCGCCGCGCGAGACGGCGGTCGCGCCGCGGTGGAGTCGAGCGATCGGCGCACCGAGGCGCCGCGACCAGAACAGCGCGAGGACGAGCGCGAACACCAGCGCGCCGACGCCGCCGCCGATCAACGAGCGGATCGCGAGGCGCTTCGTCGCCGCGAGCGGACCGCGATCCACGGCCACGCCGATCAGGCCGATCGCGCGATCCTCGGTATCGAACAGGCCGGTGACCGCGACCGCGTACGTGCCGGTCGGCAACTCGACATCGCGGACCACCTTCTGGCCGCGCAGCGCCGCCCCGCGATCCTCCGCGCTGATCCGGAACGTGTCGGCGCGCTTGCCGAGCGTGGAGCGGAACGTGACGGCGAGGATCCCAGAGGTGCCGCCGATCAGCACGTCCGCCGAGAGCGCGCCCTTGATGCCGTCGGCGAAGTCGCCGTCGAGCGGTGTCGACAGCACGAGCACGCCCTTGAGCGCGAGGCCGGCATCGACGACCGGTGACACCGCGCGGACGACGACGCGATCGCCGACCGCGACCAGCGACACCGCGCGCGTCCATGACTGCCCCGCGGTGACCAGCGCGTCGTGCGGCTCGATCCCGACGTCGGAGAACCGTGCGGTCGCGCCGCCGAGCACCCGATCGAAGATCAGCACACCGTTCGCGTTGAGGAGCTGCAGCCGCGCCGATGGCACGTGCACGCCCTCGTGCGCGATCCACGCCTCGATCGCCTGCGGGCCCTGATCGATCGCCGCGGCGAGCTCCTGCGACTCCGACATCTGTACGGTCTCGTCGCCGATGCGCTCGACCGCGCGCAGCACGAGGTTGAGCCCGACGGTGAGCTGCCGGCGCGCGTCGTCCTGCAGCCCGGTCTCGAGGCTCGAGAGGATCACGCGGGTCGCAAGCAGCGCGACGATCAGCACGGGCACGAGGCCGGCGACGGCCATCGCGGCGACGAGCTTGCTGCGCAGCCGCAGCCGCAGCCGCGGCGGCGGCGGCTGCTTCACGATCCGCGGCGCCGACGGCGGTTTCAGTGCGATGCGCTTGGAGACCGAGCTCATGGCGCCTCGCCGCGCTTGATCAAGCGATAGATCGGATGCCCGCGGGGCGTCAACTTCAGCCCCTGGAGCTCCTTGCGGGCAGCGACGACGATCTCGGAGTGCGCGAGCGGAACCCACGGCGCATCCGCCGCGATCTTGTCCTGAACCGCCGCGTACAAGCCGCTGCGGGTGGGCTCGTCACTGGCTGCCTGCGCATCGATGAGCAAGCCGTCGACACCCGGGTCCTTGTAGAACGCGATGTTGTTCGCGGCGCCGACGATCGTGCTGTCGGAGTGGAACAGCACGTAGAGGAAGTTGTCGGGATCGCCGGTGTCGCCGACCCAGCCGAATACGCCGAGGTCGTGCTCGCCGGCCTCGACCGAGCGCTTGTGATCGCTGTAGGGCTGGAGGACGAGCTCGGTCTTGATGCCGACTTGCGCGAGCGCGACCTGCAGGAACCGCGCGACGCGCTCGGGCTGCGCGAGGTACGGACGCGGGGTCGACAGCGAGTACAGCTTGTAGACACGGTCGGGGTCGAACGTGTGATCGGCGATCGCCTCGGCGAGGAGCTTACGCGCGGCGACCAGGTCGTAGGTGTAGATGGTCGCCGGCTTGTGATAGCCCCACTGCGTCGGCGGCAGCGGGCCATCCGCGGCGATCGCGCGGCCCTGGTACGCGAGCTTGACGATCGGCTCCTTGTTGATCGCGTAGCTCGCGGCGCGGCGCACGCGCGCATCGTTGAACGGCGGGTGCTGGGTGTTGAACGCGAGGTAGCTGACGTCGTTGCCCGGTGTGGAGCGCAGATCGAGATCGGGGTGGAGCTCGACGAACGACTGCTCGTCGGGGAGGATCGACGTCGCGATGTCCACGGACCCGGACTCCAGCTCGACGAGCCGCTGCCGCGCATCGACGATGACGCGAAACACGATGCGATCGATCGCGGGCAGCTGGCCCCAGTAACCCTCGAACCGGCGGACCACCACCTGCTCGCCGCGCGTCCAGCTCTCGAACGCGAACGGCCCGCTGCCCACGGGGTGGTCCTTGAACGCGTCTCCCCACCGCGAGACCGCAGTCGGAGACACGATCGGGAACATCGCGACGTCGCCGATCAGCGGCGCGTACGGGCGCGACGTCTTGATCTCCACCGTGTGTGCGTCGATCACCTCGACCTTCGTGATGTCCTTGAGCAGGCTGCGCCAGTACGCGCCGTCCTCGCCCTTGATGTAGTTCGGATGTTTCGGGTCGAGCAGCCGTTCGAACGAGAACTTCACGGCCGCCGCATCGAACACGGTGCCATCATGGAACCGCACGTTGTCCTCGAGGACGAACCGCCACGTCATGCCGTCGGCCTCGGCCTTCCACGACTTCGCGAGGCACGCAGTGATGTCCGTGGTGCCGGGCTTCCACCGCACGAGCCCCTCGAACAGAAGATCGCCGACCTCGATCGACTCGCTATCGGTGACGCGGATCGGATCGAGCCCGATCACGCCGGCGGCTTCAGCGACGACGAGCGCACCCGGATCGCGACGGTGCTCGTGCGTGGTTCGCCCCGCATCGCAGCCCGCGAGAGCGATGCACGCCAGCAGAGCCCTGCCCGTCATCGGATCGTACTGTACTCCACTCGCACGGTCGATCTACCTGCGCACCGCTTCGCGGTGCGGCGCGCCCCACGTTCGTGGGGCTTGCAATTGACTCTCGGCTTTCGCTGACTTAGCGTTCCGCACGACATCGTCTCAGGGGGACCGTTCATGCGCGTAGCCTATGCTCTAGCCACCATCGTCACGCTCGCGACCTCGGGTTGCGACATCGGCAAGATCACCGTCAACACGACGTCGAAGGTCCTCGAGCGAGGCCAGCCGAGCCTCCAGATGGAAGGCGACTACGAGATGGCGCGGCAAGCCATCCCGGGTGCGCTGAAGACCGTCGAAGCGTTCTGGATCGTCTCGCCGGAGAACCCGCGCCTGATCAAGATCCTCACCGAGGGCTACTGCCAGTACGGCACCGCGTTCGTCGAGGACGACTGGGAGGTCGCGAAGTTCAAGAAGGACCTCGAGGCGATCGATTATCACAACACCCGCGCGAGCCACATCTTCACCCGCTGCCTCAACTACTCGCTGATGACGCTCGGCGGCCGCTGGCAGAAGGAGATCTTCGCCGACGACCAGAACGTCGTCACGAAGCTGATCGCCGACACCGGCTCGGGCAAGCGCTTCCCGCTGCTGTTCGCCGCGCAAGCGCTCGGCTCGTTGATCAACCACAACCTGACGCGCATCGAGATGATCGCGTACCTGCCCACGGTCGAGGCAATGCTCAACCGCGTGGTCGAGATGGATACGAAGAACGGCCCGCCGTCGAACAAGGCCCACGCCGCACTGCCGTACGTTGCGCTCGGCATGATCTATACCGCGCGCGGCAAGTCGCTCGGCGGCGATCCCGACAAGGGCAGAGCGATGTTCGAGCAGGCGCTGAAGATCACCGACAACAAGTTCCTCCTCGCGCGCACACTCATGGCGTACCGCGTCGGGCTCGCGAACAACGACCGCAAGTTCTTCCACGACCAGCTGAAGATCGTCCTCGAGACCTCGCCGTCGGTATGGCCGGAGCAGCGGCTCGCGAACGAGGTGGCCCACCGCCGCGCCCGGCGCTACCTGTCGCACGAGAAAGACCTGTTTCAGTAGGTGAATACGGCCGTCGGTTGCGCCGTCACAACGGTAGCGACCCGGCTATAGTCTCGCGCAATCACTACGATCGCCCCGAAGGAGCTCTACTCATGATCCGGATGACCAAGGTACTGGGACTGTGTGCGGTTGCTGCGCTTTGCTATGCGACCCCGGCAAAGGCGGATCCGGTCGAGATCCGGCTCGCGACTCTCGCGCCGTCGGGTAGCCCCTGGATGGCCGTCCTCGACAAGGCCGCTGACGAGATCAAGACCAAGACCGCCGGCCGCGTCACCATGAAGTACTTCGAGGGTGGTCAGCAGGGCGACGAGCGCGACTTCGTGCGCAAGATCAAGCTCGGCCAGCTCGATGGTGCCGCGGTGACCTCGATCGGTCTGTCGATGATCGACGAGTCGATCCGCGTCCTCGAGGTCCCGATGATGTTCGCCTCCGCCGAGGAGGTCGACTACGTCGCCGACAAGATGTGGCCGGCGTTCCAGAAGCGGTTCGAGAAGAAGGGCTTCAAGCTCAACGATCGCGGCGAGGTCGGCTGGGTCTACTTCCTTTCGAAGACCAAGATCGAGACGCTCGCGGATCTCAAGGGCCAGAAGGTCTGGCAGTGGGGCGACGATCAGCTCGTCGGGGCCATGTTCAAGAAGCTCGCGCTCAACGGCGTGCCGCTGGGCGTGCCGGAAGTCGACGCGAGCCTGACCTCTGGCCGCATCACCGCGGCGTACGGCTCGCCCGTCGCGGCGGTCGCGCTGCAGTGGTACACGAAGGTGAAGTTCATGACCTCGATGCCGATGAGCTTCGCGATCGGCGCGACGGTCGTCTCGCTCGAGGCGATGAAGAAGCTGGACCCCGCTGACGCGAAGTCCGTCGAGGAGATCAGCAAGGCGAGCTCGAAGAAGCTCCGCAAGGTCATCCGCAAGGCGAACGATGAGGCGAAGGCCACGATGGTCAAGAAGGGCATCACCGTCATCCAGACCCCGACCGCGATGGTCGACGAGTTCACCAAGAACTCCGAAGAGGTCCGCAAGGCGCTCGTCGGCAAGGTCTACTCGCAGGAGGACCTCGACACGGTCATCAAGTTCCGCGACGAGTACCGCGCGAAGAACAAGAAGTAATCGAGTCGATCGTCGACTGCGGGGCCCGGTAGCTAAACGCTTCCGGGCCTTTGCATTTTCGGTCGCCTGGATTGATCGGGGCTCGCCTGCGCACCTACGATTGGCTCGTGACCGACGAACCCGAGGGTGAAGAGGGCGAAGCGAAGGCTGACGCGAAGCCCGCGAAGGACGACGCCGCGCCCGATCGCGAGGCGGACATCCCGGTGACGCGAAAGCAGGAGGCGATCGAGCCCGAGCCGCGACCGAGCGCGGTCGACTTGAAGGCTCCGATCACGTACCCCGATGACGGCCCGCTGTCGGCGAAGGTCCGCAAGCTCGACAACATGATCGGCGTTGCCGAGCAGATCGTGCTGGTGACCATCCTCATCGCGGTCGTGCTGACCGCCGCGAGCCACGCGCTGCTCGATCGGTTCTTCCACATTCACGTGCCCTTCAAGGACGACGTGATCCGCTCCGGCACGTTCGCGATCGCGATGCTCGCGGGCGCGTTCGCGACTCACCAGGCGAAGCACCTCTCCATGGACCTGATCTCGCGCCGGCTCTCGCCGCGCGCGCGGCTCTTCCTCAAGGTGCTCCTGGCGCTGTTCGTCATCTTCATGGTGATCCTGCTGATCCGCTCGGGCCTCCACAACATCACCAACGAGGAGCAGTTCGCCGCGGAGGACAAGATCATCTCGCGAGTTCGCATCGCTTGGCTGATCCCGATCGGCGGGTTCCTGATCATCCTCCACACGGTCCTCCACACCGTCATCGACGTGGACTACATCCTGCGAAAAAAAACGCCGCCCGAGAAGATGAGGTCGGGGCACTGATATGCAGACCGTACTCATCGTCCTCCTGGCCCTCGTGTTCATCAGCGGCGCTCCGCTGTTCACGATCATGCTCGCGGGCACTGCCCTCGGGTCCTACTTCTCCGCCCGCGGCTTCACGATCGGCTTCGACGGCGCGATCAACAAGCTATTCGGCACCAGCGGCCGCGACGAGATCGAAGTGCTCTCGACGATCCCGCTGTTCATCTTCGCCGGCTACATCCTCGCCGAGGCGAAGACCGCCGATCGCCTGGTGCGGTTCGCGAACGCGATGCTCGGCTGGATGCCGGGCGGGCTCGCGATCGTCACCATCATGACCTGCTCGCTGTTCACGGTGTTCACCGGCGCCTCGGGCGTCACGATCATCGCGCTCGGCGGCGTGCTCATGCCGGCCCTCATCCGCAACGGCTATCCGCAGCGGTTCTCGATGGGCCTGATCGCCGGCACCGGCTCGGTTGGCCTCCTGTTCCCGCCTGCCCTGCCGCTGTTCATCTACGGCACCGTCTACGGTCTCATCCAGTCCGAGGAGGAGAAGAAGCTCGGCGTGTGGGCGACGGAGCGCTTCCTGTTCGCCGGCATCGTCCCGGGCCTCGTGCTGATCGGCATGCTGTCGGCGGTCGCGGTCACGGTCGCGGTCGTGAAGAAGCTGCCCCGGCAGAAGTTCGAGATGGGCGAGCTCGGCAAAAGCTTCATCCGCGCGCTGCCCGAGCTGTTCATCCCGTTCGGCGTCATCCTCGGCCTCGCGAAGGGCTTCGGCCTGCCGGAGATCGCGTCGCTCACCGTGGTCTACGTGGTGATCCTCGAGGTCGGCATCTACCGGATGATCAAGCTCAAGGGGATGTGGGGCATCTCCTACGAGGCGATGGCGATGATCGGCGCGATCTTCCTCATCATCCTGTGCTCGACGGCGCTGACCGACTTCATCGTCAACGCCGAGGTCCCGAAGAAGCTGATCGCCTGGACCCAGGCGCACGTGTCTTCGAAGATCGCGTTCCTCCTCGCGATCAACGTGATCCTGCTCATCGTCGGCACGGTGATGGACATCTTCTCGGCGATCGTCGTCGTGGTCCCGCTGATCGCGCCGATCTCGCGCGCGTACGGCATCGACCCGTATCACCTCGGCGTGATCTTCTTGCTCAACCTCGAGGTCGGGTACCTGCACCCGCCGGTGGGTCTGAATCTATTTTTGACCAGCGTGAAGTTCAATCGACCTATCACCGAGGTGATGTGGGCGACGATCCCGTTCTTGATAACCATGATGGTCGCGCTGCTCGTGATCACCTACGTGCCGAGCCTGACGGTCGTGCCGGAGGCAGAACGCACGGCGCCGGTGATGAACCTCGTCGAGATCGCGGCGAACGGCATCGAGGAGAGCAAGGTCGCGATCACGGAGATCCAGCTCGTCGACGCCGTGGGACGGCCGCTCAAGGACGTCGAGAACAAGACGACCGTGCGAAAATTCGCGGACTGCAAGCCAAGGTCGACGACCGAGGTGCCGAAGGCGGGCGATCCGCCGGCCAAGTCGAAGGAAGACCTCGAGAAGGATCTCGTGAGCTGCCAGCAGCTGTTCTTCGATGTCTCGACCTGCAAGCCGAATCCAAAGGCGGCGGATGCGAAGCAGCAGATCTGCGCGAACAAGGCGATCGCGGACTGGACGGTCAAGCAGCTGAACAGCGACATCCTCCACCCCGAGCGCGCGATCGTCCTCGTCAGCGAGCTCGCGCTCACCGACGCAAGTGGCGAACCGCTCGATTACGAGGCGCCGGTGTTCGACGACAAGGGCAACCCGGTGCTCGCGCCCGGCGAGCCCGAGCTCGACGACAACATGAAGCCGAAGGTCGATGCGAACGGTCAGCCCGTGCTGTCGGCGGGCGAGCCGAAGTTCGAGACGAAGAAGCTCGTCGGCAAGGACGGCAAGCCCGTGGTCAAGAAGCTCGCGGCGTGCGCGGGCTTCAAGGTGGAGAGCGAGCGCGAGGGTTGCCGCGCGCCGTTCATCACGGTCTCGAACTGCATGATCAGCTTCGAGGAGCCGACCGAGTGCATCGAGGAGAAAGGCAAGGCGTGCGGCCCCGGCGGTGAGACGCCTGCGGTGACACCTGCGGAGACACCGGCGGGTTCGGGTTCGGGTTCGGGTTCGGGTTCGGGTTCGGGTTCGGGTTCGGGTTCGGGCTCGGGCTCGGGCTCGGGGGCAGAGACCGGCGCGGCTCCGGCGTCGGGCACGGTGCCCGCGTCGGGCACGGGTGCCGGCGCGGCATCGGGTACGTCGACGGGCGCGGGCTCCGGCTCGGGAGCGGGCTCCGCCGCTCCGCCCGCTGCGAACGCATCGACGTGTCGAGCGCAGGTGTTCGCGACGTGCGTGCGCGAGCAGATCGATAGCTGCACGCACGACGCCGTGAAGGAGTTCGTCGGCGAGAAGGACAACCTCAAGTTCCTGTTCGATCCTCCCGCACCGGCCGGCGCCAGCGGCAGCGGCAGCGCGGGGGCCAACGCGAGCGCTGGGCAGGCGGACGCGAAGGACGGCGGCTGCTCCACGAGCGGTGGTGGGGGCGGGCTCCTGCTCGTCGGCGCCGCGATCATGGGTGTCAATCGTCGCCGTCGTCGAGCTCGTGACTGACGCGGCGATCGGTCTCGTCCGCACGCTTCGCCCGAAGCAGTGGGTGAAGAACGTGTTCGTCGCGGCTCCGCTGGTGTTCGCGCAGCACTTGACCGAGCCCGCGTACCTGTGGCGGACCGCCGCCGCGGTGCTGGCGTTCTGTCTGCTCTCGGGTGCGGTCTACACGTTCAACGACGTGCGCGACATCGAGGCGGACCGTGCACACCCGAAGAAGAAGTTCCGGCCGATCGCCGCCGGGAAGCTGTCGGAGCGCGCGGCGCTGATCTCGGCGGCGGTGCTCGCCGTGATCGCGCTCGGCGGCTGCCTCGCGATCAGCGGGAGGCTTGCCCTGTTCGCCGGCATTTATCTGATCCAGAACATCGCGTACAGCATCAAGCTCAAGCAGGTCGCGTTCCTCGACGTCGGGATGATCGCGAACGGGTTCCTCCTGCGCGTGCTCGGTGGTGCGGCGGCGATCGCGGTGCCCGCCTCCGGCTGGCTGCTGATCTGCACCGCGCTGCTCGCCACGTTTCTGGGGTTCGGCAAGCGCGCGCACGAGCTCGCGTGGGCGATGCGCTCCACCGAGCCGAAGGCCACCCGCGCCGCGCTGGCCGGCTACTCGCTCGCGCCACTCCGCATCGCGATGTACGTGCTCGCCGCGGCATCCTGCGCCGCGTATGTCGCCTACACCCTCGACGAGCACACGATGGCGATGTTCGGCAGCGAGCGGCTCGTGATCAGCGCGCCGTTCGTCGCCCTCGCCGTGCTGCGGTTCCTGTTCCTGGCGCTATGGCGCCCCAAGGACGACAGCCCCACCGAAGCGATGCTCAAGGATCCGTGGTTCCTGCTCGCGGCAGCCGGCGCCGTCGCGGCGATTCTTTACGCGATCTACGCCTAGGACCCTGCGGTACGCTCGGGGACATGCCGGAACGCAAGCCGAGGGACCATGCAACCGCCACCCCCACCGCCGCAGATCCCGCAGAGCATGCAAACCAGCAGGCGCACCATGCGGGCGGGATGACCGCGGTCGCGCCCAAGGGGGCCACGGCATCGCAGCAGGCCTATGGCTCCGATATGCAATCCATGAAGTTGCAGATGAACATGGACCGCAAGGAGAAGGAGGAGGAGACGCTGTCCAACATCGAGAAGAAGGACAGCAAGACCGAAGAGGACATCACGAAGAATATGAAGTAGTTCGTGGTAAACCACGGTCCGTGCCCGACGAGCCGGCGATCGCCAAACGCAAAGCCGACCATATCGAGGTGGCCGCCTCGGGTCGCGCCGAGTTCACCCGCTCCACGCTGCTCGAGCACGTTCATCTGATCCACCAGTCGCTGCCCGAGCTGGCGGTCGACGAGATCGACCTCGACATCGAGCTCGTCGGCAAGCCGCTCAAGGCGCCGCTCCTCATCACCGGCATGACCGGCGGCACGGCCGAGGCGGGCGCGATCAACCGAGATCTCGCGCGCGCCGCGCAGGCGGCCGGCATCGCGTTCGGAGTGGGCTCCCAGCGCGCGATGGACGAGCACCCGGAGCTGATCTCCACGTACCAGATTCGCGACGTCGCGCCAGACGTGGTGCTGCTCGGCAACGTCGGCGCCGTCCAGGCGCTCGCGATGGGCGCCGCGCGGGTGATCGAGCTCGCGAAGCGGATCGGCGCAGATGCGCTCGCGATCCACCTGAACCCCGGGCAGGAGCTGATCCAGGCGCACGGCGATCGCGACTTCCGCGGCGTGCGCGATGGCATCGCGCGGATCGTCGACGCGTCGCCGATGCCGATCGTGGTCAAGGAGACCGGCTGCGGGCTGTCGTCGCACGCGGCGCGCTCGCTGATCGGCGCGGGCGTGCACACCGTCGATGTCGCGGGCGCCGGCGGCACGAGCTGGGTCGCCGTCGAGGCGGTGCGCGCCTCCGAAGGCTCGAGCTCCGCGGCGCTCGGCACCGAGCTGTGGGACTGGGGGCTGCCGACGGCGGTCTCCGTGGTCGCGTGCGCACGTGCGGGCCTCGTCACGATCGCATCGGGCGGCATGCGTACCGGGTACGACATCGCGCGCGCTCTCGCGCTCGGTGCCCGCTGCGGCGGCATGGCGGCGCCGATGCTGCGCGCTCAGCGCGCCGGCGGTGAGGAGGCGGTGAGCGAGCTGATCGCGCAGATCCTCGCGTCGATCCGGGCGGTGTGCCTGCTCACCGGCAGCGCCGCGGTCAGCGATCTCGCACGCGCGCCACGCCACCTCGGCGCGCCGCTGCGCGACTTCCTCGACGACGTGATGCCGACGCAAGGGATGCCGTGACCGCGATCGGTCTCGGCAAGATCATCCTGCTCGGCGAGCACGCCGTGGTCTACGGCTTCCCCGCGCTCGCCGCCGCGCTCGATCGCGGCGTCACCATCGCCGCAGTGCCCACGCCCGCCGGAGGCTCGCTGCGCATCGACGTTCCCGCGTGGAATCTCAAGTGCACCGCGACCGACGATCACCCGGTCGGGCGCTCGCTGCTCGCGATCGTGGACGCGCTCGGTCTCGGTCGGCCCACCGTCACCCTCGTCGGCGACGCGCAGATCCCACCCGGCGCCGGGCTCGGCTCGTCGGCGGCCCTCGCCGTGGCCGTGTCTCGTGCGCTGCTCGCGCATGCGAAGCGGCCGCTCGATGCGAAGGAGATCCTCGCCGCGGCCAATGCGAGCGAGGCGCTGATGCACGGCAAGCCGAGCGGCGTCGACGTGGCGCTCGCGATCGCCGGCGGCATGGGCGTGTACCGCAAGACCACGGGCCTGCGCTCGTTCGCGTGCGCACCGCTGCGCGTGCTCGTGGGTCCCAGCGGTGCGCCGCGCACCACGGCCGCGATGGTCGAGCGTGTCGCCGAGGCAACGAAGGCCTCCGCCGACGACACGCGCCTCCGGGCACTCGGCGCCCTCACCGATACCGGCACCACCGCGCTCGCGGCGAAGGACTTCGCCGGCCTCGGCGCTGCCATGAACCAGGCGCACACATTGCTCGCCGAGCTCGGCGTATCGACCCCGATGCTCGATTCCCTGTGCGACGCCGCGCGCGTCTCCGGTGCCCATGGCGCGAAGCTCACGGGCGCGGGCGGCGGCGGCGCGGTGATCGCGATCGCTCCGCGAGATCGCGAGGCCGCGATCCTCACCGAGTGGAAGAACGCGGGCGTCACCGGCTTCGTCGCGACCGTCGGCGGCGGCGCCGCATGACCAGTGCCACCGCGCGCGCCTGCGCCAACATCGCCCTCGTCAAGTACTGGGGCAAGCGCGACGCGCAGCTCAACCTCCCGGCCGCGGGCTCGCTCTCGCTCACGCTCGGAGCGCTCGTCACCGAGACCACCGTCGCTTTCGACCCTGCCCTCGCCGCCGACGAGCTGATCCTCGACGGTTCGGTGGCGCGGCCAAAGGACGTCGCCCGGATCTCGAGCTTCCTGGATCTCATCCGCGCCGAGGCGAAGCTCACCACGCGCGCGCGCGTCACCAGCGCGAACCAGTTCCCCACCGCCTCGGGCCTGGCCTCCTCCGCCTCCGGGTTCGCCGCGCTTGCCGTCGCCGCGTCCACCGCCGCCGGCCTCGCCGCTTCCCCGCGCGCCCTCTCGATCCTCGCACGCCGGGGGTCGGGCTCCGCCGCGCGCTCGCTGTACGGCGGCTTCGTCCGCATGCACGCCGGCCACGCCACCGACGGCAGCGACGCGTTCGCCGAGCCGATCACCTCGCGTCTGCTCGATCGCGTGCGCATGGTGATCGCCATCGTCGGCGGCGGCGCCCCGAAGTCCCACGGCTCGCGCGACGCGATGGATCACACGGCGCATACCTCCCCGCTCTACAAGGCGTGGATCGATCTCGTGCCCCACGATCTCGCCGCGGCCGAGGGCGCCCTCGCCGCCGGTGATCTCGCCGGGCTCGGCGCGATCACCGAAGCCAACGCCCTCGCCATGCACGCGTCCGCGATCGCCGCGCGCCCCGCCGTGATCTACTGGCAGCCGGCGACCCTCGCCCTGCTCGCCGAGGTCCGCGCGCTGCGCGACCGTGGGCTATCCGCGTGGGCCACCATGGACGCGGGCCCGCACGTCAAGGTACTGACCTCGATCGAGCACGCCGATGCCGTCGCCGCCGCGCTGCGCCCGATCGCCAGTGATGTGATCGTGAGCGCACCAGGTGGGCCGGTCGCGGTGTCGACATAGGGCGCTGCGATCTGCCGCACGCATCTCTACGCCAACTCTCCACATCTGATTCGCAGCGGATGCACACTGGTGCCGCACGATGACGACCATGACCTCCACGGCGCCCGGCAAGCTGATCCTGACCGGCGAGTACGCCGTGCTCGACGGCGCGCCGGCGCTCGTGATCGCGGTCGATCGGCGCGTGGTCGCGAAGCGTCGCGGACCTGTACCCGCCGGCAGCTCGCCGTTCCTGCTCGCGGTCGCTGCCGAGCTTGCGGCGCGCCGCGGCAAGGACGACGCGAGCGTCACCGCGGCGCTGGCAATCAGCGTCGACTCGAGCGCGTTCTACGACGGCCCGACCAAGCTCGGCCTCGGATCGAGCGCCGCGGTCACGGTCGCCGCGACCCGGCTGGCGCTCGCCGAGGCCGGCGAAGGCGCGCGAACCGAGGTCCTCGAGATCGCGATGGCGGCGCACGCAGCGGCGCAGGGCGCGCGCGGTGCACGTGGGTCCGGCGCCGACATCGCGAGCGCGGTCCACGGCGGCACCATCAAGTTCGAGGCCGGCCGTGCGTCGAAGCTCGGAGCGTGGCCCGAGGGACTGGTGCTCATCCCGTTCTTCACCGGGGTGTCGGCGGATACGGCCACCCTGGTCGCGCGCGTGATGGAAGCGCGCGCCGCCAACCCGACCGCGGTGGATGCCGCGCTGACCGCCGTCGCGGATGCCTCCAGCGCCGCCATCGCGCCGTTCGGGTCGCGCTACACGGGCACCAGCACGGTCGTGCTCGGCGCGTTCGCGCTCGCCGCCGCGGCGATCGATCGCCTGGCGATCGCCACGGGGGTCGCGCTCGTCCCCGAGTGTGTCAGGGCCGCTCGGGTCGCGATTGCAGCCTTTGGCGGCACCGCCAAGACCACAGGTGCGGGTGGAGGTGACATCGGAATCGCCGTGATCCCGAGCACCGCCGATGTAACCAGTGCGCGTCGTGCGCTCATCCAATGCGGGTGTCAGCCGCTGTCGCTCTCCGTCGACGAGGTGGGCGTGGACTTGCGCGCCGCAGCGTCGTAAACACCAGGGTCCCCGTGTCGTCCCCCCGTACCTCTCGGCTCGCCGGCTTCTACCGGTTGAGCGTCCTCGAGCGCCGGCGCCGGCTGCTCGAGCTCGCGGGCCTGCCGGCGGAAGGCTTCGCGGCGGTGGACCCCGGCGCGCTACCGCTCGATGTGGCCGACGGGATGATCGAGAACGTGGTCGGCGTCTACGCGCTGCCGTTCGCGGTCGCGGTGAACTTCGTGGTCGATGAGGTCGAGACGCTGATCCCGATGGCCATCGAGGAGCCGAGTGTCGTCGCCGCATCCTCGAACGCAGCGCGGATGGCGCGGCCGCGCGGATTCACGACAACGCTGACGGCGCCCGTGATGATCGGGCAGATCCAGGTCACGAACATCGCCGATGTCGAAGCCGGTGCCTCCGCGCTGCGGGCAAACGCCGAGGACATCATGGCCGACGCGCGCCGCCGCGTGCCGCGCCTCGCCGAGCGCGGCGGGGGACCGGTCGCGTTCGACGTCCGCACGCTCGCGCACGCCGGTCCCGATGGTGGCGTGCTGGTCGCGCACCTTCACGTCGACTGCCGCGACGCGATGGGCGCGAACCTGGTCAACACGCTGTGCGAGGCGCTCGCGGATCGCGTGGCCGCGATCGCACAGGGCCGAGCCGGCCTGCGCATCCTCTCGAACCTCACCGATGGCCGCACGGTCACGGTGCGCTGCTCGATCCACGACGACCAGCTCGCGAGCGAGGACGCCGCCGGCAAGGAAGTGCGCATGGCGATCGCGGCCGCGTCGCGGTTCGCGGAGCTCGATCCATACCGCGCCGCCACGCACAACAAGGGCATCATGAACGGCGTCGATGCCGTGCTCGTCGCGACCGGCCAGGACTGGCGGGCGGTCGAGGCCGGTGCGCACGCGTTCGCCTCGCTCTCCGGCCAGTACCGGCCGCTCGCGGTGTGGCGCGAGCGCGCGACCGACGACGGCCTCGACGGCGAGCTCGTGATGCCGCTCGCGGTCGGCACCGTCGGCGGAGCGCTGCACGTACATCCCGGCGCGCGGCTCGCCCTCGAGCTCGCGGGCGCGCACACCGCCGATCGCCTCGCCGCGCTGTGCGGCGCGGCGGGCCTCGCCACGAACCTCGCCGCGCTCCGCGCCCTCGCGACCGA
>JBBRBG010000109.1:0-31240 GCA_038206055.1 Haliangiales bacterium
TGCGTGCATGTCCACGAACCTTCGGCGGTTGCGGTTCGCGTCGATCGGAGCGCGCGCTGCCTTCGCGATCCCGTTCGTGTTCAACATGGAGTAACAACCAGGTCATCGTGCTCCAGACGGCTCTGGATCACGTCCCCATCATCGCTGTAGAGGCGAGCGATCGCGTCGGCGCGGCGCGCGAGGATCGCGCGCTGATTGAGGTAGCCCTTGTCGGTGATCTCGCCGGCGTCGATGCTCGGCGGCTCGGTCTCGATCGCGATCCGCACGATCCGAGTGCTCGACGAGGTCGCCACCTGCGCGACGAGCCGTGCGGCGAGCGCGGTGCGTAGCTCGTCGGTTGCCGTGCGGCCTGGCGCGAGGAACACCAGCGCGCCGAGCTCCTCCCGATCGTGGCCGGTGATCACGGCGTCACCAAGATCCGGCGCGCACGCCGCGAGCAGGCCGAGACGGACCTCGCCGACGTGGACCCAGGTGCCCGACGAGAGCTTGAAGTTCTCCGAGGTGCGGCCCTCGAACACCACGCCAGCCGATGGATCGTCCGGATCCGCGAGCCGGCCTGCATCGCCCATCGGATAGAAGCCGTCGGCGTCGAGGGGCAGCGGCTCGACGCCACCGTCCGCGCGCAGATAGCCCGGCGACACGTTCGGACCTGCGACGCGCATCTCGAGCTTGTCGCCCGCCGGGACGAACGCGAGCTCGACGCCGGGAACCGGCACGCCGATCACACCGGCGCGATCGATCGCGAAGCTCACCTGGGTGACCAGCGGCGAGGTCTCGGTGGAGCCCCACGCCGACGTCATCGCGATGTCGCGTCGTCCTGCCAGCGCCGCGACCGCCTCGAGGCGCGCCCACGTGGCGGGCGAGAGAGCAGCGGCAGCGTAGAAGACGATGTCGAGCTGAGAGAAGAACGTCTCGCGGAGGCCGGCGTCGGTCTCGAGCTGGCCGACGAGCATGTCGAACCCGCGCGGCACGTTGAAGTAGATCGTCGACGCGACCTCGCGAAGGTTGCGCAGCGTCTCGTCGAACGCGCCCGGCGCTGGCTTGCCGCCATCGATATAGAGCGTGCCGCCGGTGGTGAGGATCGCGTTGAGGTTGTGGTTGCCGCCGAACGTGTGACTCCACGGGAGCCAGTCGACGATCACCGGTGGACGCTCGGCGAGCAGCGGCCAGCTCGCGGCGAGCGCGGCCTGGTTCGCGCACAGCATGCGCTGCGTGTTGATCACGCCCTTCGGCATCCCCGTCGAGCCCGAAGTGAACAGCAGCTTTGCAACCGTATCGCCGGAGACGGCGGCGAACGCGGCATCGCCCGCGGCGGTCGGCGGCGTGGCGGCGAGCTGCGCGACGCTCGCAGGATCGAGCACCGGTACGTCGGGGGCCAGCGCCGCGAGCGCAGGTCCGAACGCGTCGCGATCCGCGACGTAGATCGCTCCCGCCGAGAGCACGGCGCTCAGCGCACGGAGCTTCGCGTGGTCCTTCGACATCAGCGAGTACGCGGGCGACAGCGGCGCGATCGGCACGCCGACGTGCATCGCCGCATGCGCGAGCAGCGCGTGATCGATCGAGTTCCCCGACAGCACGAGCAGCGGCCGCATGGGTCCGAGCCCGAGATCGAGGAGTGCTTGCCCGAGGCTGCGCGCGCTCGCGAGCGCTTGCGCGTACGAGACGCGATGCCAGTCGCCGCCCCGGCGCTCCGCATACAGTGTGCGGTCGGGCGCCTCGCCGGCCCAGCGTACGAGCGCGTCGCCGAGGCAGCGTAGATAGTTCGGCGTCGGAACGCGCGAGCGCAGCACGAAGCCGCCATCGGGCCTGTCGATCCTCTCGATCGAAGGCGGAACGAACCGGGCCATGTCGCGAGCATCCGCCGAAACCGACCCTACACGCTACCGGCGATCGATGACGACCCACGCGATGCCGGGCTCGCGATCGAAGCCGAACACCCTCTCGGGGAGAAAGTCGGTCAGCGAGCTCGGATCGCGTCGAGGATCTTCGCCGCCTCGGTCTTCCGATACGTGCTGTTCGCCGCCGCGAACGATGCGAGCGCCTCGCGTGCGTCTTTCCATCGCTCGAGCTTCACGAGCACGAGCGCGCGGTCGTATCTCGCATCGAGCGCCATTCGCCCGTCAGGGAACTTCGCGAGGTAGTGATCCCAGGCGACAAGCGCCGCCTCCGGGTCATTGCCGCGAAAGTGCGCCAAATGGGCGACGCGATACGCCGCGAGCTCTCTCTCGAGGCCAGGCGCCGGCGAATCCGTGTGAACCGCTGTCGCAACGCGCGAAGGACCGGCTCCGATCGTCGGCGTAGGCGGCGTAGAATCGGGGGGCGGCGGCGGCGTGGCAAGCGCAACCGAGCCAACGTTCGTGGCCACTGCTCGCGGCCGCGGCCGCAACGGGCGCGGCATCGGCGCACTGCTCCACGCGAGTGCCTCTGGCTCCTCGCGCGCACTCGCAGTCTCCCTGTCCGGCGGAGCCACGAACGGCTGCTCCGGCGTCGGCAGCTGCATCGCGACCTTCGGCCGCTCGACGATCGGTGCCGTCTCCACGGCCGCAGCGTGCGATGCCCACGGCGGTTCCCATCCCTGATGCAGCGCGAATGCTGTCGAGCCGAACAGCGTCCCGATCACCGCGGCGAGCAGCGTCCACTTCTTCCTGCGCACTCCGCCCCTCTTCGCGAGCGTCTCGCGGATCCGCAGCCGCGTGGCCGCGCCATCCTCCGCATTTTCATCGGCGCGCGTGCGTGCGGCGGAGATCGCAGACGTCAATCGATCTGTCATCGCGGCACCTCCTCGAGGAGCTCGCGCAACTTCTTGCGCGCGTGGAACAACCGGGTCCTCATCGTTGCCTCCGGTGCTCCGGTGATCGCGGCTGCATCGCCCGCGGTGAGCTGGTCGATCTCGCACAGCACGAATGCCGCACGCTGGTCATCGGGAAGTCGGTCGAGCGCTGCATAGAGCTGCTCGGCGAGCTGCTGCTGCGCCATCGCGGTATCTGGACGCGGCGACGGCGCTTCCGGCAGCTCCGCGAACCGGGTCATCGCGGCGCGCCGGCGGCTCGCCGACCGCACGTGCTTGTAGGCGCGCTTGACCGCGATTGCGGTGAGAAACGTGCGCAGGCTGCTCTCGCCGCGGAACCGGCGGATCGCGGAAGGCAGCACGATGAACACATCGTGCACGAGGTCCTCGGCAGCCTCGCGATCGCCGATATAACGGCGTGCGAACGAGCGCAGCGCGGCGTGATGGGTGCGATAGACCTCGTCGATCGCCGAGGACTCGCCGTCCGCGACGCGCGCGATCAATGTCGGCTCGGTCACGGGGGCGGAACCAGGGTCAGCCGCGATGGCGCAGGAGAGCGACAATGCTGTTTGGTCCCCGGTCGCCTGGGAATCGTTCAAACTATCGTCGGCACCCGCAACCGATGGTTTCGCTTGAACGAATCCAGAGGTGCGGGGACCAAGCCGCATGTCTTCGCTCAGCCTCATCGCCGGAACCATCGGCGCGACGCTCGTCCTCGGTGGTGCTCCCCTTGCGGCACAGCCCGTGGAGGATCCCTCGCAGGAGGCCGAACCACCAGCACGACCTCACGCTCCCGAGATCGGGGTCGAGATCACCACCGATGTCGCGGACATCGATGCCTCCGAGCTGCGTGCCGCGGTCGCGCTCGAACTCTCGGTCGGCGTCACGGATGCCGCCGGGTTTGCGCCGGCGCTCGGTCGGCTCGAGATCGCGATCGCGAACGGCGCCGCCCGGATCGCGTATCGCCCGGCCGCCGGCACGCTCGTCGAGCGCACCATCGCGCTGCCCGCGAACCCGGCCGAGCGGCTCGAGATGCTGTCCTATATCGCGACAAACCTCGTCCGCGATCAGGCCGGCGAAGTACTCGCCGGTCTGCGGCCTCCGCAGGTCGTTATCCCGCCACCGGCTCCACCGCGCACATCGCCACCGCGCCCGCGCACGTACGAGCTTCCCGCCACCATCGGCTTCGTTCCACCGCTGGCCGTCGACCGCATCGTCGGTGCGCACGTCGTGGTCGGCGCGGGTCTGCACGTGCTCGTCGGCGCGACGGACGGTTCGCGGTTCGCGAGCGTCAGCGGCCTCGTCGATTCACAGCGCGAGTTCGCTTCGGGCATCCAGATCGGCGGCCTCGCCGCGGTCGCCGGGCGGCTCGCGACAGGCATCCAGATCGGCGGCCTCGGCGCGCTCAGCCGCGGCCCCGCGACGGGTCTCCAGATCGGCGGTCTCGTCGCCGGCGCGGCCACCGACATGGATGGGTTCCAGATCGGCGGCCTCGGCGCAGTGGCCGGTCGCCGGATGCGCGGCGTCCAGATCGCCGGCGCGGCGAGCGTCGCGGATCGCGTGCGCGGCGCGCAGATCTCCGGCGCCGCGAGCATCGGCGGTGACGTCGAGGGTCTCCAGATCGGCCTGGTCAACGTCGCGAACAAGATGCGCGGCGTGCAGCTCGGCGTCATCAACATCTCGGGCGATGGCAACGATGCGTATCCGATCGGCCTCATCAACTACTCGAGGAACGGCCGGGTCGCGGTCGACGCATGGGTCGAGACCTCGCAGATCTCCGCGGTCGCGCTGCGCCACGGCACGCGCCATGTCCACAACGTCTGGGGCGTCGCGTATTCGCCGGATCACGGCCACCTTCTCGCCGGCGCGGGGCTCGGCTATCACACGGATCTCCCCGCCGGACTCGCGCTCGATCTCGAGGCGATGAACTGGTGGACGAACGTATGGAACGGCGAGCTCGGTCAGCTCGAACAGCTGCGCGCGACGGTCGCGCTGCCCGTCGGTCCCGTGGACCTGTTCGCCGGCCCGGCCGCGAATGTCTACATCAGCGACAAGACCGACGAGAGCCAGAACTTCCACCCGGTGTGGGCTCGCAACTACATGAGCGACGCGGGAACCAAGGTCGTCACGTGGCCGACGGCGTTCATCGGCGTTCGGCTGCGCGCGCGCTGATGATCGCCGGCGCGCTCGGACTCGCGCTGCTTGCAGCGTTCGCCTACCTGCGCGCGTTTCGCGCGATCTCTGCCCCCCCAACGACGATTGAATGTTCCGAGACCTACGGGGACGAACCAACGTGTCATCCAACTCCGTCATCGTTTGCCTCGCCGCCCTCGCGGCAACTGCTGCGGTCGCCTACGCGCAGCCTGCCGGCGTCACTGCCGTCGGTCGAGTGATCGATATCGCGGGCGCGCCGATCGCCGGTGCCCGTGTCGGGTTCGAAGGCTCCACCGCTCACACCACCACCGATCGTACTGGCTGGTTCACGCTGAGCGCGCCGGTCGGCACCACGCTCGTGATCGAGCACGATGGCGATGAGGTCGGCCTCGCCGTCGTCACCGGTGGACCGATCGACGACGTGGTCCTCCGCTCGCTCGACGCCGGCGGCGAGACGATCGAGATGGTCGGCGAGAAACCGGTCGAGGCGCCAGGCGGCGCCGCGCTCGATCGCGCCGAATTGCAGCGCATGCCCGGCACCGGCGGTGACGTGGTGCAGACGCTCCGCGTGATGCCCGGCGTCACGAACGTCGAGGTGCCAATCGGCCTCACCGGCGTGCCGATCCGCGGCTCCTCGCCACAGGACTCGCGGATCCTCGTCGACGGCTTCGAGATCCCGATCCTGTTCCACGGCATCGCATTTCGTTCGGTGCTTCCTGCCGAGACCATCCGGTCGCTCGACTACCTTCCGGGCGGATTCGATGTCTCGTACGGCCGAGCGACCTCCGGTGTCGTCGCGATCACCACGCGAGCGGGTGACGAGCGCCGCAGCGTGCAAGGCGAGCTCTCCGTGCTCGATGGTGGCCTGCTCGCGCAGGGCTCGGCAGGAAAGCGCACCCGTTACCTCGCTGCGATCCGCCGCTCGACGATCGATCTCGTGCTGCCATCGCTGTTGCCCTCGGACCTCGATCTCACGCTGACCACCGTCCCGAACTACTACGACGCGCAGCTCCGCATCGACCACCGGCTCGACGATCGCTGGCGGCTCTGGCTCTCCGGCCTCGGCGCCACCGATACCGCGGAGCTGTACACCACGAAGGACACCGACCAGCGCACCAAGCGGTTCTACGCGCACACCGCGTTCGCGCGGTTGACCGCAGGCGCGAGCTATCACGATGGTTCGTGGACCGCGAATCTCGCGCTCTCCGGCGTGGTCACGCGCTACGACTTCGCGCAAGGCGCCGAGCAGAAGCTGCAGGGCACGCTGCCAAACGTCACGCCGCGCATCGAGGTGATCCGCACGCTCGGTACGGTCGCCGGATTGACGAACATCGAGATTCACGGCGGCGCCGAGGCGCAGGTCGGTCGCTACTCGGCCGACATTGCAACGGGCACGGAGGATCGCGAGGGCGAGGCACCGAAAGCCTGGGACCCGCACGACATGTCGACCACCTATCACGGCGAGTTCTGGGTCCCCGACTTCGCGCAGTGGGCCGCGACCTCCGCAAACCTCGAAGCGAAGATCCGCGCCACCGTGGGCGTCCGCGCTGACGAGCTCGCGCGCACTGGGGAGGTACTGCTGCAGCCGCGCGGACAGCTCGAATTCAAGGTGTCTCCGCAATGGATCGCGCGCATCTCCTCGGGAGCGTACCGCCGTCCGCCCGAGTACCAGAGCGAGCTGCTCCAGGACAAGCTCGACTCCGAGCGCGCGAGCCAGCACATTGCGAGCGTCCAGTGGGATCCGCGCGAGGGCACGCGCGTACAAGGGTCGGCGTACTACACGGATCGCACGCACTTGATCACGCACGAGATGGATGGCTCGCTCGGCAACCAAGGCCGCGGCACGACCGTCGGTGGCGAGCTGCTCGCTACGCATCGAGCCGGGCCGTGGTTCGCCTGGCTGTCGTACACGTACGCGCACTCGCAACGCGTCGACCATCCCGGCGATGACAGCCGCCTGTTTTCGTACGACCAGCCGCACAACCTGAACGCAGCGGCGAGCTGGAAGCGCGGCCGCTGGCAGCTCGGTGGCCGCTTCCAGCTGCACTCGGGCCTGCCCTACACGCCGGCGACCGGCGCGGTGTTCGATAACGATCGCAACCTCTACGTCCCAACGTACGGCGAGCCGAACAGCGCGCGTGCACCGCTCCATCACCAGCTCGATCTGCGCGTCGACTACTCGTGGCGCTGGGGACCCACCGCCCTCACCGCGTTCCTCGACGTGCAGAACGTCTACATGAACACCAGCCCGATCACGTACGCGTACAGCTACGACTACACGCAATCGACGACGGTCACGTCACTGCCGATCGTCCCCACGATCGGCCTCCGGGGGATCCTGTGAAGGCACTCGTTCTCGTCACGCTCCTTGTCGGCTGCGCCGGCGACCTCGACGAGCCCTGGCAGCTCGATCACGATCGCATCGTCGCGATCCGTGCCACGCCTCCTCGTATGCCGGCCGAGACCACGTCGCTGCTCGAGGTGCTGGTCGCGAACGCGGGCTCTGCCACGTCGGCGCGCGCACCCGACTCCGTCGAGGTCGTCTCGCCGCCGGGTCTCGCGGGCGCGGTAGTCGGGGCGACGGTGATCGCGCCCTCGGAGACCGAGCTCGCGATCGCGCGGGCCGAGCTCGGGCTCACCGCCGGTGCGCCCGTGCCGCTGATCCTCGCGGTGACCGCGAATGGGTTCGCCGCGACGAAGACGGTGTGGCTCGGCGAGGCCGCGACCAACCCGCCCCTCGCCGATGTGCAGATCGCCGGTAGTGAGCCGGGAGCCGAGCTCCTGCTGCCGGGCGCCACCAAGATCCCGCTCGCGGTCACGGCCGTGGACGGCACCGACAACGTCACATGGCTGACCTCGTGCGGAACGATGCACGACTTCGATCTCTCGCGCGCATACCTCCGCATCGAGCCCGAGGGTCCGCAGGACGGAGAGTTGGCCCTCGTCGTGCGGGATCCGCGCGGCGGAGTGAGCTGGCGCGTCTGGCGGTTAGGGGTCAGACCATGACTTGCATGACTTGCATGACTTGCATGGGATAGCCGGCGAGCCACAAGCTCGGGACGGGACGCGTCGCGTTCACCTCAGGCGTGCGGTGATCCAGCGCGCTCTCGACGATACGCGTGACAAGGACGTCCTCGTTCCCGAGCTCGTGGGTCGTCACGTACCCATGCAAGTCATGCAAGTCATGGTCTGACCCCAGCCCAGCCCGCGCTATGGTCCGGCCATGGAAGGACGGGACGCGGCGCTCGCTGCCGTGCTCAAGAAGCGCTGGCGGATCGGCGCCACGCTCACCGCCGTGATGATGCTCGCGTACTTCGGCTTCATCCTGCTCGTCGCATTCGGCAAGGAGGAAGCCGGCACGCTGCTCGCCGATGGCCGCGTCAGCGTGGGCATCGTCGTCGGTGCGATCGTCATCGTCATCGCGCCGGTGCTCACCGCGGTCTACGTGCGGTGGGCGAACCGCGTCTACGATCCCGCGATCGACGCCGCCCGGAAGCGCGGATGACCGAAGGCTCCAGCAGCGTCGCGATCGCGTGGTTCCTCGGCTTCGTCGCGATCACGCTCGGCATCACGTACTGGGCCGCGCGCAAGACGCGCAGCACGCGCGACTACTTCGCGGCCGGTGAGGCGATCTCGGCGGTGCAGAACGGCTTCGCCCTCGCCGGCGACTACATGAGCGCCGCGAGCTTCCTCGGCATCGCCGGCCTCGTGGCCACGTCCGGCTTCGATGGCCTGATCTACTCGGTCGGCTGGCTCGTCGGCTGGCCGGTGATCACGTTCTTGATCGCCGAGCCGCTGCGCAACCTCGGCAAGTACACGTTCGCGGACGTGGTCGCGTATCGCCTGCGCCAGCGCCCGATCCGGATCGCGGCGGCGGCGAGTACGCTCACCGTGGTCACGTTCTATCTGATCGCGCAGATGGTCGGCGCCGGCAATCTGATCCGCCTGATGTTCGGCCTGTCGTACGAGACCGCGCTGATCATCGTCGGCAGCGTGATGCTCGCGTACGTGCTGTTCGGCGGCATGATCGCCACGACGTGGGTCCAGATCATCAAGGCCGTGCTGCTGCTCCTCGGGGCCACGCTGCTCGCGGTGCTCGTGCTCGCACAGTTCGGCATGAATCCGCTGGCGTTGTTCGCCGCCGCGAAGGAGCAGTACGGTACCGGCGTCCTCGCACCCGGTAAGCTCGTCGCGAATCCGCTCGAGGCGATCTCTCTCGGCATCGCGCTGATGTTCGGCTGCGCGGGTCTGCCGCACATCCTGATGCGGTTCTACACGGTGCCCGATGCGAAGACCGCACGCCGCTCGGTCGCGTACGCCACGTCGCTGATCGGCTTCTTCTACCTCGTCACCTTCATCCTCGGCTTCGGCGCCTCGGTGCTCGTCGGGCGCAAGGCGATCATCGCGGTCGATGCGGGCGGCAACATGGCGGCGCCACTGCTCGCGGGCGTGCTCGGCGGCACCGGCTTTCTCGGCTTCATCTCCGCCGTCGCTTTCGCCACGATCCTCGCCGTGGTCGCGGGCCTCACGCTCTCGGGCGCCGCGGCGCTCGCGCACGACCTGTGGGGCCACGTCGTCCGCAAGGGCAAGGTCGACGAACGCGAGCAGCTCAAGGTCGCGCGGTTGGCAACGGTCGGCCTCGCGGTCCTCGCGATCTGCCTCGGGCTCGTGTTCCAGGGTCAGAACGTCGCGTTCATGGTCGGCCTCGCGTTCTCGATCGCCGCGAGTGCGAACTTTCCGGCCCTCTTGCTGTCGATGCTGTGGCGCAGGTTCTCCACGCGCGGCGCGGTCGCGAGCATGGTCACCGGGACGGTCAGCTCGCTCGTGCTGATCACGCTGTCCCCGACGGTGTGGAAGGATCTCCTTCACAACGGCGAGGCGATCATCCCGCTCAAGAACCCGGGCATCATCACGGTGCCGCTGTCGTTCCTGGTCGCGATCGTGGTCTCGCTGCTGACGCCGGAGCCGGAGGCGCAAGCCGGCTTCGATGCCGCGCAGCGCCGGATGACCTTCGGCCCCGAGGACTCACTCCCAGGATGATTCGATCTGGCAGAACTCGTCGCCCTTGAGACGGCACTTGGTCTCCTTGGACTCGACCTTCTTGCCGCCCGACAGCTCGATCGATCGCTTCGCCCAGCCCATCACGCTCATGCAGTGCACGACGTGCGGCGTGTGGTAACCGCGGATCCGCAGCACGGCGGTCTTCGGGCCGCGCGTCATCACCTCGAGGTAGCCGGTGTCGTAGTGCGCGCTCCACAGGCGCACGGCGCGGCCGAGGATCCAGTGCGTGGTGCCGACCTTGTAGAACAGCCGGTAGATCGTGGTGAGGTTCGCATCGGCGCCGAACCGCGCGAGCTCCTCGACGAGCGACAGGTCACCCTTGCCGAACAGCCGATCGATGTTGGTGATCAGCTCGATGAACTGCTCGTGGGGGTACCACTTCGCCTTGTGGATGCCGGCCTCGATGGACGCACGTAGCTCCAGCGAGCACTGCGGCAGCAGCCTCGAGATCCCCGCTTCCCCATGGTTCAGCTGCACCCAGAGGACGCGCGACGAGAGCGCGCTTCCCTTGACGTTCGCCACGTCGAAAGTATACGCCGCTCCCGTGAAAGATCCGATTTCGCGTCTCGAAGAGATGGAAGCCAAGGCACAGCTCGCGGGCGGCCAGGCGCGCATCGATAAGCAGCACGAGGCCGGCAAGCTCACGGCGCGCGAGCGCATCGAGGCGCTGCTCGACGAGGGCAGCTTCGTCGAGCTCGACAAGTTCGTGACCCACCGCTGCGCGGACTTCGGCATGCAGGCTCAGAAGATTCTTGGCGATGGGGTGGTCACCGGCCACGGCATGGTCGATGGCCGCCCGGTCTGCGTGTTCGCACAGGACTTCACCGTGTTCGGTGGATCGCTCTCCGGCGCCTATGCCCAGAAGATCTGCAAGGTGATGGACCTCGCGACCAAGATCGGCTGCCCGGTCGTCGGCCTCAACGATTCGGGCGGCGCGCGCATCCAGGAGGGCGTCGAGTCGCTCGCCGGCTACGCCGATATCTTTCTGCGCAATGTTCTGAGCTCCGGCGTGGTCCCGCAGCTGTCCGCGATCATGGGGCCGTGCGCGGGGGGCGCCGTGTACTCGCCGGCGATCACCGACTTCATCCTGATGGTCGATCGCACGTCGTACATGTTCATCACCGGACCCGAGGTCATCAAGACGGTGACCCACGAGGAGGTCACGAAGGAGCAGCTCGGTGGTGCAATGACGCATGCGAGCAAGTCCGGCGTCTCGCACTTCACCGAGGCCGACGAGCTGTCGTGCATCGCCCGTCTGCGCGAGCTGCTCTCGTTCATGCCGAGCAACAACGCCGAGGATCCGCCGACGCGCGCGTCGCAAGATCCGCCGGACCGCGCGGATGTCACGCTCGACGCCGTGGTGCCGCTCGAGTCGAACAAGTCGTACGACATCAAGAAGATCATCAATACCGTCGTCGACGACGCCAGGTTCGTCGAGGTCCAGAAGGACTATGCGAAGAACATCGTCGTCGGATTCGCCCGCTTTGATGGGCGCTCGACCGGCATCGTCGCGAACCAGCCGATGCACCTCGCGGGCTGCCTCGATATCGATGCCTCGATCAAGGCCGCGCGCTTCGTCCGCTTCTGCGACGCATTCAACATCCCGATCGTCACGTTCGTCGACGTCCCGGGCTTCCTCCCCGGCACCACGCAGGAGTACGGCGGCATCATCAAGCACGGCGCGAAGCTGCTCTATGCGTTCGCCGAGGCCACCGTCCCGAAGATCACCGTGATCACGCGCAAGGCATACGGCGGCGCCTACGACGTCATGGCGAGCAAGCACATCCGCGCCGACGTCAACGTCAGCTACCCCGGCGCCGAGATCGCGGTCATGGGTGCCGAGGGCGCCGTCAACATCATCTTCCGCGGCGAGCTCGACAAGATCACCGACCCCGCCGCGAAGGCCGAGGCGAGGGTGCGGTTCACCGACGAGTACCGCGAGCGGTTCGCGAACCCCTACAAGGCCGCCTCGCTGGGCTACATCGACGAGATCATCCGCCCGCGCGACACGCGGTGGACCATCATCCGGTCCCTCCGCACGCTGAAGAACAAGCGCCAGGCGAACCTGCCGCGCAAGCACGGCAACATTCCGCTGTAGTAAGCTAGGCGGCATGTTCCGAGGGAGGTCTGTGCTGGGCGCAGCCGCGTTGCTGCTTGCCCTCGCCTCCCCGCCGGCCCGCGCCGAGGATGGCCCGAGCGCGAACCAGCGCGCGTCGATCTTCGCGAAGGGCTCGGTGGTGCGCGTCCTCGGCTTCTGGGAGGTCACGTTCAAGGTCGGCAACGACGAGCTCAAGGAGTACGTCGGTGGCATGGGCTCTGGCTTCTTCGTCAGCGCCGATGGCTACGTCGTCACGAACGCCCACGTCGTCGAGGACATCAAGAAGGGCGAGGAGCACGCGAAAGCCGAGGCGTTCAAGTCGCTCGCCGCGAAGATCCAGAAGCAGTACGCCAAGGAGCTCGCGCAGATGAGCGAGCAGGCGAAGGTCGATCTCGTGCGCACGCTGCAGGAGGGCTCCACCATCGTGGCGAACGCCGCGATCGTGCTCCCCGATGGCACGAAGCTCCCCTACACCGTCAAGGCGTACGGCAAGCCCGGCGAGGGCTCCGACGTCGCGATCATCAAGGTCGACGCGAAGGACGCGCCGAACCTCGTCGTCGCTGACTCCGACAAGGTCCTGATCCAGGACAAGGTCCTCGCGATCGGCTACCCCGGCGCGGCCGACATGCAGGGCCTGCTCGACGACAAATCGCAGCTCGAGGCCACCATCAACGAAGGCGCCGTGTCGGCGATCAAGCGCACCAGCGCCGGCGAGCCGATCATCCAGATCAGCGCCTCGATCACCCACGGCAACTCCGGCGGCCCCACGATCAACGACCACGGCGAGGTCATCGGCCTCTCCACGTTCGGCAGCCGCGGCGAGGTCCAGGGCTTCAACTTCATCGTCGCGTCGGCAACCGTGAACAAGTTCCTCGCCGAGGCGAAGGTCAACACCGAGCCGTCGCAGACCTCGAAGGTCTGGAAGAAGGGCCTCGACGAGCTGTGGGCCGGCGATCTCGACGAGGCGATCGTCGACCTCGAGGAAGTGCTCACGCTGTTCCCCACGCACTCCGAGGCGCCGCGCATGCTGAAACAGGCGCGCGCGCTCAAGAAGGAGGGCAAGGGCAACAAGCCGAAGGAGAAGACCGATGACTCCGCAGGCGGTACGAACGGCGGCGGCGGCGGCGGTGGTGGTGCGGGCGTCGCGGTCGCGGTGATCCTCGTGCTCGCCGGCCTGATCGGCGGCGTGATCGTCTACATGAAGCGCAAGAAGGCCGCCGGGCCACAGCAGCCCGGCATGCACCGCCCGCCCGGCGCGCCGGGACACCCCGGTCAGCCCGGCTATCCGCAGCAGCAAGGCATGCACGCGCAGCAACAGCACGGCATGCCTCCGCAGCACGGCATGCATCCGCAGCAGCAAGGCATGCACCCGCAGCACAGCGCGCCGCAGATGCCCGCGCCGATGATGGCGCCCGGCCGCGGCGCCAATCCGGTGGCGAAGACCATGGCCGTCAACGCCCCGCAATCGAGCGGCAGCCAGCCGATCGCCGCGACCGCGTTCGGCTCGATGACCGTCGGCGTCCTCACTTGCACGCGCGGCCGCCTCCAGGGCCAGCGGTTCAGCCTGACCACGCAGGGCCTGTTGATCGGCCGGCAGCCCGGCCTCGCGCAGATCGTGATCGATGACCCACGCTCGTCGGGCAAGCACGTATGGATCGGCTACGAAGGTGGCCAGCTCGTCGCGATCGATCAGGGCACCACGAACGGCACGTTCGTCAACGACGTGCGCTTCGGCCGGATCAGCAAGGCGATCCTCAAGGACGGCGACACCGTGATCGTCTCCGAGCCGGATTGCCTCAGCCTGACCCTGAAGACCAACTAGCCCGGAGGCGCGACCCTCTCGACGAGGATGCGCCCTTCAGCCGACCGGACCTCGTGCTCCTTGCCAACAGCCGTGGTCACGCTCGTCAGCGCGGTGCCATCTCGGGCGCTGTAGCCGAGTCCAGCACGTCCGGAACAACGACCGTGGCGGAAGAACCAGTATCGATGGCCATCCGCATGACCGTGCTTCCGCGCGGACCGTGGATCGTCGCGTTGACCACGGGGGAGCGCCGATCCCATCTGCGGTGCGAGCCGCGCTTCAGTCTTTGATGTCGTAGGACTCCCAGTCATCCCCGAGAGCCTCGCGCCCGCGCCCGGTGAGCACAGGGATATCCATCGCCTCGACGAGCGATGGGTCGTGCGCAATGAGCGTCGCGAGCGGCACGATGTACATCTCGTCCTCGCTGCGCTCGCTCCCCGCGTACCACTCCCAGTGATCGTCCTCCCAGCGGTTCGCCTCCGTGATGGGCTGGCCCTGAATCCCGGCGAGATTCGTGATCGCCATTGCATCCTTCGGGACCGCGTATGGCCACTCCTCGAGCTCCCACTTCCACGGCGGCGAGCTCGCGAGATCGAGCGCCGTATCCGGAACGTCGAGCGTGTGATGCTCGGCGTCGGGAACGATCTGCAATGCGTGCACCGCGGCCCCGACATAGAAGTCCGTCGCGCCGAGCAAGAGGTGCTCGACCCACGAGGCGTGCGTCGCGCGCAGGGAGAACGTCCCATGATTGCCCGCGGTGAACGTTGCCTTGGTGCGCCCGCCGAGCTTGAGGGCCGCAGCGCCTGCTTCCACGATCTCGTAGGCCTCCTGCGCGTCGTAGCGACCGCCGCCCGCGAGCAGCAGCTCCGCGCCGGCGACGTCGGTGAGCCCGATCGTGTAGAGGAACCGCGGCGAGGGTCCCGCCATGATCAGATAGACGTGATGGCCGACGCTCGCGATGTTCTTGCGAATCTCGGCGAAGCGCGGGTGGCTCGTGTGGTCTGACATTTTTCCGCGACGGATCATGCCATCAGCGCACCGCCGTGCACGATCATGCAACGAGTTGCTGCGCTCGACCGCACGGCAGCTTTAGAGCTGTGTGACGGCTCGAGAGTCGGTACTCTTCACGTGCGCCGGGGAGCGCTGAGGTAGGCTGTGCGCGTGTCAGGGCTCCGTGTCGCGTTGCTGCTCGCGCTTGTCGCGTGCCGTCATGCTGCGCCGGCGAAGCCCCTGCCGCCGATGACGCACGCCGCGTACGCGCTCTATCTCGACGGCAAGCTCGCCGCGTATCGCTCCGACTGGGATGCCGCCGCCGAGTCGCTCGCGGCCGCGGCGAAGGCGGCTCCGGATCAGCCGATGATCGCGGTCGAGCTCGCGCGCGTGCAGGCGAAGGCGAAGCGCGAGGCGGCCGCGGCCGATACGCTGGCGGCGGCGCGCAAGAAGTGGCCGGATCATCCGCAGGTCTGGCTGATGTCGGGTGATCTGATGAGCAGCGGCAAGCGCAAGGAGGCGATCGCCTCGTACCGTCGCGCGATCGAGCTCGCCCCCGATGACGAGCGCGGCTATCTCGGGCTCGCGAAGCTCGAGGACCCCGACGAGAGCGAGGCGGTGCTTCGGCAGCTCGTCGAGAAGATTCCGGATTCGGTCGACGGGCACTACCGGCTCGCGCAGCGGTTCGCGAAGCGCAATGACCTGAAGACGGCGATCACGCACCTGCGCGAGGTGATCGAGAAAGATCCGGACCACATCGATGCGCGGCTCGACCTCGCGCGTGCGCTGCGACGCACGGGGCATATCGAGGAGGCGATCGAGCAGACGCGCAGCGCGTTCGATCGCAGCGGTCAGCCGCTCGATATCGCGGAGGAGCTGTTCTGGCTGCTGTGCGAGGCGGATGACCGCACCGCCGCGATCGATCTGCTGACGCTCCTCGATGACGATCGCAGCGACGCCGATGCGCTCACCGCGATCGCTCGGCTGGCACGTGGCCTCGGTCGCATCACCCAGGCGCGCGCGATCGCGATCCGGATCACCGCCGTGGAGCCCGACGCGGGTGCGCTCGTCCACGCCGAGCTCGATGCCGCGGGTGATCCGACCGGCGCCGTGAAGCGGCTGCTTCCGATCGCGCATGACTCCGCGCGATTCGGCGAGGCCCGCCGGCTCGCCGGCGACATCCTCATCGGCGCGGGTGATCCGAAAGGCGCGGCGGCGGCGATCGCACCGGCGCGCGAGCTCGCTCCGAAGGATCTCGACCTCGCGCTGGTCGCGGCGTACGCGAAGGCCGATGGCGGCGATGCAGCCGGTGCGCGCGCCGTGCTCGCCGGCATGGGTACGACCGTCGGAGCGCAGCTCGCCCGCGCTCGCCTCGAGGATCACCTGAAAGCGCCGGATGCCGCGCTCGCGATCCTCGAACCGCTGCTCGCCGAGCAACCCGATTCCACGGCGGCGCTGAACCTCGCCGGCTACCTCCTCGCCGATCGCGGGCAGCGCCTCGGCGATGCGGAGCGCTGGCTCGCCCACGCACGCGACCTCGCTCCCGGCGATCCGGCGATCCTGGACAGCTGGGGCTGGCTGAAGCTCAAGCAGGGAAAGGTGCGCGATGCGGTGCGCGCGCTCGATCGGGCGTCGCGGTTCGCGCCGAACGAGGCCGAGATCATGGTCCACCTCGCCGCCGCCTGGGCCGCCGACAAGGCGCCGCACACCGCCGCCGAGGTGCTGGACCGGGCGGTCGCGCTCAAGCCCTCGCCGGCCGTGCTCGGACGGATCGAAGCCGTGCGAGCGACGCTGGGACCGCCGTCCCGATGATAGAATATCGGGATGAACCGCTGGATCATCGCGGCCATGCTCCTCGGGGCCGGCTGTAAGAACGCACCCTCCGAGGACTCGTGCAAGCAGCTCCTCGATCACCTGATCGACCTCGAGTTCAAGAAGGCGGGCTCGGGCACCGGGACCGATGCGATGAAGGCTGACGTCGCCAAGCAGAAGACGGCGATCGCCGAGGCCAAGACCGCCGAGTTCGTCGACGTGTGCGTGAACAAGACGGCGAAGCAGCGTGTCGAGTGCGCGCTGGCCGCCGGCGACCTCGAAGCCGTCGCGAAGTGCGACGAACAGAAGTAGGACCTCTGGCCGATGCCCAAGCTGACCCGCATCGATACCGGTGACGACATCGGGACCATCACGGACGCCCAGCTCAAGTTCCTCGTCGAGCAGCTCGAGGAGGATCACGAGGAAGACGAGGACTACTACGTCGACCGCGACACGCTCGAGCTGATGGCCGACAACGGCGCCGATCCGGAGCTCCTCGCGCTGCTCGAGAAGGCGATGGGCGAGGACGACCACATGGATATCGCGTGGGAGTGACCATGAAGACCCTGCTCGCAGCCCTCCTCGTCGTCGCCGCGTGCGGCGGCAGCAAGCCCGCTCCGACCACGCCTCCCTCGACCACGGGCGCGACGACCGGCCTCGTGATCGTCGACGACATCGACTGCCCAAAGCTCGTCAATCACATGATCGACGTACATGTCGCCACGGCGCCGGAGAAGGCGGCGGAGAACCCGGATCAGATCAAGCAGATCCGGATCGACATGGAGAAGGAGTGCACGCAGAAGTACACGACCAATCCGCCGACCGATGTCGACAAGACCGCCGCGCGCTGCTCGATGAACGCGAAGACGACCGGCGAGCTCGAGACCTGCGGTTCGTGACTCAGCGACGCGCGACGATCCACGGCACGCCGTCGTTCGCCACGGCGTAGGCCCAGCCCGCGACCGGCAGCAGGACCGGCTCCACCGCGTCGGCGAAGAAGTAGGTGCGCGGGACCAGCGGCGCATCGAGCTTGCAGAGGAACGTGCCATCGGCGCGCACCTCGGCGAGCACACCCAGCGCGTGCGGCAGGAGCTGCGCGTACGCGGGATACGCCGGTGACTCGAGGATGACGACCCAGATGCGGAGCGCGGACACCTTCGCCGTGGGAGATCGCCGCTGCACCTCCGCGAGGATTCCCGCGAGCCGAGCACGGAGCGCATCGCGACTCTTCGTGGCGTACACGTCGCGGAACTGGGCATCGAGCAACGAAGCGTCGACCGGTGGATCCGAGACGACCTCGAAGTGCCCGGCAGGCAGCGCGAACGGCAGATGCTCGTCGTACGGCGCCCGCACGCGCAGCGCTGCGAACAGCGGAAACCCGGTGAACGGATAGGTGTTCAGCCGCTGATCGATCATCGGCACGAACGCCATCGCGCCCTCGTAGACGATGAACGCGATCACGAAGATCTGGGGCGCGCGCCGTGGCCGCCATTGGGCCGGCACCTCGGGAAGCACCGCCGGGCGGCGGGTGACGAACGCGACCACCGCGTCCCAGTCGATGAACACGGCGACGATCGGCAACCACTCGAGGTTCCAGTACTGCATCACCACGCCGAGCCCGAGCGTCTCGAGGACGAACGCACCGCCGCAGATGGCGCGGATCACCGGTCGCCGCACGAACACGCACGCGAGGATCGGCAAGCTCTGCGAGAGCATCGAGAACGCCGCGGCCGTGCGGAACCGCCAGACATCGGCGAGCAACCAGTCGACGAGCGCCGGGTGCGCATCCCATCCGCCGAGGTCGTAGCGAAGGAGGATCTGGTTGCGCAGATTATCGGTGGTGACCCACCGCAGCGTGAAGCCCGCACCGACGAGCTTGTGGAACATCGCCGAGGCGAACACGAGCGCGACCGCGAGCTGGACGAGCCGGATCGACCACTGATAGCCGTTCGGCACGTTCATCGCCGGCCGGCCGCGGAGCCGCCGCACCAGCGCATCGACCGAGAGCACGTCGCCGCCGCGCGCGCCGAGGAACGCGAACTGCGCGAGCAGGACCGGATTGAACAGATGCGACCAGGAGGGGACGCCCGAGTACGACAGCGCTGCGAGCAACATGAACGTGACGAAGCTGATCGCCGTCGAGATCCGCGACCACGCGCCGAGCAGCATGGCGACGGCGCTGATCCGCGCGATCACCCACAGCGCGGTGATCACCGCCTCCGCGGGCTCGCGGTCGCCGAACAGCATCCACGCACCAACACCGCGATAGCTCGCGTGCGCGCCACCGCCGGGCGCCGTGGATGGCCAGCGCGTCTGGAGTCGGTGGAGCCCCCACAGCACGGCCACTGCCAGCGCGATGCGCAGCATGGCAGCCGCGATGCGTCCTCCACCGGCGAACCAGTAACGCTGCCACCGCACGTCGGCATTGTTACCAGTGTTCGGTCGTGAGGACGCTCACATTGAGCTCCCGTCGTCATCGGACGGCGTGTTTTGCCAGCCAGCGGCCGCTATCATCCGCCTCGATGTTGCGTCCCCTCGCGTGGCTTGTGGTGGTTCTCGGTGTTTCGGTGGCCGCGTGCAACGGCGGTGAGAACCGCACGCCACCCGACACTGCGCTCGATGCCGTCCCGGCGTTGCTCTCCAAAGACACGCACGTGTCGATCACGTTTCATGCCCTGGGCAACGCGAACTCGTTCGTTTGTCAGATCGACGACAACCTTCCGGCGCAATGCATCCCGCCGTTCGAAGGCGACGTCAGCGACGGGACGCACACGTTCCAGGTCTCCGCTGCCATCAACGCGGCGGTCGACGAGACGCCCGCGACGTACACCTGGCGCGTCGATGCGACGCCCCCCGAGACGACGCTCGTGACGATGCCACCTCCCGTCGACAACACGGTGAATCCCACGTTCACGTTCATCGGCAGTGATGCCGGCGGCGGCGCGGTCACGTTCGAGTGTCAGCTCGACGGCGGCGCGTTCGCCGTGTGCACCTCGCCCGATCAGCGCACGCTCGGCGACGGCTCGCACACGTTCACGGTCCGCGCCGTCGATGTCGCCGGCAATGTCGACTCGACGCCATCGACGTACACCTGGACGATCGACAGTTCGACGCCCGACACGATGATCACCTCGGGCCCGGCGAACGGCAGCACGTCGCAGGCGGATCCCGCGTTCGGGTTCAGCTCGCCGGATGCCAACGCCACGTTCGAATGCCTCGTCGATAGCGGCACGTACGCGGCATGCACGACGCCGCACATCCTGCTCGGCCTCGCCGACGGTAGCCACACGTTCACGGTGCGCGCGAAGAGCTCCGCCGGCACCGTGGATCCCACTCCGGCCTCGCGGACATGGACGGTCGACGGCACCGCACCGACGGTGACGATCACGGCGAACCCGACGAACCCGTCGAACGATGCAACGCCGACGTTCGCGTTCTCGTCACCCGATGCGACGGCCACGTTCCAGTGCCAGATCGACGGCACGGTGACCTTCACGAGCTGCACCTCGATGTACACGTCGCCAGCGCTCACCGACGGCGGACACACGTTCCGCGTCAAGGCGACCGACCCCGCCGGCAACACGGGGCCCGAGGCGACGTACACCTGGACGATCGACACGATGGCGCCGACGGTGGTGATCAACACCGGACCGATGGGCACCGTCGCCTCGGCGAATGC
Organism: Haliangiales bacterium; assembly: GCA_038206055.1. Lineage (GTDB taxonomy): Bacteria > Myxococcota_A > Polyangia > Haliangiales > Haliangiaceae > JABFXX01. The sequence goes on from JBBRBG010000109.1 coordinate 20,384, forward strand.
GACCTTCACGTTCACCACCGGCGGCAGCCCGACGAACACCGACTGCGATCTCGACGGCACGGGCTTCTCCGCCTGCGCCGCCTCGAAGACCTACGCCGGCGTGCCCGATGGTCCGCACACGTTCACGGTGCGCGTCCGCGATGCGGCGATGAACACGAGCATGGACATGCGCTCGTTCACCGTCGACACCACCGGCCCGGTGGTCACGATCACCAACGCGCCGGTGAGCCCGAGTGCGGACAACACGCCGACCTACATGTTCACGGTCACCGGCGCGACCACGATCGAGTGCGGCGTCGACGGGGTGTTCGTCGCGTGCGCCAGTGCGTTCACCACCGGCGTGCTCGCCGACGGCAACCACACCTTCGTCGTGCGCGCGTTCGACGCCGTCGGCAACCCCGGCAGCGACAGCCGCACGATCGTGATCGACACCACCGGACCGACGGTGACCATCCTCAACAAACCCGCGAACCCGACGAACAGCACCACCGCCACGTTCACCTTCACCGTCAGCGAAGGCACACCGACCTGCAAGCTCGATGGTGGCTCGTTCATGGCGTGCAGCTCCCCGATCTCGTACCTGTCCCTCGCGGATGGCATGCACACATTCACCGTCCAGGCGATGGACGCCCTCGGAAATCCCGGCTCGGCGATGTACACCTGGACGATCGACGCGACGGGCCCGACGGTCACGATCACCGCGCCGCCGGTATCGCCGTCGACGAATCAGACGCCGACCACGGGCTTCACGGTCACCGGTGGCGCCGTGACCACGACCTGCAAGATCGATCTACTCGCCGCGGTCGCGTGCGCGCCGCCCTCGTACACCTCGCCGCTGCTCGGCGACGGCACGCACACGATCCTGATCACGGCGACCGACGCGCTCGGCAACCCAGGCACCGCGAGCGCGACGTTCGTGATCGACAACACCGGCCCCGTCGTCACGTTCGACTCCGTTCCGCCGGCGAAGTGGCCGGTCAACTACTTCACGATGGACTTCCACGCGGACGAGCCCGCCACGTTCGAGTGCTCGCTCAACGGCGCCGCCTTCACCACGTGTATCCCCGGCCTCGCGATCACCACGACATACAACGTGCTCTCCAGCTTCGCCGTGCGCGCCAAGGACGGCCTCGGCAACCAGGGCGGCAGCGTGACCACCACGTGGACGTCGTCGACGGGTCTCGTCCTCCACTATGCATGGGAGCAAGGCTCCAACCTCAACACGAGCCTGCTCTCGCAGATCGCGGCGTACAGCCCCAAGGGCTCGATCACGGTCCCCGTCGTCGGAGGCTGGGCCGGGACCGCGACGCGCTCTCCGGCGGCGCACAAGTACGTCGGCACGAAGCCCGCGCTGTCGTCGTCGCCCGCGGGCGTCTACACCGGTGGCGTCTGGGTCCGGCCGCGTCCCGCCGCCGACTCGCTCCTGTGGTCCAACGTCAACGCGACCTCGACCGGCGGCCACCGCGTGCGGCTCTCCGGCACGACCGTGATCCTCGAGACCTTCAACGCCGCCGGTCAGCTGTTCTCCACGAGCGGCACCATCTCGGTCAACCAGTGGTCGCACGTCGCGGTACGCACCACCGGACCATCGAAGGGTCTCGAGCTCTTGATCAACGGCAACTTCATCGCGCTGATCAACCCCGGTGTGCAGAACGGGTTCGACGCGAGTCAGGACGCCGACTTGCTTGTCGGATCGATGTTCAACACCGATGTCGATGACCTGCGGTTCTACAACATCGCGATCTCGGGGAACGCCACCTGCACCACGCTCGTGCGCGGCGTGTTCGATCTCCAGGGCGTGTGCGTGCCGATGCGCCCGGGTTACGAGCTCGACTTCGAGGATGTTCCGCTCGTCCAATCGGGAACGCTGCAGCTCTCGCTCGGTCAGCCGCTGACGTTCACCACGTTCGGCGCGAACCTCGGCGACGCGCTCAGGATGGGCGCGAGCCAGACCGGCCTCGACCTGACGAAGTACTCCGCCGCGGCCACGCTGCCGGGTCACTCGATCGCGATGTGGGTTCACGCTGGCGGCCCGGCCGATACGCTGCTCGACTTCACGCGTCCGTGTTCGTTCGTCGCGAACTTCGGTACCTGCGGCATCGGGATCGCGCTGACCGCGCAGAAGCGCATCGCGATCTTCGCCGGCACCACGGGCCTGGCAAACCAGTTCACCGTCACCGTGCCGGCGCAGCCGCTCTCGACCACCCGCCCTCACAGCATCGTCATCGCCGAGCAGAAGACCGGCGCTCAGACCACGGGCCTCAAGATCTATATCGATGGCCGGCTCGAGACCACGATCGCGATCCCATCGGGGGATATCTTCGCGATCGTCGCCGACAAGATCACGATGGTGTCGCAGAGCGGTGCGGCGGTGGACGAAGTCGAGCTGTGGCCGCGCGACATCTCCATCGACCCCGAGATGCTGTGCGAGAACGGGTTCGACGGCGAGTTCGACCTCGCGAGCTTGAGCTGTAGCCTCACTGCCAACTGATAACAGAGCGCAACTGATCGGAATCACTGGCTCGGCGGCTTGCCGGTGGCTAGTGCGGTTGCGCTTCCGAGGCCCGTGATCTCGCCGACTTGGCGTGAATTATCGGCGGCACGGACCATGCTCATCGGGGGGCCATGAAGCGCCTTGCCCCCTTCCTCGCCGCTGCCGCCCTCGCGGCCCCTGTCGCCGCCTGCGTAACCGAAGACGACGTCTACGACGGCGAGACCGTGAAGTCCGATGACGGCAAGGCCGACGCGAGCGCCCTCGCGGTGTTCGTCGACATGGAGTTCGACGGCACCCTGCTCACCGACTCGAGCTGGAACGACCGCAAGACGATCGAAGACCAGCTCCTCTACACGGTCGGTCACCTCAACGGCAACGACGCCGTGGGCCGCATCGACCGCGCCGTGGTCACGAACGTCGTGAAGACCACCGTCTCTGGCAAGACGCAGATCAAGTATCACGCGAAGCTGCCGGTCGCCTGGCGCAAGTCGAACCCGGTCCCGAACACCTACGACTTCATCCTCCCCGCCGACATCTCCGGCACGGGTCAGAACGCGTTCACCGAGAAGTACAAGCACGACTGCGTCGACTTCGGGGCGCACGACGTCGACTCCGGCTCGATGTTCTACTACTTCCGGCCGAAGAACTCCGGCTGCAACGTCGCCGCGGCCGACGCGCTGAAGGTCTCGGCGACCGTCTCGCCGAGCCCGATCCAGACCACCGGCAAGTTCCCCGAGTACAACAAGATCTGGGAGGACGGCGTGCTCAACGTCGTCGCCATCTTCGGTAAGTACGAGGACGGCGCGACCACCACCGTCGACGCCGGCATCTCCGGCTACAACACGTTTGTCGCCTCGATGAAGTCCGAGCTCTCGACGCGCTCGCTGACCACCGTCCCCGCGTCGGTCCCGACCGCGCCCGGCGTCGCCGCGCCCGACATCGAGTTCAACGCGACCCTCGCCGACGGCAAGAAGATCCACGTCGTCGCGCTCCTCACCGACAACGTCAACACCGGCCTCTCGCAGCCGGTGTTCCGCGCCCGCTACGAGGCGCTCTCGACCAAGGCCGACTACATCGTCTACAACGGCCACGCTGGCCTCGGCAGCAACGTCCGCGCGCTCGCGCAGCGTGGCAAGTGGGTCGCCGGCCAGTACGTCGTCGTCTACATGAACGGCTGCGACACCTTCGCGTACATCGACGACGCCCTCAACGCTTCGCACAAGGCCGTCAACAGCGACGACACCACCGGCTACAAGTACATCGACATCGTCAACAACGCGATGCCCGCGTTCTTTGCCTCGATGTCGGGCGCCACCATGTCGTTGTTCCGCGGCTTCCTCTCCTACGACGACCCGAAGACCTACGAGCAGATGTTCTCGCGCGTCGACTCCTCGCAGCTCGTCCTCGTCACGGGCGAGCAGGACAACACGTTCACCCCCGGCGGCGGCGGCAACCCGCAGACCTGGGCCGGCCTCAACGAGTCGGCCAGCGTCACCAAGGGCCAGACCAAGAAGTACACGACCCCGACCCTCGCGGCCGGCACCTACCAGTTCGCCATCACGGGCTCCTCCGGCGACGCCGACCTCTACGTCAAGATCGGCCGCGAGCCGACCGCGACCAGCTACGACTGCCGCCCCTACAAGACCGGTTCGAACGAGACCTGCCAGGTCACGCTCGCGCAGTCGGCGGCCGTGTTCGTGAACGTCAACGGCTACAGCGCGGCGAGCTACAAGCTCGTCGGCAAGAAGCTCTGAGCTTCCACCTCTCTCGTTAACTTACTGCGGGACCGGAGGGCACATGGTGCCAACGGTCCCGCAGGTCGTTTCGGCTGCGCGTGGTGGCGGCCGGTGCTACCTTGGTGACACCATGGCGCGGACCACGACTCTCAAGTTGAGCGACAATCTCCGCAAGCGCATCGTCCCCCTGGCGAAGGCGTCGAACCTGACGGCACACGCGTGGATGCTCGAAGCGCTGGATGCTCAGGCCACGCTCGCCGAACGTCGTCGCGATTTCGTGGGATCTGCCATGGCCTCGGTCGACGAGGGCGGTCGAACCTATGCATCCGAGGACGTTCACACGTATTTCATCGCAGCGGCGTCGGGCGCAGTCGTGCGTCGGCCCAGGCCACGTGGGCGTCGAACCTCGCGGTGACGACGCTCGTGTACTCCGAGCGAGCCGTCGCCGATCTCGAACGCCTCGCTCGCTTCTTGAAGGAACGGGAGACCGCGACCGCGACGGCCACCGCAAATCTGATCGTCTCCGCGCTAGAGATCCTGCGTGCTCATCCCCAGATCGGGCGGCTCGTCGAGCGCCCGCTCCGAGAGCTCGTCATCTCGCGGGGCCGCACCGGATACGTCGCGCTCTACCTGTACGACGAGTCGCTCGACACGGTGACGGTCCACGCCATCCGACACCAGCGTGAGGCGGGCTACGGTTAGCGCTTTCGGCCTGGCGGCACGGCCGGCGAGGGTCTATCCATGGGGAGATGCGGAGGCCCCTGACGCTGATCCTCGCCTGTGCGCCCGCGGTGGCGCTCGCGAAGCCGGTGTTCTACCAGCCGCGCGAGACCGTCGATAGCGAGACCATCGCCACCGCATCGACGGTCAAGCTGGCGGCCGCGATCCGCACGCGCAACGTCGCGGGCATCACCGCGGTCCTCGGGGCCAAGTTCACGAACAACGGGATGTGGTTCCCGGATGCGGCGTGCACGAAGCGGTTCGAGAGCGGCGGCGAGATCAAGGGCGCCGAGCTCGGCGTGTTCGCGCGTTGCCTCGCGGGCCTCAAGCTGCAGATGACCACGCGCAAGTCGGCGCTGCGCGATGGCGGCGTCCTCACCGTGGATCCGGGGATCGAGATCGAGCTCGCGTTCCAGGGCGACTCCCTGCGCTGGATCGGCTTTCCGTCGCAGACCGGCGCCGACCGCGCGATCCCGATGCTCACCGCGCAGTCTCTCGAGGCGCTCCGCACCGCGGGCTCCACCGTTGTCGATCTCAAGGTCGCGCAGGCGCTCGACCTCGAGCTCGCGCAGCAACGCGCGCTCGTCGCCACCTCGTGGATCAAGGTCTGCATAGATCCGAAGGGCGAGATCACGAAGCTCACCGCGATCCAGTCCACCTCGGGCGCCGCGAGCGCCGCGTTCCTCGCCGCCGTGGCCGACTGGAAGTTCAAGCCGTTCACGATCCGCGGCACCGCGATCGCCGCGTGCAGCGCCTCGCTCCTTGCCTACCCCGGCTCGCGGGCGCCGCTCGTCGAGGCGTACCCGAGCTCGATCGCGCCATCCGCGCCGATCACGCGGACCTACGAATTCGAGGACGACGACTTCGAGATCATGGGTGGGCTGATCGGCGGGCAGGTTTTGCCCCCGCCACCACCGCCCGCGCCGTCGGTGACCATCCCGCCGTCCATGCTCGAGAACCTGCGCGTCTCCGGCACCAAGCTGATCGTGCCCGATGCGCCGACCAGGGCGACCATGCTCCAGGCCCGCAAGGGCAAGGTCGTCGCCTCGATGAAGCTGTGCATCGACGACAAGGGCGCCGTGGGTTCTGTCTCGCAGCTCAAGTCGAGCGGCTATCCCGCGTACGACCGCAAGATCATCGGAGAGATGCGGCAGTGGATCTACAAGCCGTACAAGCAGAACGGTCGTGCGGTGGCGGTGTGCACCGCCGTCACGTTCATCTACGACGCGTCCAGGCCCTGACCTATTGTCCTTCTCAGAAGGACAATATCAGGTAATCTTGTCCTTCCGAGAAGGACATGCTCTACGACGAGATCATTGCGGATTCACATGCCCGCTCGCTACCGGCGCTGACCCAGCGACGAATCCAGCTTCCGTGGTTGAAGGGGAAGGTCGACGCGCTCGTCGGGATGCGCCGAGCCGGAAAGACCTGGCTGATGTTTCAGCAGATGGGTGCGCTCGTGGCGGCCGGCGCACGACGCGCTGATCTGCTGTACATCAACTTCGAGGATGACCGGCTCGGCGAGGTTGTAGCGGCCGATCTAACGAAGCTCCTCGAAGCGCACTATCGACACGATCCGACTGGGCGGACGCGACCGACGAACCTGTTCCTCGACGAGATCCAGGTGGTTCCCGGCTGGGAGCGCTTTGTCCGCCGCGTCGCCGACGAACCCGGAGTGCACGTCTGCGTCACCGGCTCGTCTGCGAAGCTCCTGAGCAGAGAGATCGCGACTTCGCTGCGCGGTCGATCGCTCTCCACCGAGGTGTTCCCGTTCAGCTTCGTGGAGTCGCTGGCGCACGCCGGCGTTCCGACGGCGCGCAACCCCGCCGCACGGACGCGGTCGGCGATCGAGCACGCGGCCGTCGCTTACCTTCAGCGCGGAGGGTTTCCAGAGGTCCAGGCGCTCGACGAACCAACCCGGGTGCGCGTCCTTCAGGACTATCTCGATGTCGCCATCCTTCGCGACCTCATCGAGCGGCATGCGATCGCGAATCCGATCGCGCTCCGACGCTTCGTGCGTCAGCTCATGAACACACCCGCCGGCACGTTCAGCGTCCACAAGATCCACGACGATCTTCGCTCCCAGGGTCTCTCCGTCGGCAAGGACTCCCTCCATGCCTGGCTCGACCACGTGCAGGACGCCTACGTGTTCTTCGCGGTGCCGATCCAGACGGCTTCGGAGCGCGCTCGCCAGGTCAATCCGCGAAAGGTCTACGCCATCGACCCGGGGCTCGTCACCGCATGTGCTCGTCGTGGCAGCGCCGATCACGGTCAGCTCCTCGAAACTGCGGTGTTCCTCGAGCTTCGCCGCGCGACGTCGGAGATTGCTTACGCCCGTACGGTGTCGGGGTTCGAGGTCGACTTCGTGACGCCCACCGACCTCGTGCAGGTGTGCGCGACGCTCGAAGCCGCGCCGACGCGGGACCGCGAGGTCCGAGCGCTGCGAGAGGCGATGTCCGAGGCCGGCAACCGCCACGCCACGATCGTGACGTTGAACGAATCCGAGACGATCCGCGTCGCGGAGGGAACGATCGATGTCGTCCCGTTCTGGCGCTGGGCGCTCGACCGGGCGTGACCTTCAGCTGCGTCGGATCCAGGCCTTCGCGCGGAACACCGTCGACTGCGCGAGGAACAGCGACACGTTCACGGCGGCGATCGCGAGCCCGTGGCAGACCACCAAGTACGGGAACGCCGCCACGCACGCGAGCATCCATACGAACACGTACGTGTCGCGGCGGCCGAACGAGCGCAGCCACGTCATGATCGCCTTCGGATCGAACTGCTCGTCCACCGTCGCGACATCCGTCTCGAACCACCAGCGATAGGCCATCACGTCCGCGTTGCGGAGCTTCTTCCAGACCGCGAGGTAGACCGTGAGCGAGACGAAGACGCGCCCGCCAGCGGCGGCGAGGCCGAGCCACATCCACACGCCGCCGAGCGCGTAGCCGACCGCGGCGATGAACACGTTGTCGACGATGTCGTCGCTCATGTTGTCGAGCGCCTGGCCGAGCTTGCTGAACTGATAGCGCAGCCGAGCGAGCTCGCCGTCCACGGAGTCGAGGATCGAGTTGACCTCGAGGAGCACGCCGGCGATCGCGATCAGGAGGTAGCCGCCGCGTGTTGCGAGCGCGGAGGCCGTGAGGCCGATGAGGATCGCGAAGAGCGTGACGTGGTTCGGCGTGATGCGGAGCGAGCGGCGGGCGAGCCAGCGCGTGATCCGCATCGAGAACCGCCAGTTGATCAGCGCGTCGACCGGGCCTTCGTAGGATTTGTTCAGGCCGCGGATCAGCGCCCACTCGGCCTTGTCGCGTGCGGCGGCGTCAACGAGCTCGACGCCGCCGATGACGTCGGCGCGCTCGACGCGGGCGCCGGCGGGAGGGGTGGTGCCCGGCGGCACGAACTCGACGGGGATTGGCAGGGCGCGAGGGATCGTGAGGGGTGGGGCGGCGACGACCACGCGCTTCGCGCCCTGCTTCGCGCACTCGCGGACGCGGCGCTCGAGGACGGTCAGCCCGCCGACGATCTGCGCGTGGCGATCGCCGGTGGTCTCGAGGAACACGGTCTCCACAGACCGCGGTCTATACCATCAGAAGCCGGGGCGGACGCCGGTCGTCGTCGTTGCAGCGACGACCGACTTCACGACGTGTGCGCGGAAGGTCATGCCCATGTAGGACGCGTTCACCGTGGTGTCGCCCGGGGGGACGTTAGTGATCAACCATGTCCCCGGAGCCATGCCCATCGCGAGCCCGCCGAGGTCGAGCGGTGCGTCGCCCACTGCGTTTCCGCCTTGCTTCGCGGTCACCGCGGCGCCGTCGATGGGCGTGTTCGCACAATCGGTGACGACGATACCGATCAGGCCTTTCGTCTGATCGTCCTGGTTGATCAAACCGATCGCATTCAGGGCCGTGAAGGCGCCGTTGCTGAACTGCAGTACCGGAACATTGCTCTGGTTCTGCGCGACCGGCGACGGCGGGTACACGAGGGTGCGGCGGTCGCCAGCCTTGGTGGCATCAAGGTACCCGTCGAGGGCGATCCCGTTCGTCGTAACCGCTGCCGTTGAATATGCACCGGTTCCGGTAGCGGCGCTGCTGCTGGTGGTGGTGCCGAGGTTGTTGGCGTTCAGGCAATCACCCTTGCACGCTTTTACCGAGACGCCTCCGTTGGGCTGAATGCCGGGCGACGTTCCGTTCAGGAAGATCTCCTGTGCCGTGCCCGCGATCGTGACCGTCGCAGCGACGTTCCCTGGCGCCGTGTTGTTCAAGCATGTGAAGTCGTAGTTCGGCGCGTCGATCGGCGGTGGCGCATCGGGGGTCGCATCGATCGCCGCATCGAGATGCACGAGTGGAGCATCGGGCTTTGCGGCCCCATCGCCACTGCACGCGGCAAAGGAGAGCAGAGCTGCGGACATGACGGCGCGAAGGTTCCCCATGGCAGGGTGGTACACCCGATTTCGGGGTCACCGCCACGCCGATCTTTGCGACTTGGCTCACGCTGGCTGACGAAGGTGAGGCCGACCCATGTCACGGCGGTTACCGCCGATAGTTCCGGCCGGAGGGGAGGGAACGCGAGCATCGGGCTCGAGCGGGCCCCCTTAGCGAACCGCGAGGTCGTGCACCTGTACGAGATTGGCGGCGCTTGTCGAGCCGACATAGAACGCGAGTCCTCGGGATCTAGGACGCGTCTACGTCGCTGGAAACGCGAGGCCGGCGGGTTCGATACCTCGAGGCTGCGAGGTCCAACGACGCCGACTTCGTCGCGAGTCTCCGGAACCGAACGCGAGAGGTCTCGGTGCCCGCGGGATGAGCGCGAGCGCCCTTCTCGCCATGCCAACGTTTGTGGGTCAAGCGGCACCTTACACGACGGCGCGAATCTCTGGAACCGAATGCAACAGCTCGCAGAAGCGCGGAACGAGCGCGAGCGTCCATCGCGCTGATCTTGATCCGATTGCGGCACGTCACCCCGAACGTCCCGTGGTCGTAGCTACGACGCTGCCTCCGAGAGAGCGGGCACGCGTGTGTCGGTGCGCTCGCGCAATGCGGCGACGATCGCGGACGAGCTGTGCGTTTGTGGACAGCCGCGCCGAGGAGGGGCGCGCCTGCCCACAAGCCGCACAGCACGATCCTTCTGCCAACGCCTCCCGGATTCGAGAGCACTCGTTGCAGACCGGCGTCGTGCACCGCGCGAACATGCGGCGGAGGAGTCGAGCATGTCCGGTAATGGGGTCGGACCCCATTGTCGGACAAGGCGCGCAGGGCCGAACGGGAACGGCGGAGCGAACGTGATCGGCTGGGTGATCGCGGACGTGCTCTCTGAACGGAAGTGGTCGTTGGCCCAAGCGTGAACGGTCATCTCTCCGCATCGAGCCTGAGCAGATCTCCGACGAGGAATCGACGAAGAATCGACCGGACACGCGAATTCGCGATTGACAGCTTTTGCGCGGTCGCCGCGCGGAACCGAGAGAACCAGTTCGATTTATCGTCGAGGAATCGCCTGCGAGAACGCTGCGCGAACGGGACATGCGTTTGGGATCGCACCGCAAATGACGGCGCAGATGCGCGCAGAGCGCGAATCAGAGCGTCGAAAATCATCGTGGTATCGAGATGGATGCGCGGCGAATGGTGCGCGCGCAGGAGGTGCAACATGTTCGATGGAGGAACGGCGATCGTGGTGGGCGGCGAGGCGGTGACGGTCGCGCGCGACGAGGTGTGGGACGAGCTGCATCGCGCGCTCATGAGCATCGGCGTGAAGCGCGCGGTACTCGATGCCCGCGAGCTCGCGTTACTGCGCGAGGCCGAGGAGATCGGGCTGTTCCGGCGGCGCGGGCACCCGACGATGGCCGCGTACATGGTCGCCGAGCTGGAATGCTCGCGGCATACGGCGAACGAGAAGCTGCGCGTGGCGGGCGAG
>JBBRBG010000110.1:0-31094 GCA_038206055.1 Haliangiales bacterium
GCTGACCGTCGTGATCCCGGCCGGGATGAAGGAAGGCACCGTCAAGACGATCAAGGGCGAGGGTGAGATGGGGAAGGGTGGCGCCACGAACGGCGACCTTCACGTCCAGATCCGGATCGCGGACCACGGCGTGTTCAAGCGCGATGGTCTCGACGTGCGCAGCGAGCTGAAGATCACGTTCGCCCAGGCCGCGCTCGGTGATGTGCTCGAGGTGCCCACGCTCGACGGCGACGTGAAGATGCGGATCCCGCCGGGCACGCAGCCGGGCGGCGTGATGCGACTGCGCGGCAAGGGCGTGCCGCAATCGGCCGGCAAGGCCGCGCCGCGCGGCGACCACCTCGTGACCATCCAGGTCGAGGTCCCGACCGAGCTGACACCGCGGCAGCGCGAGCTGATCGAGGAGCTCGGCAAGAGCGAAGGCCAATCGCCCGGCGGAGCGGCGCCGGCGGGGAAGCGGCGCCTGCTCGATCGCGTGCGCTCGCTCCTCGACGAATGAAGCGCGTCATCTCCTTCGGGCTCCTGGCCCTGTGCGCGTGCGGCCCGAAAGCTCCGCGCGGCGCCTGGCTCGAGCAGGAAGCGCGGCCGGGCGAGCACCACGCGACCACCGGTGGAGGCGTTGCGGTCGGGACGCAGCCGGTCGCGATCGATGTCGCATCGATCGACGCGCTCGACGAAGGCACCGTGCTCGCGGCGCTCCAGCGCGCGGGCGATGCAGCGCCGGCGGCCCGGCTCGCCCTACGCGGCGCCAGGCTCGCGTACCACCGCGGGGATGGCGCCGAGGCGCGCGCCCTCCTCGCGCGTGCGAGCTCCGCCGCCGACGAGTCGAGCGTGCATGCGGAGCTGACGGCGCTCGCGACCATGCTCGCGGCGCCGCCGGTGGTGCCGGGCACGATCGCCGTGCTGCTGCCGCTGACCGGGCGCTTCGCCGCGATCGGCAGCGAGCTGAAGATCGCGATCCAGCTCGCGCCGACCACCGGCACGACGTGGCTGTTCCTCGACACGCGCGGCGAGCCCGATGGTGCCGTGGCGGCGGTCGATGCGGCGATCGCGAAGGGCGCCGTCGCGATCCTGGGGCCGGTCGGTCAGCGCGAGGCGATCGCCGCGGCACGCGCGGCCGCGTTGCACCAGATTCCGATCGCATTGCTCGCACCCTCCGACGGCGGCGATCCGGCGGCGGGCGTGTTCCGGCTCGTCGACTCGGCGGCCGACGAAGGGCGCGCGGCCGCGCGGCTCGCCGCCGAGGACAGCTTCCCGACGGTCGGCGTGTTCGCCCCGCGCGATGACCTCGGCGCGGAGGCAGCGGAGGCGTTCGTCGCCGAGGCGCAGCAGCTCGGCCTCGTCGTGACCGGGCAGGGCAGCTACGATCCGACGAGCGGCGACGTCGAGGCGGACGTCAAGACGTTCTTGAACCTCATCCCGGCGCAGAACCCGCGCCTCGCCGCGCACCTCGCCAGGGCGAAGACCAGGCGCATCGGCTGGACCACGTTCTCTCCGGACATCCCGTACTCGCTGCTCTACATCCCCGATCGCTACGACCGCGCCGCGATCGTGGCGGCGTTCCTGCCGTACTTCAACGTCGAGCTCCGCACGTCGGAGTTCCCCGACCCCGATCGGTTGCGCAGGAAGCATGGTGGCCACCTGCCGCAGGTGGTGCAGCTCGTCGGTGGCGCCGGCTGGAATCATCCGTCGCTGCCGATCCGAGGTGGCGAAGCGGTGCAGGGCGCGATGATCCTCGACGCCTTCGTCGGCGATCTCGCCGGCGACGCGGGCGCGCAGTTCTCCGCCGCGTTCCAGGCGCGTGCCGGCCGGCCGCCGAGCAGCGCCGCGGCGCAGGCCCACGATGCGGCGCTGCTCGTCGCGCAGGCGCGCGCGGAGGTTGCGGCGGCCAAAGACCCGCGCTCGGCGCTCCGCGCGGCGCTGTCCCGCGGCAAGCTCGACGATGGTGCGTGCGGCCCGGCGGCGCTGGGTGCGGACGGCGAGCTGGTGCGGGCACCGACGGTACTCGAGGTACAGGGCGACCAGTTGATCGTGGCGCCATAGCGCTGCGTCTACGCTCCACAACGGTGCGACCGACTCGGCAGGTTCGCTGGTTCAGGAGAGCCCCGAAGGCCGCTAAGGTCCCAAAGCAGAGGTTTTCTCGTCGAGAAAGCCTCTTCATCGGGCCTTCGGGAACTTTGGGGCGGTCCGGCAGACGGCCTGTGGGCACACGTCGTGCGGGTCCACGCCGCGGGTGTTCTCGACGGATGCGTCGTCGCGCGACGAGCGTCGCCCACCACGTCGCGGCGAACGCGCTACAGTCCACGGCTCGTGCCCCAGATCTGGAAGCACATCGGCCTGTTCGTCGCGTGCTGCGTGACGACCTACATCGCCGGTGGTCCGTACTTCGCGGGAACGCTGATGGGCATCCTCGCCTGCCACGAGGCGGGGCACTACATCGTCGGCCGGTTGCACGGCGTCGAGGCGTCGCTGCCGTACTTCATCCCGCTGCCGCCGTACGTGTCGTTCGGGACGCTCGGTGCGGTGATCAGCATGAAGAAGCCGATCGAGGAGCGGAACACGCTGTTCGATGTCGGGGCCGCGGGGCCGATCGCCGGCCTGATCGTCGCGATCCCGCTGCTCGTGATCGGGCTCCATATGTCTGAGCTCGGACCGATCAAGAGCGGCGACAACCTCGAGGGCAACTCGATCCTGTATGCGCTGCTCAAGTACGCCGTGTTCGGCCGCTGGCTGCCGGGCGCCGGCGTCGATGTCCAGCTCCACCCGATGGCGAACGCGGCGTGGGTCGGCTTCCTGGTCACGGCGATCAACCTGATGCCGATCGGCCAGCTCGACGGTGGGCACATCGCGCGCGCTGCGTTTGGCGATGCTCACGAGCGCTGGTCGCAGCGGTTCAACTTCGCGCTGCCGGTGGTCGGTCTCGTCGTCGGCACCTTCATGTACCTCGACGCTCGCGGGGCCGGGAGCGACCTCGGGGATGCGCTGACCTATGCGCGCAGCGGCTTCCTACCGTGGATGATCTGGGCGCTTCTGCTCGCCGTGTTCCGCCATCGCGCCGGCGAGTACCACCCGCCGGTGGGCGAGACGCCGCTCGATCCGAAGCGGCGCGTGGCGGCCATCTTGATGCTCGTGATCTTCGTGATGATCGTGACGCCCGTCCCGTTTCGCCCGGCGTTGTGACAGGATCATCGCGTGCGAGTCGAGTGCGCGTCGTGTCATCAGGTCGTCAGCCCGGCGCTCGCGATCAACTCCGCCAACGTCGGGATGACGTGTCCGAGCTGCGGCGCGCAGATCACCGCGGCCGCGCTCGCCGCCGCCGAGACCGATGACGAGATCGCGACCACCACGCCACTGCCGCGGGTGAAAGAGCTCGACGACGCGGCCGCCGCGGCGCTGCTCGCCACCAGCCCGATCCCCATGATCGGCGATGCACCCGCCGCTCCGAAGGGCCCCGAGTGCCCGAAGTGCGGCGCTGCGGTGAAGGCGGGAGCCCCTGCGTGCGCGAGCTGCGGACTCGCGGCGTCCCGGATGTCCACGTTCAAGTCCGAGCGAGATCTCGCGGTGCCCGCCGAGATCCGCGACGCCTGGGACAAGGTCCTCGCGAAGTGGGACGACGATGCCGGCCACGATGCGCTGTTCAAGCTGGTGGCGGCGCGCGGCGAGTACGGCTGGGCCGCCGGTCGTTACCGCGAGCAGTCGCGCGAGCGGGCAGGAGATCAGGTCGCGCCCAAGCAGATGGATCGGATCCGCCGCGCGATCGAGGCCACGATGGTGGTCAGCGCGACGACCCGCGAGACGCCTCAGGCAACGCCCTACAAGAACACCGCAACGCTGCTCGTCGTGCTGATCGTCGTGCTGATCGTCGGCATGGCGTACATGTTCATCAAGTCGCGCAAGTCCGAGGACGCACCGCCACCGCCCCCGGTCGTGTCGCCGACGCCGCAGGTGCGGTAGGGTTCACCGTGGCCCAGGTCGATTTCACCGAGCGTCAGCTGACGTTGAAGCTCGTGTACTACGGACCGCCGTTATCCGGAAAGACGAGCAACCTGCGCGCACTTCACGGCATGGTCGATCAACTCAACCGCGGGCGGTTGATGACGCTCGACACGCGCGATGACCGCACGCTGTTCTTCGACCTCCTGCCGATCTTCTTCCGCGCATCCGGGTTCTCGTTCCGGATCAAGGTCTACACCGTGCCCGGTCAGCCGGTGCACGAGGCCACGCGCAAGGTCGTGCTCGCGGGGACCGATGGCATCGTGTTCGTCGCCGACTCGAAGCTGGATCAGCGCGAAGCGAACAACGCGTCCTGGCAGAATCTCGTAGCGAACTTGAAGTCGCTGGACCTCTCGGCGGTGCCCGTGGTGGTCCAGTACAACAAGCGAGACCTGCCCGATGCGGTGCCGATCGACGAGGCGGACCGGTTCGGGGAGCCCGGCCGCAAGCTGGAGGAGGCCTGCGCGAGGGCGGGGACGGGGGTGGTCCCGACGTTCTTCGAGCTGGTGTCGCGGACCTGGGCGAGCCTGGATAAGGACCTCAAGCTCGCGGAGAAACTGGGCATCGACGGCGAGGCATTCGGTCGAGCGCTCGCCGAGCATGTAGGCGTGACACCCGGGGCCCCTCGGGAAAAAAGCGAATCAGAGCAAAGCTAGGCACTTAACCGTGCCGGCGCGACACCAGCCGACGCGCTCTGATACGCGAAAAGGGGGGAGGGAAGGGGGGACGCTCGGGCCCGTGACCGAAGGCCTGTGGGCGCGATCCCAGCGCGAGCAGCGCTATCGGCGCACGTGGCCATCAGGCATTTTCGCGTGCCTGTCGCGAACCTCGGCTCGTATGGCTCGCTCGAGATGAAACTGGGACACAGGAGTGCCATCCGAGGCCGCGAAGAACGCGGCCCGCACGACCGCATTGCAGATGGCCCCGCCCGAAAGCTCGTGCCTCCGAGCCAGATCGGCGAAGTCGAGCGCGCCCGCGGTTGGTATCTGGGCAGGAAGATGGTTCCGCCAGATCTGTTCGCGCGCTTCGACGTCCGGTAGTTGCAGCGTGAGAGTGCACGAGATGCGCCGGCGAAACGACGGATCGATCTCGGAGGCGAGGTTCGTCGTCATCGCCGCCACGCCATCGAACGTCTCCAGGCGCTGGAGCAGGTAGTTGATCTCGAGGTTCGAGTAGCGGTCGGTCGCCGAGTGGATCGGGGCTCGGCGTGCCAACACAGAATCCGCCTCGTCGAACAACACCATCGCCCGCGCTTGCTCCGCAGCATCGAAGACCCGTGCCAGATTTTTCTCGGTTTCTCCGATCCACTTGGAAAACACTTGGGACACGTCGACGCGGTACAGATCGAGCCCGAACGATCGCGCGAGCGCACCCGCCAACATGGTCTTTCCCGTACCGGATGGTCCGTCGATGAGAACGGTGAGCCCGCGCGATGCCTTCACGACGCGCCCGAGCCCCCACGTCTCGTACACGGTGTTCCAGTGGACCCGGCGAGCGATCAGTTCTTCGACGACATTCGCGCATTCGTTCGGCAACACCACGTCCGTAATCGAGGCGGTCGCGGTGACCTTGGTCGCGAGGACACCAAACCGATTCTCGACGTGCCGCCGGAGCGCGGATTCAAGCGTAGGCCCCGGGTTGTCGGACCTGTCGAGGTCTGCGACCTGAGAGGCAACACGGCAAATGGTCCCGGGGCCCAAGCAATACCGTGCCGCAAGATCCTCGGCGTCGAGTGCCCACTGCATCTCGGTCGCGAGGGCTCTCCACTGCGCAGCTCGTGCGGCGATCTGCAGCGTGGGCAGATCGATCAGCACGTACCCGGATTCGAGCGGCGGCGTGCCATGCGAGCTGAGGCGCAGGGCGACGGGGCCCTCGTGATCGTGTAGCGCGGCGCGGATCCCCTCCGGGTTCGTGTCGTCGCCCGGTGGCAACGCGTCGAGCCCATCGACACACGGCAGCATGCCTCGAAGGTTCGCGCGCTGTAGCATCGCCTTCAGTTCCTCGACCCGTTTCTCCCGCGCGAGGAGTGGCGCGTCGATGAGGGCTATCGCCTTACCTGCGAGTCGGCCCACGCACGCCAGCAGCGTGCGGCGTCCACTGCCCGGTTGCCCTCGAACCACTAACCGCAGTTGCCGCGGCGACAGCGCGGCAATCTCAGCCAAGGCCCTGTCGACGACGCCGGGAGCGGTCACGAAGTCCTCGAGCTGAACACTTGCGTTGATGCGCTCGACGCCGCGCTCGCCGTCATCGTCGCCCGCCTCCCCTCGAAGTAGTCTGACGACTGTCTCGTCGACGACCAGCCGCCGAAACGGGCGGCGACCATTCTCGACAACGCGAACAAGCCCACGCCGAATCAGCGGTGCACCGTGATCTAGCTCGCGCCCGACGACGCGCCGATCTGGCTCCCCGACCAATCGGTACAGTAAGTGCTCGTCGCATCCCGCGCGTTGGGGATCGTTCGCGAGAATGCCGTAGAGGCGTGCCGTCTCACCCCACAGCGCGGGCGCGGCGACCAGCAAGAGCAGTAGGGATCCGATGCGTCCAACCCCGTTCTCAGTGCAGAGGTGATCGAGCGGTGAGGTCCCACCGACAGCGATCTTCGCCGCCTCGAGTTGCGAGTCAGCGAGGCGAAGCACGTCATACGCGTTCTCGAGTTGCTTCACCGCGAGGCCCCGCGTCTGACCAACATGCGCCAGCACCTCATCTTCGAACGGCAGCCGATCTGCGGTCCATCCTCTCGTGATGTATCCGGTGTCCCAATCCGTCGCGATCGCTAGGTTCGCGAGCCCAAGGACCAGCGCGCGGTAGCATTCAAGGAGGGCGTGGTTAAGGTGATCGGGTGGAGGGAGCCAGCCCGTCCGTGGTCCCAGCGCGGCTACGGCGCGTGCGATCACGATCGACCTGTCCGACACCGAAGCCAAGGGTATCATCTCGACGGAACACATCGACGGGTAGCCTCGCTCGTTCGATTCAGAAGCGAACGAAAAAGTGGTGCGCACCTCCGCAAAACGTTCCATCCTCGGGCTGGTCTCCCAGTGAAATAGCGCGCAGGTGACGAGGCCCGGAGGAAAACGGAAGATGCTTTGGACAGGAACACCCGCATTGGAGATACAGTTTGCGGCGTACGAGAAAGTTCACGGCGTGACTTTCCCAGACGACTATCGGTTGTTCCTGGCGACGATCAACGGTGGACTTCCGATGGTGCACGAGCGGCTTCGACAAGCAGGTAGCGTTGTCGCTCGGTTGTTTCAGCTCGACGCACCAAGCGAAGCCGCAAATCTCTGGAGCGCCGGTCGAGATCGGTGCAGCTTGCCGCAGTCACAGCTTTCCGGCGAATAGCGCCGCTCGAAGGTCGCCGACCTCGTTCGCCATGCGCTCGCGCATCTGCGCGAACGCCGCGACGCGCGGATCGCTCGCTGCGCCTGTCGACGCACCTCGCTCGGCCACGCCCAGGGCTTGATCTATGACCCATGGATGCGCCGCGCTCGCGCGCGCGTCTCGAAGCAGGACCAGCGCCCACGGCGCACCGATCGCGGCGATGGTCGCGGCACCGCGGGCCACTGTGCCTTCGTCATGGCTCGCGAGGTACGCACGAGCGAGTGCCCGCCCTGCTTCCGGTTCGAGCGCCAAGACGTACGGCAGCACGGAGCCGGAAGGCGGGGATTCGAGCCACCGCCCGCCCCGGCCTGTCAGCCCGCACAGCATACGCAGCTTGTCCGCCACCAGCGTCGGCTTGATGCGCTCGTTGCGGACCAGGACGGGAAGCACGATCTCGAATGCCTCCGGATCGGCGTCCGCATCGAGCTGGTCGAGGATCGCCCGGAAGCTCGCCGGCAACGGTACCGATCGTGAACTCGTGACCGAACGCGCCACATCCGCCACGCACAGCACATCCCCACCGCGCGCTTCGATCAGCCTGTCGAGTTGCTGGGCGAGCCCGGCGCCGCTGTAGAGCAACGGCAAGGCGCTCGCCACGCCGCGCTCACCGAGCCCGATCATCGTGTCGAAGATCCGCTCATGGGCCGCGCGCGTCGACATGTGGAGGCTCTCGGCGGAGCCCGGGATGTCCTCTGGATCTGCGCACTCCGTGCCGACGAACGCCGGATCGTAGAAGTCATCGGCCGCGAAGAAGTCGGAAGTGTCGCCGGCCGCGAGGCCCGCGAACGTCTCTAAATCGGCGGAAAGCTCGAGCCATTGCAAGCCGTCGAAGTCGCTAGTTACGACCTGGCAGGCGAACGACGAGGCCATCCGCGCGGTGAACGCTACCAGCGCAGCCTTCCCCGGCATCCACCGCAACAGCCGGCCCGACACGTGCGACGTTTCTGCCGTCGCCAACACGAACCGAGCGAATGCGTCGATCTGGAGGCGCGTGGGGTCAAGGGAAACGCGCCGGCCACTACCATCATCGCGGTCCGCGGGCCGAAGCATCCCGGCCCACAGGCCGCGACCGCGATCCCGGAGAACTCCATCGAGGATGATGCGATCGGAGGTGGCGTGGGCCTCGCCGACATCGGCCGGAGAGAATACGGCGCGCGCGTACCGACCGAGGAAACGGAGCTGGCCGGCACGGTACCGGACAAGGGACAGGAACATCCATGCGATCCATGGAAGGACCGGCGCGGGCCGATCGATCTCCGGGTCGCGGGTCAGGATGCGTCTCAGCGTAACGACCACGGCATCGCGCGCGCGTTGGTCTGCGGTGGGAACAGCGGCGAACGTCACGCTCAGCAGCGCTTGGACCTCGCGCCGGAGCACCGCGCAACTAGCCGAGCGAACACCCGCATCGTCGGCGGCGAGCAGCACGTGTCCTAGCGCTTTGGCGCGGCCCTTCTCGTCGAAGGGGGCGGCACGCACCGCGCGCGCGGCGCGATCCACGGCGATGCCGACCGCCGCTGCGCCCGCGTGCTCCACGAGGTAGGCGTGCAGGTCGGCGTAGAGCCGCATGGGATCGAGTCGTGGCGAAGTCCCGAACTCGATCCAGCGCTCAAGTGCACCATCCGCGCGCTGCGCTGGACAGAGCACGCGCAGCTCGTGCTTGGCGGTCATGGCGTGGGGTTCGACGTTGAGCCACGCTCCGAACGCGACGACGAGCGCGATACGCCGCCGCTCGCGCGCGGTATTCTCACGCAGCCCGCGCTGAATAGCGGTTACCAGCGGTTCGGCCGCGCCAATAACCTCGGATGCGTCCACGAGCGCGAGCTTCCTCGCATGCACCATCTCGGCGAGCGCCGCCATGTCCGTGAAGTCCGGAGCGAGCGTGACGGCATCGAAACCCATACCGGCAGTCTATCGAGGCGTCTTCTCCAGCGGGCGCGCGCGTTCCAAGTCTTTATCGGGGAGCGACGACTACTCGCCCAACAGCACTAGCTTCACGTTTTCGTGTCGGGCCAAGACCATCGCGAAGTGCGTCGAGCTTGGCTACAAGACGTTCCAGGGCCGCACGACCCAGCTGACTTCGTGCGTGAGGCTCCTGCGCGCTGACTACTGCGGCACCGGCGTCTCGTACACCACCGACGGCACCCTCCTGAACCTGTACGACAACGTCGGCGTCCAGGCGGATACCCAGGCGTGGAATCGCGAAGCGGAGTGGACCCCCACCGGCGCGCGATGCGTCAACGTCAACAGCAGCACGCGCTACAATCTTACCGCCAGCCAGGATCCGGCGTGCGCCCGCAGGGTCACGACCACGACCACGACCTGCGGCACGACCTTCGCGAATGGCGCTATTCTGATCGACGAGCTGCCTTGATGATCTGGGCGGCCTGAAACCAAATCCCATGGCGACGCTCATCGAAATCGAGACCGACCGAGCGGAGCCACTCGGTGGGCAGTCAGACGATCATCGGCCGCGGCGATTCCCTGCGAGATCCGGATCGACGATTCCGATTGGACCTTCCGGTAAGCACAAGCGGCGCTGACGATTGCTGGATCTTTAGCGGCAACGCTCATCCTCTCGTCTCTATTCTCCCACGTCACCTACAACTCCTTCGCGCGAGCGAGCAGGCTCCGATCTGCTGAGCTGCTCCACCATCGAAGCAGCTCGACGCCGGGCTCCACTGCCGCCAGTTGCGGCAGCCCGGCCAGGTGAACGCTACGCCCACCCGCCGGAGTTCTGCCGGGGCGCCGAACATCTCGCGAACCTCGGCGTACTCGTCTGGCTCGTGAAGCGGATGCGGCTTCAATCTCCCGATTCCACCCGTCGCGAGCCCGCGCCGTCGCATCGGCCATCATCGATGGTCGATGCTGCGCTCCGGTCGTAGTAGTTCGGCCTCTTCTTGGTGCCACGGGTTCGCGAGGATCGGCTACGCTGCCGCCCGGTGCTGCGCGCGGATGTGCCGATGATCGGGGAGGGCTTACAGATCGGATCGTACCGGCTTGAGCGGATGCTCGGTCGCGGCGGCATGGGAACGGTGTGGCTTGCGCGTCACGCAAAACTTGGCCACCCCCGGGCATTCAAATTCCTCAACCCCTCCCTGACCAGCAACCCGGCGCTCGTGAAGCGGTTCGAGAACGAGGCGATGGCCACGGCTCGGCTCAAGCACCCTGGGCTCGTCGCCGTCCACAACATCGATCAGCTTCCCTCCGGCGAGTGGTTCATGGAGCTGGACTACCTCGACGGGAAGTCGCTCGATGGCTGGCTCAAGACGCAGACCGGCCCGATCCCGCTGCGGAAGATCGTCGAGTACGTAGTGCAGGTCTGTGACTGCCTGGCCCACGTCCACCGGCTCGGCGCGGTTCACCGCGACCTCAAGCCCGACAACCTGTTCGTGGTCGTCGACGAGCGCGGGGCCGAACAGATCAAGGTGCTGGATCTCGGCGTCGCGCAACTCAACGATGACATCGTCATGGGTGGCGCGACCGTGGCCGGCACGGTGATCGGAACCTTGCTCTACATGGCGCCGGAGCAGGTGCGTGGCAAGAAGGTGACGGGGAAGGCCGATATCTATGCGCTCGGGGTCATCCTCTACGAGATGGCGTCGGGCGGCTGGTACCCGCTGCAGCTCGATCACGAGACGCGCGTGATCTACACGAGCCTGCATCTCACCGACATGACGGTCCGGCATCACACGACGATGCCGATCGACATCCGTCTACGCTATCCCCAGGTCCCGCCGGCCTTCGCCGCCGTGATCATGCGCGCGATCGATCCGGATCCGGACCGGCGGCAGCAGAGCGTCAGCGAGCTTGCCCGCGAGCTACAAGACGCGCTCGCCGCGATCGAGGGCACGAGCGCGAGCGGCGTCCGGTCGCACGCCGACCGCTACGAGATCGTGAAGAAGCTCGGCGACGGCGGCATGGCAGAGGTGTTCCTCGCCAGGATGCGTGGCGAGCACGGGTTCGTGCGCATGGTCGCGCTCAAGCGCGTGTTGCCCGAGCTGGCGAAGAAGCCCGAGTTCGCGAAGATGTTCATCGTCGAGGCGCAGCTCGCGTCGCGGCTCACCCACTCGAACATCGTCTCCGTGCTCGACTTCTCGCCGGACTCCGAGGGCGTGCTGTTTCTCGCGATGGAGTATATCCACGGCGGCGATCTGGCGAGATTCATCGAGTCGGGATCGATTCCGGTCCCGCTCGCGATCTACATCACTGCGGAGATACTGCGCGCGCTCGCCTACGTGCATCAGGTGCCCGATCCCGATCCGAGCAGCCCCGGACGGGGGCTCGTGCACCGCGATATCTCTCCCCACAACGTCATGCTCGGCTACGACGGCACGCTCAAGCTGATGGACTTCGGGCTCGCACGCGTGATGTCCGCGAGCGGTCGCGCCGTCACCGAGACCGTCCGCGGCAAGGTCGCGTACATGGCGCCCGAGCAGTCCCAGGGCGAGCGCCTCGACGGCCGCGCGGACCTGTGGGCCGTAGGCGTCGTCCTTTGGGAGATGCTCGCGGGCGAGGCGCTGTTCGGTGGCACGGTGAGCGAGTGTCTCGGCCAGCTCCATCACAAGATGATCCCGCCGCCCAGCTACTCAGGTCGGCGGGTCCCCGCCGATGTCGAGGCCGTGGTCGCCAAGTTGCTCGCGCGATCCCGCGAGGGCCGCTACCAGACCGCCGACGAGGCACTCCGCGCATTGCTCGCGTGTCGCGATCTCTTGCCCGATGCACGCGGCGAGCTCGCACGGATGCTCGCCGAGCGCATGCCAGATCCGGAACTGCGCGCGGCAGCGCGAACGGCGCCGAGCTTGCCGCCGCGTCCCGCGAATGCACCGCCCGCACCTGAAGTAACGAAGTCACAACCGCAACCGTATTTCCCGCAGCAGACCACGCTCCGCGGCGCGGCCTCGGAGCGGATGTCGGTCGCTGACGTCAGGACGCCCAAGCGGCCCAATCCGCTCTACATCGCAGCCAGTGCGCTGACCGTCGTCGGCACCGCGGTTGCCGTGTTCCTGGTCCTGAACTCCCGCGCCGAACCGCCGACCCAGACGGCAAGCGCCCCTTCCGAAACGGTTGCGCTCGACGCGGCACCGGCTGCGCTTGTCGAGACGTCGCAGACGACGACTCCACCGGCTCCTCCGGTCGACGCGGCACCCGCCCCGGCTGCGCTCGACGCAGGGAGCGTTGGCGTCGTCACGAACGACGCGCCGAGCACGACGCCAGCACCACCGCCTGATGCCGGCGCCTCCGCGGCGCCTCTGAAGCCGCGGCCGGCCATCACGCGCCCGGCCGCGCCCGTAGGGCAAGGTCAGCTGGTGATCTTCGTCAAGCCGTGGGCGACCGTCTGGATCGACGGCAAGCAGTGGGGCCAGACGCCGTTTCGCGAGTCAGTTCCGTCGGGCACACACAAGCTCAAGCTCGTCCACGACGACTCGGGCCGCACCGAACGCTTCACGATCACGATCAAGCCGGGCGAGACCACGAAGATCGAACGCGACTGGCAATGATGCGGGAACGAACCGGCACCGGCATGCACACTCGTACTAGGATCCCGCGCGAAGGAGCAGGATGACAGGCGTGAGCGAACGAACGATCTCGATGACCGTCCTCGCGATACTCAGTGCGGGCGATGTGCTCGGTGGCACGGCGCACGCCGACAGTGGATTGGTCGTCACCGTCGGCACAGCGAGCGAGCGCGAGCGTGCCGTCGTCGCCGAGACGTTCTCGCAGGCGGCGACCAGCATCGGCTGGACGCTGAGTAGCAAGCGCCCGAGCGCGAAGGAGAGCGAGGCGCTCGCCGCATGCAAGTCCGCCACGCCGCAGTGCGTACCCGCGTGGGTCCAGTCGAGCGGCATCGATCTGGTGCTGGTCGTCACCGTCAACCCGACGCAGAACGAAGGGACACCGAGCCTCGAGCTGGTCGGGCGTGCGTTCTTGACCAAGCTCCAGACCTCGACCGCCGAAAAGCGGTACTGCGATGACTGCAACGAGGACAAGCTCAAGGCGACCTCGGTGGAGCTGGCGGAGATCGTCCTGCATCGGCTCGCGACACAGAGCACGGATACGTGGGTCGAGATCACGTCCGATCCGCCAGGCGCGCAGATCGTCCTCGACAACGGCCGCGAGCCGATCGGCGTGACCAACGGCGCGTTCCGGACGTTTCATGGCACGCACAACGTCATCCTCCAGAGGTCCGGCTACGCGACGGTGCAGAAGGAGTTCACCGTGAAGAAGGGCGAGACGGCGCACCTCGCGGTGCCACTGACCGCGACGGCGAAGGAAACGCCGCCACCGCCGCTCCATCGAGCGCGCCCGTCGCGAGTGCTGCCCGGGATGCTGGTGGGCGCGGGCGTCCTCGCGATCGCGGGCGCGGCGATCCTCTATCACTACGACGAGGACCCTGGCCCGCGCGTGGGGAATACGTACACCGATACGGCGCCCGCCGCCCTCGGCCTCGGTATCGGCGGCGTCCTGGCGGTCGGCGTTGGTGTCGGCTACTACTTCTGGCGCGCGCGGAGCGGCCCGAGCTCCACGCCGAGCGCTGCGATCGTGCCCGGCGGTGCGGTGCTCGGGTGGAGCGGATCTTTCTAGGAGCCTTGCATGAACGAGAGAGCTTCCTTTGCCGTGTTCGTCGCCTGCCTCCTCGCGTGTGGCTGCGAGAAGCAGAACACCTGGTGCCAGACGCACCTCAACGATCCCGAGTGCCCAGACTCGGGCATTGACGGTCCGGCGACCTGCACGACCGACGATCAGTGCCGCGCGCCGACTGCGGCGTGCAATACGAGCACGATGTCGTGTGTGCAGTGTACGACGAGCAAAGCGAGCGCGTGCTCAGGCGCGACCCCGACCTGCGGTAGCGACGACACATGCCGCGGGTGCGAAGCGCATGCGGAGTGCAACTCGGCGGCGTGCCTGCCCGATGGATCGTGCGGCGCGGAGAGCGCGGTCGCGTACGTCGACGCGAGCGGCACGGACAACGCGACCTGCACGCGGGCGACGCCGTGCACGAAGCTGACGAGCGCGGTCGCGACAGGGCGCGCCTACGTGAAGATCACGGGCACGATCAACGAGGGGGGGACGGTGACGATCGACAACCACGACGTGACGCTGCTCGCGACCCCGGGGGCGACGCTCGCGCGCACCAGCAACGGCATCGTTCTCGAGGTGAAGGGGACGAGCCGCGTGGCGGTGTACGACCTCGAGATCAGCGGCGGGTCTGGTGCGCAGGGGATCGGTATCTCGCTGCCGACAGGCAACACCGCATCCGTCGAGCTGCACCGCGCGAAGGTCACCGGGAACGCGGGCGGCGGCATCTCGGCGACCGGCGGCACGCTCACCATCTCGAAGAGCACCGTCACCGGCAACACGGGCGGCGGCATCTCGGCCACGGGCGGCACGCTTACGGTCTCGCAGAGCACCATCTCCGGCAACACGGGTGGTGGCATCTCGATCAGCGGCGCGCAGTTCACGCTCCAGAACAACATCATCGCGAGCAACGGAAGTGGAGCGACTATCTACGGCGGTATCCGCGTCGATAGCATCACGACCCCGGGCATCCACCGGATCGAGTTCAATACCGTCACGGCGAACCTCGGCCCGGCCAGCATCGATACGGGTATCACCTGTGGCGCCGTGATCACGCCGCTCGTGTTCTCGAACAACATCGTATACGCGAACATCGTGTCCGGGACCGGCCAGCAGTTTGGCGGCAACGCGAACTGCACGGCGACCTATTCAGACATCGGGCCAAGCGCCGTCGTAGGCACCGGCAATATCAATCAAGCCCCTCAGTTCGCGAACCCGCCGCAGGGCGACTATCACATCGCGGCCACGTCTCCCTGTAAGGACGCAGCGGATCCCGCCGCAACTCTAGCGGTGGACCTTGACGGTGACACGCGTCCACAAGGTGCCGCGCGCGACATCGGCGCTGACGAGAGGCCGTGAGTCGCTCTGGCTGCTTTCTGTGCCTGCTTCTGGCACGTAGAACGGATGCTTGGCCCGAGCTGCGGTACGCGAGTTGTCGACCGCGCGGAAACTGCGTTGGATGGGAGTCCGAGATCACGAACCGGATCGCCCCAGCAGATCGATCGCGAACCTGTGCGCGCGCCGCGTCGAACGCCGACACGTCGCGACCGTGCGCCGCGGCGACCGCGCCGCGGAGAGCGTGCTCTCGAGCGGCAGCACGATCGATGTCGTGAATCGTCGAGCGCGCGGGCTTACGTCCTCGAGGCATGCTTCGGCGATGCCGACGTGCTGCGCGAACGGCGGAACCACTGCGTCTCCTGACCGCGGCTTTGCGCCGTGGTTCGAACGCCACACGAGCGCGCACCCATGCCGGACGTGTGTTCAGCGTACAGGCAATGCAGTCCCATGCCTGGCGACCCGCGCTGACTGCCCGCGTCATCCTGCGTTAGTCCAGGCCGAGGTCAGCACGGGCCCAGGACTCGTACTCCTTCAAGGTCGCGATGCTCGCGACAGCGAGTCCCAGGTTGACGGAGCCATCGCCATCGAGGATCGATGCCGAGGCGGTCTGCTTCCCGATCTTCTCCAACCCGCGAACGAGGTCCGCGGGGCCCCGCGTCTCGGCTTGTTTCAAGAGAGCGTGCAGCTTGTCCACCAGCACGTTGTGGCGCCACACCTCGCGAAGCACATCCCTGAATACGAGCACATCTGCAACCCAAGCGTTGGGCCCGATAACCAGCCATTGAACCCGGTAGCCGACGCCAAACTCCCGAGGCTCCCGTGCCACAACTGTTCGTACGTCGTGTCCCATCTCTGGATCCACGGTAATCAAGTGGCCGACGAGCGCCTGGATCTCGTCATGGTTCTCCTCGCTGTAGCGTTCGCCAGAGGTGCGCGCAGCATCCCAACGGCGGTCGAATGCGGAGGCTGGCTCCAGGATGTTGGTTGTTGTTTTCATTCGCCGCGCTCCTCGATGGCCTTCACCCAGGCCGGTGGCGTGGGCGTCGGATGGTAATCCGCGTCGAGCCGGTGCTTGCCGCGCTCATCGACGTGCCAGCACTGCAGCTCGCGTAGCCAGAGTTCGTGGAGGTGGGCCATCGCGTCGGCCTTGTCGATGAACACGTAGGCGACTTGATCGATCGGGGCGACGGCTGGCTTGGTCAGCCGATGGTGGAGCCGAAGTCCGCACGCAACCCGCATGTCCTGTTGCCGGACCTCGATCCCCGGGGCGATCACGATGTCGAGCGTCCGCTCGTCGGCTCGATAGACACCTTGGACCGCGGCGATGACATCGAGATCGATCCCCTGGATGTAGCCGCCGATCGGATCGATTCCCATCCGCTGATGCCCCACCTTGGCTTGTTCGTATGCCTCCGCAGGATCGGTGATCGCCAAATCGTGGAACTGGATGAACGTCGTGTCGTCGGGGCGTCGGAGAACGCGCCACGGACCGAAGTCGAGCCAGCGGCGCGACACCAGACGATCGTGGCCCGCGCCTCGGAACGCACAGCCCCACCCGTGATCGATCATGCGGCGACCAAACCCCCAACGTCGATAGTCAGCCTCGATCCATTGATCGAGGAAGGTCGTGCCTAGCTCTACGACTCCAAACGAGAGAGTCTCCAAGAGCGCGATCGCTTCTTCCGGGCGAGTGAACGCGTCGTGGTACGCGAAGCTAATCAAGTCGTTTCGCGGCAGATAGTTGATCTGGGCGTCGACCTTCTCCCAGGCGACGAGACATTGTCCTGTCGCCCGACGCAGGTGCTCCTTCCACTCCGAGACGCTCAGGTCCCTATCATCGAACTGGACGTAGTCCGGCGCACCCAGCACGTCGAATCCACGCCACCCCAAAATCAAATCGAGGTTCGCGCGATGCTGCGGAGACATGACACTAGCGCCGAGTCGATGCTTCGTCATCGTCCCGCCTTCAGGGTAGCGAGCAGCGCGACGGCTTGTGCCTTGGTGTGAAGTTCATGGCCCTTCCCGCGTTCATCGAAGACTTCGACGGATAGCCGGCCGCGGAGATCCTCTGCGCCCATCTGGCGCGCCAAGAACTCCAGGTTCGCGATGGCACCCTTCGGTTTGGTGAACACGTAACGCAGCTTGTCGACGCCCATGGTTTCGCGGAGTGATTCGTCCCGCAGCAGGTCGGCGTACGAGCCAAACTGCTCGTAGTCGATCGGGCCTTCAATGTCTTTCACCTCGCGGATCTCGCGGCCGACGATCAGATCCGTCACGCGCTTCTCGGTCTTGCCGGCGTTCGAGCCGCCAGTCCGCGTGACCTCGTACGCGCGTCGTGCCTCAGCCGTGGGCGCGAAGCGCGCGCGGTACCACGCCTCGACGAGTGAGCCGCGATCGGAGTTTCCGAGGCCATCGACGAGCTGCCGCATCTGCTGGTAGCTCGCTGCCGCGTCGAGCTTCGGATCCGCGAGCTTGTCGATGAGTCGCTCGTGAAAGCGCTCCTTCACCGCGTGCCGCCAGTCGTCGATTGTCGCGTTGGACTTCTGCGAAAGGCTGCGATGGAAGCTGAGTGCCGCGAAATCGATCACGGCCTTCGACGCGATGCCGGCGCGCTCGATCATCTCGGCATACGGTGCCATCGATCCGGTGGGCGCGTACAGCGTTTCAAGTTCCTTGCCGCTCGGAATCTCCGAGAGCTTGAGCGCAGGCGCCTCGACCGGCACCTCGATGCCAATGAACTTCCCGCCGACCACCCGCGCCCGCAGCTCGGGTGCGTTCGCGCCGGGTTTGCGCGCCAGCTCGAACCTCGATGGATCACTCTGGCTGCGCCGGTAGTAGTACGCCTCCGGATCGAGCGTAGCGCCGTCGATCGTCGCACCCGGCTGCCCGGGGCGCTTGTACCCGGCCGCCTCGGCCTCCCGCGTGGTCTCGCCAACGTCGGGCCGGGACACGTCGAACAACGGATCCTGCTCACCGGGCGCGAGCGTGCGGAGCTGCTCGCGGAAGTAGGCGTCGGTGCCCGCGAGGAACGCGATTTCCTGGCTCGCCTGGTTCGCGTCGAGCTGACCGTGATCGCGCACCAGCTGGGTCGCGGCGATGTGGTTGCCGATCTTCTCGATCTCGTTCGCGAGGACCCAGCCGCGCGATCCGTGGGGATAGCGGCTGCCGTCGAACGTTTTTCCAGATGTGCCGCGCAGGTGGTCCCACACCTTGCGGAGCTTGCCGACAGCACCGTTGTACCTCTCGATCAACCGGATCATCTCGGCGTGGGCGACCACATCGGCGGCAAGCGCGCCGCGACCGATCGCCACGCGCTTGACCTCGTAGTTCACACCGAACACGCCGGCCTGGCGCTCGACCTCGATGCGGACACCGTCCGTCATGCGCGGATCGACCTCGAGCATCTTGCCGAGCTTGGCCTGCAACTCGTCGTGGTTCGTCGCGCTGTAACGCTCGCGGTGATCGAACCGCACGTCGAGCGGGGGCACGATCTCTGGAGCGCTCGGAGCGAACGGCACGTGCGGCGGCTCCGGGACCCGCATCGGCGTCTTGGTGCCGTCGCTCGCCACTGCTTTCGGCGTGAACGGGTGCCACCCACCCTCGTGTTGGTCTCGCGGGCCGACGCCAACATTGCCCTGGCCGTCGATCCATGCGGTCGTCGTCGGCGCGAGCACCTCGACGCCAAGCTTGTTGGAGAGATGCTGCGCCACCGCGAACGGGGTCAGTCCCGACTCGCACGCGATCAGCCGGATCTTCTGCCCGGTCAGTCCATGTTTGGCCATGTAGGTCGCGAGCGCACGGTGATCGATCTGGACATCGGCGTGCTCGCGGATCACCAGGAAGCTGTTGGCGTCGCCATGAACGATCACGTCGATGTAGCCAGCTTTGGGTTTGACCCGGTCGGCTGCGGCGCGCACCTCGCCATCGTCGCCGCTCAGCACGACCCGGCGAGTCGCTTCGCTGTCGGGCACCGGAGTCTCGTCGGGACGGGAGCGCACCGGTTCCTCCTCGTTGTGCGTGCGCTTCGTGTCGGCTTCCGACGCCGGCTTGCCGGCGTGGCGGACCTCGCCTTCCTCGACGGGAGGACCAGCGTGCGACGCGCCCATCTTCACGGTCTTCCCACCCGCTGCCTTCGCGGCGAGCGCGCGATCACGAACGGTGATCACACGGCCTTCGATCGCGACATGCCAGATCCCGGTGTTCGGATCGAGTACGCGGATCGGCTTGGTGCGGAGGGTCTTGTCGGCGGTCTCGAACGCGAGGCTGATCTGCGCGGCGGTGCCTTCGTACACATGGCCGTCGACCACTGGGGACAGGTGCGCGAGTTGGAACGGGACATCCGCAAACTCGGGCCCGAGACCTGCGAGATCGGCTGCGTTACCCGAGCGATCGACGAGGGCCTTGGCATCGGGATGGTGGGACGCCGCGGCGGCCACACGCGCCTGGTGCAGCGGCTTCTCCTTGAGCAGCAGCGCGGTGCTGTCGACGAGAAGGGTGCGCGCCTCTTCGATCGAAGGCGGACTCGAACCCGACTTCTGGGCGCGCTTGCCGACGGCATCGGCTTCTGCGAGCAAGCTCTCGAACGCCGCCGGATCGCCCGAACCTTGTGCGTGTGCCTCCACAGCCTCGGCCTTGGCCTTGGCCAGCCGGTCACGCATCTTCTGTACGCGCACAGCGACGAACCGGCTCGCGCCGATCGAGATGCCCTGGCTGATCCACTCCTGCGCGTCCGCCATCGAATCGCCTGAACCGCCCTTCACGGCGCTTCGTGCGACGTGACTGGCGGCGATGCCGGTGCCTGTCTCGAGCGCGATCTCGACTGCAACCTTGCCGGTCTTCGTGCCGAGCTTGGCCCAGGTCTCGATCTGCTTCTCGAGCACGGCGTCGCCGTGGAGCAGGCTCTGGAACGGCTTCATCGCCGCGTTCGATAGGATCATCGCCACCGCGTTCTCCGCGATGTCGGCACCGCCGACCTCCTCGCCGCCGACCAATCCCTGGGCGAGCGTCGCGAGACCGGAGTGGAGCAAGATCTCCGCCGCCTTGTACGCGAGCCCCGCGCCGCGAACCTCGGTGAGAAATGCCGCACCGAGCCATGCCGCGCGCGCGCCGGCGAGCACGCCCGTCGCGATCTGGCCGGTGACGATCATCACGCCCATCTGGATTGCCAGCGAGACGAGGGCGTTGTGAAGCTGCTGGTTGTGCGCCTCGTCCTTGGCCCACTTGGCCCAGCGCTGGAGCGTGCCGGGTTTTCCCTCGATGTTATCGATCGTATCGAACGCGCGCATCCTCGCGCTGACATCGGCGATCGCATGGCGCCGCGTCTCGATCATGATCCGTGCCTTGTTGGGCGCGGCCGCTTTGTCGAGCAGCTCGATCCAGTGCGGGATCCTGTGCTCTCCCAGTTCCTCCGCGAGCGCGTGGAGGGTCGGCAAACCGTTCTGGTACGCAGCCCTGGTGATTCCGACGTCGTTGGCCAGATCGGTGATCACCGCGAGCTGGCTGCGCATCGCCGCGATCCGACTGCGCACAGTAGTCTCGTCGGCGTCGACGCCGACGAGGGCGACGGCATCCGGATCAACATCCTGCCCGCGCATCACGCGGAGCCGCAGGTCGGCCGCGCGCGTGGCCAGATCGGGGGTCTCCGGCTTCGCGTCCTCCGTCTCCGGCTTGTGCACGGTCGCCGCATCCGGAGCGTATTCGCCGGTGGTCGCCTGCGTCAGCCGCACCTGCTCGTCGACAAAGGACAACGGCAGCATCGCCCGGAGCTTCCGCGCCTCGGCCAGCGCGACCACCGCCGCCGCCGGGAGATGCGACGCACCGGCTGCCTCGGCGTATGCCTTGAGTACGCGGATCACGGGCTGGAGAGCCGGCGCGTCCTTGGGTTTGGCGCCCTGTGCGATCAGACTCTCGAGGAACTCGGCGAGCTCGCTGCTCACGCCGTGCAGCAACTCCTCTTGCGCCGCGAGCGTGGTCTGCCACTGCGCCGCCTTCCGCGGATCGCCCGCGATCTCCCAATGCCGGCGGTCGGCGAACCGCGTCGCGCCGAAGAGCGGCTCGGTGACGTTCCACGGATCGAGCTGCATGCGCATGAACCCGAGCTGCTCCTGGATCCGCGGCAGTGTCCGATCAACCGCAGCATCCTTGGCCTTGTGATGCGGTGCGTGTGCGAGCGCCATCTCGTCGGAGAGCTGGCTCTCGAGGAATGCCTCCGAGGTCACCACACGCGGGCCGAGGTCTCCGTTCGCGAGCTGCTGCTTGACGTGCACGGGTGCGCGCTCCAGGACCTCCGGCACCAGCTTCGCCGTCTCGATCGGGATCCCGAAGAAGGGTGGATTCGCGGCGATCCGATAGGCCTGCTCCGACCCATCCTTGACCTCGCCACCCACGAGTGGCGTATGTGCAACGTCGTTGGCGTTCGCATTGACGGGCGCGGTCACCCGGATCCAGTTCCACATCGACGGTTCGTCCTTGACCCATTCGAATGTGACCTCGCGCGCCTCGGTCTGGACCGCGGCCTTGTCTCCGCCGGCAGCGCCGTGCTTGCTCGGATCGAACAGCACGTTGCCCGGCGTTGTCAGCAACCCGGCGATCACCCCATCGAGCGGACTGCTCGCCAGGACCGCGGAGGCCCGCGGCAGCGACCCATCGCGATCGATCAGCGCCCGCACGCGTGCGCCGACGCGATCGATCGACGTCTGCATCGCCTCGTCGAACGCGATCCCGATCGCCGTGCCGACCGCCGGCATCCAGTCCATCCCGGAGCGTCCACCGCGCACCTCGTCGACCAGCGCCTCGAGATCCGTGGTGGCGCTGAGCTTCATCAGCTGCTTCAGCGTCTGGTTCGGGACCTGGTCCACGTACGCCCGGATCGCCGCGGCCACGAGGAATGGCCCCTGATCCATCGAGCTCCATCGCAGGCGCGGATGCGGCTGGGTGAGCGAGGTGTGGATCAGGCGATTGGCGATCGCGGTGAGGACCTGCCCGCGGTTGACCTCGACATAGCGAGGCGCAGTCGACGCTGACGCTGACGCTGACGTCGGAGCTACCCGACGCAGCTCCTTTCGCTGTACCACCGGCCCCGCTTGGCTGCCCGGTCCGGCGAAGCCGTCGAGAAGATCTTCGGCGGACCGACCCTCGACCACGGCATCGGCGACCTCGTCGGCGTGACGCTCGTGCTCGTCATCGTCGGACGCCCCGCGTCGCTGCTGTACGACGTGCGCGGCTTCGTGGGCGGCCGTATGGAGATCGGGCGTTCCAGCGAACACGACGTCGTTTCCCCTCGCGAACGCTCGCGCTCCGAGCCCCGCTGCGGCCGTCCCGGCCGCGTCGCCGGTGTGCGCACGGATGCCGGCGACATCGTGGCGACCAAACTGCGTCTGAATCTGCGACTGAAACGGCAGCGACTCGCCGTTTGCTGTCGCTGCGCCATCATGGATCGTGGCGCTGTCGTGGTCACCCGGCCGCGGGTGCTCACTTTCGGGTCCCGAGGTGATCGAGGAGAGCGACTCGCTGTCAGCGGACTCGATCGTTCCGCCCTCGTCGGCACGCGGGCGCCGACGCGTCGGGCCGCGCGGACCAGCAGGGCCGCGCTCGCCAATCGCGGCCCCGCGATGATCGTCCCGGATCTCGGCGAGTTTCCCGACCATGGCGCGCTCGAGCTGCGCCTCCGACAGCCCTCGCGGCAACTCCACCACGACGCGCCCAGCGGTTCGTTTCGAGCGCGGCTCGTCCGCGCTGGTGCGAAGGATCTCGACTATCACCGCATGGTCGCGGATCGCGCCGACGCGGAACACACCGTCCCCCTCGTAGTGGACATCGCTCAGCATGGCCGCGATTCGCCGTCCGAGGTGCGCGAGATCCGAGGCTTTGGATGCACCGCCGTCACCGACCTGCGCTTCCAAGCGCGTGGTCGCGGCTACCTCGGCGCTGGGCGGCGACGAGGATGTGGTCGGGGTCATGCGCTCGATGCGCTCCTCCTCCTCACGAGGCGGCGGAGATCGACGTCCGAGGTCGAGCCTGGGGAGCTGCGCTCCGGCGTCCGGCGCGTTGACTGGGGGAGTCGGCGTGTTCGCCAGTGTTCCTGAAGTCTCGTCGCCGGCGAGTGTGGCCGATCCGGTCGCCGAGGATGATTCTCCAGCGAGAAACGCGCGCAACTGCGCCTTCTCATCGCCGCTGAGATCCGTCGAGTAGTAGGGCGCGTGGAACGCGTGCGCGACCGGATCGTTCGCGCGTTCGCTGATGCGTTCGGCGAGCTGAGTTCGCTCGTCGGCGGTCAAGCGTCCGAGCACCGCACGGATCGCCGCCGCTTTGGTGCCGGGTTTCGAGCGGCTTGCGCTGCTCTTGAACGCCGCCACGATCTCGCTCTCAAGCCGGACTGCTGGCGGCGACGGCACCACCTCCATCACCCGATGCTCGGCCCGCACCTCGGGCGCGAGCTCGTGACCCCGTCCGGGTCTTTGCGGCCGTTCGCTCATCGAGTGGGGCTCGAAAGCGCGTCGGTCCGCGAACGGGCGAAGACCATCCCCCGAGCCGCCGCCAGAGTCGCGACGGCGACGATCGTGAAGCGTTTGAGCACGATCTCCGTCCGCGATCGGGTCACCGCTTCGCGCACAGCGAGCGCCGAGTTCGCGTCCGAATCTTCGCGGCGACCTGGCGGCGTTGCACGAGCCGCCGTCAGCCGCGCGCTTCGGCCGGTCATGGGCTGATCCCCGCTTCTCGAGCATCCGGACGCAGGGTTTCGAGAATGGCGCTGGCGAACCCCGCGGTTGTTGGGTCGAGATTGTCCGTGGGGAAGTCGCGGTCACCTGAGCAAACAATCCGGCCTTCCGCGTGGTCGTACGCCCAAGCCCAGACACGAATGCCGTCTGGACCGCGATCGAGCTCGACCACAATGTCAACGGGAACGACATGCGTTTCGAGGAGACGAGCGCGCAACGTCTCGTACTCGTTCGCGTGTGCGGTTGCGAGCAACTTCGCCACCGTGTCGAGGGCCGCCAGGATCGCATTCGTGCGGGGGCTCTTCAGAGGAGGCTCACTATCCGGATCGATCCGGAACAATGGGAACGGAGCGTCGGGCGACGCTTCGCTGAAGGAATCCTTGAAGGACCGCGCGCGTTGTTGTTCCAGGACTGCGGTCGCCGGACACTGGTCGGCTGAGGCGTTCGTGGCACGGCGGCGTGTTCGGAGAGCTGCGCGCCACGCGTCGTCCGATCGGTAGGCGCGGACGCGCTGACGATCGCTCTCGTCGCGAAGTGTCGTACGCTGCTGTTCGGTCAACATCGGTGCCGACGGTGTCCAAAGGCGGGCGAGTCCCAGCGCGAATGCGGTCTTCACGAGCACGATGCCGATCAGCCCGATCGTGACGAAGCTGGCTGCGCGCGCCAAATGCGATCTCCGGCGCAAGCGCGCCTCGAACTCGTCGGGCCCGACGTCCTCGGGGCCTCCGACCCAACGACCTGATCCGGTACCGATTCCCGGAGCCGCAAGGAGCCCGGGGCCGACGCTGCGCGGCCACAACTTCGCCGCACTCGCGTCAACGCGTGTCGCGCTACGGAGCAGAGGCTTCGCGTCGCTGATTAGCAGCTCAGCATTGCGCCCGTCCAACAACAGCCACGTCGCCGGCGGTGCGCGGTAGTCCAGGTCGCGGTTTCTGCCGTGACGGTCAACAGTGCAACCGGCTCCGACGGCTGCGACTCTCCGCCCGATCGCGAGCATCGTCTCGTCGAAGCGAATCGGGCTTCTGCGACGGCGCATGTCGTCGATCGACCAGCCGCTGGCGGCGAGGAACGTCGCGACACCCTGCGGCAACATCTCGCCCGGGTTGAAAATCCGTGTCTCCGTTCCGCCGAGGCTCATGATCGCGAGCGAGGGGTCGATCAGGACATGGCCGCTAACGTCCGCGAGCACGAACGAAATCGCCTCGGATTGTTGAGAGATGGGTTCCCAGCTCTGGGACACACCGACCCCTCGATGCTCGCAAAGAACGACCTCCCAGTACACGCATCGAGCACCGCCGATCGGGGACACGAGCGAACGGTCATGTTCTTTGACCTCGCCAACGAGGCGCACGATGGTCGCCTCACCGGCGTCGGCGACTGACATCAAGGGAATCGCGCGAGCCGTCTTCGCGAGCGAGTGCGCTTGATGCTGGACGACACCCACGCCGCCAGTGGAGCCCCATCGAAAGCCGCGGTGAGCGAATCGCAGGGTCAAACGCAACCCGATGACGACGACAAGGATCGCGAGGTACGTCACCCACTCCATGAACTGCCCCTCTCGCCTCCGCGGCCGGGCACCAAAACCCTCGTCGTCCGCGCGAGCGGACGCTGTTTCGAGTCACTCATTCGGCGGACTCGACCCGATGGCCTTCTGGCAAATTGTGGGAGCGGTAAATTGTGGGAGCGGTACTGGCCGTAGTCCGTTCCGGTTGTCGAGCCTACCGGCCATCTACCACTCCTCTCCGACCACGTCACCGCGAGCCAGCGTGAGCGCGTCGCGGTGATTGAACCATGTCGCGAGGCGGCGGTCTCCTGCCGCATTTTGCGGCAGGGCGACGCGCCGAAATCGCAGCGAGCCGCCCGCGACGTTCACGAGCGTCCACGTTCCGAAGCGCCAGGGCTGAAGCTGGAGCCAAGTCCCGACGAAAACGTCCGACTTCCTGTGGGGGCCTCAACGGTCGCGTCGGCGCCGCGCTCCCTTCGCTCGCGTGTTGTGAAACGCCCGGCGAGACTTGGCAGCTCCGGGCTTTCGTCGCACCCACTCTGCGCGTCGTGAAGGGCCAGCAACAGTGTTCGACACGCGATCGAGAACCGAAGACGAGGCACGCGAGAATCGCTTGGCGTCGCATGGACCAGGCGATGATCATCCTCGAGCGCGGCGATTCCGCATGCCGCTTTGCCGACGGCGACACGTTGCAATGTCGCGCGACCGGAGTCCGATACGACCGTGTCGGCGTCGTCAAGGTCCCTGCGAAGCCCGACGAGGATGCGCTTGACATGGGTCAGCACGTACTCGCGGAGCCCGCTCGCTTGCGTCGCACCCGGAGCTGCAACGCCGATCGTCGAGGTTCGGGCGACGAGCACCGCAATCCTCATCCAGACCGTCTCGTATTCGATCATCGCCCCGACCCCTTTTGCATCCGCATCATGACGTCGCACCCGCCGCCGAGACCGAGACGAGATCGAGTCGCATCGTGATGCCGGTTGTACGATGCGCGCACGGGACGCCCCCCTTAACCCGTGTCGGCCGCTCGTGATTTTGCAGCATCGACCATGCCTGGTGGTCGACGCTCTCGTGTGTGGTCGTGCCGATCGGTTCTCGCGCGTTCTGGACCGCTCCAGCGCCCCATCTCGAAGCCTGCACGGTAGAATTGGTTGGATGCGCTGGGGGTTCTGTGTGCTCGTGTCGATGGTGATCGTTCGGACTGGCTACACACAGCCGGCCCCAGCCAAACCAGTCCCCGTGTTTGAGTCGCATCAAGCGAAGCGGCCGGCGGAGGTCGGGAAGATGATGGCCGCGCTGCAAGACCAGCTCGAGACGCGTGGTCTGGCCGCGCGGCCGGCCTCGGTGCTGCTCCTGGCCGGCGAAGGGGCGCCACGCCCCGGCATCTCCGATCCGGATCTGACGTTCGCGAAGATCATCGCGCACATGAACGCGGCGTGGTCGCTGTTCGTGAACGCCGAATTGAAGCCGGCCGAGGAAGCCGCGAGGCTCGCGCTCGTCGAGGTGGACGATAACCCGGAACTGCTGGTGACCGACACCAGCCACCTCGATCTCAGGTTCAAGCTGATGATCATGCGCATGGTCGCGCTTGATCACCTCTCGCAGCGATCCGCAGAAGTGAGCGTTGCGGCGATCGATGGGATTCGCGTGTTCCCGGCGCGGGCACCTGGGCGCAACGAGGCATGGGGAAAGCGCGGTGAGGAGCTGCACGCCGAATACTTCAAGCAGGCGCAGACCTACGGGCGCGGGATGCTCGTCGTCGCGGCCGGTAACCAGTTGGCGCAGATCTTCGTCGAGGGCCAGCTCCGGGGCGTCGGGAACGCGTCGCTCAACGATCTGATCCCTGGCACCTACAACGTGTTCATCCTGGTCCCCAACGGGATGTCGCGCCGGTATCGCGCGCGCGTGACCGCGAACGCCACGAGCTATCTCACGGTGCGACCTACGATCGACGGGTGCTTGTATCTGGGCAAGACGTGGACCGGCCTCCTGTCGTGCGTCGACGAGGCCAAAGTGGCGAGCCAGCTCGCCATCGACTGGACAGGGCGCGATCAGGCCGTCGTGCTGCGGAGCGGCGAGAACAACGGCCGGCCGACGATCACGGGCAGCCTCTACCGCGGCGGCGGGGAGCGGCGCAATGCACGGATCTACGCAGATGTCGACGATCCCGACGAAGCGGCGAAGCTCGCCGCTTTTCTCGTCGACGGCGAAGAGGCGCCCGGGCTCTCGGTGCAGAAGAATGACCGGGCGCCGGCGCAAGTCGAGCACGACGCGCCCGCTCGGAACGTCTCGTCGCCGCTGTGGCCCAGGCTCGTGCTCGGCGCGGGAGGGCTCACACTCGCGGGCAGCCTCGCGCTCTATTTGGTGTGGCCCAACGACGACCACCTGCAACCCACCTACGATGACAAGAAGTCACTCGCAGTCGAGATCTTCTCGGGCGCCGCCGTCGTGAGCGGCGTCGGTGTGTACGCCTGGCTTACCCAGTCGCGGCACATGCGGCGGTTGCCGGCTGCGATGTTCGCTTCCACCAGCGCAGCGCTCCTGATGGCCGCGATCCTCATCCCAACCGACCAGGATGAGAATGCACAGCCCGCCGGGTACTGGCAGCGCAAATACTACCGGGATACCGCCTCGACGGGCGTCATCCTCGCAGGGGCAGGTGCGGGCTTCGCGGTCGCGGGGTACCTCGCGTTGCGCTACGGGGGCCGGGACACGGGATCGGCGACAGCGGCGAGGACGTCGTGGCGAGACGCCGTGCCAACCGTCGCTGCAACAGGTGAAGGCATCACGTTCAGCGTGGCCGGTGGTTTCTGATCGTGAGCGTCACCGTCAAGACGAACAGCGATCCGAACGCCATCGAGTGGTCGATCACCGATGGGATCGAGCGCTTTCGCTTATGGGGCACCGGGCGACCGTTCCCGTTCCCCGAGGATCGGGACGAGTTCTTCGTCGGCGCGGATGCGTCTTCGGCGATCCCGATCGTCGATCCCGAGGGCTATTGCTCTGGCAAGCACGCGCGCATCTATCGGGCGGACCGCCGCCGCTGGTTTCTGCACAACATCAGCAAGAACGGAACGTGGGTCAATGAGGCGCGGCGCGACGAGCCGTTCGAGATCCGCGCCGGGATGGAGATCCGGTTCGGCACCGTCACCTTCATCGCCGAGAGCGCGCGGTTCATTGCGCTGCGCGGCTTGCTGTCTCGAATGATCGGCTTGACGGACGATCGCATCAAGACCGTGGATCTCGCGCTGCGCCGGCTGTACATGGCCGCGACGCACCGCACGCCGATCGTGCTGTGCTCGTCGTCCGATCCAGTCGCGCTCGCCTATTCGATTCATCGCGTGGCCTTCGGATCGGATCGGCCCTTCGTCGTCTGCAACACGCGCCGCAAGGAGATGAGCGAGACGGTGCGCTCGGCGACGAATGTCTCGCGCGCGACCGAAGCTCTATCGGCTGCGGTCGGTGGATCGATGTGCATCGTGGCGGGGCGCATCCCTTCCGACTTCGACGCTGTGTTCGATCGGCTCGAGGATCCAGGCTTGCGCGTGCAGCTCATCGTTTGCTCGCCCAAGGTGATCAACGGGAAGCCCTATCGAACGAAGCCGATCGTCGTCCCGCCGGTGAGCGAGCGCGCTGATGAGCTGTCACTCATTGTCGACGAGTACGCGGTCGATGCGCTAGCAGAGTTGGGTGGGCGTCGTCAGCACCACTACAAGCCGGTCGATCGTGCATGGGTCATCGCCGAGGAGTCTCGGTCGCTCAGCACGATCCAGACGGCGACGCTGCGGCTGATTGCTCTCCGCATGACGGGCAACGTCACGCGCGCATCGGCGCGCCTCGGAATGGCGCGTGCGTCGCTCAAGGGGTGGATCGGTCGCCGCGAGATGCCGATGCGCCTGGAACCGGACAACTGAATCAGCTTTGGAGATCGAGCCATGACATCGCGAAACGAAGTGGCTGGATGCGTCTGCGGATCCGTCTTCCGATCGTCGATCGGGAGGGCTATTGCTCCGGCAAGCACGCGCGCATCTGCCGGGCGGACGGCGGTCCGTGGTTCCTGACTCCAACCGGCTGACGATCATCGCGATCATCAGGCTCGGCGTGCTTTCGACTGTGATCCTCCCAGCAGGATGTCGCGAGCCAGCCGCACTCGCGGCATCCTCGGACATCGCGCCGGCCCCGGCCTTGCGGCTTCACGGCGGCGACCGCTGGCGGTACCGAGTCGATATGGTCATCGATGTTGAGGGTTCCTCCATGGTCCCTTCTCGGACGCGATATCAGCTCGACGCCTTGGTGGAGGTGCTCGAGTCTGGCCCCGATCGAATCGTGACGCGAGAGGAGTTCGAGCGAACGTTCGGCGAGAGTGACTCTTCGTCCGGATGGCAATCGTTCGATGGGTTTGAAACGCGGAACATTTTCGACGCCGCTGGGAATCTCGTTTCCCGTAGCGCAGTCCGCTCGGACGAGATTGGCCTGCTCAAGGAAGCCTTTCTACGTCCGATCCTGGACTTGCGCGTTTCTCCGCCCGCGTTCGTGCCCGTCGGTTCGACGTGGATACGCGCGTACGATGTTGTCGACGAACCCGAGGAGTCGGCTAGCGTTCGAGATACGTTCGTCCTCGGTGGCATCTCACCGTGTGCCTACGGTCCCAAGTGCATCCACGTACACACGCTCGATCAGGATCGCGACGCGAGCCCTAGTTGGTCGACGAGGACAAGGATCGCCGAGGGGCAACGTGACGTGGTCATCGATACCGATGGCCGAACGCTCTCGAGCGGCGGGGTGTGGAAAAGCGAGACCACCTGGGAACCCTCCTCGCTCGGCTTCCACAGCACACAGGCCGAGAAGGAGGTCTGGTTCACGCGGATCGCGACGTCGATCCGACTGGTCACGGCACCCTCCCTTCGTCCGCGAGGAATGTCGGAGCGCATCGGAACCGTCGCGCTATCTGCAAATCCGTGGGCGGAGATCTGGATCGATGGGAAGCACCCGTCGGAAGACGTAATGCAGACGCCGTTTCGGCGGACGTTGCCGGTTGGCCCCCACGTGATCCGGCTCGCGAATCCCTACATGGGGCACGACGAGACGATCAAGGTCATCATCGAACCCGCCCGCGTGACGAGTATCAAACGGGATTTTTGCGTTGATGCTCGCGCCCACGGACCCGGTTGCTACCCGTAGCGTCACCGAACGCCGCTCGGGGTCATCGCCCCCAACAATCAAGCTGAGCCGCACGGGTTCTCAATGCGAGCAGAACGCCGCGATCCTTGATGGGTCTCAGCATCGCGGCGACGACATAACGCCTCGGCCACCGCTTGACCTGCTCGTCGATCGTGGCCTCCTTCCTCGCGGCGGCGACACTGCCAAAGTGTGCGCAGCATGCCGACACCAAAGGGTCAACGACGTGCAACGTGCCTCTACGCGCGTTCGCCTGCAGCTCTTTCACAACGCGCTCGCGCGACCACAGAGGAGCAGGCCGTGGAATTCCGGCCGCCGTTCGTGCCGCGACGACACCACCAAAGAGCCGTTCACAAGCGGCTTTGAGATTGCGGCCCGGCGCGTACCGACCTTGTTTAGCGAGCGCGCGAAGC
>JBBRBG010000111.1:0-31083 GCA_038206055.1 Haliangiales bacterium
CCCTCGCCGCGTGTCACGAATCCACGGATGCCTGCCCGTCCTGGGAAGAGATCCGCATGAAGCTCTATCAGCAGCACCTCGACGCCGGCGTCAAGTCGGGCATCGATCCGCGGCGCAACCCCAGGGGCTTCCGCGCCGCCGGGGAGGCCGGTCTCCGCTCGATCCGCCTGAAGCAGACCGAGCAGGAAACCTCGTCGGTGGGCAGTGGTTCTGCCACCGGCTCGGCGGCTCCCGTGCCGACGCCTTGAGCCGTGCGCGCCGACCGCGCTCCGGGTAGACTTAGCGGATGCGCAGCCTGCCTCTGCTGCTGGTGGTTCTAGCAGCCTCGTGCGGTCCGTCGGCGAAGCCGAACTCGCCGCGCATGCGGATGACCCCGAAGGACATCGTCCAACAGTCAACCGATGCGATCGTCCGCATCGAAGCGGGTGATGCCCAGTCCGGAGAGAAGATCGGCACCGGCTTCATCCTCGAGAAGGGCGGCTTGATCGCGACGAACCTCCACGTGGTGGCGGGTGCATCGACGATCAAGATCAAGCTCCACGACGGCACGCCGTATCAGGTCTACGACATCGCCGGCGTCGACCCCGGTCGCGACCTCGCGCTGCTGCGGATCAAGCCCACCACGGTCCTCCGGACGGTTCGCCTCGGCGATTCGGAGCAGATGAGCGCGGGCGATCAGATCGTCGCGATCGGCAATCCGCTCGGCGTGTTTGACTACTCCGTCTCCGCGGGTCTGATCAGCCAGGTCCGCCCGGTCTGCGACTCCAAGGAGGACCGCTGCCCGCCGGGTGGGCTCAAGCTGCTCCAGATCTCCGCGCCGATCTCGCAAGGCTCCTCCGGCGGGCCGCTGTTCAACCAGTTCGGCGAGGTCGTGGGTGTGACGACGCTGATCGTCGCGCAGGGGCAGTCGATCAACTTCGCGGTGCCCGGCAACTATCTCAAGCCGCTCGTCGCGCAGCCGATCGCGATCACGATGGCGAAGTTCGCCGAGGACACGCGGTCTCCCGACGAGGACGCCGGTCACAGCGCGGGACCTG
Organism: Haliangiales bacterium; assembly: GCA_038206055.1. Lineage (GTDB taxonomy): Bacteria > Myxococcota_A > Polyangia > Haliangiales > Haliangiaceae > JABFXX01. The sequence continues at coordinate 1,038 of JBBRBG010000111.1, forward strand.
CTCCGGTGCGCGCGGTGCCGAACCATCCCGTCGAGCTCCTCGCCGGCTGCAGCGACAAGCAGGTCGGCGATGTGATCAACGCGATCAGCGACGCGATCGATATCGGCGCGCCGCTCTACAACCGCGGCGACATCGAGGCTTGCTTCCGGATCTACGAGGGTACGTCGAGCAAGCTCGAGCGCGATCCGCCGTGCGTCGGCATCGGCAAGGCGTTCGGTGATGGCCTCCTGCGCGCGAGCACGCTCGCGACGTACAAGGAGAAGGCGTGGGCGCTGCGCGATACGTTCGACGGTCTGGTCAAGGTCGCGCAGCTGCGCGGCGTGAAGCCGAACTCGGCGAAGCCGTAGCGCTCGCGTCCGACGAGATCCGGACGCGTGGCCGAGAGACGGACGAATCGGACAGCGCGGGACCGAGATTCCGCACGCTTGCGATCGGCACGGGCGTTGCTCGTCGCGATGCTACGATGTGCGCGATGACGTCGACTGGATCGATCCGTCCCGGGGACTATGTCCCGACGGCCGACCGGCGCGTCATCCTCCACGGATTCGATTGGGCCGGATTTCAGGCTCTGATCCAGCTCCGCGGAGATCGTCGCTGGCGCATCGCATACCTCGACGGAGCGGTGGAGCTGATGACGCCTTCGCGCGGACACGAACGGACGAAGAGCCTGCTCGGGCGACTGGTCGAGACGTACTGCCTCGACCGGGAGATCGTGCTCGAGCCGACAGGGGCCTGGTTGCTGCAAGACGAGAGCGAGGGAGCCGGCGCAGAACCGGACGAGAGCTACGTGTTCGGTGCGGACCCGGACGAGAAGATCGAGCGCCCCGACCTGGTGGTCGAGGTGGCCTGGAGTGGTGGAGGAATCCGCAAGCTCGAGATCTATCGGCGGCTCGGCGTCAAGGAGGTATGGATGTGGGCGGACGACGCGATCGCTGTTCACGTGCTCGGACCCGCGGGCTACGAGCGGCGCGACCGTAGCGCCTGTTTGCCCGAGATCGATCTCGAGGTGCTCGCCGAGCTATGCAAGATGACGACTCTGAACGAGGCAGTGCGCGGGCTGCGAAAGCGTCTCCCTCCGTGAGGATCCTCCTGGTGCGGCACGGCGAATCGGCGGGCAACGTGGATCCCACGATCCACACGACCACGGCGGACCATGCGGTGCCGCTCTCGGATCGCGGCGCGGATCAGGCGCGCGAGGCGGGGCGGCGGATCGCGGCGTACTACGAGCGCGAGCTCGGGGATGCGAGGCCGCACGTGCGGCTGTGGGTGAGCCCGTACGTGCGCACGCGGCAGACGGCGGATGCGCTCGCCGAGACGGCCGGGCCGTGGATCACGGATCGCGTCGAGCACATCCTTTTGTGCGAGCAGCAGTTCGGATTGTTCGATGGTGTCGCCGAGGCGGATCTGCCGAGGCGGTTTCCGAACGAGCACGGCTACTACGCGATGCAGTGCCGGTTCGGCGGAAAATTCTGGGCGCGAATGCCGCAGGGCGAGAGCCGGTTCGATGTGGCGAAGCGCATCCACCAGGCGTTCGGCACGTTTCATCGCGACTGTCAGGAGCACGGGATTCACGACCTCGTCGTGATCTGCCACGGCGTCACGCTGCGCGCGTTCGTGATGATGTGGTGCCACCTGTCGCCGGAGTGGTTCGAGGAGGAGATCAACCCGAACAACTGCGCGGTGCGCGTGATCGAGTCGGGCGTCGATCGCGGCTACGTGTTCGAGGGTTTCTCGCGGCGCTGAGCTCAGCGTGGACGCAGGCTGGCGCACGCGGCCGCGGCCGAGTCCGCGCCCACGGTCGATTCGCTCGACCCGACGCAGTCGAGCGCGACCTCCGCGATCGTGCGGTGGATCGCGACGGTATAGACCGTGTCTCCGCCGAACGTGTCGTCGTAGCGGAGCTCCCAGCCATCGGCTGTTCGCTCTCGCTTCGTGATCCGCACGTTGATGACGGCGGCGGCGGCAGTCTCGAGGTTCGTTGCGTTGAGGCCGTGGCTGTTGTTGCGGACCGAGAGGCGGACCGACGGCCAGGTGATCGCGGCTTCGGCGTCGGATTGTCGGACCACCGTGGCGTTGCCGGGCGCATCGAGCTGCAGCCGGAGGCCGGTCAGCGCGAACGGTTTCGGCGGATCGAGGACAGCCGCGGGCGCACTGTCCTTGCTGCAGCCGGCGAGGAGGACCGCACAAAGCACCATGCCGCGCATGCCGCACGATATGCTCCCAACGTGCACGTCGTCTACCTGTTCGATATCGACGGGACCCTCCTCCACGCGCACGGCTCGGGGCGCACGGCGTTCGATGCGGTGTTTGCGGAGCAGCACGGGATCGCGAACGCGAGCGAAGGAATTCGCTACGGCGGGAAGACGGACCCGCAGATCGTGAACGAGATCTATGCGGCGCGGCTCGGGCGAGCGGCGACGCGCGCCGAGGAGGACGCGTTCATCGCCGCGTACCTGCCGCGATTGCGCGCACTGCTCGAGCAGCACCCGGTGGAGGTGCTCGGCGGCGTTCACGAGATGCTCGCGTATCTGCGCGAGCGCCGCGAGGTGGTGCTCGGCGTGGCGACCGGCAACGTGCGCGAGGGCGCGGCGGCGAAGCTCGCGGCAGCGAAGCTCGAGGGCTGGTTTGCCTTCGGCGGCTACGGCTGCGATTCGCACGTCCGTGCGGAGCTGGTCGCGAAGGCGGCAGAGCGTGCGCGCGCGGACCGCGAGGTGCGCGAGGTGATCGTCGTTGGCGATACGATCCACGACATCTCGGCGGCGCGTGCGTGCGGCGCCACGGTATGCGCGGTCGCGACGGGGAGCGATTCCGCGGAGGCGCTCGCGCATGCGGACGTGGTGTTCCACTCGCTGGTCGAGCTCCCCCCGTGGCACGCCGCGCGCTTCGGCTGAGCTTCGATATGGGTGGCCCATATCTATTGATATGGGTATGCTTGCTTCGTGAAGACCACGCTGGACATCACCGACGCGCTGTTCGCGCGCGCCAAGACGCACGCTCGTCGCACCGGTCGGTCGCTGCGGGCACTCGTCGAAGACGGGCTCCGGCGCGTCCTCGATGACGCCACTGCGGCAAAGCGCTACAAGCTCGCCGATCACAGTGTGGGCCGGCGCGGCGATCCGAACCCGCTCGCGGCGATGACGTGGCAGGAGATCCTGGATGTCACGTACGGCGGGACCGAGTGATCGCCGTCGATACGAACGTCCTGGTCTACGCGCATCGGCGGGCGGCGGCGGAGTACGAGGACGCGTTCGCCTTGATGAGCTCTCTGTGTGAGAGCACCGAACCCTGGGCCATTCCGTGGCCCTGCGTGTACGAGTTCTACAGTGTCGTCACCAACGCGAAGATCTGGAAGGACGCGGCGAGCACACCGGAGCAGGCGTGGCGACAGCTCCGTGGGTGGCTCGATGCTCCGACGGCGCGGCTGCTCGCGGAGCCGGTGGGATTTGCCGCCGTCCTCGGCCCGTTGCTCCGTGCGCGCGTACGCGGACCGCGTGTCCATGATGCCCGGATCGCAGCGCTGTGCCTGGCGCACGGCGTGGATGCGTTGTACTCGCGGGATCGCGACTTCTCGCTATTTCCAGAGCTCGCGATCGTGGATCCTTTCGTGCGGCGCGGACCTCCGAGCCGGGCGGGAGAGACGCCGGCCGTGTACCAATCGCGTAGACGGAGAGTCAGCCGCCGAGCAGCTTGAGCGCGCCGAGCTTGTCAGGGCCGGCGGCGAGGACGTCGGCGGGCGTGCAGCTCGCGCAGCCCTCGACGCACGGACAGCGATACAGCACGCCCCACGTCCAGCGCAGGAGATCGTGGACCGTCGCGGGGTCGAGTGCGTCGGCGAGGCCAAGCCCGCCGGGGTGGCGATCGACGAACACGAGCGAAGGGCGCGCCACGCCGCCGAGGCCATCGTGGGCGAGCACGAGCTCGACATCATCCCGCTCGACGCGCACGAGCGCGGGCACGAGCTCCACGGCGAGACGGCCGGCGTGGCGGAGGGCCTTACGCGACGGGGTGGCCTCGAACATCACGACCACGGCGGAGGTCGTGTACTCGGCGGTGACCGGAGCGAAGTGGACGCTCGCCACCGCGGCGCCGCGGGCGATCGCGCCGGTGACGCGCTCCTCGATCGCGAGCGTCGCGACGGCGCGCGCGAACATCAGCGAGCCCGCCGTGTGCTGCTCGGGACGCGTGGTCCAGGTGGCAGCGCCGAGCGTGACCTCGAGCTCGGGTGACGTGGGCAGCTCGTTGGCGGGGGCTGCGGTGATCGCGGCACCCGTCACCGTGGCAGGAACCTGCCAGAGCGCGCCACGAGCACGGAACACCCGGTGCGGATACATCCGTGTGGGTGCAGTGCGACGATCGACGCGCGCGACGACGGAGGCATCGATCGAGCTCTTCACCTCGAGGGCGTTCGCGGTGACGGTGTCGCGGCGCGGGTCGGTCCACGCGCTCGCGCCGATCGCGAGGACGGGGGATGCGACCACCGCGTGCGTCTCGGCGTTCCAGCGGGCGCGGCGAGCGCCGGTGCGGATCTCGGGCCGCGCGGCGAGGACCTCGGCGACCGCGGCATCGCCGAACGCCCAGCGAAGTGCAGCCACATCGGGCGCGCCCTCGGCGAGCGCGGCTTCGAGGTGCGCGGCGGAGAGGAACTGATTCGCGAGGCCGACCACCGGGCGCGCGGCCGGCAGCTCGTCCTGCTGTGCGAGGCCGGCGAGGACGCCGTCGCGAAGGAGGAACTTCGAGAGCGGCGTGTCGTCGATCCACCACAGACCGGAGTACGCGTTGCCGGCAAGCCGATGCGCGAGCTGGGTGCGTGCGCGGTACAGCCCGGCGAGCTGGCGATCCTCGACGCGCGCGAGACCAACCGCGCCGCGCCAACCGGGCGCCGTCGCTTCGATCGCGACCTCCGGCAGTGTGCCAACGGAGTGTTCCGCGGCCGCGAGCTCCACCGCCGCGTCGCCACCAGCGCGCACGTGCACCGTGGTGCGCGCCGTCCACGCGGCACCGAGCGGCACCACCTCGAAGTGGGCGCGCGTCGCCAGCTCGAGGAACTCCGCGGCGTCCACCCCAGATGCGCCGATCGCGATCCACGAGGCGCGGGCCCGCTCGCGATCCAGCGCGAGCCGCAACCGGCGCAGCGCGAACGCGGCGTGCGTCGACGCGATCGGCGAGAGCTGATCCACGCCGACGAGGATCACGCGATCGACCAGGCCCACCCACCCTGCCACACCGAGCGCCTTGCCGCCGAGGTCGCGCGGAGAAAGCACGATCAGCGCCGGCGACTGCCCGGCCGCCATCGCCGCGGCGAGCTCGCCCTCCCCCGCCACCGCAATGCCGGCGCGCCAGCCGCCGAGCACGCGCGCGCGCCCGAGGATCCGATCTCTCGTGACACTTGAATCGCCGACGATCACGAGCACGCGCCGCGCCTCGAACAGCGTGACGAGCACGGCCGCATCGACGAGCGCCTCCTCGGTCGGGACCGGCAGATCGGAGATCACGACCCCCACGTTCGTCGCGGCCGCGAGCCCCGCGCGCAGCCCGCGCGGCGCCGCGCCCGCGCCACCGCACGCATCCCACACGCGGTCGACCTCGTCAGCGTCCGCGCCAGAAGCAACCGTCCCCGTCACCGCGGACGTGAACGCCGCCGCGCCGATCAACCCCGCCTTGCGCAGCCGTGCCTCCGCCTCCGCCTGCGGCGGCGTCACCTCGCGCGGCATCAGCGAAACCGCCGCCGGCGCGACTCGCTTCGCGCGCTCTCCGGGCGCCGCAAGTCCGAGCGCGATCGCCGCCGCGAGCACTGGCACGAACGCCGCGATGTCGAGCGGCAGCGCCGTCGCAAACAGGAGCGGCCCCGCGGCGAACGTCCCGGCGACGAGCAATCCGCACAGCGCCGCGAACACCGCGGCAGCTCCGCCGAACGTGACAGGCACCGGCACGCGCGGCCGCAGCCTGGCGATCGCTATCGTCGCAGCCGCGAGCACCACACCACCCGCCACCGAGAGCCGCAGCGTGGCGGACACGAGCGGCTCGGCAGCCGCCGTGTTCGCCCCGACAGCCGCCCACCGCATTGGCCCGCCGCCCTTCGCCAGAAAGTCGAACAGCCGGACAGCCAGCCACACTCCGAGCAACACCAGTGCCGCCATCCGCGCCGCCCCGAAGGCGCGCGACCACGACGTCATCCGCCGTGCAACGACCACGCCGATTGCGACCAGCGGCACCCATGCGAGCGGGGCGATGACGTTCACGCGCACCCCACGGGGGACGGTTTCAACTTACGCAACTTGCGATCCGCAAACACGCGAATCCTCGTCGGTCGCGCGTCCAGCAACGGGCGCGCACTCGATTTCCAATGCTGGACACGGGCGCGACGACGATTCGCGGGGTTGGCGATCGCAAGTTGCATAAGTTGAAACCGTCCCCTTTGCCGGACACGGGCGCGACGACGATTCGCGGGGTTGGCGATCGCAAGTTGCGTAAGTTGAAACCGTCCCCTTTGCTGGAGGCCCCTTAGGCGTCCGGATTTCCGGACGCGCGTCATTGGGCGCCTCGCGCGAGCGACGCGGTGGTGATCGGGCCCGAGGTGCGGAGCAGGAGGACGCGAGACATGTTGCGCGGGCCGATCAGGACGCGGGCGTTCGGGACCGGGTGGGCCGAGAGGGCGCGCTCGACGAGTGTCCGGGCCTCGGGCGGGATGATGACGAGGAGCTCGCGCGCGTCGGGGAGAGGTTCGAGGGTGGCGTCTGTGGCTCGCGGCCGGACGCCGAGGCCCAGGGCGGCCGCGGCCGTCGAGAGGAGGCGCTCGAGCTGCGGCTGGATCGATGCGGACAGCTCGGGCCACTCGAAGGCGCCAGACGAGAGCAGCTGAGCGTGTTGGTCGCGCGCGACCTGGTCCCACGGGGAGCCCGGCGCGAACGGCAGGTCATCGCGGTGGGAGGCGCGCGGCCACGCGGAGGCGAGGAGGCGCGCGGCCCAGACCTCGGGCTCGCGGACGGCACGGCTGCGCGACCACAGGGACACGAGCGACACGGAGGGGACAAGCGAGAGGTGCAGCGGGGTCTCGGCGGGCAGTGCGCGCGTGTAGTCGTCGGCGCCCGGATCCTCGGCCGCGATCACGCCGCGGTCGACGAGCTCCGCGCGCACCGACGTGATCGAGGCAAGCAGCGCGTTGTGAGCGGCGGCGAGGCGCGCGCGCTCGTCGCGGAGCGCGTGCTCGGTTGCGCGCGCCGCGCGGCGACGGCGGATCGCGAGCGCGACTTCGAGGGCGGCGACATGGCGGCGCGTGCGCGCGGCGCGCGGGGTGATGACGACGGCGCGCGCCGGGTCGGCGGTGTCGCGAGCCTTCCTCGCCACCAGGCGCGAGAGGAAGATCCAGACGGCGGCGACGAGCGCGGTGGCGATGGCGCCCCAGATCAGCGACATCGTCGAGTCCGCGCCGACGGCGTTACCCGCGGCGACGACCTTCGCGCCCGCACCACCGGCCGTCGCGGTCGCACGCACCGATGCAACCGCCGTCAGCGCCGCGGTCGCCGCGCCAGCACACAGGCCGAGCAGCAGCCCGGTGACAACGGGCGATGGCGCGCGCCGCGGATCCTCGAGGGCGCCTCCGGGACCGAAGAATTCGCTCTGGCCGACCTGCGCGGCCCGCCCGGCGGCGGATTCCGCAGCGGCCTCCGCTTCCGCATGCGCCACCAGTTCCGCTGATGGGATCCATCCACCCGCGGCCTTCGCAAGCTCGCCCGCACGCTCCGCCGCCCGCGCGAGCGTGTGTTGCACCGCCGAGAAGGCGCGGAGCGCGTCGTCACCACCGAGCCGCGCGTCGACGAGATCGTGGATCGCCCGCCGCGCGCGCGTCAGGACCTCTCCCTCCGCGCTGTCGACGGCGCGCACCAGTGCGTCGAGCTCGGCGGGTGAGCCGGTGCCGGCCTTCGCGGTGAGCGTGATCGCGGGCGCCTCGGAGTGGAGAGGCGCGATCCACGCATCGACATCGAGATCCGGGATGTGCGGCGCGCTCTTGCCCTCGCACTGCACGGCGAGCTGCGCGAGCGCCGCGAGCTGCGAGCGCTGGCCGAACGTGGCGACCAGTGCGGGCACGTCGATGTCGGCGGCGGCGATAGCGAACGCATCGACCAGCTTCGACGGATCGCGTGGTGGCCCGAGGCGTGCGCGGAACGCGTCGCTGTCGCGCAGGCCGGCGCGGTAGGCAGCCGAGACGAACAGCGCCACCGCACGCTCCGCGTCATTGGCCGACAGCGGCATGACCTCGTTCTGGCGCGGCAGCACGAGGATGCGATCGAGGATCGGCGACGGCGGCGCGGCGCGGTGCCAGGCCTCCAGGGCGGAGATCGCCGCGAGTGCGTCCGCGGCCGCCACCGAGCGATCGAACGCCGGCGTCGCGAGCACGACGACGAGGCCGACGCCGCGCTGCTCGGCCGCCGCATCGGGTGGGAACATCACCCCGAAGTTCTCCGCGAGGGTCTCGCTCGTTGCTTGCGCCAGCGTCCGCAGGATCGGCCCGCCGACCTCCGCGACATCGGCGATCAGCACGAGGTCGAGCCGCCCTCCACTCCCCGTCGCGGCGGCTCGAAGGAGCAGTGCGAGCTCTGCGGCGAGCGTGTTGCGGTACCCATCTACCGCGTCGGGCCCGCGCACGCGATGCACCGCGAACGCGGGTGACGGCGGATCGGCGGCGAGGCGATCCGCGATCGCCGCACCGAAGCTGCCGACGGTGGTGACGTAGGTCGGCACGCGCAGCTATGACGCGGCCGGAAGTGCCGCGAGCTTGTCCTCGACGACGCGCTTCTCTTCCTTGAGGTACCGCACCGCGGCCTCGTTCTCGTCGGCGTAGGCCGCCGCGAACAGCTCCTTGAGCACGGCGAGGTAGCTCTCGACCTCACCGCGAAACCCGCGCCGGCCGACCGCCGTGGCGAGCTTCTCCGTCTCGAGCTTGGCGCCCGCGGCGACGAGGTCATCGCGCAGCGCCGGATCGAGAGCCCAGAACGCGGCGAACGATGACGCGCGATCGGCGCCGAGCTTCTTCTTCACGGTACCCATCACCCACTCGAAGCCGCCATCGCCGGTCTTCTGCACACTCGACGCGAAGGTCGCGAGCACGAAGCTCCAGATCCGCGCATCGCGCTCGCCGAGGGCCTTGGTCGCCGCCTCCTCGGCCCGGCGCTTGTCCTCCGCCTCGCGCATCTCCTTCGGATCGAGGTTCGGCAGTCCGTCCTCCCACGCCGCTTCGATGTGCAGCGGATAGCTGCGCGCCGGCTTCGCCTTGACCGCCTTGTACGACGCGTAGAGCTCGTCGTTGACGCGCTTGAAGAAGTAGATCGGGATCCCGAGCATCGCGCGGTAGAACACGATCATGTCCTCCTCGCCCCAACCTTCGAGGAAGTCCACGCCGCTCGCTGCGCCCTTGATCAAGCTCCGCAGGCTGCTGCCGTCATCGCCCGTATAGCGCGCCGCACACCCGACGTAGAACACGTCAGCCGGCACCACTGTTGGATCGTCGCGCTTCGTCTTGTCGATCGCCGCGAGCAGCACGCACTGATCGACCACGCGTCGCAGCTTGTCCGCGATATGCGACTGCACGTCGCGCTCGCTCACGCTCTCCATCGCGCGCTCGTCGGTCGCCTTCGCATCGGGCGTGGCCACGTACCGCGCCTCGAGCTCGAGCGCACTGCACAGATCGAGGCCGAGGTCGGAGAACACGCGCGCATAGGTATCCGTCGCCAGCGCCTCGAGCCGACCACGCAGGTCCTTCACGATCTCCATCGCGTCCTTCGCGCGCACGCGACCGTCCTGTCCGATCGCCGGCGCGAACGCCTGCGTGATCGCTTCGAAGATCCGGTCCTCGTCGTAGTACGCATTCTTGTCGAGCTTGTGCGCGAACAGCCGGTTCCATAGCCGCTGCCCCGCGCGGTCGTCGCGCATGACCTCGGAGTCGAGATAGAACGCGCCCGCGTCGCTCGCATCGCCGCGCGCCGCCGCCGGATCCACCCGCAACTTCTCCGCTTCCTGCGCCACATTGCGCGCGACCTCGTCGGAGACCGCAGACACCGCCCGGAACTGCGACAGCCGCACCTCGACCGCCCGCTGCAGCTCCTCGTGATAGCGCTGCCAGAACGCCGCCTTCTGGAAGTCGCGCTGACCCATCTCGACCTGGTTGAACCAGTCCTGCGTCTTGCGCCGGACCTGATCGAAGTCCTTGTTCTCGCGCGATAGCACCGAGCCGATGAACCCCTGCTTCGAGGTCTCGCGCAGCCGCTTCTCGAGGTCGCCGAACTCGCGCGTCACGTGATCGCGATCGAGATCGAACGCGTTCTCCTTGAGCTCCTGCAGGAACAGGCCGTCCGCCGGATCCTCGTACGGCGTCAGGAACCCCTCGCGCTTGAGCTTGATCAGGAAGAACCGCTGCGCGAGCGGCCCCACGCCGTTCTCGCGGAAGAGCTCGCTGAACAGGCGTCCGCTCTTGAGATCCGCGATCTGCGAATCGAGGAACGACATCACCTTGCCGCGGCTCGCCGCCGCATCGCGACGAAGATTCTCGATCGGCCGCGCGAGCGACGTGTTGCCCTCGTGGACTTGCAACGGATCGAACGGCTGGATCTGGATCTGCTCGTCGAGCGTGTTGAACATCTCCGAGAACCGCCGCGTCAGCATCTGCCGCAGCGTGGCGCCATCGCTGGACCTCTGGGCGACGATCGCGGAGTAGGTGCCCTTCTCCTGCTGATCCTCCTCGAGCCGCGCCACATGCTCGACGTAGCCCGTGTACTTGTCGTCGACGATCCGGTCCTGCTCGTCGCGCGCGAGGCGCTGGAACTTCGGCTCGTCGTAAGGCACCCGGAACGCATCGTCCTTGCCCGAGACGAGGTACGTCTCGAGCACGCGTCCGATCCAGCGGAGCGCCGCGTAATAGATGATGTCGGCGCGCGGCAGCACGAGCACCGAGGCGCCGAACGTGCCGTAGTGCACGCCGAAGTTGCCGAGCGCGAGCGACTTCTGGTGCTTGTCGTAGTTGTCGTACTCGCCGACCTGCGCGCCGATGATCGGCGAGAACAGCTGGAGGAACGCGGAATCGGAGACCGCATTGACGTACCGCTCGATCGAGATCTCGCTCGGTTTGTCGATCAAGTACGTCAGCGCGAACGGCCGGTTCGAGACGTGCGTGCGATCTTTCGTCGTCGGGTTGTAGTGCAGCTCCACTTCCTCGCGCTGCCCCTCGTAGCCGAGCTTCGTGAGGTACTCGAGCTCCTTGAGCCCGGCGTACCCGTTCGCGTTGATATCGGCCATCAGCGCGTGCTCCACATCGGCGCTGAACACCGACGGCAGCATCAGCGTGGCCACGATGTTCGGCCGGCCCCAGCCGTGATCCTTGATCAGATCCTGAAGCAGATACGACACCGGCAAGAACCCGCCCGACCCCGTGCCACCCGCGACTGACGCGTAGACCATCACGTTGATCACGCGGTCCTCGTTGTCGCGGAACGGGTTATCTGGCCGCGTCATCTGATCGAGGATCCGCGTCAGCGAACGCAGCATTCCCGCGCGATCCTCCTCGAGATTGTAGTAGATCCCGAGCCGGCTCTCGATCCGGATCTGCCCCGCGCCCGCACCTTGCGTATCGCGGAACTGATATTCGGGGTGCACCCACTGCGTGAGCATCTTGTCCTCGGGCAGCTCCTGCTTGCCGCGCTTGCGCAGCACGTACGCCCGACGATCGAAGGCCGACACGAGGAACCGGTTCGCATCCGGGATGTTCTTCATCGTGTGGAGGTCGGCCTTGTTCGTATCGATGCCGACCAGATGGATGAGGTCCCGGAACTTCGGATAGTTCGGGTGCCGCCGCAGCTTGCCCGCAAGCATGTTCACCGCCTTGCAGCCCGAGCCACCCAGGCCCAGGAACATCGTCGGTGACAACCGGTCGGCGCGGAGGATTCCCATTCTATCTCCTTCGTAGCTAGCCTAAGCGGAACACGAATTCGCCGGACTTGTAGACGACGCCGCGTCGAAGATGGATCGGCCCCTTCGATAGATCGACCGGCTGGAACTTGCGGGTGCGCGGGTCCTTCTCCTCGAGTCCGCCCTGGATCGCGACGGAAGGCTCGCCCTTCGCCGCCCGGAGGATCACCGACGCGCCGGAGGTCGCGCGGACCGCGTTCCCACCGCCATCGAATGCCACGCGCGCGTTGCGATAGAACCCGCGCTTGCCTCCCGGCAGGTCGCGCAGCCGGCGGCCCGTGGCGCGGCTCAGCGCCGGCTCGGTCTTCGCGAGGCGAATGACGTCCTCGGAAGCAAAGTCGCGGGGACGCACGAAGCCATTGAGGATGATGATGAACAGGATCGCACCGATGCCCGCGGCGATGTACTGCCACCAGCACGTCAGGAACGAGGTCGGCGCGACGTGGACCTCGATCGGCACCGTCGCCGCCGTCGGGTGGTAGTGCGGATCGATGCCCCGCACCGTCAGCGTGGCGCCCACCGGCGAGGCCGCACAGCACCCCGGCGCGACGAGGCACGCATGGAACTTCCCGTTGGTCACCACGAGCGGCCTGGCAACCTCGAGGCGATACCCACCCTCGAGCCGGTTCGCGACGGCCTCGATCGGCACCCTGTCGGCGTTCGTCGAGCCCGCGAGGTCCACGTCGATGCAGCGCTCGCTCGCGGTGCGCTCGCCGGTCCAGCTCCCGAAGTCGACGCGCGCGATCTTGAGAGCGAGCGGCGCCCACGCATCGATCGCGAGCTCGCGGCTATCGCCGATCGAGAGCCACTGGTTCCTGAACCGCGCGATCGCGCGATCGGCGCGCGGCTCGCCGGTCACCGTGAGCTTGCCGACGAACGTGCCGTCGCCCTTCGCCGTCATCGCCACCTCGGTGTCTCCAAGCGCGAGCGCGGCGGTGAAGCCGTCCGCGGCGAAGAACGCCGGGTCGTTGAACGTCTTGCCCTTCCACGTCATGCGCGCGACCACGTCGAGCGTCTCACCGACCTTGAGCGTCTTCGGCGCCGACACGAGGTCCGCCGTCAGGTCGTATTCGAGGACCGTACCGTACGCGACGGGGCCGTGCGCCCCCGCGGGCAGCGCGAGCGCGAGCTTGCTCTCGACGTTCGGATCGTGCGGCGTGCGGAACACCTGGTACGCGTGGCACGGCGGTGCTGCACAGCCGCTGTCGCCGCGATCGACCGGCGAGACGGGCTGCCCATCGGCGGTCAGTGTGGCCGCGAACGGTCCCGTCTGCTGCTCCGTGACGATGCCCACGTACACGTTGCTGACGTACTTCCCGACGGCGAACGTGAACGTGCCACCGGGATCGAGCCGCCCGGTCTCGGGTCGCGAGCGAATCGAGTCGGCATAGACCTGCGTGAACACCCCGGCGAGCTTCGCGGGGTTGTCGACGAATTCGTAACGACCCAGCGGCTTCAGGAACAGCTCCATGCTCGCGATCCACTCCTTCGGCAAGCGGCTAAGGGCGATCAGCACGATCTCGAACTTCGGCGGCCCCGGATCCACGCCGAGCAGGGCGCGCGCTTCGCCGGGGCTGATCGAATTCCCGGTCGGCGTTTCGGGTGATGGCGCGCCATCGGTGGCGAACACGAGGAACTTCCGCAGCGCGGTCGAGGCTTCGAGGATCTCTCGCGCGCGCTTCAGCGGCCCGACGACGAACGTGCTGCCTCCGAACTTGAGGCTGCGGATCGCCGTCGCGTCGTTCGCGATCTCCTTGTAGATGCCCGGGCGCGACTCGTCGAACGTCAGGATCGTGAGCCGATCCTCGGGGCCCATCAGCGCACGGAACACGAGCGTGGCGATCACGGCGAGGCGATCCGGATCGTTCGGCGGCAGCGCCTGACCCGTCACACGATCCGTCGAGCCCTGCGCCATGCTGCCGGAGTTGTCGAGGATCAGCACCCACTCTGTATCGGCCGCAGCCGGCCCTGCACCGCACAGGAGCGCGGTGAGAACGACGATCTGGAGCACCGTGCGCGTCATTTGATCTGGAACACCAGCTTCCCGGCGACGTAGACCGTGTTCTTCGCCGCGTTGTGGCCCTCGCGCGCATCCGGCACTGGCTCGAGCTTCTTCGTCTGCGCGCTCACCCGCTCGAGTCCGCTGCGACTCACGATGATCACCTCGCCGCGCCGCGCGTGCAGCTCGACCACGGCTTGCCCGAGCTTCGGCGTCGCCTGGCCGTTCTCCAGGAGACCGACCGCCGCCGACCGGTACCACCCCGGGCGACCACCCGGCAGATCGCGCAATCGCCGTCCGACCGCACGCACGAGCTGCTCGCGCTTGCCCGCGAGCCGCACCTGGTCATCGATCGTGAACCGATACGGCCGCACGAAGCCATAGCCGAGGACGATCACCGTGATCACGCCGCCGACCGCGCCGATCAACCACCACCAGCACGCGAGGAAGCTCCGACCCGTCACCGTCCACGTGATCTGAACGGTCGCGTTCTGATCGGTGAAGTCGGGCGACATCGCCTGCACCGTCAGCACCGCGGGCTCCGGCGCCTCCGCCGCACAGCGTGGCACCTCGGCGAGGCAGATCGTGACGATACGCGAGTCGAGGATCTCGGTCTCCACGCCCTCGCCGTGGAGCGGAAAGCCAACGCCGAGCGTGCCGTCATAGACCACCGGATAGCTGTCGCAACCGCTCGGTCGCGTGGCCGTCAGCTTGAACCGCTGGTACAGCACGCCGCGCGACTTCGTGAACGCGAGGTCGAGGCACCGGCTGTTCGAGCGCGTCCCCGCCGGCACGGTGCCGAAGTCGAGCCGAGGGGCGAGTGCGAGCTCGATCGGCTCGAGCACCGTGATCGCCGCCTGATCCTTGACCGACCAGCCGTGCGCTTCCGCCGTGCCCTCGAGCTGTAGCTCGCCCGCATCGCCCGGGATCACGGTGCCGGTCCACACCGCATCGAGCGCACCCGGCTTGGTCGACGACAGCTTCGCCGTCGCTCCGCCCGCCCGTGCCGCGATCGTCAAGCCGGGCGCGGTGATGAACGCCTCGCCATTCGCCCGCGCCTTCGGATCCGCCGGCAGCTTCAGCGTGGCCGTCACGGCGCACGGACGGTCCTTGTAGCAGGCCTTGTCTGCCTTCAGCTCGATACCCACGCCGAGCGACGTGACCTTCGCGTTGACGTTCGCCGATGGGCACACATCTCCTGCCCCACCCTCGGCGACGAGGCGCACGAACACCTCCTCGCTATCTGTCTGCGGCCGCGGGATCTTGATCGATCCTGTCGCCGCGCCACTCGCATCGAGCGCGGCCGCCACACGCTGGAGCGGCGTCTCGCCGACCTGCACGAAGAACACCGCCGTGCTTCCCGTCGGTGCGATCGGCTTACCGCCTGCGTCGACGAAGTGCCCGCGCAGCGGCATCGCCGCATCCGCGACCAGGATCTCGCCGACCACCGGCCCATCCAGCCGGCCCTCGACGCGACATCCGGCCACCTGGATCACCTGCGCACCCGGCGCGATCGTGCGCGGCACCTCGCCGAACACCGCGAACGCCTTCGGCTCGAATCGGATCGTCACCTGCCCGCCCTGCGGCACGCTCAGGTTCGCAGCCACCACGCCCCCCTTGCGCGCGCCGTGCACACGCGTGAGCTCCTTCCCATCGGCGCCGACGATCACGAAATCGCCGCGCAGCACCTGGCGCGGTTTCCCGCCCTGCGTGGTCTTCGCCCCGCCCTCGACGTGGATCGGCGAGTTCACCGCGTACGGCCCGGGGGCCACGCTCGCGATCACACCGTCGTAGTCGGTCGGTGTCGGCGGCGGTGGCGGTGCGAGGCGCACCGGCGGTGGTGGCGGCGGCGGAACATACGCGGGCGGCGGATCCGGCAACGGCGGCGGCGGCCGGGTGATCTGGCTGGTATCCGGCGGTGGCGGCGGCAACGGCGGCGGCGGAGGTGGCAACGGTGGCGGCGGCGGTGGTAGCGGCGTGCCGCCGAAATAGAAGCCGCCCATGTCGGGCGTGGCGCGCGGCGTATCACCACAGCCGTTGTGGCCGACGTAGCGGAAGCCCTGACTCGGCGACTTGCTCTCGCAGGTCGAGTCTTCCTCGTCCCAGCACGAGTAGCAGATGTTGTCCTTCTCGACGAAGCCGTGCTGATGCCACGCTTTCTTGACGCCGAGGTAACGCGCGCAGGAGTCGGCGAGCGTGCGCGAGTTGTCGCCGCTGCTCTGCCCGTACGCCGGGCCCTCATCGAACCCCGACGCGCACCACGTCTTGTGGTCGGCGTTATCGGCGCGCGCCTCGCCGGCCAGGAGCAGAGCTCCCGCCACCACGAGCGCGCGGATCACGAACCGCCTCGCGTCAGAAGAAATACCGCGAGCGCGAGCGCGACGAGCACCAACCCACCCACCGCCAATCCGAGCGCGCGCGACCGCTGCGAATTGCCGGCGAGGATCTTGCGCGCACTGGCCACGCTGCTCGCGAGATCCGCGGTCTTCGTGGTCGCCCGCATTGGCGGCAGATCACGATCGGTCTTGCGCGGCCCCGTACGCGCCGGCGCGGCGGAGCCCCAGCGCGCCACCACGACGGTGATGTTGTCGTGGCCGCCGCGCTCGTTCGCGAGATCGACGAGCCGCTGCGCTGCCGTCGCCGGTGGATCCTCACTGCCGAGCTCGGCGATCTCCGCGTCGTCGACGAGATCGTAGAGACCGTCGGAGCACAGGACGAGAAGGTCGCCGTCGCGGAGCTCGCGCGCCGATGCGATCTCGGGCTCCGGTGGCTCGTCGGTCGGCGAGAAGCCGAGCGCACGCGTGACGACGTTCGCATCCTCGTGCGTCCGCGCCTGCTCCGCGGTCAGGATCCCCATCTCGACCATTCGCTGCACGCGCGTGTGGTCCGCGGTGCGCCACAGCACCTGATCGCCCCGCAAGTGGTAGCAGCGGCTATCGCCGACGTGCGCGATCCAGGCCTCGCCGTCCTTCACGAACGCGGCGACCGCGGTGGTGCCCATCCCATCGAGCTTCGCCCCGGTGGCGTGCGCGACGATGCGCTGGTTCGCGACGAGGAAGCCCGCGCGCAATCGCTCCGTGGGATCTTGCTCGGGCGACGCCGCGAAGATCTGGAGGATCGCCTCGACCGCGATCTTGCTCGCGAGGTCGCCCGCCTCGTGCCCACCCATGCCGTCGCACACCACGAGAAGCTCGCCGCCCGCGGCCGTCGCCGAGCCCGACGCGTCCTCGTTCCGCTCGCGGCTCTGGCCGACATCGCTCGCGGCGTGGAACGTGTACGCCGGGCTCGCCATCGCTCAGCGATTCCCCGGATCGAACTTCGTCTTCTGCTTCGCCTTCTTCGCAGGCGCCGGCTCTTCGGCGGGCGGCTTCGCGGCGGCGACCTCGCCCGGCCGCTCGACCACGAGAGTCAGATTCTGCGACAGCTTCACCTGATCGCCGACCACGAGCTTCGCGCGCTCCTTTGCCGCGAGCCGCTTGCCGTTGACGAACGTGCCGTTCGTGGAGCCGAGGTCCGAGATCCACAGGTCGCCCGAGGGGAACAATTCAAACTGCGCGTGCCGGCTCGAGATCTGGTTGACGCTGAACACGAGATCCACGCCATCGCCCGGATCCGCGGAGCCACCCGCGATGGTCTTGCGCTTGTGCAGCCGCCAGCGCTCGCCCTGCGTGGCCCACCCGCCGATCGCGACGAGGTGGGTCTCGGGCAACGGATCGAGATCCACGGGCGCGCTCGCTTCCACGATCGGCTCCGCCGGAAGCGGCACTGGATCTTCCGCAACCGCGACGACGGGAAGCGGTTTCTTGCGCAGCAGCACCACGAGCGCCGCGAGCAGCAGCAGCGCGCCTGCGCCTGCGAGCAGCCAGATCAGCATCGGGCTCTTCGGCGCCGCGGGCGGCTGGCACGCGCCGCTCTTGCAATGCGAGCCCACACCACACGCTTCGTCACTCGTGCACGTACGCGCGATGCACGCTCCGCCCGCGCAGTCCTCCCACGCGGCGCACGTCTGCGTGCATCGCTTCGCGCACACCCCGCCGAGGCACGCCGCGCCGCCTGCACAAGCCGCATCGCTCGTGCAGCTCCGCGCCTGACACTCGCCGGCGATGCACTCCGCCCACACGTCACAGGTCGCCTTGCACAGCGATGGGCACGGCGCATCCGCACCCGGCGCCCATGCGGCCGCGTCGAGCTTCGCACCCGCGCTCCACGCCTCACGCTTCGCCTTCGGCACGTACTCCACGCGCACGTCGACGGGCTGGTTCGAGCGCGCGCCGCACAGCTTCGCATCCAGCACGAGCCAGCTCTTGAGGCGGCCGCGCGCATCACCAAGCGCCTTCGCGACCGCGGCCGAATCGTTGCTGGTCACGAACAAGCCCGCGGTCTCCGTGGCGATGCGGTTGAGGTTCGTCGTCGTGGTCACCCACACCTCGTGCTTCGTGCCGGTGGGCTTCTTGTCATCGGTAGGCAGCACCACGCTGACCCGCACGCCCGCGTCGCGCGCCTGCGCGATGATCTTCGCCCACACCGTCTTGTCGACCTCGGCCTCGTCGCCGGCGTCGGTGAACACGATCACCTCGCGGAGTCCAGGCGCGCCCTCCTTCGCCGCGAGCGCGATCGCCGCCGCCAGCCCGATGGTCATGCTCGTCGCCTGCCCAGCCTTTCGCTTCGCCGCGAGGTCCGCGAGGAACGCCGCGGCTCCGACATGCACCGGGAACGCCGTCGTATCGAGCGAGAACGCCACGAGCGCGATCTCGTCGGAGGCCGCGTCCTTGGCATACGCGGTGATCGCCGGAACGGCGACCTTGGCTCCCTCGCCGAGCTTGTACGACGCGCTCTCGTCGAACAGCACCACCGTGGTCAACGGACCGCGCCCACCGTTGCGCGCGACCGAGACGCCCGGCGCGGCGCCGGAGCCGAGCCACAGCGTGAAGTCCTTTGCGACGGGGGCCTTGCCGATCGCCATATCGTGCTTTGCGTCCGCCGACAGCAACACCTGGATCCCGCCTGGCGACGGACTCGACACGGTCTCGACGTGCAGCCCACCGTCCTGGCTCGGCTGTGCGTGCGCCGCGCCCGCCGCGAACATCACGGCCACGATGACCGCGAGGCGCGGGCTCACGTGGCTGGCTTCCACAGCGACGCGATCTTCGCCTGATCGAGCAGCCGGCAGAGCATCTGCGTGCGGCCGACGCGCAGCACGTCGCCGTCCTTGAGGTCGGTCTTCTCCATCACGTCGGCCTCGTTCAAGAACGTGCCGTTCTGCGACTTCTCGTCGTCGACGATCGTGCGCCCGTTGCGCCACAGCAGTACCGCGTGCGTGCTCGACACCATGTCGTCACCCTCGATCACGATGTCGCAGTCCTCGTCGCGGCCGAGGGTGTTGCGGCCCTCGCGGATCACCCAGTACGCGCCTTCCGGCGAGCGATCGAACGTGACGAGGAAGCCCACGATCCTCCGCCCCGCTCCTTTGTCTTTGACCTTGTCGGGCGGTGCGAACGGGTCGGCCGGATTCGCATCGAACGCGGTTTTCCGCTTCGCACTACCCGCACGCGGCGCGAACGGATCGAGTGGATCGGCGCCGGCCATCTCCGTCCTGCGCTTCGCGGCGGGCGCCGCGCCGAGCGGAGTTCCACAGAAGTCGCAGAAGTCGATGCCTTCCGCGTTGGGCCGCTTGCAGGAGGGGCAATTCATCTAGGACCCCAGAAGTCCTAACACGAGGATCCTCGACGACGCCCGTACATCGTCGGGGTGTCGCGGTCGAGACCCGTGCTCCTCGCCACGAAAGGCGTGGCAAGCAACGGCAGGGCGCCTAGATGTGCGGCCGCGCCGCCAATCCTTCAGGATCCGACAGCCCGACATCAGCAAAGCCGACCTTCACCGCGACGTCCATCGCCATGACGATCTGCTGGTACGAGACAGGCTCGGTCTTCGTCGACTCGGCGGCGATCTGGATGTTCGTCTTGTCGCTGAAGAACGCCGAGCTCTTGTGCGCCTTCAGCAGCTCCTCGAACTTCTCCCAGTCGTAGAGACCATTCGACGTCTTCGGAATGCGCTCGAAGTCGTCCACGCGCGAGACGCCGATCCAGATCTCGTCGGCTTCGATCAGCACGCTGAGCTCTGGATCCTCCGGCGGCTTGACCACCTGATCGCGCGCGCGACCGGCAGTCTTCACATCGAGCTTCGCGATGTTCACCCACACCGCCGTCACCAGGAGAAACGCGGTGAGACAGCTCATCAGATCGATGAACGGGATGATGTTCAACTCGACGTTGACGCTTCCCTTGTCGTTCGTGCCAATCGCTGCGCCCATGTCCCGAAGGACACGGCCCGCCGCGCGGCAGTTGCATCAGTGGCGTGCGCAGACCTTGAGCGCCACGGCCGCGATGAACAGGCCGATGTAGAACAAGGTCTTGAGGACTTCGGCGCCATCGCCGCCGCCGCCACCGTGGCGCGCTTTGACACCGTGCTTGTTGACCAGTTCCCACGCATTGTGGCGGAAGTCGTATTTCATCGACACGAAGCCATCGGCACGTAGCCCCTCGACGGCGGACGAGGACATGTAGTCGCCGACCCGCCGCTCGCCCTTCGGCGTGATGATCCCCGCAGCGATCTCGCGCGCGGCGAACCCGAGGCCCCACGCGACGAGCACGCCGAGTCCGACGAGCGCGGCGCCTGCGCCCATCGACACGCTCTTGAACCAGGTCGCCGGGTGGATCAGGCCGAACAGCACGACCGACGCCGACAGCGTGTAGAACGCGATCGATCCCACCGTCTTGAGGTAGCCGTGCATCGTGGCGCAGCGCGGGCAGCGAGCGACCGGGCGCGCGCCCACCTGATAGTGGATGCGCGTGGTGTTGCCGTAGTACTCGCGTCCGGTCTCCATCTGCGAGCTCACCGACGCGCACGAGCTCGCCTCGAGCTCGCGCTTGCCGCAGAAGTGGCACATCGCCTTCTGAACGTCCGCGAGGCGCTCGTGATAGGCCTTCAGGCGCTCCTTGATCGAAGGCGAGTGCGCGATCGCACCGACCTTGTCGATCACTTCCTTGAATCGCGCATCGAGCTGCTTCTCGCGCGAGATCGAGCGCAGCTTTCCGAACCCTTCGCCGACGGCTTCGTCGATCAACGCCGATAGGCCGAGCAGCTGCGCTTCGTCGAGCGGGCGCCAGCGCGCCGCCAGCGTGGACAGACGATCGAGATAGGCGGCGACATCCTCGACGACGCCGTTACCGGTCTCCGCATCCGGCGCGAGCTCCGCGAGCTCGGACTGGAACTGCGTCTTCAGCGGACGGAACGCGACGAGCCACGTCTCCGCATCGATCTTGCTCTTGCCGGCGATCGACGACAGGTGGCCGACGTTCCCGACGCGCCCCTGCGCCATCTCGGTCTTGGTCTCGCCGACGATCAAGTCCGCGAGCCGCGTGCGCAGTGCCGTGATCACGGCCTCGGTGTCATCGGCGCCGAGCAGCTCGTCGCCGAGCGCCGCGATCTTCATCTTCACGTGCTCCGTGAACTGCGGCGAGGCGAGCAGCTCGCCCCACTTCGCCACGCCCTCGCCGAGCAACCACGCCCACACGGACTGGTTGCCGAGCAGCGCGCCGGTCGCGCGGATCACCTTGTGTGGATCCTCGACGAGCGAGAGGCCGGCGCGGTCCTGCCACGCGAGCGCCGCCGTCTGCGCCGCCGTCTGCGCGGCGACGATCGTGGGACCGACCTCGCGCAGCGACGAGAAGCCGAGCAGGAGGCGCAGGTTCGCCTGGTTGACCTGGTGCGCCATCGAGGCGCCCTCGCGCTGGAGGTTCAAGTACGCGCGCAGCGCCGTACCGTCCGCGTTGGTCAGCGCGGAGAGCAAGGCGCCACCGTCGGCGTCGTCGATCACGTCGAACCACAGGAGCTGCTCGACGAGGCGAGCGAGCGGGCTCTCCATCGTCTGCGCGGCTTCCTGGATCTCGATCTCGTCACCGGGCGGCAGCCACGGCGCGGGATCCGGATCGGGCAGCGTCATGCCGACGCGCGCACGAGCGAGCGCCTTGTCGCACTGCCACACCGCCTGCTTCGCGGTCGCGTTGGTGGGCAAGCGCAACAGCCGGAACGGCGTCTTGCGGAACTGGCCGAGCCCCGGCGAGCGGAGCAACGTGCGATCGGCCTCGGTCGGAGACATGTTGGTGGCTGCGGTCATCGCGTCCTCACTTCACGTCCGAGCGAATGGCCGAGGACACGCGCGCGCGCTCCTCGGAAGGGAACATCTGAACGATCTCGCGGCAGACGCCGGGGACCTCGTGATAGTCCTTGCGCTGGATCGCCGCCACGCCGCGCTCGAAGTGCTTCTTGGTCAAGCCCATGAGCCCGAGCCGCTCCGCCTCCTTCATGAGGTAGGCGAGGTAGCCCTCCCAGAACCACGGCTGGCGCGTCATCACGGTCATGTTGAGCGACCGGATATCGTCGATCTTGCTCTCCACCTGGTCGAGATCACCGCGCGCGAGCGCCTTGTCGGCCTCGACGAGCAGGGTGGCGAGCTGGCGCTTGTCGCCCGGCTCACCGTCCGCGTTGATGACGTCGGACGCACGCTGACGGATCTCCTCGAGCTCGTTCGCGAGGCGGTTCTTCTTGCCGCCGTCCTCAGCGTGGTCGAGATCCTGCGACATCATGCGGACCATCTGATCCGCGAGATCGATCGAGTCGCGGTCGCCTTCCTCGAGGAGCGCCTCGACCTCGCGGATGCGCGGGTCGTTCTTCTCCTCGCTGACGGACGAGATATCTTCCTCGTCGAGCTCGTCGGCCATCTCCTCGAGCTTCTTCAGGCGATCCTTCTGATCCGAGAGCGCCTTGCCGACCTCGTTGGCGGGCTTGGTCTCGAGATCGAATCGCACGACCTCCTCGAACCATTGATCCAGCGCGGGCACGTATGCGCGACCGGTGGTCTGCGCCGATTCATCGACGGCGATCGTGACCTCGACCGTGCTCCCCTCGGGGACGTCACGGCTGATCTTGTCGGCGTGGATGTGCAGCACGCCGATCACCTTGTTGCGATCGGCGCGCGTGCTCTCGCCCTGGATCAGCGGCACGTGGATCGCCTCGCCTGACTGGCCGCGCTTGAGCGACAGTGTCGTCGTGTGCGTCATCGTCTGGCGCGCCGGCAACACCACGCCCTTGCGCAGGTACCAGTGCACGTTGTTGTTCGCGAGCATGATGCCGACGGATTGGGACAGCGGCGGTCGTGCAATCGAGAACCCGTGCATGAGCTTGATCGTGTCGGGCTCGGTGGCGAGCGGGTTGCCCATGCCATCGACCGCGCCGACCTTGAACACGTTGAGCTGTGACGGGTTGAGGCGAAGATCGATGGCGAACGCGCCGTTGGGCTGCACCGCCGAAAGCGGCGCACGGAACTGGCCATCGTCGCGCTCGACCGTGATCTTGAGGCCGGGGGGCGGCGGCACCGGCGACGTCACCTTGCCGACGATCAGCGGCGCCGGATCGGTGGTCATGGCCTCGTACTCGAGGTGCAGCTCGATCGCCGCGCCGACCCGCTTCTTCCGCATCGTCGCCGGCAGCCGCTGCGTGGATGCGAACAGCGCCGCGCCGCGCGCCACGATCGTCATCGGATCGACGTAGTGCTTCGCCTCGACGCCGACGTCGAAGTGGATCTGCCGTGCGACACACGGCGTGAGCGTCGGACCGCCGACCATGACGAGGCCCGACAGCTCGGCGGCTTCGACGCGATTGCGCTTGAGGATCTTGATGCACAGCGCGGTGGTGCGTTCGACGAGCGGCACGAGCAGCTCCTCGAGACCGTCCCGATCGAGATCGAACGCGACGCTCGCACCCTTGCCGAGATCCGGGATCGAGAACTTGTCGTGGGTGACCCCGGAGAGTGCGAGGCGAACGCGCTCGGACTCGACCTTGATCTTCGCGTACGCGCCCTCGTTCGCGGGATCAGTGCGTTTGAAGTCGCCGAGCTTCCCTTCGGCGCGGATCAGGTCCGTGGCCTTGCGGGCGATCGCGCGATCGAAGTCGCGGCCGCCGAGGTGGTTGTCGCCGTCGTGATCGATGACCTGGAGGCGACCGTCCTTGCAGCGCACGAGCGAGATATCGAACGTTCCGCCGCCGAGATCGTAGACGAGCCACGAGCCATCGCGGACCTCGCCGGTGCCGGAGTGCGCGATCGCCGCGGCGATCGGCTCCTGGAGCAGCGGAGCGTGCTCGATGCCGGCGAGCGCCGCGGCCCGACGCGTGGCATCGCATTGCGGCAACTGGAACATCGCGGGGATCGTGATCACCGCGGCACGCGGCGCCTCGCCATCGACGGCGATCGCGCGCGCGGCGAGCGTGCGCAGTACCTCGGCCGACAGCTCCTCGGGCGTGTACTCGCGACCCGACGCCGGAAACCGCTTCTTCTCGCCGGTGCCCATCAGGCGCTTGAACTCGATCGACGTGTTCGCCGGATCGATGTCGAGCATGGCCTTCGCCTTCGCGCCGACGACGATCTCGCCCGAGGCCAGCACCTGGATCGCCGAGGGAAGCAACGGATCGCCATCCGGGCCCGGGAGCAGGCGCTGCTGGCGCCCTTCCTGGCGAGCGAGGGCGGAGTTCGTGGTTCCGAGATCGATGCCGTAGTCGATGGTCGACATATCAGGCCGCCTTCGCGGTGTCGGAGGTGGTGGTGGCCGGCGCCGCGGCCAGCGTCATGACGGAGCGGAACTTGTTGGCGCCGCGATCGCGGGCATCCTTCGCGTCCAGCATCGCCTCGGGATCAGAGCTCTGCATGCCATCGGAGTAGCCGAGCAGCAGCGAGGCCTCCTCGGCATCCGGACCGCACAGCACGATCATCGCGATCACGGGCATGTTCGCCGCCTTCTGGATCGAGGCAAGGTGCTCGGGCCACGACGCGGAGAGATAGCGCTGCGTGATCTGCGGCCGCGCGTGCCGGACCGGGAGCGCGACCACGTAGATCGCCACGCTCTGCTTGCGGATGAGGAGCGTCGCCGCATCGGCGGACTTCACCGCGCGCCGCACCGTGCTGCTCGCCGCGTTGATCACCGACTCGTCGACGTGCACCAGCGCGCGCCCCGTGGCGGTGCCGGAGAACTCGCGGTTGCCCT
The DNA here is from genome assembly GCA_038206055.1 of Haliangiales bacterium. Lineage (GTDB taxonomy): Bacteria > Myxococcota_A > Polyangia > Haliangiales > Haliangiaceae > JABFXX01. Next base: position 26,088 of record JBBRBG010000111.1, read on the forward strand.
CGGCGATGGCGCCGGAGAGCTGACGGCCGAGGCCGCTCGGTCCGAGGCGATCCTCGAGCTTCGTCCCGGTCACGCCATCGTCCTTGGTCTCGACGGGCAGGCTCTTCTGCACCTTCTTCCAGCGCCGCTTCATCATCGAGATGCCGACGGGCAAGGGGACGATCAGGCACAGGATGCCGAGGATGCCCATCAGCCACGCCTTGCGCTTCTTGCTCGATTCCTTGTCGTGGACCGCCGCGATGCACGGCGCATCCGGAGAGATCTTCGCGGCGAGGGCCAGCGCACCGCTCGGATCGTTGTCGAAGCGAACGGCGTCCTCCGCGTCGCGACACGCGCGATCCGCGATGAAGCCGGTATCGAATCCGGCGGCAGCAAGGGCCGTCGACACGGGGATCAGCGCCTCGGCGCTGCTCACGCCGGTGAGCAGCTCGCGCACCGCGGTGAGGAACTCCGGCTTGACCGCCGCCTTCGCCTGCTTGACGAGCGCACCCGCGCCGGACTTGTCCTTGTACGCGGCGATCTTCTCGGCGCACTCGGTGAGCGTCGTGACCGTCGCGGTGCAATCCGGGAGGTTCGCGTTGAACGCGAGGAACTCGGGCATATCGAGGCCGGCGGCCTGCAGCTTCTCGGCATCGAACACTTTGCTGCTCGAATTCGCCTGCGAGACGATCACGTCCTCGGCTGCCTTCGGGGCGAGCTTCGCGAGGCCCTTGATCGCATCGCGCATCGGCGCCGCCTGCGTGCCGCCTGAGACCATCGTGCGGGTCGCGGTGGTGACGGCGAGCTCGACCTCGTCGGCGGGGATCTTCGCGAACGCAGCGACCACCCACTCGGCCTTGTGCGCCGCGGCCGCGCCGTCCGAGGTCTGGATCACGGAATCGATCGCGGCGGGCATCGAGGCCGAGCTCACCTGCTTGATCGCGAGGTCAAAGCGATCGGCCTTCTGGCCGTCCTTGAGGTACGCGAGCAGCGACGCCGACGTGGCCGGCGCCTTGACCTTGCCCCACGCGCCGACGGCGCTGGCGAACAGGTCGTCATCGACGGCGTCGAGCACGGCGCCCGCACGCTTCGGCTCCTTCTCGAGCGCCGCGGTGATGCCCGGGCCATCGGCCTTCGTCGGCTTGCACCTCTCGCTGATCCGCGTGCGGAACTCCTTGACCGGGATCCCGTCCTCGCCCTGCGCCTGGATCCACAGGCCGACCACATCGGCGCGCGCGCCGGTGCACAGCTTGGAATCGATCATCGGCGACAGCTTGTCCTTCCAGCGCATCGCCACCGTCGACGCGAGGAGCGTGCGGGCGAGCTGGGCCTGCTGCGCCGCCGGCAGCTTCGCGAGCGAGTTGACGACCTCGTCGGCGATCGCGCCGGTGCCGTTCTCGGCGATCGCCGCGCCGAGCTCCTTGCGACCGACGCCGGTGCGCGCGATCGCCTGGACCAGCTCCTTCGCGACCTCCGGATCGTTCATCGCGAGCGCGGCCTCGAGGAGATTGCCCTTGTCCTCCACGCTCGGCGACAGGGTCGCCCCGATGCTCGTGTAGTCCACCTTCTGCGCGAGCAGGAGTGACAACGCCTCGTCGATCTTCTTCGCGCCCTGCGCCGAATAGTTCAGCGAGATGCCGCCGCCGGGCTCGGAGTAGCTGTAGCGGCTCTTGTAGTCCTGCAGACACGCGACCTGGATGCGGGCCTTCGTGTTCGCGAGCATGTACGGCAGGTGGATGACGTCGGTACGATCCGAGGTGCCTTCCTTCTGCTCGACCTTGGCCTCGATGTTCCACACCGTGTGGCCGGTCGCGTTGATGATGTCGACATCGACGCCCGGGCAGCCGGTGTCGTTCGAGGTCGCGAACACGTCCATCTTCAGGAGGAGGTCGACGGTCTCGCCCTCGATGCCTTCGCGCTTCGCGAGGTCGCGCAGCTCGGTCTTCGCACGACCGAGCGTGTAGGAGTCGAGCTCCTGACTGTACCGAGGCTCTGCACTCGCGGTGCCCGCGAGAACCAGCGTTGCGGCGACGATCTTCAGTGCTCTTCGCATGCCATCCCTCACTTGCCGAGACCTCGCATCCGCCGGTAGAGCGGGTGCGCATTGATCCGGACATTGACGTCTGCCGCGCGGCGATGATCGCCCGCGAGGCGGTGGGTGAAGCCTTCCATCAGCAGCAACAACAGGCCGAGGCGATCCTGCGATGGCGAGAGGTTCTCGCGGTTGAGCGACCACCACTCGAGTGCATCCGCCCAGCGTCCCTTGCGGAGGAACGCGAGGCCGCGCTTGATGATCTTGAGGTCGCCACCGCTCTTGTCGATCAGGTCGGCGAGCGTGATGCCATCGACGGCGAGCGCCGACTCCAGCGATAGTCCGTTCTCGAGGTCGGCAATGCTCGGATCGTTGCGCGCATCCACGCGCACCAGCGCATCGCGCAGATCACCGGGCGACAGCGGCCCCGCGAGATCGCGCGCGAGAAGATCTTCGATGCCCGCATCGGAGCGCGCGAGGAGGTTCTCGGTGACCATGCGGTCGAGCCGATCCTCCTGCGGGCTCGGCGAGCGCGCGAGGCCGGTCAGCCCGCGCGGCGAGCGACAGAACGGGCACACGATCGCCGCGGCGTCGTAGGGCGATCCGCAGTTGTCACATCCCGAGAGCGCGGCCTCCGTCACCGGCCGAGCCTGCGGGTCGTGAGCTCGAGGGGCGTGAGGAACGTATCGACATCGAGCTCGATCGCGCCGCGAAGGTCCGAGCCCTCGTCGACCTTGAGCGCCTCGAGCACGTTCGCACCGTGGTACTCGAGCGGCGGCAGCTTTCCGAGCAGTGCGCGGCGCATGTGCGCGCCGCCCTTGGGATTGGATTCGTCGGCCATAGTTACCTGAGGACGATCCGTCCGAGCTGTTCCATCACCTGGCGCTCGAGCGCGGTGATCCGCGTGCTCGAGGTCTCGACGTTGTTCGCGAGCGACGTCAACTCGCGCTGGATCTCGGCGAGCTTCACGACCGCCGCCGGCTCCGCGCGCCGCACCACCTCGGAGGCGATACCGCCGACGAACGCCGCACGCTCGCGCAGCGCCGTCACCGTGATCTCGCCCTGCGGCGCGGCTTCGAGCGCGCCAGACTCCTGCAGGTCGAGGACGACCGGGCGGAACTCGTCGAACCGGCCGAGCTCCTCGATCAATGCCTTGCGCACGCCGACTCCGACCGCGGGGTCCGAGAGGAACTTCGTGGACGCCGAGCGGAACATCTGGAGCAGCTCCTTGCGCTCGAGCTCTGCGCGGCGCGCCTCGGCGAGGAGGTTGCGAGCGCGCGGGCTGCGCACGCCCATCGTCAACGCGGCATCGAGCCACGACAGTGCCTTCTCGGTGCGGTCGCGCTTGTACGCGAGGTAGAGCGCGCCAAGCGCGGCGAGCGACTCGCGGTGGCGCGGCTGGAACTGCAGCGCGCGGAGCAGCGCGGTCGCGATCACGTCGACCTCGTCGGCCGCGAGCGGAGCGCCCTTGCGTGACGCGAGATCCACGCGGACCACGGCCTCGAGGAAGAACAGACCGCGATAGAGGTCGTGCGGCAGTTGCAGCGACGCCTTGTCGATCGCCGGGAGCAAGAACTCGTCGGCGGCCTGATCCTCGACGTCGGGAAGCTGCGCCGGGAGCCAGCGGCTCATGAACGCCTGGGTGGCGGCGAGCGCCTTGTCGAGCTCGCCGGAGCGATAGTGGATCGCGACGTCGTAGACATCGCACGCGATCGTCGCGGCGCGCAGCGATGCCTCGTCGAGCCCGGTGACCTCGCGCACGCGCGAGATGCCATCGGCGGCCTCGGCGAACTTGCCGGCCTTCATGTGCTCGCGGACCGTGAGGATCCGGTGCGTCACCATGGCGACGGGGATCTGGCCGGCGAGCACGCCGAGCCGCGTGACCTCGTCGAACAGCTTCGTCGCGCCTTCGTTATCGGCGGCCCCGAGCTTCGCCTCGGCGAGCATCAGCAGGCACACGCTCTCGTTGACCTCGGAGGAGTTGTTCGCGTCGAGGCCGGCCTTCGCGGCGCGCATCCCATCGAGGCCGCCCTGCCAGTCGCCGGCGCGCGCCTTGACGTAGCCCGCGAGCCACGCCGCTTCCGCGCTGTGCGGCGCGAGCTCGATCATCGACGCGAGATCCTTCTGCGCGGTGGCCAGCCTGGCATCGCGATCCTGGTGCGTGACGGCAGTGCCATCCTCGGGTGCCGCGACCGCCATCACCGAGCAGAAGGCGCGGAGATAGAGGAAGTCGAGCACCTCGAGCTTGTGGAGCTGCTCGACCGACATCCGTCCCGCCATCGCGAGCGCGGCCTTGTAGCGACCGCCGTTCGCGTGCGCGGTGAGCCCGACGAGCGTCGCCGGCTCCGGCTTGTCGAGTGCTTGCGGCGAGCCCGGCGTCTGCTCCGGCGCATCGGGCGCCGCGGCCGGCTTGCGCTTGCGCGGGATCAGCGTCTGCAGATCGCCGAGCGCCAGCGCGCCGAACGCGAACAGCACCAGTGACACCGCGACCATCAGCGGCCACTGCGCGGGACCACTCGGCTCCTCGGGAGGCGCGAGCGTGGGATCGAGCTTCTCGAGCTCGGCCTGCTTCTTCGTGAGCGTGTCCTGGAGGTCGGCGACCTCCTTCTTGAGGCCGTCGATCTTCGCCTGCGTCGGCGCATCGTGAACCGCCGGCTTCTCGGCCTGCACCGTGCCCGCGCTCGGCTTGTTGAGCACGGACTCGTAGACGCCCATCGCGACGAGCCCGAGCGCGATCGTGACGCTGAGCGCGAACCTCAGCGTCGAGCGCTCGAGACCCTCGCGCTTCTCGAGCAGGAAGGCGCGCGTGGAGAGTGCAGCGAGCACCACCCCGACCGCGGCCAGAAACCAGATGACCATCGCCGTCATGACCTAAGGCGCCCCCGACAGTGCCAACAAGCGGCTAGCGTCGTACCACACGAGCGGAGGCTCACTGCGGCGTTGTTGCTCCGAGATCCGCTTCGCCAGCCCCGACGCACCGAGGAA
>JBBRBG010000112.1:0-30886 GCA_038206055.1 Haliangiales bacterium
GATCCGAAGAAGAAGCCGCCGCGCGATGCAGGCGTCGGTAACGACCGTGGCCCCCAGGTGCGAACCGCGCGGCCCGACGCGGGCGCGCAGGTGGGCCCGCGCGATCCGTACGCGAACAACGTCGGCAAGGATCCGAAGAACCCGAAGGATCCGCCGAAGGACCCGCCGAAGGATCCACCGAAAGATCCGCCACCGCCCGCGGTGTTCTCGTTCGAGGACCAGTGCAAGGCGGGCTGCGCCGCGGCGATCAAGCAGTGCGGCAACATCGCCGCGCGGACCTGCGTCAGTGACTGCCTCGCGCGGCCGAAGCTCCGTGATTGCCTCATGATCCCGCTCGGTACCTGCAACGATGTCTCGATCTGCGGCATGCGCGCGGTGTGCGGCGCCGGAGCGCTGCAAGGCAACAAGACGTGCGCCGAGACCGCGAGCTGTCAGCTCACGAACTGCGCGCCCGGAGACGTGGCGTGCGGTTGCCGCTGCGCGGCGCAGATGTCATCGAAGCACGCCCAGGTGCTCGCCGCACTCGACGCGTGCGCGATCAACTGCGGCCTCGACGCGGAGTGCGGTGCGAAGAACTGCATGTACGTGGTCAACAACTGCAGCGCCGAATGATCAGGGCGAGCGGACAAGGCTCCTCGTGGCCGTGTCCCAGCGCCACACCACGCCCTCCGTGGTCTTGATCGTCGCGCCCACGATCGTGAAGCCGGGCTTCGAAGTGGTGGAGATCGCGCCGAGCTGGATCGGCTTGCCGTCGCGTAGCGAGAACACGAACGCGCCATAGACGACACCCTGGTTATCGAGGACGAACGGGATCACCGCTTCCTCGTGACGATCGCCATCGAGATCGACGAACGCCGGAGGATCGAGATCCAGGGATCCCGGCGCACCGACGGCGCCCACGTTCTGCGAGGCATGGATGCCGGTATCGTCGATGCGGATGGTGAACCGCGCGTGACCGTCGGTGGCCTGCACGGAGCCGATCGCACCGAGCTCGAACCGGAGGTCTCGCCAGTTGAAGGTCAGCGGGTCGGGAAGCTCGGGACCGATGACGGGCGGAGGATCGTTGTCGACCTCCTTCGCCTTGCTGCTGCATCCGGCGCCCAGGCCGGAGACGACCAAGGTGCCGAGCAGCAGCGACCGCATCACTTCGCCAGCAGGTCGACGAGCTTCGCGCCGAGATCGGTGGGCGGATCCGGATCGGGGAGGTTGCCGTAGATCGCAGCGATGTCGCGCATCGGCATGTCCTCGGTGTTCGGACCCGTGCCGTAGCGGCCGTACGGTTCGATCGGCTTGCGCAGGGAGACCTCGCCGCCCGACGGTCCGACCTGGCGGATGAAGCCCTTGTGTAACGCGGTACCGACGCGCGCGGCGCAGCGGCATGGGTTCATGGGATTGACGTGCTCGCAACGCGGCGCGAGGTAGTCGCCGATCTTCTTCCGCGCGCGCGACAGGCGGACCTTGTACGCACTCTCGGTGATGTCGAGCGTCTTCGCTGCCGCGTCGTCGGGGAGCTTGAGCACGTGGCAGACCACGAACGCGGCGCGCTCGCCGGGCGGGAGACAGTTGATGACCGAGGTCATGCAGCCCTGCTTGAGCTCCCACAGCAGGAAGTCGCGCTGCGGATCACTGAGCGAGCGGACCACGTCGGTGCGGGTGGCCTCGTTGCGGAGCGTGTCGTCGAGGATGTCGAAGTTGACCTCGGGCTGACGCGGGAGTCGCTCCTCGAGGAGCTTGTTGGCGAGGCCGAGCAGCCAGAGCTCCTGGGCCTCGGTGGGGATGGTCTCGGCGGCGACGGCGACGGTGAACACGTCGGTCAGGTAACGCTCGGCGCGATCGCGATCGAGCGTGAGCCGGAACACGAAGTTGTACAGCCGACGCCAGTGTGGCTCGACGAGCTTGGAGAGCTGCTCCCTGTCGAGCTTGGCCGCCATTTCCTCCCGTGATGGTACACCGAGCGCGGCCCCGCGATCGCCTGGACGGTCGTGGTACCGTTTTCGGATGGGTCGGATCGCGTACGTCGGCGTGGCGGTGGCCGCGTGCCTCGCCATGGTCGGCTGTTACACCGTCCCGCAGCCCGCCTGCGGGTTCTTCTGCGGCGCGGCCGGGGAGTGCCCCGACAACTACACGTGTCAGACCGCCGATAACCGCTGCCATCTCGACGGCTCCAAGCCGCAGACGTGCTCCACCCACGACGCGGGCCCGATCGATTCCCCCGACGCCCCTCCCGACGTACCGACCGATGGCAACGTCGCTCCGACCGTGATCGGCAACACCCCCGCGAACAGCGCGACCGGGGTCAGCGTCGCGACGAACGTGACCGCGTCGTTCTCCGAGGAGGTGTTCGGCGTCAACATCGCCACGTTCACCCTCAAGCAGGGTGTGACCGCCGTCCCGGCGACGGTGGTGTACACGCCCGGCCAACACCTCGCGGTGCTCGATCCCACCGACCAACTCGCTCCGAACACCGCATACACGGTGAACCTGACCACCGGCATCGGCGACGACCTCGGCCTACCGATCCCCGCGACCACGTGGATATTCACCACCGGCGCCGATCTCGTCGGACCGAACGTGACGCTGCAGACCCCCGCGCAGGGCGCGACCGGGGTCGCCGTGATCTCGACCGTGTCTGCGCGCTTCGACGAGCAGGTGATGGGCGTCTCGCCCTCGACCTTCACCCTGAAGAACGGCGCCGCGGCCATCCCCGGCACCACGTCCTACACCGCAGCGACGAAGACCGCGCGGTTCACGCCCGATACCCAGCTGCCGGGAAACACGGTGCTGACCGCAACGCTGACCGCGGGGATCACCGATGTCGCGTCGAACCCGCTGCCCGCTGCACCCGTGACCTGGACGTTCACGACTGACGTCGACAGCTTCGCGCCGATGCTTCAGTCGAGCACGCCGACGAGCGGTGCAACCGGCATCTCGACCGGCATCATGATCACGGTGGTGTTCGACGAGCCCGTGCTCAACGTCGACCTCACGAGCTTCAAGGTCAACGACGGCTCGGCCGTCGCCGGATCGATCGTGATGGGGACCGCCGGTCGGTCGTGGACGTTCACGCCGACGGCGGCGCTCGCCTCGGGCAGCATGGTCACCGTCACCCTGACCACCGCGATCACCGATGCCGCCGCGAACGCGCTGGCGGCACCGATCGTGATCACGTTCATGACGCAGTGAGCTTCGGCTTCGTCGGCGACGTCGGCTGATCGGATTCGACGAGCCCGACCCGCCCCGTGGTTTCACCGCGTGGATCGGCAAACGTCGAGAGCTCGCGGCTGATCTCGGCGAGTAGATCGGCCTTCTCGCGATACGGCATGAACGCGCTCTTGAAGCCCGCGATGATGATCTCCTTGATCGTCTGCAGCGACCAGCCGTAGTGGCGGTGGCAGAGGTGGAGCTCCTTGGTCACGGTGGTGTTCGACATCAGCCGGTTGTCGGTGTTGATCGTCACGCGCAGGCCGTAGTCGACGTAGAAGTCGACCGGGTGGGTCTCCCAGCTCGTCGCCGCACGGGTCTGGACGTTCGACGACGGACACACCTCGAGCGCGATGCGGTGGTCGTTGACGTAGTTGAGGAGGTCACCGCTCTCGACGAGCCGGGTGCCGTGGCCGATCCGGTGCGCGCCGCACTTGTGGATCGCCTGGTGCACCGAGTCCGGACCGAACGATTCGCCGGCGTGCGCGGTGCAGTTGATGTTGTTGTCGATGACGAGCTGGAACGCCTGGCGGTGCAGCTTCGCCGGGTTGTTGACCTCGGAGCCCGCGAGATCGAAGCCGACCACGCCGCGGTTCTTGAACGCGACGCACAGCTCGGCGATGCGCAAGCTCGAATCGGGCCCGAGCGAACGGATCGCGCACAGGATCAGACCGTAGCGAATGCCGAATTCGCGCTTCGCCGTGCGTAGGCCGCGCAGCACCGCCTCCACGACCTGCGCCGGGCGCAACCCCTCGCGGATGTGGAGCAGTGGCGAGTAGCGAACCTCGATGTAGCGCACGTTCTCGTTGTGTGCGTCCTCGGCGAGCTCGTAGGCGCTGCGCTCGAGCCCCTCCTCGGTCTGCATCACGGAGAGGGTGATGTCGAACGCGCGGAGGTAGTCGTCGAGTGAGGTGACGTGATCTCCGGCGAACAGCATGTCGTGGAGGCTCGCGCGATCGAACGTGGGCAGCTTGTTGCCCTGCTTCTTGCCGAGCTCGAGCACGGTGTCGAGCCGCAGCGAGCCATCGAGGTGGCAGTGCAAGTCGGTCTTCGGCAACCGGTGAATCAGCTCGACGGGAATCTCGGCAGGCGTCGTCATCGCCGTCTCACTATAGTCGGATCACGGCCCGACCTTGATCGCCGAAACACCGAACATCGCCGCCGTGTTCTTCCAGCTGCCCGGCAGGTCGTCGCCGATGAACCAGTTGCTGGCGGGTACGGTGATCGGCGGGAGGACCACGCTGGCCCCGGGCGCGGCGGCCGTGATCATCGCCACGCGCTGCGCGCCGATCGGCCCGAGGCTCGCGTACACGACGAGACAGCGCGCTTCGACATAGATGAGCGAGGCGATCGCGAGCGCGGCTGCGGCCTTGCGCGCCCACGCGGTCGTCAGCTGCGCGACCACGGCGCCCGTGAGCCCCATCGCGACGAGCGCGACGGAGTGCACGTAGAGGCGCTTGCCGAGCTTCGGCGAGCCGAGCAGCACGAACGTCGCGAGTACTCCGGCGACGACGAGGGCCCACAGTACCTGGCGCGTACGTGCATGCATCGGCTCGGGCTTCGCTCGCCGGCGCGCGACGAGCGCGAGTGCGATCCACGGCAGCGACCACAGCATGTAGACCGCGAGCGCCGTGACGATCACCAGATTTTCGGCGATGCCGCGCTCGAGCACGCGTCCGAGGATCCCGGCTTCCTTCGCGAGGCCGCCGTAGCGTGCATCGTGGCCCGGCGCGATCATCAACACCACGTAGCCAGCGGCAAGCCCCACGAGGCCGGCGATCATCCACGGCCGGATCACGCGCGTGACCACCATCGCGGCGACGCCGAGCGCGAGGAACCCCGGGCCGGTGTGCTCGTTGCACATGCCCGCGGCGAGCCCGAGCACGAGAAGCACCGGCGCCCACCACCAGCGCCCGTCGCGCGGCGCGTCGACGTGCAGGCGGTACGGCACGAGCCAGACGAGGTTCACGAGCAGGCCGAACGTGTAGTTCCCCGTGTACGGCCGGTAAAACAGCATCGCGCCGAACTGCGGGGTGCACAGCGCGAAGATCGCGGTCGTCGTAGCGAACACCAGAGCATCGTCCGCGCGGCGGACCGATGGCCAGCGGGCGACAACGATCGCGGTCATCACCCACAGCAGCGCGAGCTCGAGCAGCGGCGTGATGATCATGTGGTACGGACCCGGTGCGTACATCAGCGTGGTCACGGTCTGGCCGAGCCGCGGGTTCGAGCCCAACCAGCCATCCACGAGCAGGCGCCACACCGAATGCAGATCGACCGTGTTCGCCTGGAACCAGTGAAGGTTGCCCCAGCCGTCGCGGACGACCGGCTCCCAGTGCGTGCACAGGATCATCACGATCCACAGCGAGCCGAGGAGCGCCGCCCAGATCCAGGGTGCGCGGCGGTTCACGACGCGACGTCGCGGCTAGCTTCGGGAGCTTCCTTCGACGAGCCAACGTGCACCGCGGGCTCGTCGAAGCCCCATTTCTTCCCGACCACGAACAACGGTCGGCCCTTCACCTCGTCGAAGATCCGCGCGATGTACTCGCCCTGGATGCCGTTCGAGAGCAGCAGCAGGCCATTGAAGCCGAGCATCACGATCAGCAGCGACGCATATCCGGCGAGCTCGATCCCGAAGAAGACCTTCTGGATCAGCGTGATGATCAGATAGACGAACGCGCCGAACGCCGCCGCTCCGCCGATGTACGTCCAGATCTTGAGCGGTGCGGTGGAGAACGAGAACAAGCCATCGAGCGCGAATCGCCACAGCTTGAACACCGACCACGTGGTGGCCCCGCCCGCGCGCTGGTTGGCCTGGAACTCGATCGACTCGGTCTTGAAGCCGGGCCACGCGAAGATGCCCTTCATGAACCGCGTGCGCTCGGGCATCGAGTTGATGACGTCGACGATCTTGCGATCGAGCAGGCGGAAGTCGCCGGCGTTCGGCGGGATCGCGACGTCGTTCATCCGCCGCATCAGGCTGTAGTACCAGCGCGAGGCGGTGCGCCGGAGGAAGCCCTCCTCGCTGCGCTTGCTCCTCACGCCGATCACCATGTCCGCGCCTGCGCGCCACTTCGTGACCATCTCCGGGATCAGCTCCGGCGGATGCTGAAGGTCACAATCGATCGGGATCACCGCGCGGCCTCGCGCGTGGTGGAGGCCCGCCGTCAGCGCCACGTCCTTGCCGAAGTTGCGCGCGAGGCTCACAACCTTGATCCGAGGATCGTTCGCGCGCGCGGCGAGCAGCATGCCGAGCGTGTCGTCCTTGCTGCCGTCATCGACGAAGACGATCTCCCACGGCTCGCCGATGTTCTCGAGCACGCCGGTCACCGTCTCGACGAACGCCACGAGGTTCTTCGCCTCGTTGTAGGCGGGCGCGACCAGGCTGATCACCGGCGTCTCCACGTCGCCCACTCTTAGCACGGGCCCTTCGTCGACGCGCCTTTCACCTACGCAACGCTCCGCGTTTCACTGCAGGCGCGTGGCGGCGATCACGAAGCACTCCGAGGGTTTGCAGGCGAGGGCCCAGTAGGCGCCGCGCTTCCAGGGCTCGTAGTCGAACGCCTCTTCGCGCGCCGTGCCGAGGCGCCGTGCAGGATCCCCGACGCGCAGGATGTAGATCTCGAGATCGGTGCCGCGCAGCTCCGTCGGCACCACCACATGCCGCGTCGTCCCGGCGCCTCTGCGCTCGATCGTACCGGCCCAGCCCTCGAAGTTCGTCGGCGTCCAGCGGCCGAGCAGGAGCTTCGGGCGCGGCAGCGGCGGCGGCTCGCCGAGGAAGTCCACCGCGAGCTCGAGCTGATCGAGCCGGCCCGCGCTGCCGAGGCGCTCGCGCAGGCGCTCGATGCCCACCTTCATCGCCCGGTGCAGCGTGGCCACCTCGAGGCTGCGGAACGCGCCGAGCTCGATGCCGCCGTGTTGATCGAGGCAGCTCGGAGGCGTGAGCACGTAGCTCGGAGCGAGCCGAACATCCGAGACGGCCAGGAGCGCGTCGAGATCGACCGCGCGATGCACCACATCGCGGAAGCCGAAGTACTGCGCGATCAGCTCGCGCTTCTTGATGTCGCGGAAGTCGTCGCCCAGGAACCACCAGGAGTCCTCGACCTGATCGAGGGCGGCGGCGGTGAACACCGTGCCCGGCTTCGCGGCGGTGAGTGCGGCGATCCGTTCGTCGCTCGCCTCGTGAAGGCGAAGGAACAGCGGGATCGTACGAACGCCGGCGTACACGCTCGCGGCGATCGCGAGGAGCACGAACGGGAGCAGCCGGCGCGTCGTGGTGAGCACCGCGTCGGCGAGCGCGATGAAGCACGCGAGGATCAACGCGCACGAATGGAGATAGAACCGCGGGCCGAGCTTCGGCGAAACGAACACCGTCGCCGTGATCAGCGAGCCGGCGAGCAGTACCCAGCCGAGCAGGCGGAGCGGTAGGCGCTGCGTGTCGCGATCCGGATCGCGCGCACCGATCGCGAGCACGATCACGATCAGCGCGAGCACCGGCGCCGCGCCGAGGATGAAGCTCTGGAAGATGTCGAGGTTCGCGGTGACACCGCGCTGGAGCAGTCGCCCGACCAGGCCGACCTTGGTCGCCAGGCCGTCGTAGCGCTCGCCCTGCCCCGGTGCGAAGAAGATCATCGCGAAGCCGATGACCACGCCGAACGCGCCCGCGAGCGCGAGCTTCGGCCGTTCACCGCCGCGCCAATGCAACCACGCCGCGTAGCCGAGCGTGCCGAGCACGAGCGTCGGCCCGGTGTGCTCGTTGCACATGCCCGCGACCACGCCGAAGAGAAAGTACGGCACGCATGCGCGCATCGAGCCCACGCCATCCGGGCGGAGGCGCAGCGGCACGAGGAACGCGAGCTGGATCGCCGCGCCGTAGACGTAGTTTGCGCTGTAGGCGCGGCAGAACATGATCATCCCGATCCGCGGCAGCGCGAACCACAGAGAGCCGAGCGCGATCGCGTACAGCGCGAGGTCCCGGCCCCGCTTCCAGCTCGGGAACCGCCCGAGGCCGAGCGTGGTGACCGCCCACGCGAGCCCGAGGAACACCAGCGGCGTGGCGATCACCGCGAAGTACTCGAGCTTGTACGCGAGGTACGTGAACCACTGGCCGATGCGCGGATTCGAGTGCGTGTACTGCCCGATCCCGTACTCGAAGAACCGCGACAGCGTGAACGGCTGCGCGTGCGTATCGGCGGCGATGTTCCACGCGTCGAACGCGAACGGCTCGTTGGCCATCACCAGGCCGATGTGCACCGCGGTCGCGACGACGTACGCGACGAACAGCAGGCGCAGGACGGAGCGCACGCAGTTCGGTAACACGTGCGCACCGTCGCCCGATAGTTCCTGGATCCGTATCTCGGACGGCCGTCCGCGTACCGGCCGGACACGGACAGCCGGCACGTGGAAATTCGCGGAGATCGCGGCGGCACGAACCATGCTGTCTGCGAAGCGATGCCCAGATATAATTCGTCCATGGACGCGGTGTGGATCGATGTTCCCGAGTACTTCCTCGCGGAGCGTGCTCGACTCGGCCACGACAAGAAGGACGAGCTCTGGGAAGGAGTCCTTCACATGGTTCCCCCGCCGTCGCCCACGCACAACACCGTCGCGGTCGAGCTATTCAACGCTTTGAAGGTCGCCGGGAAGAAGCATGGATTCGTCGCCTATCCGGACCCCACCGGGATCTTTGCACCGGACGTGGATCCGCAGAGCTGGCGTATTCCGGACGCATCATTGGTCCGCCCCGAGCAGGTCTCGGCCCGCGGGCTCGAAGGCGCGGTACTCGCCGTCGAGGTTCGGTCGCCCCGCGACGAGAGCTACAAGAAGTTCGACTTCTACGCGCGGGTCGGGCTGTCCGAGGTCTGGATCGTCAATCCGAAGACCCGCGAGCCGGAGATCTATACGATCGTCGATGGCGCGTTCGCGCACCTCGCACCGGTCGAGGGCGTGCATCGCTCCCCGCTCCTCGGCATCACGCTGCAGGTCCTGGATGGACCAGTGCTTCGCCTTCGCGACGGCGACACGATCATCGACATCTGAGGTTAGATCCGAATCCCTACCCGCGACCGCACCATCTGCCGCAACAGCACCGCCGAGCCGATGAGGCCGATCGCGGTGCCCACGGCGGCGCCCGTGATGCCGTAGCGCGGCGTCAGGATCGCGAGCGCCGAGGCCGCGATCGCGACCATCGCCACGATGTAGAACGAGTGCCACCCCGGCTTCCCGGCCATCAGCAGCGTCTGGTTGAACGGGAGGTACGGCGACGACAGCGCGATGCCGGCCATCAGGATCGCGAACGGTAGTGCGCCGTGGGCGAACTCCGGCTTGCCGGTCAGCCACGGGATCACGTACGGGTAGAGCGCTGCGCCGATCGCACACGCGCCGATCATCGCCGGCACGAACCAGCGCCGAGATCGCTGCACGATGCCCTCGACGAGGACGAGCTCGCCCGCGGCGACGTGCTTCGCGATCAGCGGATTGACGTTGTTCTGCACCACCACCGGGAGCTGGAGCGCGCCCTCGTAGACCACGGACGCGAGGCTGTAGATGCCGAGCTCGCGCGCCGGCATCACGATGCCGACGACCCAGATATCGAGCTTCGAGTTGATCTCCCAGACCAGCGTGGAGAGAACGCTGCGCGCGCCGTAGTCGAGGTGCGTGCGCGCCCATGCGATCCAGCCGCGGCCGCGGCGCAGCGATACCGTGCTGAACAGCTCGACGATCAGCACGGGGAGCAGGCCGCACTCGCTGATCGTCCAGATCACGGGCAGGCGCTGCGCCGGAACATCCGCGGCGATCGCGTAGACCAGGCCGCCGCCGATCAGGAGGTAGCGCAGCGACGTGTAGACCGCGTACGCGCGCATGCGGCGCAGGCCGTTGACCACGCCCAGCAGCGTCTTGTTGATCGCGAACGCGAACAGGCCCGGGGCGATCCACAGGATCCCGGCGGGGACGAGCGGCGATTCGACGAGATCGGCGAGCGGTCCGCGGATCGCGACGAACAGCACGGTCGCGAGCGCGGAGAGGACCACGGTCGGGATCACGGCGCCGACCACCACCACGGCGACGCGGTCGCGATCGTCGGGATCCTCGGCCACCGCCTTCAGCACCGCGAACTGCAGCCCGCCGGCCCCGAGCACCGCGGCCGCGAACATCCCCGTGGTCACGAGGTTGAACGCGCCGAGCGCCTCGGCGCCCCAGTGCCCGGCGATCGTGAAGTTGAGGGCGAGGCCGATGACCGCGAGCAGGACCACCGGTACGAGGTTCCACACGACGTCGCGACGCATCCGCCCGGCGTGGTCCACGGCGCGAACATGCCGCACATGGTCGCGAAATGCGATACAAGGGCGCCCACCGATGCCTTCGTCTGGCCTCCAGATCGCCGTCCTGGTGCCCTGCTTCAACGAAGAAGCAGCGATCAAGAAGGTCGTCGAGGACTTCAAGGCCGCCCTGCCCGATGCGGTGGTCTACGTCTACGACAACAACTCCACCGACAAGACCTCCGAAGCCGCCGCCGCCGCCGGCGCCGAGGTCCGCACGGAGCAACGGCGCGGCAAGGGCAACGTCGTGCGCCGGATGTTCAACGACATCGAGGCAGACGTCTACGTGATGGTCGATGGCGACGACACGTACGATGCCTCGCGCGCGCAGGAGCTCGTCGATCGTCTCGTCGACGAGAACCTCGACATGGTCGTCGGCCGGCGCATCGAGACCCACCAGGCTGCGTATCGCGCCGGTCATCGCCTCGGCAATGCGGTGCTCACCGGCCTCGTGCGCTGGCTGTTCGCCGCGAACATCGTCGACATGCTCTCCGGTTACCGCGTGTTCTCGCGCCGGTTCGTGAAGAGCTTCCCCTCGTTCTCGCGCGAGTTCGAGATCGAGACCGAGCTCACCGTGCACGCGATGCAGATGAAGATGCCGGTCTCCGAGATCGACACGAACTACAAGGAGCGGCCGCCCGGCTCCACGAGCAAGCTCCGGACGTTTCGTGATGGCTGGCGGATCCTTGTCACGATCATGAATCTGATGCGGAACGAGCGACCGCTCCTGTTCTTCTCGCTGATCGGCCTCGCGCTGACCACGTTCGCGGTGATCCTCGGCATCCCCGTGATCTCCACCTACGCGCACACTGGCCTCGTGCCGCGGTTCCCCACGGCGATCCTGTGCACGGGTCTGATCCTGATGGCGTTCATCTCGATCGCCACCGGCCTGATCCTCGATCTCGTCTCGCACGTACGTCGCGAGGCGAAGCGGCTCGCGTACCTCGAGTACCCGTCGCCGCGCGCCTCGAAGCGCAGCTAGTTCTTGAACACGACCCAGTTGCAGCCCACCTGCGTCTGCGCCGGCACGTCGAAGTGGAGCCAGAACTGGCAATCGGTCGGCGTCCAGTTGACCCAGCCGGTCACCTGGCAAAAGCTGCCTGACTGCCCCGGGTAGTAGAAGTCAGAGCGCGCGCTGGCGGAGTTGCGCGAGGGAAAACACCCTGGCGGGCCCTGCGGAGTCGTGAAGTTGTAGCTCCACAGCGACCAGCCGGCGAACACGCGTCCCTGCATCGCGATCGTGGAAGCCGAGGTCGTCGTGCCGAGGCCGTCGTTCGCTTCCGGGGATTCCGGGGCGACGGCACGGGTGTTCGTGCCGAGATCGGCGATCAGCGCCGCGCCGAGCTGCGCGAGCACCGGCGTGGTGGCACCGTCGACAGCGCCGTCGCGCGCCAGCACCAGCGCCCCGTGCTCCGGGTACTCGGCCTGGACCTCGATGCGCTCGCCTGCGGTGCGCACGACCGCCTCTGCCTTGCGTTCGCCGGAGGCGCTTCGTCCGATCACGCGGAACGCATCGCCATCGGCGCGAACGTCCCAGGTGATGATGCCCAGGTTGGACGTCGTGGTCGCCGTCGCGGCGAGCGTCGAGATCGGAGCATCGGTCGCATCATCCGATGCGTCGAGGCAAGCGGGGGCGGCGGCCGCCAGCACGAGGGCGAGCGCGGAGCCGAAGAGACGAGAAGTACGGTTGGTCTGGTTCACGGGGAATCTCCTTCCCCGAGGTAGTGCGCCGACCGGCCCCCGCGTTGCTGACCTCGATCTCGAGGTGTCGCACCCTCGCTAGTAGAGCTTCGGCGCCGCGTTGATGATCTGGAGCGCCTCTTCGGCCGAGAAGCCGACGAGCTGCGCGTACTCGCGGATCGACGGCCAGCGCGGCTTCGAGTACTCCGCGCCGCGGCGTAGCGCCTCGTCGCGATCGATGTACTTCTCGCGCACCATGTTCGACAGCATGGCTTCGTCCTCGGTGAAGCCGGCCATGGTCCCGTAGATGTAGTTGTAGAACGCGGCCGTGCCGTCGCCGATCCGCCACGTGGTCTGCGTGTCGGTCGCGATCTCCCAGTCGTACTCGCGGCGGATCGTGCCGACGATGGTGTCCTCGTTCCATGGGAGGTAGTGGAACAGGTACAGGAAGTCGTCCTTGACCACGAACGTCTGCCAGAACGCGTTCGCGGTATCGAGCAGCGACTCGTTGATGTACGCCGGGTTCTTCAGATAGTTCTTCGCGTAGTACCAGAGCATCGCCGCCTTGTTGCGCGTCGACATCTTGGTCAGGACCATGTTGTCGTCGTCCTGGCGGAAGCCCATCAGGCCCGTTTTATACGGCGCCTCTTCGATCAGGTTTCCGGTGCAGAAGATCACGAGCTT
Organism: Haliangiales bacterium; assembly: GCA_038206055.1. Classification (GTDB taxonomy): domain Bacteria; phylum Myxococcota_A; class Polyangia; order Haliangiales; family Haliangiaceae; genus JABFXX01. The sequence goes on from JBBRBG010000112.1 coordinate 12,885, forward strand.
GATGCCCGTCTCTTTGCGGAGCTGACGCGCGTGCGCGTAGAACTCCTTGTCGCCGGCCATCAGCAGCGTGACCATGCCGAGCTCGGGCTTCTTCAGCCACGCCTCGACGTTCTTCCGCACGTAGCGACGCTTCGCGACGATGTCCGCCGACCGGATGATGTGCTCGACCCCGAGCGCACCGCACAGGCGAGCCTGGTTGCGCCGCGCGAGGTCGGTGACCATGCCCCAGTCGTACGTGAACGCGACCGGGTTCATCCCGAGCACCTTCTTCACGTAGTGCAGGCCGTACGACGAATCGCGGCCGCCGGAGAACGCGACGATGACGTCGGGGCTGCCGTCCTTGCTGCGATACGGCTCGACGGCATCGATCAGCGCCTGCTCGCCCTTCGGCCGGATCGTCTTCCAGGTCCGGCAGTAGCGGCACACGCCCTCATTGTCGAAGTCGACGAACGGATACGTCGACGGGAGGATGCACTTCGTGCAGCGCTTCAGGCGGTCCGCGCGCGAGCTGTGGTCGACGATCTCGAGCGTGTGACCGTTCGGTGCGACCGGGCCCGAGCCTTCCGACTCGCTGCTGGTCAGCGAGAACGCGCGGCGCTCGAGGCCGGCCAGCGCGATCGCGAGGCCGTAGCCGGGACGGATCTGATCGATCACCACGTCGCCGAGGCGCGCGGAGACCGACTTCTCCTCGATCACGCGCTGCAGGATGAACCGCTCGGAGGCGAACATCATGACCTGCCCCGCGCGCGCGGCGGCCGTCGACACCTGGAATAGCGACCCGGTGTTCGTGGCGAGCAGCATGACGTCGAGGTCGTCGAACATCATCGCGATCGACGCGGAGCCCTCGAGCTCGGAGAACGTCTCGCGGGCGGCGACGACGAGATCGTTGTTGGCGTCGAGCTTCGTGCGGAGCACGGCGGCGAGCACCTCGCTATCGAGCTCGCCGAGCGGCTGGATCGACGGGTAGTGCGCGAGCATCGCGCGGTCGTTGACGATGATGCCGTTGTGCAGCGCGACGGCGCCCTGCGTGATCACCGGCTGGTTGTTATCGCCGTTGCTCTGCGCGCCGTTCGTGGCGAGCCGCGAGTGACCGCACAGCGCGATCGCCGCCCCGGGCTTCGCCTCGGCGAGCACGCGATCGAGCAGCGCGAGGAACTTCCCGTTCGCGAGGAAGTCCGTGACCGAGCCGGCCTGCTTGAGGACGTGGATCTGCTCGCCGTCGTGGATCGCGACGCCGCACGCCTCCCGCCCGCGGGTTTCGGAGTGGTGGAGGAGAGAGATCGCGAGGTCGCGAATCAGCGGGCGATCCGCCGCCTCGCTGCTCGAACAGATGACACCGAAGATGCCGCACATGGTGCTGAAGGCACCATACACGGCGTCCGGCGGCGGTGGTATAGGTGCGCGAGGTGCGGCTTCTCCTGGTGATTCCCGCGTTCAACGAGCAAGCTTCGCTCGGTGGACTCCTGACGGAGATCAAGGCGTTGCCGCCCATCGCCGGCGTGACGATCGACGCGGTCGTCGTTGACGATGGTTCGTCGGATCGGACACAGGAAGTGGCACGCGCGAACGGCGCGCGCGTGCTCCGGCTGTGCCGCAACCTCGGCATCGGCGGCGCCGTCCAGGCCGGCATCCAGCTCGCCCACCGCGAGGGCTTCGATGCCGCCGTGCAGATGGACGGCGACGGCCAGCACCCGCCGAGCGAGCTCCACCGGCTGCTCGAGGTGAAGGGACAGGATCTGGTCGTCGGCACGCGCTATCGCGATGGCGCCGGGTTCCAGTCCACCGTGCTCCGCCGGCTCGGCAGCGCGTGGCTGCGCGGGATCCTCCGCATAGTCGGGGTCAAGGTCAGCGATCCCACCTCGGGCTTTCGCCTGTATGGCCCCCGCGCACTGCGCCTGTTCGCCGACAGCTACCCGTACGACTTCCCCGAGCCCGAATCACTTGCGATGACCCGCGCCGCCGGGCTCACGGTCTCCGAGGTCTCGGTCGCGATGCGCGAACGCCAGGGCGGGCGATCGAGCATCTCGGGATATACGTCGATGTATTACATGTTCAAGGTGACGCTCGCCGTCGTGCTCGCATACCTGCGCACGAACCGCCGCGCGCGTGACGTCGAGGTCCCCGATGCAATCGGATGAGGAGTACTGGCGCCTCTCCGACGGTGTCGGAAACTGGGTGTTCGCCGGCGTCTGCCTGATCATCGCGCTCGTGCTGTTCCGGCTGATCGTGCGCGAGCGGGTCACGCTCCAGGGCAGCATGTCGTATCTCGCGTTCCTCGTGGTGCTCGGTTCGATGGCCGTGTTCCCCGATGTGACGGGCTACGTCGCGCACGCGCTCGGGTTCTCGACGCTCGCGAACTTCTTCTTCTGCACGGCCATCGCCGCACTCTCGATCCTGCACCTGCGCTCGCTGGTAACGCTGTCCAAGCTGCAGCTGCGCTCGGTCGCGCTGACCCAGGAGCTGGCGATCATGCAGGAGAAGCTCGATCGCATGGCACCGGCTCGGCCGCCGCCGGAGAAGTCGTGACTCGGGCTGACGCGTGATGCGCGTGCTGCGCTCGATCTGTGCTCGCGTTGCGCGCTGCGCGTCGAAGCTGCCGCCCCTGGCGATCCTCGCCCTTGGCTGGTGCGTGGTGCTGATCTACGCGTTCCCCGGGCAGATGACCCAGGACTCGTTCGACAACCTGCGCGAGGCGCGCGCCGGAATCTACTCCGACGCGCACCCGCCGATGATCAACCTGATCTTGAAGGTGACCGAGACGGTCATCGCTGGTCCGTTCGGCATGTTCATCGTGCAGACCACGCTGTTGATGGCGGGCCTCTACACGATCATGCGGCGCACCTTCGGGCCGCGTCGCGCCGCGTGGTTCGCGACGGCGATCTTCGTGTTCCCGCCGATCTCGGTCACCATGGCCGTGATCTGGAAAGACTGCATCATGGCGGGCTGCCTGGCGTTCGGCGCCGCTGGTCTCATGTCGCAGCGCCGCCCTCTGAAGGTGCTCGGATTGGTCGCGATGTTCGTCGCCACCGGCGTGCGCTACAACTCGTTCGGCGCGACGCTGCCGCTCGTCGTCATCTTGTTCCAATGGGGACCAACCTCGCATGGCGTGAAGCGCTACGCGCTCTCGATCGTGGTCTGGTTTGTGACCACGTTCGCCGCATTTGCCACCAACGCCGCGATCACCGATCACCAGCTGCACCTCTGGCACTCCAGCCTCGCGTTGTTCGACACCGTCGGAACCCTGGCGCACCTCGACGAAGACCTCTCTGATGCGGAGCTCCAGCGCGAATTCGCCGGGACCGGGCTCCTCACCAAGTCGGATATCCACGCGAACATCCGGGCGGCCTACCGGCCGCGCGACTTCTTTCCGATCGTCAACAATCCCAAGCTCGCGATGTGGAGCGTTCCAATCAACGGCTACGAGCCCGCGCCCGCGCCGCAACGCGAAGCGATCGCTCGGATGTGGTGGGACACCATCACGAGCCACCCACTCGAGTACGTCGAGCATCGGCTCGCGGTGACCCACTCCGTCCTCATCGGTGGTGGCGTGGTCCCGAGCCGCGAATTCCAGTATCCCGAGAACGCCCATCAGATGGGTATCGGCACGGGGTGGTCGGCAATCCAGCTGTCGATGTCGAAGTGGATGCGCTTCGTGGTGAGGCACTCACCGCTGTTCACGCCGTATGTCTACCTGATCGTCGCGATGATCCTGCTGCCCCTCGCGGCGCGCCACCGCGACATCCTCGCGATCCTGCTCAGCGGGATCGTGATGGAGTCGTCGCTACTGTTCCTCGCGGCGAGCAACGACTACCGGTACTCGCACTGGATGATCCTGTGCACGATCGTCGGGGCCGTGATGTTGACGGCGAGGCGCTATCGCTCGACGGTGAACACGAACGCGCGCGCATCAGGCGCGACCTTGGACACCGGGTAGTACGCATAGAGAAAGCCGAGCGAGTAGGCGCGCTGGAACATCCGGATGTTCGGATCGAGGCTGAGCCGTTTGTACAGGCCGCCCAGGCTGAACAGCACGAGGGGGCGTTCTGCGACCATTCGCATGTCGTGTTTGCGGAATAGCTCGACGAGGTTGCCCTCGGCGAAGTAGTGCAAGTGCGGGCTCACGAAGCCCTTCTGCCAGATGCGATCGAAGGGATAGGCGAAGCCAACGCCGAACAGCGCCCGCGACGCCTTGAACATGAACCCCGACGACACCGGTACGTTGAGCATCACGCTGCCGCCCGGGGTCAGGTAGCGCTTGAAGCTCTCGATCATCGCGCCAAGCGCCGGGACGTGCTCGAACACGCAGTTGAGCGCGATGATGTCGAATCGCCGATCAGGATCGGCGAGCACATCCGGGAAGAAGCCCTGGAGGACGTTCTCGCCATGCGGATTGCCGCCCATCATCTTGGTGTTGGGCTCGATCCCGAGCACCTCGTAGCCGCTCCGCTCGCGCGCGAGCTTCAGAAATAGACCGTCGGCGCACCCGACCTCGAGCATCGTGCTTCCATGCGGATGGCGCGGCCGGAGCATGTCCAGGATCGTCGTGTAGTTTTCGATGCGGGTGCTCTCGTACGACACGAGCTCGTACTCGGTATCCGGTGCATCCGTGTTGGTGACGTCGGGCAAGAGATCGGAGCCCCAGTACCCGCACCCCTGGCAGCGGAAGTACGGCCCGAGCCGCTGTTGCTGCGACGAGGAGCAGGCGACACAGCCCGAAGCTCGATCTGTGACGGACACGCTGCGCATCCTGGCACATCCTCTTTCCGAGCGCCTCGGTGTGCCGCTCGAGACCACGCTCAAGGACACCGCGCTCAACAACTGCTTCCGCGACTCCGGCAAGAAGATCGTGCTCGACCTGCCCGAAGGCATCACCGAGGTCACCGCCACGCACAAGGTGAACCTCGATACCGGCGCGGTCACCGCGCATGACCTGACGGCTTTCGACTTCAAGCCGTGGGGACGCCCGGTGGACCCGGCCGCGCCGCCGAAACCATGACCTCCGCGCCATAGCGGCCACAGAAAACTTCTCGTCGAGTTTCACAGGTTTGCCACCTCCGGCGGCCCCCGTCACCGCTACCTGGCCGGCCTCCCTACTTTGATTGACCCTGGCCGCAAGACCGTGGCATTCAGGCGGGATGGATGTCGCGCTCATGCGTCGCCTCGACCGGGTGCTCGGGGATGCTGCGTGCAGCATGATCGCCACGGCACACCGGCTCAAGAAGCCGTTCGTGAAGCCGCGCGCGATCAAGAAGATCGCGGTGATGAAGTTCTTCGGAATGGGGTCGGTCGTGGTCGCGAGCAAGAGCCTCGCGGCGCTGCGTGACTGCTATCCCGACGCCGAGATCCACTTCGTCACGTTCAAGTCCAACGCGGCCATCCTCGACATCCTCGGGATGACCGACTTCAACCACTACGTCGACCCGTCCACGCCGCAGGCGTTCGTCAAGTCCACGCTCGCCACCGCGCGCGCGCTGCGCAAGGTGCAGTGCGACCTCGTGTTCGATCTCGAGTTCTTCGCGAAGTTCCCGCTCGTGCTCGGCAGCCTCGCCGGCATCCCGCAGAAGGCGGGCTTCTATCTGACCTCGGAGAGCTGGCGCAAGGAGCTGCTCGACATCGCCGGGTTCTACAACTCGTACTTCCACACGAGCGACATCTTCCTGTCGCTGATCTATCTCGCCGCGACCGGCGACTACTACTACACCGGCTTCCCCGAGTTCTCCGCGAAGTACGCGTATCCGAAGATCGCGATCAGCGAGATCGAACGCGCCGCGCTCCGCAGCAAGCTCTCGCAGCACGGCATCGGCTCGAGTGATCCGCTGTTCGTGATCAACGCGAACACCTCGCCGGACCTCGCACCCGAGGCCCGCAAGTGGCCGAAGGAGCGCTACGCCCAGGTCGCCGACCAGCTCGTCGCGAGCACGCCGAACGCGCGCGTGTGCTTCATCGGCGCGCCGAACGAGCGCCCGTACGTCCAGAGCGTCGCCGACCACTGCAAGACCTCCCGCAAGCACGTGCTCGCCGGCGACATCTCGCTGCGCGAGCTCCTCGTGCTGTTCGCGGAGAGCAAGCTGATCGTCTCGAACGACTCGGGCCCCATGCACCTCGCCTGCCTCGTCGACGCGCCGATCATCGGCCTGTTCTTCGCCGATACCCCTACCCTGTTCGCGCCAATCGGATCACGCGTGCGCTCCGTGGCACCGGCTCTGTACTCGATCCCGCTGTTCAGCGTCTACAACGGCAAGGACGTCGCGGTCGGCAAGCCCTCGAACGAGATCGGCAACAACGCTGCGTGCACGGTCCCTGTCGAGGAAGTCATGCGCCACGCGCACGAGCTCCTCGCGATGCGCCCCGTGCTGAGCGAAGTGGGTCACCGGTGACTACAGAACGCCTCGTCCGTCAGGTCATCGCCGAGAGCATCCGCGTCAAGGCGGCGCTCGATCCTGTCGCGATCGCTCACGCCGCGGACCTCATGCGCGACACCGTGCTCTCCGGCAAGAAGGTCCTCCTCATCGGCAACGGTGGAAGCGCCGCCGACGCGCAGCACATCGCCGCGGAGCTCGTCGGGCGATTCGTCGTCGAGCGACGCCCGTTCCCGGCCATCGCGCTCACCACCGATACGTCGGCGCTCACCGCGATCGCGAACGACTACGGCTACGAGCACGTGTTCTCGCGCCAGGTCGATGCACTCGGCGCCGAGGGTGACCTGCTCGTCGCGATCACCACGAGCGGTACGTCGAAGAACGTCGTCGCGGCCGTCGAGGTCGCCCGCAAGCGCGGCATGAAGATCCTCGCCCTCACCGGCCTCAAGGGCGCCGCGTTCGTCGCGTCGTGCGATGCAGGGGTCGCCGTGCCGTCCACCGTGACCGCACGGATCCAGGAGTGCCACATCGCGATCGGCCACCTCCTCTGCGAGGCCGTCGACGAGGCCTTCGCACCCACCCCGCAGCTCGTGCTGGGGAACGGCCACGCGCCCGCCAAGGAGCTGTCTCTCGACCAGCTCGTGCAATGGCGCGAGGCGCAGCGCGCTCGCAAGCGCAGCGTGGTGTGGACCAACGGCGTGTTCGACGTGTTCCACGCGGGCCACCTCGCCTCGCTCCGTGCCGCCCGCGCGTTCGGCGACGTCCTCATCGTCGGCGTCAACGACGACGCCTCGGTGCGCACGAACAAGGGCCCCGATCGCCCGATCTTCCCCGCCGCCGAGCGCGTGGCTCTCCTCGCCGCGCTCGAGATCGTCGATGCCGTCCTCGTGTTCGGCGATGCCACCCCCGAGCGCGTGCTCGCCGCGGTGAAGCCCGACGTGCACGTCAAGGGCGCCGACTACGCGACCAGGCCGATCCCCGAGCGCGCGCTGGTCGAGGCCTACGGTGGCCGCGTCGAGCTGGTGCCGCTCGTCGCGGGCCGGTCGACGACCGACACGCTCGCCAAGCTCGGCAAGTAGCCGCGGCGCGATGCGCGGATCACCGTCGACGGATCGTCACCGACGATATTTGGCAATGACCAGGACAGTGGTGTCGCAGTGCGTGGGTTGGATCACCACGACGCACGCGCGCGGTTCAGCTCGTGTGACGGTTCGCGCATACTCGACCCGCATGAGAAGTCGACTCGTGGCGATGCTGGTGATGGGTGGGTGTTCGTCGTCGCCACCGGCGAAGGTGGATGTCGCGAGCGAGTGCGCTCCGATCGATCAGTGGGCGTTTCCGAGCATCGTGGTCGGGCAGACAGCCTCGGCGAACTTCCTCGTGACCGCGAAGACCGCCGGTGATCTCGATGTCTCGCTGAGCGGGCCTGCGGCCGCCGAGTTTCACATCGTCGCCGATCGATCCACGTGCACCGATCGCGCATCGGTGGAGGTCGGAGACGTGTGCACGATCCACGTCGAGCTCACGCCGGCAAGCGATGGCCCCCACGGCGCCGCGCTCGAGATCGGCGGCACCACGCTTCCGCTCGGCGGCGGCGATACCACGAGCGCCACCAGCGGCCTGGTGGCAACGCTTCGCAACGCGGCCTCGCTCCACGGTCTGTTCAACGCGGAGTCGAGATCGAGCGTCGAGCCCGTCGATGACTACCACTCGACGTACGTGGTGTCGGTGCGGAACGTGGGCGCCACGACGGTGACGTTCGGAACGGGAGAGGTCACCGCGAACGGCTTCTCGATCGCAGCAACGAACAACTGCACCACGCTCGGCGCGAACAACGCGTGCGAGATCACCGTGGTGGCGAGCGAGTTCGGGCCCGGATGCGCGACCGGCATGTACCGGCTCCCGACCAGCGCCAACACGATCGAGCTGCCGATCACGAACACGTTCGTCGGCGGCGTGGAGATCGCGGGCGATGGCCTAGGCCGAGGCAGGATCGTGTCGTCGCCTCCGGGAATCGATTGCGTGAGCAGAGGCGATGGCGAGCGATCTGGCCGCTGCGCCGGGGCGTTCACCGAGCCCGTGACGCTCATGGCAACGCCCGAGTCAGGACACCACTTCGTCGGCTGGGCAGATCCGGCCTGCGCAGACGCCGATCCGACCTGCACGCTCCAGCCCACGCGAAAGGACGACCACGGTCGCACCGACGCGCATCGGCTCGCCGTGACGTTTGCGACGCCAGGCGCACGCAAGGTAGATGTCCAGTTCGCGGGCGACGGCACGGGCTTCGTCGGCTTCACCCACACCAAGCCGATGGCCAGCGACTTCTTTCCGATCAACCTGATCGAGCCGCCATGTCGGGCGAGCTGTACGCGGTGGTTCGAGCCGGGAATGCCCGTGTTCGCGGCCGCCGGGACCGCAGCGCGCTTCGACGGTTTCGGTGGGTGCGGTCCGGGCAGGATATGCCCGCTCGACCTGACGAACGACGTCGACCTGACGGCCACGTTCTCGAAGGCGCCCGACGAGGAGCTCACCCTCTATCCAGAGGTGCCGGCGAGTGTCGGAGCGTTCGTTCCCGGCGGCGACCTTGTCGTCGGTGGCAAAACGATGGTGATACCCGCCCCTCCTGAGGCCGTGGTCTCGCGCCTTTCCCCCACCGGTGAGCTGCGATGGACCCGTCGCGTGACGGACCACGAATCGGTGTGCAGCGTGAAGGCCAGGTCGAGCGGCGAGATCTATGTCATCGCGATGAAGTACGGAGTGGACAACACGCTCCTGGCATTCGATGGCGACGGGCAGATCCGGTGGCAACGGAGTCTGGGACGTGACGGGCGGAGCTGCACGCTCGCGTTCGCACCGAACGGCGACATCATCACGAACGGTGACAGCACCGTTCAGGGCGAACAGTTGATGAAGTTCACACCCACTGGTGGCGTCGTCTGGTCGATCACGACGCAGAACGGTTTCTACCTCGCGCGAGATCGCGCCATCGTCCTCGACGCCGCCGGCACGATCGCGCAGGTCGAATCACCGCAGCTGGGTACGTACGTCGTGCGTCGGTACGATGCCAGCGGGAACCCGCTCGTGCCCTGGACGCTCCCGCTCTCGGGACTCGAGTGGGCAAACGCGATGTCGGATGGACAGGGCGGTGTCGTCGTCCAGCTCATGCAAGGCCGGACGCGCAACACCGTGCGCCTCGATGCCTCGGGGGCGGTCGTCTTCACGCATGCGGATCCGATGCAGGTCTCCGGTGGGTTCGCGCTCGACATCGAGCACGATCCCAGCCTCGGCATGGACCTACGGAGCGATGGCCAGCTGTTCATGTGGTTCGCACACGCCGGGACGTGGGACGGTGGAGAGGGCTATCACGTCAACGCCACGCTGCAGCGTCTCGATGTGTCGGGGGCACAGGCGTGGACGACCGAGATCGTCGCCGCGCAGCCGATGAAGCAGGGACGCGGCGGAGGCCTGCCGATGGACGCACAGCTGATCTCGAGCTCGGCGTGCGACGGCAGCGGGCGTTGCGCGCTGTTCGGCGAGTACGTCGGCGTCGGAAGCGGACCGTGGATCCAGATCGTGAAGCCGTAGCGTCAGTTCAGGATCACGGCCATGTACGCGATCGACGAGCGGCACCGCGCCGAGGCCCAGCGCGTTACCGCCGGCGACGGTCACCGTCGTCATCGGCGTCATGCCGGCGAGCTCGATGTTCGGAAAGAACACGTCACCGCCCGTGTCACCCGCGGCCCACGTGATGCCATTGAACGTCCGCGCGTGGCTCAGCAAGCGGCCGCGTCGCATCGAGATCGCGAAGGTGTGCCAGCTCGTCGTGGCCGCGCTCGGCACGCCCCGAGCGCGCGCTGGTCGAGGCCTACGGTGGCCGCTTCGAGCTCGTGCCGCTCGTCGCGGGCCGGTCCACGACCGACATGCTCGCAAAGCTCCGAAAGTAAGAGGTAGCGACCACGACCTCGGTGTCATGTGCGCCTGCGCCGCCAACAACGCTTGTTGACGCGTTCGGGCTCCGCGTGAAACCGTGGATGGATATGCAGCCTCGACTACTCCTGGTGATCACGATTGTCGCGGCGTGCGGCGGCGGCGGTGGCTCGACGGGTGACGACGACGATGGTGGCGGCGCAGATGCTGCCGTCGACGCATTTGCCGGCGCGACGATCACGCGGACGTATCAGCAAGGCGCGGATGGCTACGTAGGCACGAAGTCCGTGGGCATCTCCACCTACGGTGGTCTCGGCAACCTCGGTCAGTACAACCAGAACGGGATGACGTTCGGGGACGGCCAGAACGACTGGTGCACCGGCACGAACATCATCTCGGGCAACTACTCCGAGGTCTGGCTGCTGCGCTTCGACGAGCTCGGCCTGCCGCCGACCGCGCAGGTCGTCTCGGCGACGCTGAGCATTCATGGCTATGGCGACGGCAGCCACGGCCTCTACTTCGCCGGCAGCTACCTCGCGAAGGGCTGGTACGACGCCACGCCGATCTCGTGCGCCGGATGCTCCGATTCGCCGGTCGGTTGGCGCTGGGCAAACGGTAGCGGCTCGCCGTGGATCGCGATGGGAGCCGGCGGCGCAGGCACCGATACGCTCGCGAGCAAGGCGTTCCGTGTTCCGGCCACCGGCGAGATCGCTGGTGACGGGCAGCCGGCGAAGTACACGACCGAGCTCGACCCCGCGGTGGTGCAGCAGTGGGTCGCGGGGACGAACAACGGCATGCGAATCATCGCCGGCACCGAGATGGTGCACATGGGGTACGTCCAGGCGCAACGCGATGGCGGGCGCCCCATTGCGATGCGGCCCGAGCTCACCATCGTCTACGCAGTCCCGTAACGGGAGTGCTATCGTCGACGTATGAGCTCTGCGCCGCGCGGTCGCCGCGGTAACGCCACGACCGATGATCTACTCGGGATCCCCGAGGAGCGCCGCTTCCACGAGCTGATCGCGGGTGAGATCGTCCCGAAGGCGTCACCGTCCGCAGAGCACGGGACGGCGCAGCGACGGCTGGGAACAATGGTCGATCCATTCGACCGACGGCCCGGTGGCACGCGACCCGGTGGCTGGTGGTTGATGACCGAAGTCGAGGTGCAGTTCACCACCTACGAGACGTACAGGCCGGACCTCGTCGGGTGGCGACGCGACCGCGTTCCCGAGCGCCCGCGAGGCACGCCCGTCGCAATCCGTCCGGACTGGATCGGCGAGATTCTGTCGCCAACCAACGCCGGGCAGGATCGCGTCACGAAACTGAACGCCTACCACCTGTACGAGGTTCCGCACTACTGGATCATCGATCCGATCGACGAGACCCTCTCGGCGTTCCGGTGGACGCCTGATGGCTACCTCCTGGTAGTCGCCGCGCGCGCCGAAGAGCGTGTCCGCGTCGAGCCGTTCGATGCCATCGAGCTCGAGATCAGCGAGATCTTCGGCCATGACTCCGAAGGTGACTAGGTTCCTCGCCGATCAGCGGAGGATCACGGTCATGTACGTGATCGCTCCGGGCGCGAGCTGAACCGCACCGAGGCCGATGGCGTTACCGGCGACGGTCACGGTCGCTCGCTTGGACATCGGGATCTCGATGTTTGGAAAGTACACGTCGACGCCGGTGTCGCCGGCGGACCACACCGCTCCGCTGTACGCCTGTACCGCCGCGTGCAACTCGGTGATCGAGAACGCGCGCGGTGTGCCGTTGACGTGGATCAGGAGGTTGCCGCGCGTGGGATCGAACGCGGAGCCGATCGCGGCATAGAACGTCGCCACGCGCGCCTGCGTCAGCGACCGCGCCACGACCGTGCCACCGGCGAGCGCCACTGCGGGCGGTGCGATCGCGATCCCAGGGAGCGCGTACGTGCCTCGCGCGCAGATGGAAGGCTCCGCGGGCGGCGTGACATCGACGAGCGCCGTGTACGAGGCGAGCGCGAGCGTGAACACACCGGCCGCATCGGTCGTGGTGGTGCGGTGGTCGTCGTAGGTCGCGGTCCAGGTGGCCCCGGCGATCGGGCACGGCGCCGCCGAGGTGGAGTCCCAGTCGACGAACGTACCGGTGAACGCGAAGTCGACGAGATCTACGTCGGCGGGCGCATCGGGCGCGGCGGCCGTACCGTCGCACGCAGCGAGCGCGAGCGCGAGCGCGATCAGCGCTGGTGCGCGGTCCATTCGATCGCTCGTGCGGTCATCTCGACCACGGTCGGATCGCTCCAGGTCGCCGGCGAGTGGCCCCACGCGGCGTAGAAGCTGCGCGCGCCGAGGTTCTCGCGCGCCCACGCGATCGCGTGGAAGCCCTGCTTGTTGATCGCGGGGTACTCGGCGGGGAGCGTGTCCTCGTCGAGGTTCATCACCACCTGCGCTCCCGAGATGGTCTCTGGGCGCTGCGTGAAGAAGTACCACTCGTCGGTGAGTGCGAGGTCGGGCAGGCCCGCGGTGATCGGATGCGCGGGCGGCATCATGTGCACGGTCGCCGGGAACAGGCCGTCGGGATGGCCCGCGAACCGGGTGCCCGTGATCTCGTTCGCGTAGAACGGCCAGCTCGGCTCGGTCATCGTCGCCGAGTGGAAGCCGACCACGCCACCTCCGCCGCGGATCCACGCCTCGAGATCCTTGCGACCGAGGGTGTCGAGACCATCGCCGCTCGTGATCGCGAACACGATCACGTCGTGCTCGGCGAGGTTCGCCGCATTGATCGCGAGCGGATCGTTCGTCGTGGTGACGGTGTAGCCACGCGTGAAGTGCATGTTCACGATCGCGCTGCGGCAATCGAGATTCGACGCGTGGCGCCAGAAGTTCTCGAAGGTGTAGATCAGGACGCGCGGCTTGCCGGGGTCACCGTCGAGGTGGAGCTCGATGTGTCCCTCGGGGCGGGCATCGGGCGCCGGCTCGTTGTCACCGCACGCAGCGACTGCGCAGCCGACCATCGCTATGATCCAACGTCGCACGCTGTCAGCGTACCACCAGCGCGCCGATCAGCGCCGTTCGATCACGAGCTCGCTCAGCGAGACCCGCCCACCGTCCGCGCTCTCGACCACGACCTCGACGCCGGTCACCGGGCGCTTCGCGCTGAACTCGATCCGGGCCAGCTCGGCGCGACCACGCAGAATGGCGTGCGCCTCGAGAGTGACGGGTTGTCCGAGCTGCTGCGACGGGTTGTTACCGGTGGCGCCCGTGACGCGGAACACGATCTGGCCCGTGGACTCGATCCCGCCGCCGAACCAGCTCGCGGTGTAGTCGCCCTTCGGCAGATCGATGTAGGGGCCGTAGACCACCGTGCCCGGCTCCCCGGTCGCCACGAGCTGACCGGACTCTAGGGTGACGTTCGCGTGCCGGAGCTGGAGGTGTGCCGCCTGTATGCGGATCGGGAACGTGGCGAGGTCGCGGTCGAGGATCGGGAGGTCGAGCCACGCGGGCGAGGTGTCCTTCGTACGAAACACGTGGACCTCGTACGTATCGCCGACGGAGAATCGCTCGAGCTCGACGGGCAGCGTCGCGCGAATCGCGGACCGTTCGTGCTCGTCCTGAAAGGCCACCACGTAGAACCGATCGGGGAGATCGTCCGCCGCGTAACACGAGGTTTCGCCGAGCCACCGCAACGGCATCATGAACTCATACATCCCGACGTGGCACGTCAACGCCGAGCCGTGCGACTGGAGCGTCAAGAGATTGGCCGAGAGGTTGTCGGCAAAACCATGAGTCAGGTTCCGGCGCACGAGCTCGTCCGCGATCTTCTCGAGCTCGGCTCCGTCGGGCTGGATCCGCCCCGCGCCTCCGCGCCAGATGCCCTGCGGGGTCGTCGTCGGCGCGGCATCCGTAGCAGCGAGCGCCGCTGCGATCGGCAGCGCAGCAAGCCAGACGATCGCCAGGGGCCGCCATCCCCGACGCACCTCTCCGGCGGTACGAACCGCGATCAGGACCGCGAGTCCCACGATCGCTTGCAAGCTCGACATCAGATAACGCGTCGCCTCGGGACTATCGAGCAGGTTCGCGATCAGGAGCGGCAGGAGTACGACCCCGAGCTGCCCGAGCACGACGACGCTCACCCAGCGCAACGGATCGAAAGTGCGAGATAGGGCCTCACGCACCACGAGCACGAGTGATCCGAGGAGGATCAGCAGGCCAGGAATCGCCCAGACGACCGACCTGTTGCTGCCACCGCACAACAGAACGAGCCCGCGCCCGAGCATCGCGATGTTTGCTTCGATCTGCTTCAAACCACCGAGGACGACGCCCACGTGGCCGCGCGGAACCGACCACGTGACGATCGGCGCGAGCCGGTAGGTGTAGACCGCGTATGCGACCACCCATCCGAGGCACGCCGCTGCCGCAAGCGCGAACCGGCGACGCACCGGAAAGGCGCGCCAGGGCCACGCACAGCCGACGAGGATGGGCGCGACGAGAAACACCGCCCCGCGCGTTGGATTGCTGACGGTGATCACACCGACCAGGAGAGCGCCCACGACGAAGCGACGCCGTCGCGCGCGAGCATCGTCCGCGATCGTCGCGAACACGTGGAACGTCAGCAGATAGAGAACGGTGCCGAATCCGTATGCGAGCTGGACATAGGTGTACGCGACATGGGCGTTCGACCACGCCATCAGCGTCGCCATCATCGCGAGCAGCGCGATCCACAGCTCGCCGCCGTACCGGAGGTAGACCTTCACGAGCACCACCGCCTCGAGCGCGAAACCGATCACCGTCGAGACGAGCAGCGCTGGCACGCCGAGGCCCAGGATGGCGACGGGCAGGATCGCGATCAGATGCGGCGTCAGGACCCAGACATCGCCGTTCGCGTAGTACCAGTCGGTGACAACAGGAGACATCGCGTGCAACGACTTCGCCGCGAGCAACGCCGGAACGGCCGCATCCGAATCGAGCCACGCGACGTACCTGATCGCGTAGACGTAGACGAGTACCGCGGCGAACAGCAGCGCAGTCGCGAGGACCACGACCCTCAGCCACGTCGCCGCGGGCAGCTTCATCACGCCGTGTGCTTGCGCGGCTGAGGCGCTTCTTCCACCGGACGAGGCGCGACGATCACCGGCGAGTTACTACCTTGCAGGATCGGCGCGTCGAACGTGCGCAGCTTCCCGTATGCCTCGCGCACGACGAACAGCGGCCGTTTCTGGACCTCCGCGAGGATGCGGCCGATATAGAGGCTCGCGACTCCGACCACGGCGATCTGCACGCCGCCGAGGAACACGATCAGCACAAAGGTGGAAGTGTAGCCGGGCAGGAGCGAGGCGCCGAAGAGCTTCTGCAGGAGCAGACCCGCCGCGAGCAACATTCCGAGACCCGCGACCAGCATGCCGAACTTCACGGCGAGCTTCAGCGGAAAATCAGAAAACGAGATGACCGACGAGTAGGCCATCCGCAGCCGGCGGCGGAAGTTGTAGCTGGATCTACCTTGCTTCCGCGGCTGCATCTCGACTGGTACGCGCACGTACTTGAAGCCGAGCCAACCCTCGAGCCCGGGGATGTAGCGGCTCGTCTCCGAGAGGTTGTTGTACGCATCGACCGCGCGCCTCGTCATGATTCGCACGGTGGTGGCGTTCACCGGGAGATTCGCGCCGGTGAGCCGGTTCATCGTGCGGACGAACACGAACGACGTCATCCGCGTGAACAGCGACACCGACTTGCCGCTGTGGAGGCCACCGACGATATCGTGCTCGCCCTTCTTCAGCGCATCGAGCAGATCGGGCAGGCACGCTGGTGGCTCTTCCTGATCCACGTTCAGCGTGCCGACGTAATCGCCACTCGCGACGCGATATCCGGCCGAGGTTGCGATGTGCTGACCGAAGTTGCGGCTGAGTAGCAGCGCCTTCGCGAACGGGTACTCGTCGCAGACCTGCTTCAACAGCTTCGCAGAGTCGTTGCGGCTGCCGTCATCGACGAAGATGACCTCGAGATCGCCGCTCACATCGTCGTGCCCGAGATAGCGACGGAACACGCTCTCCATCTCGGCGCAGAAGCTCTTCGCGAGAGCGCCGTCGTTGTAGATGGGAACGATAAACGAGTACAGCATCGCCACGGAGCCACGCCCCTAGAGTCGCGTAGTAACCGCTTTTCGGAGCGACCGCAACCAAGGGTATCGAGCGCTGCCGGCGGCGTCACGCCCCAGATTTTCATCGCGCTTGGGTGTGCGCAATCTCTCGGAACGATGCGGCAATCGACCAGAACTTGCTCGGCCGGGCATGACAAGGGCGACGTAGATTTGTATGGTCCACGCGCTCGAAACGGGCCCGGGTGGAATGCAGATCAACGTCACGGAATACCTGGAGCGCGGCGCGCTCGCGACGTGCCCTGACAAGACGGCGCTCGTCGATGGCACCGTCCGGTACACGTTCACGGAGATGGCGCGCCATGGAAAGCGCTGCGCCTCGCTCTTGATCAAGCGCACCACCGGGACGAGCGCTCCGATCGCGGTGTTCCTGCCCAAGGGCGCCACCACCGTGTTCGCGGATCTGGGGATCATCTACAGCGGCAACATCTATTCGAACCTCGATACCAAGTCGCCGCCGCAGCGAATCAAGAACATCCTCGCGAATCTGAAGCCGGTGCTGGTCATCACGTCCCAGGCGCTCCTCGCCACGGTCGTGGGATTCGGCGTGGCCGAGAGCGAGGTGGTCGTGATCGACACCGTGCTCGATGACTCGGTCGCGATCGATGACACGGGCATCGCCGCTCGCCTCGACCGCGTGATCGATACCGATCCGCTTTGCATCATCAACACGTCGGGATCCACGGGCACGCCGAAGGGCGTCGCGCTGCACCACCGCAGCATCATCGACTTCATGGACTGGGTGATGACCACCCTCGGCCTCGATGGCTCCGAGCGCATCGGCAGCCTCTCGCCATTCTACTTCGACATCTACACGCTCGAGCTCTACCTGTCGTGGGCGAAGGGCTCGACGCTCGTCATCATCCCCGACGACCTGCCCACATTCCCGGCCAAGCTTGTCGCGTACCTCGCCGAGCAAGAGGTCAGCTTCATCTTCTGGGTGCCGACCATCATGGTCAACATCGCGAACATGGGCCTCCTCGGCAGCGCTGATCTCGGCAAGCTGAACAAGATCTTCTTCGCCGGCGAGGTGTTTCCCACGAAGCACCTCAACATGTGGCGCAAGCAGCTGCCCCAAGCGACGTTCGTCAACCTCTACGGTCCGATCGAGATCGCGGTGGACTGCACGTACTTCGTCGTCGACCGCGAGATGCGCGATGACGAGCCGCTGCCGATCGGCTTCCCGTGCCGCAACACCGAGATCCTGATCCTCGACGAGCACGATCAGCCTGCGGCGGACGGTCAGCCTGGCGAGCTGTGCGTGCGCGGCAGCTCGCTCGCGCTCGGCTACTGGAACGACCCGGAGAAGACGGCGAAGGCGTTCGTTCAGAACCCGCTCAACAAGCACTATCCCGAGCTGATCTATCGCACCGGCGACGTGGTCTCGCGCAACGATCGCGGCGAGATCCTGTTCCTCGGCCGCAAGGACTTCCAGATCAAGCACCTCGGGTACCGGATCGAGCTCGGCGAGATCGAGCACGTGATCACGAGCATCGGGCTCGTCGACAACGCCTGCGTGCTCTATCACCGCGAGCGCAAGGAGATCACGCTGTTCTTCGAGGCCAAGCAGCAGGTTGCCCCTGCCGCGATCCG
>JBBRBG010000113.1:0-30691 GCA_038206055.1 Haliangiales bacterium
GCACCACGCCACCTGCCCGCTCGAGGATCGCGAGGTGCGTCGCGGCATCACCCGTGATCTTCGTGCGCGGTACGGCGAGATACACCGCTGCCGCGAGGTGATGCGCGCGCAGCACACGCGCGACGACGAACCCGTCGCCGCCGTTATTGCCGGGGCCGCATACCACCGCAACGCTGCCGCCAGCAGCCATCTCCCGTGCAACCTCAGCCACGGCACGCCCGGCCGTCTCCATCAAGGTGAATGCCGGAATTCCGACCTCGTCGATCGTCGCCCGATCGAGGGCTCGCATCTCGCTCGCGGTGACGACGGAGAGCACGAGCTACGCCTTGGTCGAGGACGCGAGGACGGCGGCGATCTCGTCGGCCCACGCCTTGATCAACGTCTCGTCGTTGCCCTCGATCATCACGCGCGCTTTGCTCTCGGTGCCACTGTAGCGTACGAGCACGCGACCATCGCCAGCGAGCTTCTGCTCGACATCGGTGATCGCCTTCATCACGGCCGGCAGCTGATCGAGCGGGACCTTGCGCTCGACCTGGAGGTTCACGAGCACCTGCGGCATGCGGGTCATCACCTTCGCGAGCTCGGACAACGGCTTCTGCTCGGCGGCCATGATCGCGAGCACGCGAAGCGCCGCGACGATGCCATCGCCGGTGGTGGCATGATCGAGGAACACGAGGTGGCCCGATTGCTCGCCACCGAAGTTGTAGCCTTCGCGCCGCATCTCCTCGACGACGTAGCGATCGCCAACCTGCGTGCGCACGACGGTGCCGCCGGTCGCGTTGATCGCGCGTTCGAGACCGATGTTCGACATCACGGTCGTGACCAGGGTGTTCTTCGCCAGCGTACCTGCGGTGATCATGCGAGTCGCACAGAGCGCCATCACGGCGTCACCATCGATCACGTTACCGTGCTCGTCGCACAGTACGCACCGATCGCCATCGCCATCGAGCGCGACACCGAGGTGCGCATCGTGGAGGCGCACGGCCTCGCACATCGCCTCGGGATACAGCGCGCCGGCCTGGGCGTTGATGTTCTTGCCGTTGGGGTTCGTGTGGATCGCGATGACCTTCGCGCCGAGCTCCTCGAACACCGCGGGGGCGACCCGATAACCGGCACCGTTGGCTGCGTCGACGACGATCCGTAGCCCGTCGAGCGTCGCCGCGGTCGGGAACGTCGACTTGCAGAACACGACGTAGCGACCGCGAGAGTCCTCGAGCTTGCGGTTGTAGCCGACCTCGCTCGGCGGAGCGCGCTGCGCATCGAGGTCGGGCGATCGCATGAGCGCCTCGATCTCGGCCTCGATGTGATCGGGGAGCTTGTAGCCGTCGCGCGCGAAGACCTTGATCCCGTTATCGGCGAACGGGTTGTGCGACGCGGAGATCACGACGCCGGCGTCGCACCGCATCGACGACGTGATGAACGCGATGCCGGGCGTGGGCAGCGGGCCGGTCAGCCAGACGTCAGCACCCATCGCGACGATGCCGGCGGCGAGCGCAGACTCGAACATGTAGCCCGAGAGCCGGGTGTCCTTGCCGATCGCGATGCGCGTGTGCCGGCCCGGCTGGCGAAGGCGCGCGGCGATCGCCATGCCCAGCCGCATCACGGTGGCGCTGGTCATGGGCTCGAGGTTCGCGACACCGCGCATGCCGTCGGTGCCGAACAAGGATCGACCGTTACTCATCGGTTCGTTGGTAGCACGCAAGGCCGTGCCGAGGTGCGTCCCGAGGTGAGGAGGACGCGAGGCGGGCGATGTCTGCCTACTTCACCGGTGCGATCTTGACCCGCTCGGGTGAGATCCGGACGCCGACACCTGGCGGCAGGCCCTCGACCATGACCTCGGCCTCGCGGCCTTTGTCGCTCGGGACGATCTTGACCACGGGGCTCATCGCATCCTTGGTCTTCTCGACCGACAGGAGCGCGCCGGTCAGCGTGATCTCGACCTGGCGCGGGCTGATGCTCCACTTGTTCGGATCGATGCCGTCGCCCTTCACGCCGACGATGACGGCCGGGAACCTGCGGGTCACGAGCTCTTCGTCGATCTGGACGCGGACAGCGATCGTATCGGCGCCCACGACCTCGATGCCGTCGGGCGGCACGAGCTGGGCGGTGGAGCTGAACGTCTCGGTGCGGCCCTCGAGGCTGATCTCGCGGGTGCGCACGCTTGTCAGCGCCGCGATGAGCTTGTCGGCGCCCCGGACCTTCACGGTCGGCGGCGCAGGCTTGATCTCGAGTGCGATATAGCCGTGCTGCGGGCGCCCCGAGACGGTGGGCTGAACCTCGACGAGCTTCTCGGTGCGCTTGTCGAACGCGACGCGCATCGAGCGCGGCGAGATGCCGGCGATCGTGACGCCGGCCGGCGCGGTGATCATGTCGGGCGTGATCGCGATCTCGCCGTTCGTGGCGGCGCGCAGATCGATGCTGATCCGACCCAGCTCCTTCTCGTCGAACTTGCGGAGCCTGCGCCACGGACCCTTGATCGTCACCTTGACCTCCTCGACCCGCTCGGAGACGAGGACCCGGTCGTCGGGCAGCGAGTAGGCCACCGGAACACGCACCGTGATCTCGCGCGCCTTGTCGTCGTTGACGAGCAGGAACACGGTGACGGCGAGGACCATCGAGAGGAACTTGAGGCCCAGGTTCTCGGCGAAGGCGCCGTGCAACCAGCGGCGGACCGCGCCCTTGTCGACGCCCGGCGGGGGCTTCGGCAAATCGGGCTGGATCGAAGGCGGCCGGTTGACCGATCGCGCCGGCGAGCGGCCGAGCGTACCGATGGTCTGGCTGCGTTGCCTCACGGCGCGGCCTCCACGGGCGTCGGGGCCGGCTCGCTGCGCGCCTCGGCGATGCTCGCGAGCGCCTTGCCGACCTCGGCGGCCGCCTCGGCCTCCTCGGCCATGACGTCGGTCGCGTGGCCACCGGCGAACAGGCCGACGAGCGCACGGCGCAAGATCACGGGCTCGAGGTCGCGCGCGATCGAGCCCTTGAAACACAGCGAGATCTCACCGCGCTCCTCGGAGACCACCACGACGACGGCGTCCGTGTCCTCGGTGATGCCGAGCGCGGCGCGGTGGCGGGTGCCGAACTCGGGGCCGAGGTCTGTGGCTTTCGACAGCGGGAGCAGCGCCCGGGCGAGGTCGATGCGGTGGTTCTTGCCGATCACGACCGCGCCATCATGCAGCTCGTTGTCGCGGACCGGCACGAACAGCGCGACCAGGAGCTGCCGGGTCAGCACGCCATCCACGCGGGTCGCGTCGTCCACGAACTCTTCGAGCGCCGCATCGCGCTCGAACACCACGATCGCGCCCATCCGTGCGCGGGCGAGCTGGGCGACCGCGGCTACGACCTCGTCGACGATGTGGCTGGTCTCCTGCTTGCGGCCCCACGGCATCATGCTCTGCCCGAGGCGACCGAGCGCGCGGCGGATATCCGCCTGGAACACGACGATGATGAGGATGATGAAGTACGAGATGAAGTTATCGAGCAGCCACGACACGGTGGACAGCTCGACCCGCTCGGCGACGAAGAACGCGGCACCCACGAGCACGATACCCACCACCATCTGCGCAGCGCGCGTGCCGCGGATCGTGAGCAGCAGCCGGTAGATCAGGTAATAGACGAGCGCCACGTCCACCACGGTCGTGGCGACACCGCCGAACGTCAGCGTCGAGATGAACTCCTTGAGCGAGGTCATGGCCTGGGCCTACCGGCGCGCCGCCCAGTGGCCCTGGATCGCGACGCCCTACAATTTGGTGTACACCGCGAGAGCCGCTCGGAGCAACGCAACGTTGTGCACTCGAACAACGAGTGCGCCTGCGCGCACAGCTCCGAGACAGGCCGCGACCGAAGCGACATCGAGCGCGAGCCGGTCCGCCTTCGCGCCGTCGGGTAGCAGCTTGCGGAGGAACCGCTTCCGGCTCGGCCCGACCATGACCGGCCGACCTACCTCGCGACCAATGTCTCCCACGTGGCGGATCAGCTCGAGGTTGCCTTCCGGGTCACTGCCCTTACCAAATCCGAGACCGGGGTCGACCCAGGCCGTCTCGCTCACCGACGGCGGGAACGCTGCGAGACGATCGGCGAGCTCCGCCGCGACCCGACGCCAGCCGACCGCGCCCTCCGCGGCGAACACGTCGGCGAGCGTCTTCCCGCGGAGGTGGCCCGCGATGTAGGTGACGGGGCCGACTGCCACCAGCGCACCCATCGTCGCAGCCATCTCGGGATCGAACATGCCTCCGGAGACATCGTTGACGATCGTGGCACCTGCCTCCACCGCGGCGCGCGCGACCGCAGCCTTCGTCGTGTCGATCGAGACCTTCGCCCCGCCTGCGACCAGGCCGCGGATCACTGGCAGCACGCGCCCGAGCTCGTCCTCCAGCGACACCGGCTCGGCATGCGGGTTCGTGGCCTCGCCACCGACGTCGATCAGGTCCGCGCCCTGGGCGACCAGCTCGAGCCCGTGGGCGATCGCCTTGTCGGGGGCGAGATACTCGCCACCATCGGAGAACGAGTCAGGTGTGACGTTGACCACACCCATGACCAGGATGACCCGGTTGGTCAGGCCGCTCGATAACGGCGTGGTCATCGATGGAGCCTACGCCCCATACGACCTCAGGCCGGTTCGGGAGTCGGAGTCTTCTTGCCGAGCGGCGGCAGCATCGAGGGGCGCTTGGCGCGGTCCTCGGTGTCCGCGGTCGCCGTCGCAGCTTCGAGGCGCTTCTTCGCCGCCGCCGAGATCGGACGCTCGATCTTGTCGCCGCGCAGGAGGACATCGATATCGACGCCGTCGAGGGTCTCGTACTCCATCAGCGCCTCGGAGACGAGCTCGAGCTCGGCGCGGTGCTTGGTCAGGATCTCGGTCGCACGGGTGTACTGCCCGGTGACGATGCGACGGATCTCGGCGTCGATGCGACGCGCGGTGTCCTCCGACAGCGTGGTGCCATTCCCGAAGTCACGGCCGAGGAACACCTCCTGCTTGCCGGGCGAGAAGTTGAGTGGTCCGAACTCCTCGCTCATCCCCCACTCGGTGACCATCGACCGGGCGAGCTCGGTGGCGCGCTCGATGTCGTTGCCGGCACCGGTGGTCTTGTGCGCGAACACGATCTCCTCCGCGACGCGGCCACCCATCAGAATCGCGATCTGGTTGGTCGCGAACTCGGCGGTCATGCTGAGGCGATCCTCTTGCGGCAGCTGCTGGGTGAGACCCAGGGCGCGACCGCGCGGGATGATGGTGACCTTGTGGACTGGATCGGCCATGTCGCCCATGGCGCCGGCGACGTACCGCGCGACCAGCGCGTGGCCAGCCTCGTGGACCGCGGTGGTGCGCTTCTCCTTATCGGAGATGATCATCGACTTCCGCTCGGCGCCCATCAGGACCTTGTCCTTGGCCTCCTCGAAGTCCTCCATCTCGACCTTGTCCTTGTCGCGGCGAGCGGCGATCAGCGCAGCCTCGTTGACGAGGAACTCGAGGTCGGCGCCGGAGAACCCGGGAGTGCCGCGGGCGATCACTTCCAGATCGACGTTGTGGATCGGCACCTTGCGGGTGTGGACCGCCAGGATGCCGACGCGGCCGCGCACATCGGGCCGCGGGACGTTGATGCGGCGATCGAACCGACCCGGGCGCAGCAGCGCGGGATCGAGGACGTCGGGACGGTTGGTGGCGGCGATGATGATGACGCCGTCGTTCGACTCGAAGCCGTCCATCTCGACGAGGAGCTGGTTCAGCGTCTGCTCGCGCTCGTCGTGACCGCCGCCGAGGCCGGCGCCCCGGTGGCGACCGACCGCGTCGATCTCGTCGATGAAGATGATGCACGGCGCGTTCTTCTTGCCCTGCTCGAACAGGTCGCGGACGCGGCTCGCGCCGACGCCGACGAACATCTCGACGAAGTCCGAGCCGCTGCTCGAGAAGAACGGCACGCCCGCCTCGCCGGCAATCGCGCGCGCGAGCAGGGTCTTGCCGGTGCCCGGCGGGCCCATCATCAGGACGCCCTTCGGGATGCGGCCACCGAGGCGCGTGAACTTTTTCGGGTCCTTGAGGAACGCGATGATCTCCTCGACCTCGTCCTTGGCTTCCTCGACGCCCGCGACGTCCTTGAACGTGACGCGGTTCTGGTGATCCGAGAGCAGCTTCGCCTTCGACTTGCCAAAGCTCATGGCCTTGCCGCCACCGCTCTGCAGCTGGCGCATGAACAGGAAGAAGATACCGACGAGGAGCAGCATCGGGAGCCACCACACGAGCACCTGCGGCCAGATGCTCGACTCGTCCTTGCTCTTCACGGTGTACGAGATGCCGGCCTCGTAGATGTCCTTCGTGATCGTGCCCGGGAACTCGGCGTAAACGACCCGCTTCACGGTGTCGTTCTTCATCGTGACGATGTAGCGAGCGTCGTCGTGGCCGCGCGGCTCGACCTTGATGCTCTCGATCTTGCCCGCCTCTTCCTTGTTCGTGAGCTGGCCGCGGAACGCCGTGACGTCCAGCTCCTTCTCCTTGGAAGAGCTATCCGTGAACATCGAGTAGATGCTCACGAACATGAGGATCAGGATCGCCCAGATCAGGATGGTTTTATGAGATTGGCGCAAACGAAAAACCCGTGGTTCAGAGGGACTTGCCCACTAGCATGGGGCCTGGAAGGGTGATTGCAAAGTCGAAAACTCTCGAAAAGCTCCCGACTGATCAGGCGGGTTTCGGCACAACTTCGGGACCTTCGCCGTCGGCGACTCCGAGATGCTCTGCCCAGACGATCTCGCCATCGCTGACGCGCAGACAGACCCTCGCCGCGGCGCGCTGAGCACGCGGGACCTTGGCGTCGATGAACAGGTCGGACAGCTTCTTCGACTGGCCGCGCAGGCGTGCGGGGCGCATGCGGTCGCCGGGCTGCCATTTCCGGACGAAGTGACCGGCCGGCGCATGCAGGTCATCGGAGGGTGAGACACCGCTCGCGCCCAGCGGGTCCGCGGCAGTTTTATGGGGCGCAAGCGAATCGTAGGATCGCACGAGGCGGACGCCCGGCAGGTCGACCCCGACTTCTCCGTGCGCCTCCCGGCAGACGAGCCGGTCGACGTCCTCGAGATGCGTCGCATCGTGTTCGACGCCCGCCGCTTCGAGCGCCTTCGCCACGGCGCGCTTGCGGATCGCCGCCGGCTGCGGCGCGAGCGACGCGCAGTCGATCGGGAACTGCGACCACCGAGCGGCCGCACCATCGATGACCTCGAGCCACTCGGTCGCGCTCGCCGCGAGGCGGACCAGCGCCGCATCGAGCTGCGGGTTCTCTCGGCGCAGGGCGGGTAGGATCTCGGCGCGCATGCGGACCCGGGCGAGGCGCAGATCGTCGTTCATCGGGTCGGCGGCGATCGGGAGTGCGTGGGCGGTGACGTAGTCGTCGATCGTGGCGCGCGGCAGTGCGAGCAGCGGACGAACGAACCGGGCACGACGCGCAGGGATGCCTGCGAGACCCGCGGGCCCAGTGCCGCGGACGATCCGCATGAGGACGGTCTCCGCCTGGTCGCGCGCCGTATGGCCGAGAAACACGACCGCGAGGCCGAGCTCGTCGGCGATGGCATCGAGCGCGGCATAGCGTGCGTCGCGCGCGGCAGCCTCGATCGAGGCGCGCGGCTCGACATCGACGCCGCGGACCACGGCGGCGGCGCCCTGCGCGCTCGCCCAGGCCTCGACGCCTTCCGCGACCGCTCCGCTGCCCGGCTGGAGGCGGTGGTCGATGGAGATGATGACCACGTGTGCGGCCCCGGCTGCGGCGATGCTGGCGTGGGCCAGCGTCATCGAATCTGCCCCACCCGAGCAGGCGACGCCGTAGGGGCCGGGGCCGACCCGCCCGATCGCGGCGTTGACCGCGGCGCGGACGGGATCTACGGCGGCCGTGCTACTCATGCAAACCGACCTTACTCCGATGGCTGACCACGAAATCCCCCCGACCGGCCCTCTCGCGCGCATCCGTGCGCAGCTCGCGGGGCCGCGGGGCTACCGGCGGATCGATGCACTGCTCGCGGAGGACGATGCCGCCGGCGCGATCGCGTCGCTGTCGCCGAACGAGGTGTTCGAGCTCGTCCACGAGGTCGGCTTCGAGGACGCGCAGCCGTTGCTCGAGCTGGTGACGCCGGCGCAGATCGTCGGCTGCTTCGATCTCGAGGCGTGGCAGAAGGATCAGATCGAGGTCGCCGGCCTGAAGCCGTGGATCGCATCGCTGATCGAGACCGGGTTCGAGAAGGTTGGCGAGGTGTGGGGCGCGCTCGATGCGGAGCTGCGCGCGCTCATCCTCCAGCGCCAGGTGCGGATCTGGGACACCACGCTCGGCGAGGAGCCCGAGGAAGACAACGACAACCCGATCATGACGACCCCGGATCGGTTCTTCATGCTCGAGCTCAAGGGCGATGACGATACGCAGCGGCTGATCCAGCACCTCGTCGAGGATCTGTATCGCGCCGATCAGGACCTCGCGCGCCACACGATCATGTCCGCGCGCTCCGAGCCAGCGGCGGAGCTCGAGGAGACGAGCTACCGCTGGCGCTCGGCCCGACTCGCAGACCTCGGCTACGTCGACTTCTACGACGCGCTCGATCTGTTCCGCCCACTCGACGCCGCGAAGGTGGCGATCGGCGAGGGATCGCAGGATCGCATCGTCGGCGATGACTCGCGCATGCCGCTCGCGGTCGCCGAGGAAGTGCTCGGCCGCAGCTTCCTGGCGCGGGCGATGGGCGCGATCGACGATCCCGACGAGGCGAGTAGCCTCGAGACCGCGCTGATGGTGCTCGTCAACAAGGTGCTCGCCGCCGGTCGTGCGAAGCCGGGCCAGGCCGAGGTCGTGCGGCGCGGTGCGCTGTACGCGACGGCCACGCTGTCGCTCGGGCTCGAGACGGTGTCGCGCATGGACCTCACGCGCGCGCGCGAGGCGCTGCGCTCGATCTCGCTGCAGCGGATGTTCCGCGTGGGCTACACGGTGACCACGAAGCTCGCGCGCCTCGCGCAGGCACTCGCGGCGCGGTCCGTCACGGCGGGCTCCCCGGCGAGGGAACTGGTCGCCGGGCTGTGCTCGCCGCGCCCGCTGTTCTCTCGCGCCGCCGACGAGCCGTCGTCCTCTGGCATGCGGCCGTTCGAATCGCAGGCGGATCTGCGCCGCGCGGGCGAGATCCTCGCCGGCCTGACGCTGCGGATCGCGCTCGTCGAAGGGCTCGGCGTCGATGTGCTCGCGATGGGCCAGGCGCCGGAGCCGCGGCCCGGTCTCGATGACCACATCCGCACGGCCCTCGCGCGCGCGGTGGTCGGCGATGGGCTGACCGGCGAGGCGCTGTCGCAGAACGAGCTGACCACGCTGCGCGACCGAGGCATGGTCGAGGGGTTGCTCACGCCGGCGGCGCGGAAGGCCGGGCACGCGGCGATCAAGCTGCGGCTCGACGCGGCGCAGCTCACCGCATCAGGCGGCGTGCTCGAGAAGATCGTGGAAGGCTGGCTCAACGACCTCGAGGCCATCGTCGGCGGCGTCGTGGACGACGAGATCGATCCCCGGTTTGTCGAGGGGCTGCTCGTCGAAGTTCGCCGTAGCTGATCCCGGGCGTCGCCGATCCGGCTGTGGTAACGCATTCGGGCCGTGACCGAATCACCACATCCGTACCGATCCGGACTGGCGACGGGCCTGGGCGTCGTCCTGCTCGCCGGGTTGATCCTCGGCCTCGTCGACATGGTCCACACCGGCGGCGGCGTGGGCTTTGCGCCGGCGCTGTTCGGGCTGTGGTCTCTGATCGCGCTGCCGTTGGCGCTGTTCGTCGGGGTGGTGCTCGGCGCCGGGAATGCCCAGTGGGGCGAGGGCTGGATCCGCCGGTTCTTCGCGAACCTGTCCGCGGACCCCGAGCTCGATCGCTCGGTGTTCGCCGGGCTCATCACCGCGGTCGTGCTGTGTGCGATCCTCGCCGGCGCCGTCGCGATCTTCTCGCTCGGGCTCGTCGCGAACGTCAACCGGAAGCCGGTCGGCGCACTCTTGCTCGGCGGCGCGGTGGTCGGGATCCTGCCGCTGTTCGCGCTCGGCGCGCTGCCGCTGTATCGCGGCGTGCGGTTCGCGAACTCGGTCGCGTTGAAGTGGTTCGCTGGAGCCGAGATCCTCGGCATCGCCGTCGCGGCGTACAAGTTCGGCAAGTACGGCGGCATCGTCGCAGCCGTCGCGCTCAGCGCGCTGCGCCTGCAGCCGTACAAGAAGCTCTCCCGCGTGCTGATGATTCTCGTCGTGCCGACCGTGCTCGGCCTGGTGATCGGACCGCGGCTGGTGATGAAGCGCGTCGATCTCGACTGGGAAGCCCTCAATCTGTGGTCGCTGATCATGCCGGCGCTGTTGCCGCTCGTGGCGATCGCGATCGGCGTGGTCGCGTTCGGACCTGCGGCCAAGGTGCGCGAAGCGATTCCGTCCCGAGGCGCGATCGCCGTGGGCGCTGCGCTGCTCGCAGCGGTGCTGCCGATCCTCGGGCTCCGAGCACCGTCCGAGGCCACCCAGGCGGCGATCACCGAGCGCTCGTTCATCGGCTCGCGCCTGATCAAGGTGATGCAGAAGCTCATCGATCGCGATCACGACGGCTACTCGGCGTTCTTCGGCGGCCCCGATTGCGACGACAGCGATCCCGATGTTCATCCCGGTGCGACCGAGATTCCCGGCAACGGCAAGGACGACAACTGTGTGGGCGGCGATGCAAAGGTGGAGGCCGCGGATCCGAAGACGAACCCAGGCGCGCCGAAGGATGCGGGCGTCCCCGCCGCGCCTGAACTGTCGGGCGGCAAGAACGTCCTCGTGATCTTCGTCGATACGTTGCGCTACGATCGTCTCGGCGTCTCGGGCTACCAGCGCGACGGCAAGTCGCTGACGCCGCGGATCGACGCGTTCGCGAAGCAGTCCGTCGTGTTCGACAAGGCGTTCTCGCAGGCGCCGAACACGCCGCGCTCGGTGCCTTCGTTCCTGACGTCGCGCTATCCATCGCAGGTCAAGGTCGACAAGGTGTTCAAGGCGTACCCGAGCGTCCTCGACGACAACGACACGTTGTTCGAGGCGATGAAGGGCGGCGGGTTCACCACCGTCGGCGAGAGCTCGCACTTCTACTTCTGCGATCGCAAGAAGTACCCGGATACGTGCAGCGACGTCGTGTCGTGGATGAACAGCAACATCACCCAGGGCACGGACCTCTGGGACAACACCGCTGCGCAGAACATCCCGGAGTCGAACCACGACTCCGCCGGACCGCGCATCATCAAGAAGACGCTGACGAAGCTCGACGAGCTGTCCAAGGCCGACACGAAGTTCGCGATGCTCGTGCACCTGTTCGAGCCGCACTCCACGTACATGACCCACGACGGGTTCAAGATCACCGAGACCGGTTCAGCCTCCCTGGCGCAGAAGTACGACTACGAGGTCGCGTTCGAGGACAACCTGATCGGCGAGCTCCTCGATCACCTCGAGACCACCGGCCTCGCGAAGACCACCACCGTCGTGCTGATGGCCGATCACGGCGAGGCGTTCGGCGTGCACAAGTTCGCCGGCGAGCAGATGTACTTCCACGGCCAGACCCTCTACAGCGAGCTGATCCACGTGCCGCTGATGTTCCGCGTGCCGGGCGCGACGCCGCGGATCGCGCACGACGTCGTGCAGCTGGTCGACCTCGCACCGACGATCACCGCGTTGTTCGGCGTGGCCGCGCCTGCATCGTGGAACGGGCGCAGCCTGCTCCCTGCCCTCGCGAATCAGCCGCTCGATCCCAAGCCGGCGTTCTCCGAGCTACTGCGCGCGCCCGACTGGGATCACGAGGGCAAGTCGATGGTCACCGCAGACGGCAAGCGCCACGTGTTCTTCCGGATCAGCGACTCGCGCTGGGAGATCTACGACCTCGACGCCGATCCCGACGAGAAGACCAACATCGCGGACTCCGATCCCAACGCGAAGGCGCTGCAGGACCAGCTCGCCGGATGGATCGAGGGCCCGCTCGCGACCGGAGGTGCGAAGTGAGCGGTAACAGCGAGTACAGGAACCCCACGCCCACCTGCGACATGCTGATCGAGATCGACGGCCGCCCCGGCGAGCTCGTGTTCATCGAGCGGGGCAACGAGCCCAAGGGGTTCGCCCTCCCCGGTGGCTTCGTCGACGAGGGCGAGTGGGTCGCGGACGCTGCAGTGCGCGAGGCCAAGGAGGAGACGCAGCTCGATGTCGCCGTCCTCGAGCTGTTCCACGTCTACTCGAATCCCGCGCGCGATCCGCGCAAGCACACCGTCTCGACCGTGTTCATCGGCCGCGCCTCCGGCACGCCGAAAGGCAGCGATGACGCCGTGCGCGCGATGATCTGCGACCCCGGGAAGCTGCCCGGCCCGCTGGTGTTCGACCACGCCACCATCGTTGCCGACTACATCGCGTACCGGGCGACCGGTGCCCGGCCTCCGGCCAGGCGCTAACGAAGATTGGCCGGCGCGCCGCTAACCGCCAGCACGGTACTCGGCGGCGGTGATCACCCGCCCTTCGAGCGCGAGCGTGGGACCGTGGCCGGTGACGAGCACGGCGAAGAACATCGTGCGGTCGGCGCCGACCTCGAGGTGAATGAGGCCGCTCGGGGATTCGCCCTTCGCGTAGGTCGGCAGGTTGGCCATCACCGACAACCGGCGGATCACCGCCGCGAGCACCGCGTCGGGTGCGCGCATCTCTTCGGTGGTCTGCTCGTCGATGCAATGCTCGACGACGTAGTCCACGCCATCCGGCCGGATGCGGAACTGCGCAGTCTTCTTGCTCGCGGCCAGCAGTACCGCGAACGCAAGCCTCGCGACGCTGTCACTCACGCATCACCGCGCCATCCATCATCGAGTCACTGATGCATCACCGCGACCGCCGCGCGGCCGACCTCGGGATCACGGTCACCGGCGAGCGCGACCAGCTCGGTGACGAGCGTGGTACGGCGCGGATCGTCGGGCGCGATCGCGGTGAGTAGCGCGGCGCGGATGGCGACGTCGCGCGTATTCCAGCGGGACGCGATCCACATGCGGGCGATCGCGACCACCGCGGGCAGCTTCGGTGCGGCGGCGACGGCGGCGGTGGCATCGGTGGGATCGTCGATGCCGCGATCGATGCGCACCGGCGCGGCGACGATCCGGCGGCGCTCGATCAGCCCGGCGACCTGCCCGTCGCGACGGAGCGCGCGGCTTGCCGCGATCGCCACGTCGAGCGCGGGACCGATCATCTCCGGGCCCGCGAGGTCGAGCGCCGTGCGCGCGGCCTCGAGCGCATGGACGTGCTTGCCGAGGCCATCGAGTGCGCGCGCGAGCCCGACCCACACCACCGCCGGATCGCCCGATGCAGCGGCGGCCGTCGTCGCCTGGATCATCGCGGCGTCTGGATCGTTCGCGCGCGCCATCGCCTCGGCCAGCCCGGCGATGAACGCGGGTTCGGCGCTGCCGTCGACCGCGGCCTGGTACGCGGCGCGCGATCGCGCCGGATCGCCGAGCGCATCGAACAACGCGCCGAGCGCGGCCTGCGCCTGCGCGGCATCGACGGCCTCGGCGACTGCGTCGGCGGCGAGTGTATCGGCGCGACCCGGGCTCTTGCGATACGCGGAGAGGATCGTATCGACAGGTAGGCCGTCGAGGTGGCGGGCGCGGAGATACGCAGCGAGGGCGGCGGCAAGCGGATCGACGAACGGCGCCGGCGCCGACGGCGCCATGATCCGCAGCAGCGCGATCCCCTCCGGTGCGCCCTCGAGCTCGCCGAGCGCGGCGCGCACCCGCGCCGGGGACTGCCCATCGAGAACGCGCCCCGCGGCGACAACCAGACGCTCGCTCGGGCGCAGGTCGGCGAGCGCGCCATCGCCGAGGCCCGCGGCGCGCTTTCCGGCGAGCTGCGCCGCGGCGCTGCGCGCGTACGGTGCGATCGTTCCGACCCCGGCGGCCGCGAGATCGATTCGGCGCGCGACCGCCTCGCCCCACCCGGCATCGCCACGCAATGCGGGCACAAGCGTCAGCGCGAGCCACGCGCCCGCATCCGCCTCGCTGCTGCGCACGGCGAACGGTGCGTCGAGGAGTGCTGCGGCCGCTACCGGATCGTCGAGAACGTCCTGCGGCGTGCAGCTCGGGGCGCCCGCGAACCGGCAGCGCTCCGCACCCACCAGGTCTCCGCTCGACGGCGCCGGAAGATCGATCGGCGTCCACCACGCGACCGCGCGGAGGTACGCATCATGAAGCGGACCGCCCTTGGCGCCCGTCGTGGCGAACCAGTCGCGCAGCGCCTCGTACGCGGCGCGCTTCGCACCGTGCTGCCACAGCCACACGCCAAACTCGCCGCGATCGCGCGGCACCGGCTGCGGCTTCGCGCCGAGCCAGCTCGGATCTGCAAACGTTGCGCCCGCGAGCGCGGCCAGCGTCGCCTGCCCCGCCGCGCGCTCCTTCGCGTCTACGTGCCGGAGCTGCACGAGTGCCACGGTCGCCCGCGCGCGTTCGATCTCCCGGGAATCAATCGCCGCGCCGTACTCCTTCGCCCGCGTCAGATCATCGAGCGCCGAGCTCGCCCCGCGTGCGAAGCGAACCCGACCGCGTGCCGCGAGGAGCCTGGCGAAGGTGGCGCGGTCTTCGGCGTGCCACCGCGTGCCGAGAGGACCGCCAATGCGGATCACTGCCTCGAGCTCGGCGAGCGCCTGCGCCGGTCGCCGAGCAGTGTCCGCGAGTCGCGCGAGCGCGAGGCGAAGCTGCACATCGCGCGGGTTGCTAAGGACCTGGACCTCGAGGTCCTGCCGAGCGATCACCGCCCCCTTCGCCTGGACCATCGCCGGTACGTCGAGCGGCCGCGGCGCGCTCACGCACCCGGTCGCGACCGCGCCGAGCAGGAGGGCGCCAAGGCGTCTGGCCACGTCGCATCTTCGCCCCGCGCGACCCGCTTGTCCGGCAATGGGGACGGTTTCAACTTGCGCAACTTGCGATCCGGAACTCCGCGATTGCTCGTCGCCGCAAGTGTCCGGCTATGGGGACTTCCAGATCGTTGGTTGTCTAGGTTGAAACCGTCCCCATCGCGGCACGCCGATCGATCTGAGCACGCTCGGTGGCCAGCGCTGCACGCAGATCCGTTGCCGCGGCGAGGCGATCGGCGATGGCTTCGGCGGCAACGTACGCGGCCTGGGCGCCGGGGTCGTGCCAGAGCGCCCACGGCGGCGTCGGGGCGACGCTGTCGCCGGCGAGCTCACCGCGCTCGACCATGGCGAGCCGGGCGGCGAGCTGGGTCCGGCGCGCACGCGCGGCGGTCGCGATCGGTGAGGTGGTCTCGACGTCGCGGGCGACCAGCGATGCGACGGCTTCGTCGAGAGCGCGCGGCAAGGTGCCGGCGACGAGGAGGTTGCCGACAGCGTGGCCGAGCTCGTGGAGTACGGCGAACCGAGTCGCGGGTGAGGTCGCGCGTGTCGGGACCACGACGAGCACCTCCTGGCCGGGAACGACCACGAACGCGCGCGGGCGGACGGCCGCGTGGACGATGGCGAGCGGGGCGGTGATGCCGTGACGGAGGGCGAGTGCTGACCATGCGGCGTCGCTATCGAGCCCGATGCCGTCGTCGTGGCGCCAGCCGTCGACCCCCGCCCGCATCTCCGCGACGTCGGGCTCGGCGGCGCCGTGCAGCGCCATCAGCACCTCGCGCGACGGGCGACCGAAGCGGGCCTGCGCGACGGCATCGCGCGCCGCCATCAGCGCTGCGTATGTGGCCCAGCTCGGCGTCATGCCGCGCGCGGTCGCCACCGCGCCGTCGCGCTCGATCACGAGCGGCGCCGCGAGACGGAGCAACGCGAGGCCGCGGTCGGCGAGCTCTGGGTGCACGAGCGCGCGCTTCGCGACGGAGACGGTGGACGCGCGGCCCGCGAGATCCGGTGCAGCCGGCGGAGCGATGCTGGCGGCGTAGGCGGTCGCGAACGCGCGCATGTGTTGCGGCAGCTCGGCGGCGAGCTGCGCCTCGATGCGATCGAGCGCCATCTCGACCTCGAGCAAGTTGCACGGCGCCTCGCCCACGATCAGCCGCGCGTGGGCGTGATGCCGAGGCGATCGAGCTCGGCCATCACGAGCTTGAGATCGCTCCACACCTCGCGCTTTTTGTTCGGATCGCGCAGCAGGTATGCGGGGTGGAACGTGGGCATCACCTGAGCGCCGAACCGCTCGTGGAACACGCCACGCAGGGCGCTGATCGGCGCGTCGGTCCCGAGCACCTGGTTCGCAGCGGGCTTGCCGAGGGTCACGATGATGCGCGGTGCGATCGACGCGATCTGCGCCTCGAGGAACGGAATGCACTGCGCGAGCTCGTCGGCCTGCGGATCGCGATTGCCCGGAGGTCGGCAGTTGTGAACCACGCCGCCGGCCGTCACGAAGTTGTGCGTGTCAGCTACGTCGATGCAATAGAAGGTCTTGTCGGTCCCGGAGAATTCGATGGGCTCGGCCACGACACGCTCGAACTCGACGTGTTGCATCCCGGCTTCCCACAGATCGGCGTCGTACGGAAGTTCGGCCGCGATATCGGGACACAGCTTGTACCGCATGCTCGTCGGCACGTAGCGTGCGATCAGCTTGGACAGGTTGCGTGTCTCGATCGTGCTGAAATGAATCCGTCCGCGGATAGCTGTGCCGGAGACACCAAGATTGCGCAGTCCCTGTAGCAGGATCTCCAGCCCCTCGGTGTCGAACGAACACGTCGCGATCTCTGCCGCCGGATTCCGAGGCGGACGAATCCGCAGGTAGCCGTCGTCGAGAAACCAGATCGCTACCATCCGCGCCGTGAGTTCGGACCGCAGCTGTGGCGGAACCCTCTTGCGGACGCCGTAGAAACGTCCGCGCATCTGCCGCAGGTATCTGCTCGCCTTGGTACGAACCGCGACGACGGGGTACTCGGCTTCGCCACCCGATCGCGCCGCCGCCGCATATCGGCGTACCACGCACGATAGCTCCGCGAGAATTCGGGCCTTGAACAGCGCGTATTCCTCCTGTTTCTCCGAGTGCGAGAACTGCAGGCTCGACGATTTCGCAGCGATATGACCGTCGCCGAGCAACGTTCCAAAGATCACGTCTCGCGCAGCGCCGCTCACCCCGAAGCCGGTCGCGATCTGCGCATCGAGCCGCAGGTTCTCCACCGCAACGTACCCGCTGTCGGTCAGCACGGGATGATCACCCGTTAACTGGATGCCGACGTTCGTAGCTCCAGCGGCCTTGGCCCCTGCGTAGGTCAGCCGGTAGACCCGCCGATCGCCGAGTGGCGACGTATGCCAGCCGGTGACTTGCTTCGGCACGAGTGTGCCATCGTCATCGACCGACATCACCGTGCCGGAATACTTGGATCGGACCAGCCGCCCAATGCGTTCCCAGCTCCCATCGCCCAGCTGGACCAGAGCGTTGTACCTGAGGCATTTCGTCGTGTTCGCGATGTAGACGCTCCGCCGCGACCAGCCCATCGCCTCGATCATCTTGTCGAGCAGCTCGCCCGCCGGGCCGACGAACGGCTCGCCGCGCTTGTCTTCCTGCTCGCCCGGCGCCTCGCCCACGAACATCAGGGGTGCGGTCTCCGAGCCGACGCCGAACACGATGGTGTTCCGGGTCGTGTGCAGCTTGCACCGCGTGCACTCGCCAAGGTCCGCTCGGATCTGCGCGAGCGAGCGGCGCCCGAGCGGGATGAGGGCTTCGTCGAACACCTCGGTCGGCGTCGCATCGGCGGCGGGTCGCAGCGTGGCGCCGCCCGGCGCAGCCCAGGCCCCGAGGCCCGAGTGGCGGCGAAGCTGGCCACGGAGCTGCCCGGCCAGGCCGAGAAGCTCGTCCGCCGGATCGTCGTCGGGCGTGCTATCCATGGACCCGGTATGCCACTAGTCGCCCGCGCACCTCAACTGCTCATCGCGCTGGTGGTCTGCTTCGCCGCCGCGGGCTGCAAGAAGCACGAGCCCCCTCCCGAAGGCGACATCCTCGAGACGCTCCGCGCACCCACGGTGAGCGGAGCTGCATTCGATCCTCACTCGCTGCGCGGTAAGCCCTCGCTGGTGCTGTTCGTCAGCCCGACCTGCCCGCACTGTGTGAAGGAGCTGCCCGAGGCGCAGAAGGCGGCGCGCGAGCACGACGCGAACGTGGTCGCGGTGTTCATTGCCGGCAAGGCCGAGAACGCGAAGGGCGTCCTCGAGCACACGAAGTTCGAAGGCGTCGCGCTGGTCGACGACGGAACGTTGCGTCGCCGGTACGGCATTCGCAGCGTGCCGTACACGCTGGTGCTCGGCGCCGATGGTCACGCCCGCGAGCAGTTCCGCGGCGGCCAGGGCGAGGACACGCTCGCCGACGCGATCGCCGACGCGCGCTGAGCCCCGGCTCGCCTACTCGTCGACGTCGGTGCCGGGCGGCGGTGCGACCTTCGGCGCCGTCGGATCAGCCGTGCCCTCGGGGAACGTCAGGTACGCGTAGTTCATTCCGTCCGCCTCGACCTTCGTGGACAGCGTGCCTTCGCGCGCGTCCTTCGGGTTCTTGAAGACGACGCGTACTTGTATCCCGGCGGGATGGGCCTGCGTACCTTTGCCGGCGCGTGCGGCGCGAACGGCGCGCGCGGTCATGCCCGATAACGGGTTGTCGAAGAACCGTGTGTCGACCTGGCGCCAGGTGTTCGCAGCCATCCGCGTCAGCATCAGGTGAACGACGAGCGTCGAGCCCTCGACATGCTGGCTGACCTCGAACGCCCCGGGCGACTGGAAGAACACCTTCGCTCCGCCGTTGGTCGCCTCGAACCCGATCCACGACAGGGTGCCGCGGGATGGCGAACGCTTCGGCTTCTCCGGCTTCTGGCCGGGGATCACCCCGCCGTAGTCGCCTTCTTTGTGCGGACCCTTGTCGGCCTTGTCGGCGACGGCGGTACCCGCGAGGAACAGAGGCAGCACGAGGGCCAGCGCACGACGCATGGCAAGATCGTACGGGGCCCCGCTCGGGTGCGCAAATTCGCGCCGTTTATGTATATGGTGGGCGCCATGAACCGAATCCTTGGGCTCCTGGTGCTGGTGGTGGCGGCGTGCGGTACCGACGGCAATGGCGCCGACGCCTTCATCGGGACGTGGACGTACAACCCCGGCTCCACGTCGGTGCGAGACTGTCCCGACAACGCGCTCGACGCGAATGTGGTCCTCACCGGGTCGTTCCAGATCACCGCGGGCATCGACTCCGACTTCATCGTGGTACCCGCATCGGGCGATCGGTGCCCCGCTGTGAAGTTCGATGTCAACGGCAAGATCGCGACCATCGTCCCGGGCCAGACGTGCATGTTCACGGACACCTCCGGCGGTGGCGCACTCATGGTGAACGGTGCGTACGCGACGGGTACGTACACCCTCGGCGCCGACAAGAAGTCGATGAGCGGCCAGCAGGCTGGCTCGGTGATGTTCACGAACGCCACCGGCTCG
This sequence comes from Haliangiales bacterium, assembly GCA_038206055.1. Taxonomy (GTDB): domain Bacteria; phylum Myxococcota_A; class Polyangia; order Haliangiales; family Haliangiaceae; genus JABFXX01. The sequence goes on from JBBRBG010000113.1 coordinate 19,399, forward strand.
ACCACCTGCTCCGTGTCCGGAACGGTCACCGCCGCCAAGGTCGGCAACTAGCTCCGATCGCCCCACATTCGAGCGGCGCCTCAGACCCCAACGTCGGCCTTCGACTGCGCTATGTTGGGGTCATTGATGCGCCAGGTCCGCGGTGTTCTCTTCCTCGACTACGTGAAGATGGTGCGGTCGTTCAAGGGTGGCGCGATCGATCCCTATCTCGGCGATGACGAGATCCGGCACCTCGCGCTCCGCATCGACGCGAACGCCTGGTACCCGATGTCGGTCTTCGAGAAGCTGGGCATCGCGATCCTCGCAACGGTCGCACGCGGCGAGCTGTTCCCCGTGCAGCTCTGGGGACGTTACTCGGCCGACCAGCTGCACAAGGGGTATCCGACGCTGCTCGAGAAGGATCATCCGGTCGAGACCCTGCGCCGGTTCCACGTGCTTCGGCAGACGTTCTTCGACTTCGAGGCGATGAGCGTGCCGTCGATCCACGATGGCGAGGCGCAGATCCTCATCAACTACTACATGGGCCCGATCGCCGAGGAGGCCGCTTCATTCCAGGCGCTCGGCTTCTTCGAGGGGCTGCTCGAGCTCTCCGGTGCAAAGGAGATCCGCGGCGACTTCAAGGCGAAGGCGTGGAAAGGCGACGAGAAGTCGCTGCTTGTCATGCGATGGGCGGAGCCGGGTCGCTGATCGCGAGCGGATCGGTCGGCACCTTCAGCAAGAGCGTCCGCGCTTCCCCGACAAGGAACAATGAACCGGCGATCACGATCAGGTCGCCCTGCCCCCGCGCAGCCGCGAGCGCATGCGTGAGGTCGGGCGCAGTCTCGACCGGCACATCCGGATGGACCTCGCGGACGATGGCCGCGAGCTCGTCGGCGGCGAGCGCGCGGTCCTGCTGGTAGCGCGTCGCGATCACCCTTGCGGCCGGTGCGGCGAGCGGACCGACGAGCGCTCGCACGTCCTTGTCGGCCGACACGCCGAGGATCATCACGATACGGCGGTCCGCGAAGTCGCGCAGCAGCGCGTCGAGCGAGTCGGCTCCATCCGGGTTGTGCGCACCGTCGAGAACGATGTCGGGCTCGCCGGTGATCCACTCGAATCGACCGGGATGCACCACGGTGGCGAGCGCTCGCGCGCGTGCGTCGGAGTCCACGCGCAGTGCGCCAAGCGCCTCGAGCTGATCGATCGCCGCGAGCGCTGCTGCGGCATTGCGGCGCTGATGCATGCCCGCAAGCGCGAGAGGCGGCACGCGATCCAACGCGTCCCAATCGAGCCGCACCACCGACGCCACACCCGCCCGTTCGGCAGCGGCGAGCAGCACGGGTGTTGCCGATGGATCGCCCGAACGGCTGAGCACCACGCGCTGCTTCGGCTTGAAGATGCCGGCCTTCTCGCCCGCGATCGCCGCGATGGTCGGGCCGAGGATCGCCTCGTGATCGAGCGCGATGCCGGTGATCACGGCGACCGGCGCATCCACCACGTTGGTCGCGTCGAGCCGACCGCCGAGGCCGACCTCGAGCACCGTGACGTCCACGGCAGCCGCCGCGATGGCGACGAATGCGATGGCCGTGAGCTGCTCGAAGAACGTCAGCTCGTCGCCGCCTGCCGCCTGGACCTCGCGCGCGGCCGCGACGAACGCCTCTTCGGTGATCAGCTCACCGGCGATCACGATCCGCTCGCGCACGGTCGATAGATGCGGTGACGTGTACGTCGCGACGCGCTTCCCACCGGCGGCCGCGAGCGCCGCGATCATTGCGACTGTCGAACCCTTCCCGTTCGTGCCGGCGACATGCACCACGATGCCGAGCTTGCGATCCGGCGTGCCGAGCTTGTCGAGCAGCGCTCGCATCCTCTCGAGTCCGAGCACCACGCCGAACCGTCGTGCCGCGAACAGCCTCTGCAGCAGCGCCGGGTACTCGCGAGACATCGTCAGTCGGTCTGCGGGATCACGGTCTCGTCGACCGCGCTGCCCGTGCGGCGATCCGGCTGCCGGCCGCGCTCGAACCACTGCAGCGTGCGCTCGAGCGTTGCCTTCATGTCCCTTCGCGAGACGATCATGTCGACCATGCCGTGCTCGAGGAGAAACTCCGAGCGCTGAAAGCCGGGCGGCAGCTGCTGCCGGATGGTCTGCTCGATCACGCGCGGACCTGCGAAGCCGATCAGCGCATCGGGCTCGGCGATCGTGATGTCGCCGAGCATCGCCACCGAGGCCGCGACGCCACCGGTCGTGGGGTGCACGAGCACCGCGATGTACGGCACCTTTGCCTCGCGGAGCCGGGCGCGCGCCGCCGAGGTCTTCGCCATCTGCATGAGCGACAGCACGCCCTCCTGCATGCGGGCACCGCCCGACGCGCAGAACATGATCGCGGGGCGGCGCAGTGCGACCGCGCGCTCGAACTGGCGCGCGATTTTCTCGCCGACGACCGAGCCCATCGATCCGCCCATGAACTCGAACGCGAAGAACCCGACCTCGACCGGGATCTCCCCGATCGTCGCCGAGCCAGCGCGATACGCGTCGCCCGCGCCGACCTTGCGGGTCGTCGACTTGATCTGGTCGACGTACTTCTTGCCGTCGACGCGGAAACCCAGCGGATCGGTGCTCTCGAGTCCGCGGTCGTGCTCCTGCCAGGACCCAGGATCAACGGTCAGCGCGATCCGGCCCTCGGTGGGCATCCGGAAGTGGTGGTTGCAGCTCGTGCAGACCCGCGCGTTGTCATCGAGGTCGGCCTCGTACAGGGTCGCGTTACAGCGCTCGCACTTCGTCCAGATCCCCTTGGGGACTGACTTTTTCGGCTGCTCGACGATCCCTTGCGTGCGCGACCACCAGGCCATGTGCGTGCTGAATACCAGGGTTACAAACCCCGGTAAAGGCGATCTCGAAGTGACCTGGCCCCGGAAAATCCGCACAATACTCTCGCGGGCTCCGTCCAAACCTTGTAAACAGCTCCATCACTGCGAAAACGCTGAGGTCGCGATGTCTTCGATCCTTGTCGTCCATGAAATCAGCACCGAGCGCGAAGAGATCGCACGTGCGCTCGACGCCGAGGGGTTCACGGTAGTTCAGGCGACAGCCGCCGCCGAAGCCGTGCGCGAGATCTGGGGTGGAAACTTCCTGGTAGCCGTCATCTCGACGCTGCTCACCGGAACCACCAGTGCCGCGCTGCAGCAGCAGCTCCGGCAGATGGCCCCCGAGATCGAGACCCTGATCCACGGAAAGAACGACGAGCTCCCGAAGCTCGTGCGCAAGGTCGTCGCGATCCGCGACGGCGAAGCCGCCGCGTGAGCTAACCGCCGAACCTGTCCTTCAGGTTCAGGAACTCCAGAAACTCGAGCAGTCGCCCGACCTCGGGGACGATGAATCCATCGCCCTCGATGCCGGCATCCTCTGCCATGAGCACGAGGCGCGCGGCGCGCAGCCGATCGACGACCTCGATCACCTCGTGCACTGGTAGCCCGACACGCGTGGCCACATCCTCGATCCGCTTGGGCACGAGGATCGCGCTGCCGTGGGCGACGTGTGCGCCCGCATGCTGGAGCTGCTCCTCGGCCATGTGGCGGAGGCACTGCACGACGCGGTGATTCGGCGTCGGCAGGAGCAACAGCTCGATGTGCTGGTTTGCGCTCTCGAGCCGCGTCGCGAGCGCCTTGATGATCCGCAGCGCGATCTCCGGCCGCGCGCGCATCATCGCCTCGAACGTCTTGCCCTCGATGACGAGCAGCCGCGCGTTCGTCTTGCACACCGCGGTCGCAGAGCGCGGACGACCGTTGAGGATCGCCATCTCGCCGAAGAACTCGCCCGGCGGCAGGATCGCGAGTACCCGCTCGGTCTCGCCGACCTGCCGGCGGATCTCGACCTCGCCCGTCTGGACGACGTACATGTAATCACCCGGCTGTCCCTCTTCGAACAGCACACTCCCCGCGGGAAAGTCCCGGGCGAACCGCTCCAGCGCGTCGTTCACCCGATCGACTATCTCATGGTTGCGTGGCGAAGGAGGTGCAGGAGAGCACGTCCTCCCACCCGGGTCGCCTTGCGCGAGTCCTCGGGCAGCACGACCTCGTCGCAGGTCAGACCGAGCTTCACCGCGCGAACCAGCATCTCGACGTCCCAGCCGCTGCCGCGATCGCTCATGCCGAGCGCGACGAGCGCGGGGAACCGGAGCGCACGAATCGGCCCCGTGCCCGACCACTTGTGTCGGTACACGGTCTCGATCGCGCGCGTCACCATCTTCTCGCCGAGGTTCTTGCGGCCGGGTTCGATCCCGAGCACCAGCTCCACGCCGCGCTCCGCGATCGGCGCCACCAGCGACATCACCGCACCGGCGGCCGCCGGGCGATCGCCCGGAATGAACACGATCACGTCGGGCGTGCGTGGCAGTGACGAGAAGTGCGCCTGTGCGCGTAGGCACGCGGCGCCGTAGCCACCGCTTGGTTCACGCAGCACGAGTGCGCCGCCATCGCGCGCGAGCTCGGCGCTGCGATCGCTCGAATCGCGGTCGACCACGACGACGGAGCGCAGCATGCGATGCGGGAGATCCGCGAGCAGCGCCGGGAGGGTGGCGGCGTGATCGCGCGTCGGTATGACGACGTCGATCAACGGCGTTGGAGGCACGTCATCCAGAGTATCAGAACGTGGTAAGCAGGCCGCAAGATGGCGATCACGTACAAGGATGCCGGCGTCGACATCGATGCCGGGAACGCCCTCGTCGACCGGATCAAGCCGCTCGCGAAGTCCACGATGCGCCCCGAGGTGCTCGGCGGGATCGGTGGGTTCTCGGCGCTGTGCCGGCTCCCCACCGGATACCAGGAGCCGATCCTCGTCAGCGGCACCGATGGCGTCGGCACGAAGCTGAAGACCGCGTTCGCATCGGGGCGCCACGACACGATCGGCATCGATCTGGTCGCCATGTGCGTCAACGACGTGCTCGTCACCGGGGCCGAGCCGCTGTTCTTCCTCGATTACTTCGCGACCGGCGCCCTGTCGGTGGAGACCGCGGCGACCGTGATCGGCGGCATCGCCGAGGGCTGCCGGCAGAGCGGCTGCGCGCTGGTCGGCGGCGAGACCGCGGAGCTGCCGGGCCTGTATCACGGTAGCGACTACGACCTCGCCGGGTTCTGCGTCGGCGTCGTCGAGAAATCGGAGATCCGACCGCATCGCGACCTGGTCGCCGGCGACATCGTCGTGGGCCTGCCGTCCGCGGGCCTGCACTCGAACGGGCACTCGCTCGCGCGCAAGATCGTATTCGAGACGCTCGGCCTCGCGCTCGATGCGCGCCCCCCGCAGCTCGGCGGCTCGACGGTCGCCGACGAGATGATCCGACCGACGATCATCTACGCGGCCGGATTCAAGGCGCTGCGCGAGGCGAAGGTGCCCTGGAAGGCCGCGGCGCACATCACCGGCGGCGGGCTGGTCGAGAATCCGCCTCGGATCTTCGCGGACGACGCACTCGCGGTCGAGCTCGATCCCACGACCTGGGAGGTGCCCGGCATCATGAAGTTGATCGCGAGCGCGGGCGTCGATGATCACGAGATGCGCCGCACCTTCAACTACGGCCTCGGCATGACGATCGTCGTGCCGGCCGCGGCAGCGGACCATACGGTCTCGCTCCTCGCGGATTACAAGGCGCGCGTCGTCGGCCGCCTCGTGCCGCGCGCCGGTGGCGAGGCCTCGCGGTTCGCATGAAGCTCGGCGTCCTGGTCAGTGGCGAGGGCACGAACCTCCAGGCCCTGATCGAGGCGCAGACCGCCGGCACGCTGGATCCGGGCGAGCTCGCGGTGGTGCTGTGCAACAACCCTGGCGCGCCTGCCCTCGCGCGCGCGGAGGCCGCCGGCGTGCCCGCGATCGTCATCGATCATCGCGGCCTGCAGCGCGCGGAATTTGAAGCGAAGCTGCTCGACGCGCTCGCGGCGCACGCGGTCGAGGCGATCGTGCTCGCCGGCTTCATGCGCGTGCTCACCGATGCATTCATCGACGCGTTTCCGCGCAGGATCATCAACACCCATCCCTCGCTGCTCCCCGCGTTCCCGGGCAAGGACGCGGTCGCACAGGCGCTTGCGCACGGCGTGAAGCTGACCGGTGTCACCATCCACTTCGTCGACGCCAGCCTCGACGGTGGGCCGATCATCGCTCAGGAGCCCGTGCCGGTCCTCGACGGCGACGACGCGGCAGCCGTGCACCAGCGGATCCAGCGGATCGAGCACCGTCTGCTCCCCGAGGTGGTCCGGCGCTTGGCGGCGGGTGAGCTGTCGTGCCAAGGTCGGATCGTCCGCCGTGCCGAGTAACTCGTACGACCTCGTCGTCCTCGGCGATGACCTCGCTGCCCTGGTCTGCGCCACGCTGTGCGCACGCCGCGGGCTGCGAACGCTCGTGCTCGGCGACGATCGGCCCGCGCGCTACACCTTGGGGCCGCACAAGCTCCCGATCGATCCCGTGATGTGGCCGACGCTCCCCGGCTCGGCCGCGGATCGCGTGCTCAAGGAGCTGCACGCCGAGCTGGCGCTGCGCCGGAAGCTGCGCGAGCCGAAGATCTCCGCGCAGATCGTCACGCCCGACGTGCGCATCGACCTCGGCGCCGATCGGCTCGTCGGCGAGCTCGAACGCGAGGTCGGCAAGGACGCCGCGGCCGCGTGGATGACGCGCTGGGATCGCGGCAGCGAGCTCGCGCGGTCCCTCGATCCGATGCTCGGCAGCGAGCACGCGTTCCCGGGTGTCGGGTTCTTCGAGCGCCGCGAGATCGCGAAGCTCGCCGAACGCGCCGGCGCCGACGCGAATGTGTGGTGGACCGACACCCAGACCACGAGTCCGGCAACGTTCGCGATCTGGCGCCACCTCGCCGCAATCGCACTGCGCCATCCGAATGCCGGTCCGCTCGCGATCGCGCGCGCCGTCGATGCGTGGCGCACGGGCCCGTCCCCGCTGCGCGGCGACGGCGATGGCATCCGCGATCTTCTCGTCGAGAAGCTGACCACGGCCGGCGGTGAAGTGCGCGCCGGCAAGGTCGCCGAGATGGACGTCTCGTGGGGCAAGATCTCGAACCTGACCCTGGCGAATGGCGACGAGCTCGGCGCCGGTCAGGTCGTCGCGAGCCGCCCACCCGCGGAGCTCGCGGAGCTGCTCGGGAAGAAGGCGCCGAAGCGGCTCGCGGAGCTTGCGGCCGGAATGGCCATCGTCGGCTATCGCTACACGCTGAACATCGTGATCGACGAGGCCGGCCTGCCCGAGCACATGGCGCCGACCGTGGCCGTGATCGCCGCGCCCGACACGGATCCTTCGGGCGATGCCGCGTTCTCGATCCACCTCGGCGAGGCCGACGACACGGGCCGGGTGATCGCGACGATCGCTGCCGTGCTGCAGAGCGATGGTCCGCTCGACGCCGACCGCGCGCTCGCGAAGTGCACGGCGCTCCGCACCGGCCTGTGGAAGCGGCTCGGCGAGGTCATGCCGTTCTTCGAGCGTCACCTGGTGCTCGCACACTCGCCGTTCGAGGCCACGCCTCCTCAGGTTCCCGGCGGCCGCGGGAGCTATGACGTGCCGCGCAACCTCCCGCTCGCGATGACGCCGGTGTGGGCCGCGACGTCCCCGGCGAACGCCGTGGACGTGGCCACCGGTGGAACGCTGACGTACATGACCGGGCTCAAGAACCTGACGCTGACCGGCGAGCAGGTGCTGCCGAGCCTGGGCCTCGAGGGTGCGCTCGCCTCGGGCTGGAGCGCGGCGAAGGTCGCGTGCGCCGTCGCGGGGAAGAAGAAGGATTACCTGCGCGACGAAGTCGTGGGCGCTGCGAGCTAGAGGCGCGTAGGTCATAGACCTGCGCGAGCGGCAATCCGCAGTGGCGGATGCGAACCGCAAGTCCGCTGGTTCAGGTGAGCCCCAAAGGCCCCGAAGGTCCCGAAGCAGAGTCTTCTCCAGCAGGAGAAAGCCTCTCCTTAGGGTCTTCGAGAACTTCGGGGCTCATCTTTTCGGAAAGCACGGTCGCGTGGATTCGTCGCCGTCTGTCCGGCCGGGCGCCCTAGAGGCGCGGTACGCCGAGCTGCTCGGCGGTGGCATCGTCACCGACGACGAGCACCGCCGGATCGGTGCCGAGCTGCACGATCTCGCCCGCGCCGATCCGCAACATCGGCGCGGCGCCGCGCGCACGCGCCTCGACGAACAGCTCGGCCGGCTCGACCTCGTCGAACGCGGCGAGGATGGCGCCATTGACCGCCACGAGGTAGCGCTCCGCGAGCCGGGCGAGCGGAATGTCCACAGCGACCACGACGCACGGACCGAGCAAGGCGACGGTGCCGGGCGCGCCGACCAGGGTGCCGGTGGTGACGGGCAGCTCGTCGAGCATGCGTTGGATCGGCGGTGAGAGCACCACGCGCGAGCTCGCATGCCGAACGAGACCGCGGGTCGCGAGCTGCCCCCTGCCGAGCGCGTCGTCCCAGCGGCGGCCGAGCACGCGCGCGATATCCACCGGCGCAGCCCCATGCACGCCGCCGAGGTGGCTGCCGTAGAGCAGCGCGAGCGCCGGCACGAGCTGCGCCGGGAGATCGAAGCGCGCGGCGATGGTGTCGAGCGCGGTCGCGGACGGTGCGGGCTCGACCGATCCGGCGGCCACCGCGCGGGCCCAGGTCACGAGCTCGTCGCGCCACGAAGACGGCGGTTCGTTCCAGGCCGGCGCCTGCTCGCTGCGCGACGGGGCCTGCTGGATCCTGTCGCGCCACGGGCTGTAGCGCTCCGGCAGCGCCGGTGCTGCGCTCGGTGCGCGGAACAGCGACACGGCGGGTTCAGCGGCGGGTGGTTCATCGTCCTCGTCGACCAAGCTCGAGCGTGCCGGCTCGCTCGACGGGACCGGCTCGTCCTCGTCATCGCCAATCAGGCTCGAGCGATCGGGCGTGGGCATGGGCTGGGCGACGTGTTGCTGCAGACCAGGAGGCGCCTGCTTGACCTGCGTGTCGCCCTCGGTCTCGCGTGCGTCGAGTGTGATGATCGCGATCGGCTTGTTGAGCTGCGCCGCGAGCACTCCGATCATCCGCCCGAACACGAGGCCCGCGCTATCAACGCGATCGATCACGCCCGTCCCGAGCGTGCGGAGGCGCTGCCGCCCGTCGAGGTCGAGGACGTACAGCTTGCCGGATTCGGCGCCGATGCAGATCAAGAGGTCGCTGCGCGGATGCCCCGAGACGTGCGCGATCGGCTCTGGCAGCTCGTGCGACCTCGGCTGGCCGCGGTTGACGAGCGGCATGATGTCGATCCGCGCCGGATCGTCCTGCGTCAGCATCCACACCACGCGATCGCTCCCGCCGACGGCGGTGATCACCGCTGGCTTCGGGAGGCGGAGGCGGCGCTTCGGCAGCCGGCTCGCCGGATCCCACTCCTCGATCGATCCGCCGAGCGCGACGAGGAAGTTTCCGGCGGCCGCACCTGCGGAGACAGGGATGGCGCGCGCTGGAAACTGGTAGGGCGTGAGGTGCGTATCGCTCGCGGTCAACACGGCCGCCCCGAGCGAGCCCACCGCGAGCGCATGCGCACCCACGCTCGCGAACAGCTTCATCGGCGCCTCGAGCCGGATCTCGGCGACCGTGCGCGGTCCGTGCGGATCGATCAGGTGCACGGTGCTGTGCGCGGCGTACCGCGAGAGCACGAGCAGCCGCGGCGGCGCGCCGACCCAGGCGAATTCACTCGCGCTGGCTTCTGGGTCGATGCCGACCTCGGCGAACGCGGCACCGCCGGGAAGCTCGACGAGCACCGCGCGCGTTGCGTCGGCGATCACCGCAAGGGTGCCATCTCCGGTGATCGCGACGCGGGGGCGATCAGTCGGAGTGAACGCCAGCTCGTACGTGCGTGCGACCACACGAGGATCGTATCACTGCGCAGGCGGCGGATACGCGGCCGGCGGCGGCGGCAGTGGCTTCGCGCCGGTGATGAGGCCGGTGATCAGCACCACGACGCCACCCACCACGAACTCCGCGTGCTCGGGGTCCAGTAGCCCGCGCGAGCGGCTGACGATCCCGCTCGCCGTTCCTCCGTAGTGATCGGCGTAGGTGACGATCACGGGGAGGATGAACGGCTTCGCGATCAGCACGATACCGACGACGAGCCCGAAACCGAGCGCGATCTTGTGCTTTCCGCCCATACGGAAGAACGCGCACGCGAGCGCCGCCATGAAGGCGCCGATCGGTGCATCGAACAGAGACATCTGGCCGGTGCCTTCGCTGTTCGGATCGATCTGGTTGGGCACGCTCTTCACCAGGAAGTAGATCGCGCCGACCGCACACAGCGACGCGACGACCAGGCCAAACATCGAGGCCGCCTTCGGCGCTCGCTGCTTCCAGCTCGCGAGCGCGCTCCCCGCGAACATCAGGATCAGCAGGGCTGCGGTGCCGACGAGCAGCGGCACCAGGGCCTCCGGAGGCAGCTTGATGCGCACACCGAGTGCAGCGTGAATGACGTCAGGGCTCGAGAGATTCACTGTCGGCAGACTCCGTCGAGCTGGCCGGTGGGATCAAGCGCTCGGAGCCGTGATACGTGAGCTCGAACGTGGCGCGCCAGGTCGGAGCCCCGATCTGATCGCCGAGACCGGCGCCGACGCGCACGCCGATCGACAGGCTCTCGAGCGGCCAGGTCACGAGACCGAGGCGCGCCTCTGCAGGCGACGGACCGCTCGCACCGCCCACCTGGTCGCCGAGGATGCCCACGATCTCGCCGGTGAGCTTCACCTGCTCCGCCACGCACCACAGTGGATGGATCGGCGGGATCGGGACGGCGATGCCGATGCCGCCGTGCAGCTCGTCGCCGATGACCTTGTCGGCGAGCATGACCTCTGCACCGCGCAGCCGGATCCCGCCGGTCGCCGCGACGATGATCCCCGCCGGCAGGCGGAACCGCCCGATCAGGTTCCACGCGAGGGCCCACGACGCCTCGCCCGCCAGGTCGCCGTCGTCGCCGGTCGGGAGCACGAGGTCGGCGCGGATCAGCGCATCGGCGTGCTCGGTCCTGACCACGCGGATACGGGCGCCGATCCGGAGATCGCCTGGCACCCAGCGATCGAGCGCGCGATCGTCACCGAGCGCGACCAGACGATCGCCGACCTGATGCGCGAACGGCATGCGAGCGTCGAGCACGACGGTCTCGCCGAGGCCGAGCGCACCGCCGAGCGACAAGGTTTCGCGGCGGCGGATCGGTGTGGACTCACCGGCCGCGGAGCGCAAGGTCAGCGGGGACGCGAGGTAGCCCATGCCGACCGTCACGGCCCAGCCCTCGACCGGGGCGCCACCGTCGAAGCCGAGCTCGGCGCGGCCGGGAGGCGGGGCTTCG
>JBBRBG010000114.1:0-30389 GCA_038206055.1 Haliangiales bacterium
CAGGGTGCGAGCACGCAGATCCGCGCGCGTCGGATCGGTCGGCAGGTCGCCGTACGCGTGGCCCGCCACCAGCTCCTGAACCTGGCCGGCCGTCTTGCCGGCGACCGCGACGAGCCACGCGTCTTCGGTCTCCGGCGTGGCGACGCGCGAGAGCTCGCGAACATGCGAGTACGTCAGCTCACCGAGAGACAGCGCCCTCGCGATCAGCGGCATCGCGGTGACGGCGCGTGCCACGCGGAGCCGCTCGCGCGCGGTGTGCGGCACGTAACCGAGGCGCCGCTCCATGTACTCGAGAAAGGTCGCGCACCCGTAGCGGTGGTGGATCTCGATATCCGCGGCGCGGGCGAGATCGAGCGATTCGGCCTTGTCGAGAGCCGCTGGACGCGCGATCGGCCCACACCGAAGCAAGGGGGCTTTGCCCGCTACTGGGTGGACGCAGAGGCGGGGTCGCGCGCCACGAACCACGCGAGCACGAGGCCCGGGATCGCGAGGGCCGAGGTCACCGCGAAGAAGCCGTCCCAACCGACAGCGTCGACGACGTTCGCGGCGAGCGGTCCGAACACCCGCTGGCCGACCGATGAGAGTGACGTCAGCAACGCGAACTGGGTGGCGCTCACGCGGGGCGAGCACACCGACATCAAGAACGCGACGAACGCCGCGGTGCCGGTCATGTTCGCGAGGTTGTCGACGAGCACGGCGGTGCAGAAGATCGGGAAGCTCTTGCCGGTGATCGCGAGGAGCGCGTAGAGCAAGTTCGTCGAGGCCTGGAGTACGCCGAACGTGATGAGCATGCGGCGCATGCCGTACTTCGCGACGAGCGTGCCGGCGATCAGCCCGCCGAGCGCGGTGCCGAGGAAGCCGAGCGCCTGGTAGATCGCGCCGATCTCCGAGAGCTCGAAGCTCGCGCCGCGGACGAGGAACGTGATGACGAGGGCCTGCGCGAAGTAGTCGCCTGCCTTGTAGAGAGCCGTGAACGCCAGGACGAGGGCAACCCGGCGCGGCCCGAGCCGGTGCCACAGCTCGAGGAAGGGGAGCGTGATGGCCTCGGCGAGCGACTGGGGCGCCCCGGCGGGCGTGGCGGGCTCCTCGGCGAGGAGCGTGCCCGCGACGCCGATGAGCATCAGCGCCGCCATCGCACCGTAGATCAGGTGCCACGAGACGTGATCGGCGAGCACGAGCGCGAGGGTTCCCGTGACGACCATCGCGGTGCGGTAGCCGAGGACGTAGACGGCCGAGCCGGCGGCGCGCTGTTCGGGCGCGAGTAGATCTGCGTTGTAGGCATCGAGGACCACGTCCTGGGACGCGGAGAGCGCCGCGACGATGACGGCGAGCGTTACGAGGAGCTCGGGATCGCCGACCGGGTCGACCATGCCCATCGCCCCGATCGCGGCGATCAGCGCGATCTGGAACGCCAGCATCCAGCCCCGCCGGCGGCCCAGGAGCGGCAGGTGGTAGCGGTCGAGCAGTGGCGCCCAGGCGAACTTGAAGGTGTACGCGAGGCCCACGAGGGACAGGGCGGCGATCCGCCCGTGGCTCACCCCGGCGGAGGTCAACCACGCCTGGAGGGTCTGGGAGGTCAAGTAGAGCGGCAGCCCCGATGCAAACCCGAGCACGAACAGCACGGCCATCCGGCGCGAGCGAAAGACGGCGAGAGCTGTCACGCCACCAGGTTGGTCCGAGGGTGGGGCCGCAGTACAATTTTCGCGGTCGTTCGTGTCCGATCCTGTTCCCCGTAGGCCTCGCCTGGCGCGCGCTGCACGCTGGCTTGCCCCCAGCGCCGCGTGCGCCTGCGCCGGTGCGCTCGGTGCCGGCGGGTTCGAGGCGATCGGGGTGGGCGACCCGCTCGGCATGCTCGCCACGATCGGGTTCTTCGCGATGCTCGCGGTGCCGGTGCTGTTCGCGTCCTCGGTGGCCATCCGCGCCGTGATCGCGGGCTGGGGACCGGCGAAGATCTCCGCGCGCTTGACCGAGGATGGCGGCATGCCCGCGCTCGCGGCGTGGCTCGGCGTGACCATGGTCGCCGCCCTCGCGCTCGCGTGGATCGTGTTCCAGGGCACGTGGCAGCTCGCCACGTGGACCGCGTTCAAGCCGCTGACCGTGAGCTTCCTGCAGCCGGTGATCTCCGTCGGCGCTGCGCTGCTGCTGCTCGTGGTGTCGGCGCCCGCCGCCCGCCTCGTGACGCTACCGATGCGGCGACTGAATCGTCGGTTCGCGCTGACACCGGCGCGGGTGTTCACGATCGCCGGGCTGCTCTCGGCGATCGCGATGTATCTGCTGTGGCGCATCGTCGTCAGGCCGCGGATCGGGCCGGTCGATACCACCGTGCTGTACGCGCCGATGATCGCGATCGCAGTGACGCTCGTCGGCCACGTGCTCGTGGCGCGCATCCCGCGGCCGGGTCCGACCGGCGCACTCCTCGGCGCGATCGTGGCGGTGATGATCGGCATCGCGGTGGTCACCCTGAAGACCCGGCCGTCGCTGACCCTCGAGATCTGGGGCGATCGCCCGCTTGCCGGGATCGCGATCGAGAAGGTGTTCGATCTCGATCAGATCCGCGCCGATATCTCGCTCGCCGAGTTCCGGCCCGTCGATCGCCCGGGCTCGGAGCACCCGGACATCGTGCTGATCACGATCGATACGGTGCGCGCCGATCACACGCCGCCGTATGGCGGAAACGCGGAGATGCCGGTGCTCAAGAGCCTCGGCGATCGCGGCGCGGTGTTTGCGTGGGCGTTCTCGCCGAGCAACGTGACGCGACGCTCGATCCCATCGATCGTGATCGGTGCGGCGCCGACGCGGATCAAGGGGCGCGTGGTCGGCTGGGCGCTGCGCGTGGATCCGCGCCACGTCATGCTCGCCGAGCGCTTGCTCGCCGCCGGCTACGAGACTGCGGGCTTCATGTGCTGCCGCGGGTTCTACGATCCAGAGGTCCGCACGGGGCTCCAGCGGGGCCTCGAGCACCTCGTGATCGAACCGAACGGTCGCTCGCTCGGGCAGACCGCACGCAACTGGCTGCAGGCCCGCGAGAAGCGACCCGGCAACCGGCCGCTGTTTCTGTGGATGCACATCCTCGAGCCGCACAACTGGGAGATCGTCGGCGGGCCGTGGCACGAGGAGTCCGAGCGCCAGAAGCTCTACAACCGCTCGCTCGAGATCTCGGATGCCATCTTGATGGACGTGATGTCAGGGTTCAGCGACCGGGCCCCCGACAAGGCGCCGATCGTGATCGTCACCGCGGATCACGGCGAGGCGCTCGGCGAGCACAACCAGCCCAATCACTCGACTGACCTCTACAACTCCCAGATCCGCGTGCCGCTCGTGGTCGCGGGCCCCGGCATCAAGCCATCGCGGGTGATGGAGTCGGTGAGCCTCACGGATCTGGTGCCGACGATCGTGGACCTCGCTGGGTTCGAGCCGCCGCGCGGGCCGAGCATCGACGGCCGCTCCGTCGCAGACCTTCTGCGTGGCAAGCGCATTGACCAGCCCGAGTCCGGCACCGCGTTCGCGGCGATGATCAAGGATCGATCGAACCCGGGCGGGGTGACCGCCATGATCTCGGGGCGGTGGAAGCTGATCGACACCGGCGGCGTGTTCGAGCTCTACGATCTCCACGCGGATCCGAACGAGCAGACAAACCTCATCAGCACGCGCTCGGAGATCGCGACGCAGATGCGCAAGGTGCTGGAACAGACGTTGCTCCGGCACGCGAAGTCTCCGTTCGACTAAGCTCGCGGCATGCGCCGCACGTTCGCGATCGTCCTCGCCTCCTCCACCATCGCCTCGGTCGCCATCGCCGACGGTCTCGAGAGTCAGAACCTCGGCGAGGGATACTCGCTCGTTGTCGACCGCGGTGCCCTCAGCGTGGTCAAGGGCAAGCAACGCGCGCGACTCGGTGAGGCGGTCTCGATCCTCGACGCGAAGCTCGACAAGAAGACGAAGAAGGTCGATGTCTCGGTCGGCGACTACACCTGCGTCGGTGAGGCGACCTACCACTGGTCGCTCGGCTACTTCGATGCACGGCTCGAGAACACGGCCGCGTACCAGCTCCACAAGAAGAAGGACTACAAGGCCGCCGCGGCCGGGTTCGCGCGCGCCGTCGCCGCGGATCCCACGTGGACGATTCCCGCGTACAACCTCGCATCGGCGAACCAGCTCGCCGGCGACAAGGACGCCGCGATCAAGGCGCTCGCGCCGTGGATCGCCTCGGCGCCGATCGCGACGTACCTGCAGGTCGCCGTGGATCCCGAGCTGACACCCCTGATGGATCGCCCCGAGCTCAAGGCGCTGCGCAGCACGACAGCGGGCACCGCGAGCCTCGACAAGGCGGGCGAGCTCCCGGTGGCGTATTCGAAGGACAAGGGCCTGATCGCGCTCACCCGTAACGAGGCGAGCTGGGGCGCGTGCGTGTACACCACGGAGCTCGAGCTGCGCGACGCGAAGACCGGAGTCCTCGTCGCGCACACCGCGGTGATCGGCTGGAGCGAGACCTCACCGGAGTGCGACGAGAAGACGAATGGCGTCCTCCCGCGCTCGCGCGCCGCGGTGGCAAAGCGGATCAAGATGCTGTCCGCGGTGCTCGCAGAGCTCGGGTTCGTGAAAGCCAAGGTCGAGAAGGGCGTGGTCGATACGTCGAACAACAAGCAGCTCGCACGGTTCCCGAAGGCGAAGCTCGGCATCGGGCTCTCGCAGGGCACGGTGCGACTCCTCGCGAAGGACGTCACGCTCGGCACGGCGCCCGGCCTCGAGCTCGTACGCCAGGCCGTGCTCGTCGACGAGCCGAAGCTCGCGCTCGTGTGGACGCTGCGCCCCGGTCGCGAAGGCTGCGAGGGCACCGATCCCACGGACGTCGCCGTGATCCCGTATGCGCCGCCTGCCGGGAAGCCCTAGCCAGGCATCGCGCGTCAGCGCGGCGGAGGCTGCGTCGCCGCACCGGTCCACGCCAGCCCGGTCGCACGGCTCGCGAGGATGTTGCCGGTCGCCGGGTCGAGCCGGTGCACCGCACCGTCGAGCGACAGGCCATACAACGCTCCGTTCTGGGTGACCAGGCCGGTGATCGCCGGCACGCTACCGAGCGGCGTCGCGTTGCCGAGTGTTTCGTCGATCGCCGAAAGCGAATCGACACCGACCTGGGTCACCGTCGCCCGGAGCCCGATGCCGGTCATCCACGTGAGATCGCCGCGAGCGACCGTGCTGCTGCCCAGGGTGCCTCGCGGCGTCCCCGCCCCCGTCATGGGATCGATCGCGTACAGCTTCCCGGGCATCTCCGCCGTGATCGCGAGCAGGACGTCGGCGCCTGCGACGTCCCGGATGTATTCGAGCGCACCAACGTCCGACGTTACTCCGCCGAGGGTCGCGCGAAGCGTGCACGAGGCATCGTTCGCGCTGACGACGTATAACGACGGGCCCGCGACGATCAGGATCTCGCCGGCCCGGTTCACCGCCACATCGACCACCCTGCTGGCGCAGGGATAGGTACCGATGTGGCTCGTGATGCCGGTCGCCGGATCGAGCGTGTAGAGGTCGGTCGCCGTGGTTGCATACACGGCCCCGGATCCCGCCGGCCCGTCGACAGATCCATCACCTGTCCCCGCGTCGGGACCGAGATCTCGCGGGATGATCTCGAGCGCATCCTCGACATGCCACGCGTGTCCATCGGCGTGCAGGTCCAGCGCGTGGAAGCCGGGCGGCAGCGGCTCTGTCAGCGTGACGGTGACGCCATCGCCAGCGGCCGCGACCACCGACGTCTCGACACCGCCGATCCGCGCGCCATAGTCGCCGACCAGCACGAGGGAGTCGGCGCGCGTCCTCAGGTAGTCGTGCGCCGCGAGTCCTTCGATCCGCAGCGGGACCAGCTGAGAGTCGAGCTCCAGGGTGGACGGAGTGAGGCTCGGTGTTTGCTCGCCACACCCGAGCACGCCAAGCAACGCTGCGACCAAGCGCCAGATCCGCCGCGGCTCAGACACCGAGGATCTCCTTGATCAGCTCGCGATCGAGTGGCTTCGCGATCACGCGCAGCCCCGTGATCTCGGTCGTCGAGCCTCCGGTCATGATCACCACGGAGCGAAGCGCGTCGGGCGCCGTCGCACGCACAGCGCCGACGAAGTCATGACCAGACATACCGGGCATGTTCCAGTCGCACAGGACGAGCGAGAACGGACCGTCCCGGAACCTCTCGAGCCCCTCGCTGCCGCCGCGCGCGGTCACCACGTCGGCGTACTGAGACAACCAGCGCTCGAGCGTCCGGACGATCTGGGGCTCGTCATCGATGATCAGAACGCGCTTTCGATTGGACTCGCTCTCGCTGGTGGCCCGGGCGACCGGATCGTTCGCGACGAGCGCCGCCGGGCCCTCCGTGCTGGGCACGCGGATCTCGAACTCGGTGCCGTCGGGGCCACTGCGGACCACGTCGAGATGGCCGCCCTGAAGATGCACGAACTGCCGCGACAGGTAGAGCCCGAGCCCGGTCCCCTGCTCGCCCTTGGTGGTGAAGAACGCGTCGAACAGGTGGCGCCGCACGGTCGCGGGGATCCCCGGACCATTGTCGCGGATCGTGACCACGCCAAACCCGGCGCGGCTGGTCACGGACACCGTCACCCGTCCGTGGTCGCGAGCCGCGACGGCGTCGAGGGCGTTGACGAGGAGGTTGAGCAACGCCTGTCCGAGCCGCGTACGCGTGCAGTTGACCCACACGGGCCCCTCGGCGTCGAACACCAGAGCGGCGCCACGTGCACGCGTCCGCGCGATCTTGATCTGTTCCGCGACCACGTCCGCAAGGTTCTCGCGCCCGAGCGCCTCCGAGCTGCCACGCGTGAGTCGAGATAGATCTTTGACGATCTTGGCGACGCGGTCCGTACCCTCGAGAGTCTCGCGCAACAGCTCCCGTTGCCCCGGATCCGTGATCTCGTCCTCGAGGATGCCGAGATTCAGCGTGACGTAGGCGAGCGGGTTGTTGATCTCGTGCGCCACACCCGCGGAGATCCGGCCGAGGAGAGCGAGCTTCTCGTTGGTCAGCGCGGCCCGGCTCAACCCGATCGCCCTGATCGCTGCGATCGCGGTGTGGCAGAGCACCTCCACGCCCTTGAGCTCCGCTTCGGTAGCGGGGGCCGTGCCGACCGCGACGCCGAGGCACTGATCGTCCAGCTCGAGACGCAATACGATCCGATCATCGGCCTGGGTGATCACCGGGACGGGCTGCGACGTCTCCATGGCCGCTCCCACAAGCTGCTCCTCGTCGCCAATCCGCACCCTCCAGCCCTGTGCTGGATGCGCCACCGCCAGCGCGGTCTCGAGCTGCCGGATCACCTCCGAGGGCTCCTGGATCCGGACGACCTCGCGAGCGAAGTCCGCACCGACGGCGAGCTGGCGGGCGTCGTTTGCCAGGTCCTCGTGCATCGCGGCGATCGCGGTGCCGAGCTCGCCGATCTCGTCGGAGCGTAACCGGGGCGGCGCGAACCCACCGTGACCCTTGCGCACGGCTGCGGCCAGGGCGCGGATCGGCCTCGTGACCCGGCGAGCAAGCATCACGGCCAGCGCGAACACGACCACCAGCGTGATCGCGGCCGTCCAGCCGACGGTCCGGCGCATCGCGGACCACACCTCCTCGCGCGCACCCGCGAGTGACGACTCCTGGTGGATCGCCAGGCCGTGCTCCACCGAGGCGTTCGCGATCGCAGTGTCCTCGTCGCGCGTGATGATCACCCCGGCGACCTCCAGCCTTGGATCGGTCCTCGCCTCCAGCCTGGCGATCGTCCCCGGGCCGCGAGGGAGTAGGCTCGCGACTTCGACCACGCCGATCGCGCTCGTTTCTCCGACGTCGACTCGGATGGCGACGTTGCCGTCGATCAGCCAGCGGCCCACTGCGTGACCGCCGGCGTTCGAGATCAACCAGCGATCGCCCTCGTCGCGGACCAGCTCGACGACCTCCGAGGTCCGCCTGACCCGCGCCGCGCGAATGAATGCCGAGAGCGCGGAGGGAACGTCCTGAAACCGCCCAGCGTCGGCGAGCAACGCCGCTGCGGTGAGCTGCGCCTCCGCGACCTCGAGCCGTCCGGTAATCGCGAGTCGTGCGCGATCTGTTTCGGTCGCGGTTGTCTCGACGAGCTTGACCTCTGCGATGTCCGACATGGCGCGGGTCGCGACATAGATCGCGATCCCTCCACCCGCGAGTCCGGCGAGGACCACGACCGCCATCACGCGCACGACGATCGAGCGCCAGCCGTGCTGGTTCACTCCCACAGCACACTCTGCGTGACTCGTCGCGCGTTCCCCAGATCGTCGCGCGCCGAGATCACGAGGTTGGTCAGGCCATGCTGGATCGCGACCTCGAGCATGAACGCGCCGTCCCGGCTCGCCGTCGTCGAGACGCCCTGGACCTCGATCACTGCACCCGGATCCGCACGCCCTTCGATCCGGATCCGAGGCCCGACGACGCTCTCCCCGGGCGCGGGCCGAGCCACCGCGACATCGGGGGGGCGATTATCGACCTCGACCTCGAACATGCGGACAGCCGACGCTGTGCCGGGCTCACCGCGATGGAGAGCCGAGACCGACCACGTGTAGCGTCCCGACGCGACCGCCAGCGAGGTCGTCGACTCGGTGACATCGATCCGCCGCGCGACCGACCCAGCGACGAGCTCGACCCGGTAGCCATCAACGCCGGAGAGCTGCGCCCACTTCAACGGCAGGTCGCGTCGGACGCGGACCCGTGCGCCGTCGGCAGGTTCGAGCAGCGTGATGGTCGGTGGCGCGGCGGCCGGAGCCACGACCTGGCCATCCCGACCGAAGCGCGTGATCTGGTGCTCCGCGATCATCACGGGCCCACCCGTCTTCGGCACGAGCTGGCCAACACCAGCGCGCATCTCGATCGTGGCACCGCCATTCGCGGCGATGTCGACGGCCGCCTCGAGCGGGCTCGCGGACTCCGGATCCGCCGCGAGCACCAGCACGCCGGGTGGAAGAGCGATCTCGACGCGCATCTTGCCGGGCGTGCCGACCCTCGCGACGATCCGACCCGTCATCGCGCGGGGGCGAGCCGAGTCATCGAATCGCATCGTCGTGTTTGCTTGGACTTCGATCTCGGCACCTGTCGCCGCAACGCGGAGAGACGCGGAGCCGGTTCCAAGGGCCTGGATCAGGTCGCCGGCGATGATCTCCGTTTCCGGCGTCACGGGGATCCAGCTCCCCGCGCTGCCGTGGCGGATCCGGACGTCTCCCCGCGCAGACCTCACGCGCGCCACCGCGACCGACGCCGCTTGCTGCTCGGGCAACGGCGGGGGATCGCGCGTGGCGTCCTTGCTGCACGCGACCATCGAGATCGCGGCGACGATCACCAGGCACGCTCGCTCAGAGCGCGGCGGCAACGCCTACCTCCGCGACGAGCTCGGCCGCCGGACGCGACCATCCGGGGACCACCAGGTCGACCGCGACATGCGCGCCGACGTCTACCCCGATCGTGTAGCGGTCGAGATGGACGTGGACTCCGGTGGTGACGATGCCGACCGCGCGCAGGCCGGCGGACGGATCGGAGATCCCACCGAGAGCGGCGCGCTGATGAACGTAGGCTGGCCCGAGCACCAACCGCACCGTCCACGGTAGCGCGGGCACCGGCGTCGCACGCGCGCCGACGAGGAGGCCGAGCTCCTGCTCGGCGAGAGCGAGCCGTCCGTCGACGGGGCTCATCCCCGCGAAGGTCGCTCGTTGATATCGCCAGCCGACACCCATCAATCCGGTTATCGAGCGCGTCAAGGAGTACGAGGCGAACGCGGACGCGCCGCCGCCCCAGGTTCCATCGGAAGCGCGGCCGCCTCGGAGCGCGACCTCCCAGCCAAGCGCACCGCGCGGCATCCGCGCCGGCACAGCCACGGGCACCGCCACGGCAACCGCCGCAACCGGAGGAATGATCACCTCGCGGTGGTCGAGCGGGATCCAGATCCCCTCCAGCTCCACGCTGACACCGAGATCGGTCGGTCCCGGAACGGCGCAGGAGAATGTCATCGGGGCCAACCGCGTGCACCGAGGCAGCTGGACACGAACCCGCTCGGCCGCAATCTGGACGCCGGCGGTCGTGGAGATCCGCGCCGCGACCTCGAAAGGGACCGCGGCGTGGATCACGGGAACGTCGACGACGACGTCGCGCGGTGGGCCCGGGTCGACCGCGACCGTGGTGCGAATCGGCGGATCGCCGGCTCGCTGAGCAACGACCACGACGAAAGGCCGCCATTCCGGAACCAGCAGAGCGATCTCCGCGACACCAGGCGACGACCACCGAAGCGCCCGAGGCCGACCACCCTCGACCGTGATATTGAGCGAGACGTCGCTGGTGGGAACGCCATCCTTCTCCATGTACAGGTGGGCCGCCACGATCTCGCGGGCGACCGGGACCGGGGCCGTGATACCGACGAGATCGATCGCCCGACCGATGGACGCCATCCGGGGTGGCGCGGGAGGCGCATCCGCGACCGGCGCGTGAAGCACGGGGAGGCGCTCACCGGCGGCATGCACGGACAGCGCTTCGCTCGGCGGGCCGACGATCTCCACGACGCACGATGTCTTCACGGTGCCAACGAACGGCGGGTCGACCTCGATCTGGGCGGCCGGGATGCACTGGCCGTCAAGCGCGACCACGAGCGACAGCTCGCGTCGACGCTCGATCACCCGGTCATCGAGAACGTGGGTCTCCGCTGGGCCGGCGATGGCGAGCCCGCGTAGGCCCGCCAGGACCGCTGCGATGCAGATCCGCTGTGTCGTGGCCAGGTGAGGGCTCATGGTCAGGACCCTCGGCGTTGAGGGTATCGACCTCTGTATCGACACACTCCCATCGCAGATGAAGAGGCAATCGACCCCGTGCGTGGTTCGCTGTGCGCGTGTCGACTACACAGCGAAACTCGGGCGAAGCCCCTAGCTCGGCGAGGCCACGGCGATCGCGTCGAGCTCTTGCCATCGCGCGAACAGCCGCTCGACCTCGGCGCGCTCCGTTGCGAGCTGCGCGACGAGCGTCTTGATCTCGGCGCCGCGATCCCTCTGCACGTTGGGATCGCTGAGCACGGCCTCGAGCTCCGAGACGCGCTTCTCCGCGGCGGCGATCGCCTCCTCGATGCCCGCGAGCTCCGCGCGCTCCTTGAACGTGATCTTGCGCGCACCCTTGACCGCCGGCGGGCGGGTGTCCTTGGTCTCGGCGCGTCGGCGCGCACTGCCCTCGGCGGCGGGCTTCGGCCGGCGTTCGGCATAGAACGAATAGCTGCCCTCGTAGAGGGTGACCTTGCCCTCCCCTTCGAAGGCGAGGATCGCGGTCGCCACGCGATCGAGGAACCAGCGATCGTGGCTGACGATCAGCGCGCAACCCGCGAACCTGGTCAGGCCGTCTTCCAGCGCGCCGAGCGTGGGGAGATCGAGATCGTTCGTGGGCTCGTCGAGAACGAGGAGGTTGCCACCGCGGCGGAGCAGGCGCGCGAGCTGGACGCGGTTGCGCTCGCCGCCGGAGAGCTTGCCGACGTGCGTGTCCGTGACCGAGTCAGGGAACGCCATCATGCGGAGGAAGCTGCGCACGTGGACCTTGCCCTCGGGGAGATCGACGTAGTCGTAGCCGTCGCCGACCTCCTCGAGCACGGTCAGCTCGTCGCGCAGCTCGGTGCGACCTTGCTCGAGATACGCAGGCCGCGTGTTCGAGCCGATCTTCACGGTTCCGGTGTCGGGCGGTGAGACGCCGAGGATGGTCTTGATCAGCGTCGTCTTGCCGACGCCGTTCGGACCGACGATGCCGATCCGATCGCCCGGCTTCATCAGCAGCGTCAGGTCCTTGAACAGCACCTTGCCGCCGAGCGACTTGCCGACCTTGTCGAGCTCCACGATCGTCGAGCCGAGGCGCGGCCCGGACGGCAGGGTCAGCGACAACGTGGGACCGCGGACCTCGTCGGTGGCGGGCGCGGCGCCGACGGCCGCGTCGAACCGATCGATGCGCGCCTTCGCCTTCGTGCTGCGCGCCGGTGCACCGCGGCGGATCCACTCGATCTCGCGGCGGATGAACGACACGCGCTGGTACTCGGCCTCGGTCTCCGTGGACAGGCGCTCGGCCTGCTTCATCAAGAATTCGGCGTAGTCGCCCTCGTACGCGTAGACCTTGCCGCGATCGACCTCGAGGATGCGCGTGGCGACGCGGTCGAGGAAGTAGCGATCGTGGGTGACCACGATCAGCGCGCCGGGCCACGCCCCGAGTCGACCTTCGAGCCACTCCACCGTCGGCGTGTCGAGATGGTTCGTCGGCTCGTCGAGCACGAGCACCTCGGAGCGCCCGAGCAACGCGTGGCCGAGCGCGACACGCCGGCGTTCACCGTTCGAGAGGTTCCCGATCCGCGCGTCCATCGGTGGCAGCTGCAGCGCCGCGGAGATCGTGGCGATCTCGTGGTCCGCCACGCCGGCGCGCTCGAGCGACGCGGCCACGGTGGCATCGGCGACGAGCGGCGGCTCCTGCGCGACGAACTCGAGCGAGAGATCGCGCTTCCAGGTGATGAGCCCCGCGTCGGGGACCATCGCCGGATCGTCGCCACCCATCGCGCGCTGGATCAGCATCTTGAGCAGGGTCGACTTCCCCGCGCCGTTCGCACCGATCATCCCCACGCGATCGCGCGTATGCAGTGCGAACGAGGCGCCGTCGAGCACGTTGCGCGTGCCGAACCGCTTCTCCAGTCCCTGGACGGTGAGGATCGCACTCACGACGTCACGACAATCGAGCGGCTTCGGTCTGCACGAGCAGATACGTCAGCCGCAGCAGATTCACCCGCGCCTCCGCCGACCGAACCTTGTCGGCCAGCTCGCCCAGCCGCGTTCGGCCGTCGAGCAGGCTGTACACGCGCAGCAGCGCGTCACCGAGCCCGAACTGCGAGAGCTCGCCATCCGCCGTGGGCTCCGCGACGATGAATGCCTTCGTGTTGGCCGCGAGCCAGTCGGTGACTGTGGTCTCGGCGAGCTGCGCGGCGCCGGCGCCGATCACGCGCATCGCATCGAGGTGGAGCGACCGCGCCTTCCACGGATTCGGGTGGCGCGGCGTCCACGTGTAGCGGCCCTTCGGCCACGAGAACGCCTCCATCAGCTTCGCGGCAACCTGCTTCGCGAGCAGGCGATACGCTTCGAGCGGATCGAGGATATCGAGGCCGACGAGCGTATCGGCGAGCCGCCCCCCGAAGTGGTGCATCACCGAGAGCGCGCGCTGCAGCGACTGCGGGGTCAGCGCGCCCTGTGCGATCAGAAAGTTTCCGAGGCGCTCCTGCTCCACGTTCGAGTTGACGAACTGGGGCTGGCCATCGACCAGGTACGCCTCCTTGAGCACGCCCGCGCGCCCCTCGAGGGCGAGCATGCCGGTGCCCTTGGTCTTCGCGAGCCGATAGACGACCTTGATCAGCGGTGTCTCGCGCAAGTCGCCGACCTCGCGCGGGCCCGAGGGGATGTCGACCTGCTCGGCGACGAGGTCGTCCTCGCCGACGGTGATCGTGCCGCTCGAGCGCTCGCCGCCGATCTCGCCATCGGGAATCGCTTCGCCGGCGATGTACGCCGCGCGTGCGGCCGCCGCTTCGGCCTCGGCGCGCGCGATCGACATTCGCGTCAGCGGTCCAGACAGTGCGTTGCCCTCGTCGGCCGGCGCGCTGACGATGCCGCCACTCGCCGTCTCGAGGTCGGCGGTCGGTGCGTTGATGACCTGGCCGATCAGCGCCGCGAGATCGCGCGACTGCACGCGCGTGGTGCGCCGGATCCATTCGTCGATCGCATCGCGGAACTGCGCGGCGCTCTGCCAACGGTCCTCGGGCCGGCGCTGGAGCGCGCGCACGGTGAGCACGCGGAGCTCGATCGGGAACTCGCTCGCGTACTTGTGCAGGCGATCGAGCCGCGCGTCGCGGACCATCAGCAGGATGTCGAGGTCATTCGTGGACGTGAACAGGCGGCGCGCCATCACCATTTCGGCGAGCAGGATGCCCACGCTGAACAGATCACTGCGCGCATCGATCTCGGTGCTTCCCGAGACCTGTTCGGGAGACATGTAGCCGTACTTGCCCTTGAGCGTGCCGGCCTCGGTCTTGTGGCGGCGCTCGGCCGCGCGCGCGATCCCGAAGTCCGTCAGCTTGACGTCGCCGCGCCACGACAGCAGCACGTTACCCGGCGAGATATCGCGGTGGATGATGCCGAGCGGGCGGCCGTCGGTAGCGACTGCGTTGTGCGCGTAGTCGAGCGCATCGAGAACGTCGCGGGCGATCAACGCGCACAGATCGGCAGGCAACCGGATCTGCGCTCGGGCACATTCGCGCAGCAGCGCGAGCACGTCGAGGCCATCGACGAACTGCATCGCGATGTACGGCGTATCGGCATCGTTGCCGAGCTCGAACACCTGCACGATGTGGCGGTGATCGAGCTGCGCGGTGATGCGCGCCTCATCGATGAACATCTCGACGAACGAACGATCGGTCGCCAGGTGCGGGAGGATCTTCTTGATCGCGACCAGCTTCTCGAACCCGTGATCGCCCATCAGGGTGGCCTTGAACAGCTCGGCCATTCCCCCCACTGCGAGCCGGTCCACGATCTGGTACCGCCCGATGGACTTCGGCGTCGGCGCGCTCACGAACGAATCCTCACAACGGCTGCCAGTTTGGCAGGTTTCTCGGGGAGAAGGGGCGCCGCCGTGTCGCTCGATCGAGGTCCGAGCATGCGCGTTCGACGGATCTCGCGACGTTGCCGCCACACACGCGCGTGGCACGGCCCTTGATGAACGTCTTGCCGTGGTCAACATCATGCGATCCGCGCTTCATTCGCTGGTGTCGGGCCTCCTTCGTCGGACCTGGTTCGTTGTTCTGGTGGCGGTGATCGCGTGCTCCGCCTTTGCGGCGCGCGCGGTCGCAGCGCTCGTGGAAGCCGACTACCTGGCCCCCGCTTCCCACGGGGCGCCTCCTCCGCTCCGAGAGGCCAGGTCGTCGGTGAAAACACGCACGCCTCCGGATGGTGCGGGGCTCGTCAAGCGGAACATGTTCTGCTCGACGTGCGATCCCGCGCCGATCGACTCAGGTCCGACGAGTGCCATCTATACCGGCAAACCCGCGGTGTTGATCGCCACCGGCCTCGGTCGGGAATCGTGGGCCACCGTGCGTGTCCTCGAGACCGAGGTCCAGGGCTCGTGGAGCCTCGGCGAGACCATCCCCGGGGTCGGTACGATCGATCGCATCGGCGGCATCTCGATCGACGTCATCGATGGCGCCGGCCATCGCGCCAAGCTGTCTCTCCTCGACACGGCGGCGGGCCCGGCGACGAGCGCGGCAACGCCCGTCGCCGCGGCCCCCGCCGATCCATTCGCGGAGCGGATCAAGAAGCTCGACGATCACACCTACGAGGTCGATCGTGATCTCGTGCGCGAGCTCGTCAGCGGCGCCGCCAAGCCCGGCAAGATGCGGATGACGCCGATCATCAAGGACGGCGAGGTCGCGGGCGTCCGCGTGTTCGGCGTGACGTCGGGCACGCCGGCATTCGCCATCGGCATGAAGAACTCCGACGTCATCAGCGCCATCGACGGCGAGCCGATCAAGACCGCGCAGCAGCTCCTCGACCTGTACGCGAAGCTCGACCAGATCTCCAGCGTGGAGCTCCAGGGCACCCGCGGTGGCAAGCCGCTCGCCATCGCCCTTCGCCTGCGCTGAATCTCCACGGGATCGTTTCTTGCCGTCGGCCCGATCGCCGTCGACAATCCGGCGATGCCCGAGGCACCGCCCGCGAAGCGTTCGATCGGAGGAGCGCTGGCCGTTGCCAGCGGCATCTTCCTGTCGCGCATCGCGGGGCTCATCCGCGAGCGAACGATCTCGCACTACCTCGGCCAGACGGCCGCAACCGACGCTCTGCGCGCCGCGCTGCGGATCCCGAATCTCTTGCAGAACCTCCTCGGCGAGGGCGTGCTCAGTGCGTCGTTCATTCCCGTGTACTCGCGCCTGCGCGCGGAGGGCAAGGACGCCGAGGCCTCCGTGGTCGCCCGGGCCATCGGCACGCTGCTCGCCCTGCTCGCGACGCTGTGCGCGCTCGTCGGCGTGATCGCTGCGCCCGTGCTCGTCGATGTCCTCGCGCCGGGCTTCGACGGCGACAAGCGTGTCCTCACCATCCGCATCGTCCAGATCCTGTTCCCCGGGGTCGCGCTGCTCGTGATGAGCGCGTGGTGCCTCGGCGTCCTCAACAGCCACCGCAAGTTCTTCCTGTCCTACGTGGCCCCCGTGCTGTGGAGCGCCGCCATGATCGCGGCCGCGATGATCGCCGGTCGTCGGTTCGCGGGCCACGATGACGACATCGCGATCTGGCTGGCGTGGGGCGCGGTGATCGGCTCCGCAGCCCAGTTCTTGGTCCAGCTTCCCACCGTCATCAAGCTCCTCCGGGGGCTGCGTCCCTCCCTCGCCGTGCGCGCGCCCGGCGTGCAGGCCACGCTCCGCGCGTTTCTGCCCGTCCTGATCGGCCGCGGCTCCGTCCAGATCTCCGCGTACGTTGATCAGGTCCTCGCGAGCTTCCTCGGCACGGGCATCGTCGCTGCGATGTTCAACGCGCAGGTCCTCTATCTTCTGCCCGTGTCGTTGTTCGGGATGGCCGTGTCCGCCGCGGAGCTTCCGGAGATGTCGAGCGCCACCGGCGGCACCGAGGCCCGGATCGCACACCTCCAGCAGCGCCTACGTCCCGCGCTCCGCCGCGTCGTGTTCCTCGTCGTTCCCTCCGCCGTCGCGTTCATCGCGATCGGCGGACCGATCATCGCCCTGCTATTCCAGACCGGCCGGTTCACCGCGAACGACACGCGCGTCGTGTGGATCGTCCTTGCCGGCTCCGCGCTCGGCCTCTCCGCCGGGACGCAGGGCCGGCTCCTCGGCTCGGCGTTCTACGCGATCGACGAGCAGAAGCCACCGCTGCACGCCGCGCTCGTTCGCGTCGCGATCACCGGCGTGTTCGGTTACGCGTTTGCCCTCCCGGTTCGCAAGGCCCTCGGCTATGGGCCCGAATGGGGTGCGTTCGGCCTCACGGCGAGCGCGGGGTTCGCCGCGTGGGTCGAGTTCTTGCTTCTCGAGCGCTGGCTCTCGAAGCGGATCGGCAAGGTCCCGATCCCCACGAAGCTCGGCCTCGGTGCGCTCGCGTGCGCTGGACTCGCGGGAGCCGCCGCATATGGCGCCGCGTACCTCGCTGTCGAGCTCGGCGCGCGCGCCTGGCAGAGCGCGCTCGTCGCGATTCCGGTGTTCGGCTCGATCTATCTCGTCGGCATGAGCATCGCGAAGGTGCCCGAGGCGGGCGCGTTCACCCGCCGGATCCTGCGCCGCCGCGGCTAGTCAGCGCGTCGACATCCACAGATCGCGGTTACCGTCGCGCGACGACGAGAAGATCATCGTGTGCTGGTCCGTCGAGATCCACGGATCCTCGTCGCTCGCGCTCGAGTTGAGCGCGGTGAGCGCCGTCGGTGTCATGAACGCGCCACCGGCCGTGGTGCGCGTCGCGACGAACAGGTCGTTCGAGTTCGCCGCGTTGATATCCGAGCAGTAGTAGATCGTGAGTGCGTCGTCGCTGAGCCAGGCGTCGTACTCGTTGTTGGTCGTGTTGACCGACGCGATCGCCACCGGCGCTCCGAACGTCTGGCTCGTGGAGCCGCGGGTGGCCAGGTACACGTCGTAGCCGGCCGAGCCCGGGCGCGTCGAGGTCACGACCATCGCGAGCCCCGAGGTGGACATGTTCATCGGCGCGTCGTCGGCGGTGCTGTTGAGCTCCGAGCTCACGGCTGGCGTGCCCCACGCCGTGGTCAACGACGTGCGGGTCGCCTTGAAGATATCAAAGCCGCTCGCCACCCCGACGAAGCGCGTCAGGTACATCGTCAGCCCATCGCGGCTGAGGCTCGGCTGAAGCTCCGCTCCGGCGGTGCTGAGCTCCGCGACGATCGCCGGCGCACCCCACGGGGACGCCGCCGTCGGGCGCGTGCTGACGTAGATATCGTTGAACGTCCCCGCCGCTCGATCCGAGGCGAAGTACATCTCGAGGAGATCGCTGCGAACGGTGGGGCCCCACTCGTCGGAGGCCGTGGACACCGTCGTGAGCTTCACCGGCGCGCCCCACGCGTTGCTCGGGCTGTCCGTCATCGGCGTATCGATGAGCGGAACATCCGTGCCCACCGGCGGTGCATCCGCCGCGTTCTTGACGTTTCCGCACGCCGCGAGCATCCCGAGAACGATCCAGGCACGGAGCATTCAACGACTCTAACTTAGAACGGTCCGGCAATACCGAGATGAATCGCGGTCTCGTCGGCAAAGTCGTTGAAGATGTAGCGCTCGGCACTGGTCTTGAGCTGTAGCGTCGACACCAGTCGAATGGCGACGCCCGCCGTGACGCGCACCACATTGGAGTTGTTCGACAGCATGCTGTCGGCGAGCACGTTGCCACGGCGCCGCAGACCATCGACGCGGCCGATCAGCGACACGCGACCGATCGGATGCTCGACCTCGACGTCGAACGCGTCCTTGAAGATGAACGTCGAGTAGACGCCGTTGGCGCCGGAGCGAGAACCGCAGCGCATTGGCGTCGTCGTAGTGGCCCGCCATCGCCGAGCCGCCGAGGGTGAGGTTCCGGCGCTTCGCGAGATCGAAGTTCAGCGACACGCGGGCGCCGACCATCGGCTCGCTGTTGTTGTCGACGTAGTACGCCTCGCCGGAGCGCGACTGCGTGAAGTCGAAGTCGAAGTTGCTCGGGTTGCCCTTCGGGCCCGCCATCGCGTACGCGGCGTAATCGAGCTGTGTCGGACCAAACGAGTGCGAGCCGTTGACCTCGACGCCGTTGTCGGCGTGCACGCGGCGAGTGCCACGGCGAACATCGACCAGGCGCGGTACGGCAAAGCGAGATACGAAGCCCCGCCCGAAACGGATCGACCCCGATCGCATGAGCGTGTCCACACGCGGTGATGGCCTGACCTATGTACGCCTGGTGATCACACTACGAACGTAGGTCTCGGTTAGATCGAAGAACGCAAGTGGCCATATAGTCGGCACGATGCACGCCCTCGCCCGCGCGACCGCCCTCGCCGCCGATCTCCCCGCGCACACCGCCGCCCACGAAGAGCACAAGCGCCTCGCCCTGCCGGTGGTCAGCGCCCTGATCGGCAACGGCCTGCTCGATCTGCTGCTGCCCCATGAGCTCGGCGGCAGCGAGGTCACCCCCGCCGACTACATCGCCGTGCTGGAGACGCTCGCGGTCGGCGATGCAGCGACGGCGTGGTGCGTGATGACGGCGTCGACCTCGACGCTGCTCGCGAGCTACCTGCCGCGCGACGGCGCGCTGCAGATCTGGAACGGCACACCGCAATTTCTCGCGGGTGTGTTCGCGCCGGGTGGCAAGGCGGTGCCCGAGGGCGATGGCGTGCGCCTCACCGGTAAGTGGCCGTTCGCGTCGGGCAGCCGGCACGCGAGCTGGTTCGCGGTCGGCGCACTGATGGGCACGCCGCCGAAGCACGTGGTCTGCATCGTGCCCGTCGACCAGGTCTCGATCGTCGACAACTGGGACACGCTCGGCTTGCCGGGCACCGGCAGCCACGATGCGGTGATCGAAGGCGTGCTGGTGCCGAGCGCGCGTATCGGCACCGTGTTCGGCGCAACGCCGTGGACGGCGGGCACTCTCGCGCGGGTGCCGCTGTTCGGCCTGCTCGCGCTCGGCATCTCCGCCGTCGGGCTCGGCATCGTGCGCGGCGCGCTGGAGCACCTCGCGACGCGGCTCACGCCGAAGCCCGGTGCGGAGCCGCCACCCGGCGCGGCGCTCGCCAGCTACGCGCGGCTCGTGGGGCGGCTCACCGCCGCGCGCGCGCACCTCGAGACGGCCGCGAGAGGCGCGCAGGAACGCGCGAGTGCTGGTCCGGTCGACGCCGTCGGCCGCGCCGAGCTGCGGATCGCCGCCTGCCTGGTCGCGGAGGAGTGCGCTGCCATCGGCCGCGCCGCCTTTCATCTCGGCGGCGGCGCCGGGATTCGCACCGGCAGCCCACTCAACCGCGCGCTGCGCGATCTCGAGACGGTGCTGAGCCATCGCATGGTCTCCGATCGTGTGCTCCCGGCCGCAGGACGTGCGCTCCTGGGCCTCGGCGCGCCTCCGGATCTCTGATCGCCGTGGTATCGAATTGCATGCGGTTGGCCGTTCTCCTCGCGCTGGGCTCGGTGATCGGTGCGTGCGGCGACGACGGCTACGATCCGAACAGCTGCAAGCCCGATGGCGCCGCGGATGTGGAGGGCATGGTGAAGAACGAGCCGATCGGCCCGTTCGTGCGCGCGCAGCAGATCATGACGAACCAGGCGACCGGCCCCGGGTACGCCGTCGTTCTCGACGAGGTCCCCGGCGCGTGCGGCGAGCTCGCGCCCACTGGCAAGCACCTCGTGTTTCTGTTCTGCGCTCCACCGGTCGCCGCGATCTACGCGATCGGCAGCGAGCAGACCTTCCACTGCCCGACCAATGATGTGCTCGCGCTGATCGAGAAGACCGGCGGGACGGACTTCGCGACGGCGACCGCGGGCACGCTCACGATCCTGCACGCCGAAGGCAGCTGCCTCGACGCGACCTATTCCGCAACGTTTGGCGTCGACGACCTGACCGGCGCGTTCGACGCGCTCGTCTGTCCGTAGAAGTGTGTAGCCCGTAGACCTGCGCGAGCGGCAATCCGCAGTGCCGTCGCGAACCGGAGTCCGCTGGTTCAGGTGAGCCCCGAAGGCCGCGAAGGTCCCGAAGCAGAGTCTTCTCCTGCAGGAGAAAGCCTCTCCTTAGGGTCTCCGGGAACTTTGGGGCTCACGATTCGGGCACGGACGTGTGAATTCGTCGCCGTTCTTCCGACGATCGATCGGGCGCGCCTCCGTCGTCGCCCCGCTCGGCTAGCTGCAGCGCCAGCGCAGGAACGTCTTCTTGCCGAGTCGCAGCTCGGTATCGGCATCGATGCAGACGAGCCGCACGCGCTCGCCGCGCTCGAACGTGCCGTTGCTGCTCGCCGTGTCGACGAGGAGGAGTCGACCTTCGAACTGCATGAGCAGGGCGTGGACGCGCGAGAGCGAGTTGTCCTCGCCCGCGGCCTCGGTGAGATCGCAGCGGCCGTAGCGGCCGAGCAGCACGCCGTCCTTGAGCGCATCAGCGCCGACCACGATCGAGAGCTGGCGATGCGGGGTGTAGATCTCGAGGGTGCCGACGCCATCGCCCTGGGCGAGCCGCATCGCAGTGTCGCGCGGGCCGTTGGTGCGCGTGATGTACGTCTCGCGTGCGTCGAACCGCGGGCGGCGGATCTTCGGCAGCGAACCGGCGGCGCAGTTATCGAGCTCGTCGAGGTAGATGCGCTCGGGCAGCATCGACCACGCATCGGCCGCATCTGCGGGCCAGTCGCTCGCATCACCGAGCACGAGCATGAACAGCACGAAGCCGGCGGTCCTCAGAATTGCCGGGCCCTCGGCGGCGATGCCACGCAACGGGCGACCTTCCTCGTCGACCATCGGTGCCGACGTGCGGAGGTCGAGTACGCGGTACTTGATCGCGGTCGCGCCGCGCTCCCAGCTCTTCACCGGATCCACGATCACCGCGAGCTGGCGCAGGGACAGTGTGTCGCGTCCCGACAGGTAGAGATCGCAGCGATCGTGGCGACCGATGATCGCGGCCACGGGCCGCTGCACACGCGCGCACAGCTTGACGATCCCCGCGGGCTGACCGGTCGCTTCATCGATCGCGACGACCGCGAGCCCCGGCTCGTCGAACGCGCGGCAGACGGGCGCGAACTTCGGGTAGGCGGCGAGAAACAGGTCGCGCGCCGTGCCAATCCGGGCCGGCAGCAGGGGGCGCGCCGCCTTCATCATCAGGGTCGGCGCGTTAGGGACGGCGCCGCGGGCCTGACCGCCCCACAAGCTCACATCCAGCGTCGGCCGATCTCCGGTCACCGAACCAACCTAGCAGAGACCTGATCGCCGTTCCCAGAGGAAATCATTCGGGTGTGATCAGAGATGAGGCCCGCTCGCTGCCGGTGCAACCCGGAACGCCCGGTCGCTACCCCAACCGATCGCTTCCCTACCTGTCGGCTGCCCCATCCCGGAGCACCTGCGTCACCACGGAGCAGGCTTGTAGTCCTTGAGGAACAGCCCCCACAGGTGGTTCCCGGTGTTCACGCCGTCGAACACGGGATCGACGATCCGCGCCGCCCCATCGACGATGTCGAGCGGCGGGTGGAAGCCGTGGATCTTCGTCTTCCGCTGCGCGTGGTGCTGCGGATCCTCGTCGGTGACCCAGCCGGTATCCACGCTGTTCATGTGGATGCCATCGCGCACGTACTCGATCGCGCTCGTGCGCGTCATCATGTTGAGCGCGGCCTTCGCCATGTTCGTGTGCGGATGCTTGTCGGTCTTCCACCGCCGATAGAACTGGCCTTCCATCGCCGACACGTTGACGACGTGCGCATCGTTCGTCGGCACCTTCGCGAGCAGCGGCCGCAGGCGCGCGTTGAGCACGAACGGCGCGACCGCGTTGACGAGGTGTACCTCGAGCAGCTCCGCGGTCGGCACCTCGGCGAGCGTCAGGCGCCAGCTGTTGGTATCGCGCAGATCGATCTGCTGCAGATCCTGATCGAGCCGGCCCGCCGGGAACAAGTGATCGCCGCGCTCGTGATCCTCCGCGAGCAGCGGCACCTGCGAGAGCACCGCGCTCTACCACAGCCCGGTCGCGTGGATCTCGGAGCCCGCGCTGTGCACGAGGCCTTCGCCGAGCGAGCGGTTGCGCTCGAGCATCGTCTTCTCGGCCGCCGGCAGCTCCGCGAACGGCGCGAGCTCGGGACCGAGCACGTGATCGTACCAACCCGACGGACGCCGTACCGTCTGACACGCGTTGTTGATGAGCGCGTCGAGCCGCGGCAGCGTCGCGCAGAGGTGAGCGCACAGCGCCTCGACGCTCGGCGTGTGGCGCAGGTCGATGCCGTAGATGTGCAGCCGATGCGTCCACTCGCTCGCATCGACCTCGCGCGCGAACCGCCGCGCCGCATCGCGCGGAAACCGGGTCGCCACGACGACCTCGGCGCCGGCGCGCAACAGGAAGATCGCGGCCTGGTAGCCGATCTTCACGCGCGCGCCGGTGACCATCGCCACCCGCCCGCGCAGATCCGCGGTCTGGTTCCGCTTCTGCCAGTTGAGCTCCGCGCATGCCGGGCACATCTGGTCGTAGAAGTGGTGCAGCTCGTTGAACGTCGCCTTGCACACGTAACACATGCGCCCGAGCTCGACGCGCGCGCCCTCTTCACGCCGCGCCTCTGCGGCTGCCCACGCGTCCACGACCTCCGCGCCCTCGGGCTCGTCGCGGATCGCCGCGTCGAGCACCATGTCGGCCGGCTTCGGCAGCGGCGTCCGGAACTCCGGCTCGCGGCGCAGCGCGCGGATGCCGGTCTGATCGAGGATCGCGCGATCCGCATCGCGCTTGGCGCGGAATCGGGCACGGGTCAGTGCCTTGCCGAGCGCCTTGCGCGTGTATCGATCCGGCCGCGACAGCTGCCCTGCGGCGGTGACGAGGCGGACGCGCAGGGCCTCGTCGAGCTCGGCGAGGGCCGTCATGTCCTCTCCGATCTCCTCGAGCACCTCGATGGCGACCCGGAGCTTGTCCTCGTCTAGCGGCACGGCGGGGCTGTGTAACCCGAACTCGGTCCTACGGCCAGCTTGGCGCCCGCGGTGATCGGGATCGTGATATCGGGTGGCATGAGTCTCGTCAGCCGCATCAAGGGGAAAGCCATCAACGCGTGGCTTGGCTCGACCGGGGACGCCGCGCGGAGCGCCGTCTCGAAGCTCAAGGACCGGATCGCCCCGAAGCCGCGCACGCTCGACGTCTACTTCGACGTCACGGATCCGTGGAGCTACCTGACGGGCCAGGCCGTGCAGCGCCTGATCCAGGCCTACCCGGTGGACCTGGCGTTCCACGTCATCACGCCCCCCGCCTCCGACGTCGATCCAGCGCCACTGCTCCGCGCGAAGTACGCGGTGCGCGACGCTCAGTCCCTCGCCGCCTACTGGGACGTCGACTTCCCGGGCAAGAAGGATCCCGACTCCGGCATGGTGCGCGACATCGGCACCGTGCTCGTCCGCGATCGCCCTGCGCGCGATCAACTCACCGCCGCGATGGAGCTGACCGCCGCGCTGTGGGTCACCGACCGCAAGCAGCTCGTCACGCTCCTCGGCAAGTGGGGCCAGGACTCGCACGGCGCCGTCGCGCCGATCATGAACACGACCTACGCGGAGCTCCGCAAGGCCGGCCACTACCAGGGGGCGATGATCCACTGGAACGGCACGTGGTACTGGGGCATCGATCGCCTGCCGTACCTCGAGCAAGCGCTCGCCCACGATCTCGGCACCGACGTCGCGCACGTCGTCACACCGCGCAGCGAAGCAGATCGCGGCCCCGAGAAGCTCTCCGACAAGCCGCTGTCATGCGACTTCTGGTTCTCGTTCCGCTCGCCGTACTCGTACATCGCACTCGAGCAGATCGAAGGCGTGCTCGCGCCGTACTCCGTGCCTCTGGTGCTCCGCCAGGTTGCACCGATGGTGACGCGCGGGCTCCCGCTGCCGCAGGTCAAGCGCATGTACATCGTGCGCGATGCGAAGCGCGAGGCCGATCGCCTCGGCATACCGTTCGGCGAGCTGTGCGATCCGCTGGGTCGCGGCATCGACCACTGCCTCTCGATCCAGCACTGGGCGAACCAGCGTGGCGCGGGCATGGCGTTCGCGAAGAGTGCGATGCGCGGCATCTGGGCGGAGGCACGCGACGTGACGAACTACGTCGACCTCCGATACATCGTCGAGCGCGCACAGCTGCCCTGGGACGAGGCGCAGCTATCGCTCGAGAGCATGGACGGCGCGAAGATGGCGCAGGACAACGCCGCGGATCTGAACGGGATCGGCCTCTGGGGCGTGCCCTCGTACCGCGTCGGTGACTTCGTGGCGTGGGGCCAAGATCGCCTGCCGTTACTGGCAGATCGCCTGCGGCGTCACGCACTTGCGACTGGCTGACCCGCCCCTACGTCCGGACTGGGACCATGAACGGTCTCGACGCTGGCGGCGTGTTATCAGTACCTTCCGGAGGAACGATGTCGGAACAGGACAAGCAGGGCGCGGTAGTTCTGGTGTCTCCGGGTGTGCCCGCCGATCAAGGCATGTCGACGCTCGGTCTTCTCATGCAGCTCGGAGGCACGCTGTTCGCGGCGGCCGCCACGCTCGGCACGTTCATCATGATGCTGACGCCGGGTGGGCGCGGCGACGAGAAGGTGTGGATCCTGCTGATCCTCGGCCTGTGCGTCACGCGCTCGATGTTCCACCGCATGGCGGGTACCGAGCTGCTCTATGGTCGCCGCATCGAGGGCGCGGCGAGCCCGCTCCTCGGCATCAAGCGCTACGTCGCGATCGGGTTCGCGCACTCGCTCGTGATGTTCATGATCATGACGGGCAAGTTCCACGTCCCGTTCAAGCTCGCCCTCGGTCCCGCGCTCGGTCTCGCACTGTGGCCCACCGCGCTCGCGGTGATGCTGACGCTGCCGCGATTCCGCCGCTTCGGCGAAGCGCTGCCGGTCGCCGAGGACAAGGGCTTCGAGGCCGCCTCGATCCTGATGGTCATCCTCGGGACCACGGGCGTCCTCGCGATGGGCCTGTTCCTGGTCATCATGCTGAACGCGGGCGGTCGCGCGCTCTCGCAGGGCCCGGGTGTGCTCGTCATGCTCGCTGCGATCCTGCTGTTCATCCGCTCGTGCCTCCACGTCCAGGCCGGCCTCTCCGGTCTGCGCGAGACCTCGATCGATCGCTCGGTCGAGCTCGCGAGCCGCTATGCAAACTTCGGCGTGATCAGCTCGTTCTGCGCCGCCGGCGCGGTGCTGCTGCTCGTGATGCGGGCGATGGATGTCAGCGCGCTCGCGGTGGTCGCCGGCCTGTGCTGGATGCTGATGGCGTGGCCGATGATCATCCGCCGGTTCTACAGCGACCGTCAGTTCGCGGACCTGATGGCGGGCGATCAGGCAAACCTGCACCGCCGGTCGCCCGATGCGGGCCTCTCCGGCCTGGGCTGGCTGCTATTCGCGCACGCGATCATGAGTGCCGCGCTGCTGATCCCGCAGCTCTTGATCGACCGCGGCGACATGACCCGGAAGATGTATGATCTGCTCTCGGTGATGGCCCCCACGGGCATGCGTTCGATCTGGTGGAGCGCGGGTCTGATCGCGCTACAGGCGTGGGCAGGCTTCGAGCTCATCCGCATGAGCAGCACGCACCGCATCATCGGCACGGTGTTCGCGATCGTCACCATCATCGTCAGCGTCTACATCTCGTGGCCGATGCTGGAGAACGTCAGGATGCTCGGTCGCCTCGGACCCGAGGGCGTGATGAAGTTCATCCCGATGGCGATCCAGCTCGTCATCCCGGTAGTGACGCTCATCCTCGTCAACCGCAACATTGCTCCCACTGCGCGAGCGAGGTTCCGCTCCGCCACATGAAGCTCGTCGTCACGGTCCTCGGGCTCGGTGCAGTTCTGGCCGCTTGCCAGGACGACGTGACGACGCCGTTCCCCGAGGGGCTCGAG
This sequence comes from Haliangiales bacterium, assembly GCA_038206055.1. Lineage (GTDB taxonomy): Bacteria > Myxococcota_A > Polyangia > Haliangiales > Haliangiaceae > JABFXX01. Next base: position 26,575 of record JBBRBG010000114.1, read on the forward strand.
CCCTTCGAGGAGAATCCCGTCGAGCTCGACGATCCGTTGACGGCGGAGATGCTCCACGCGGCGACGGGCAACGGCGATTCGATCAAGGTCTACGGTCGCGGCTACATCCAGGCCTCGCCGGCGCGGCTGTGGGAGATGACGCATCAGCCCACCGCCATGGTCGCCGTGTGCTCCACCGACGAGCAGCAGGTCACCGAGCACACCGAGCCGCAGTACGAGTACAGCTTCCTCGTCCACTACGTCGTTCACAACGTGCTGACCGTGGAGTGGGACGATCAGTGGCGCTACGGCCTGATCCTCGGAACTCCGGACGACGTGCAGCTCGGCATGATCAGGCACCAGAAGACGCAGGGATCGGACTTCATCACGATCTCCGAAGGATCCGTACAGATCCTCGCGACCGCGGATCCGAACGTCAGCGAGATCGCGTTCGTCGAGCACCTCGATGCGATCCAGGGTGGCGTCACCGACGTGCTGAAGGGTATGCAGCGCAACTACGAGGCGCTCGTCGCGCTCGTGCACGATGCCCCCACGCCTCCGTGCCCCTGATACGATGACGACGTGACTCGCGGCGGCGCGCCCAGCGAGGAGTTCGGGCCGTACCTCGTCTACGAGCAGCTCGGCGCCGGCGGTATGGCCGAGGTTCATCGCGCGGAGCAGCCCGGCATCGAGGGCTTCCGCAAGGTGGTCGCTCTGAAGCGCATGCTGCCCCACGTCGCCTCGAACGAGGACATGGTGCGCGCGTTCGTGCGCGAGGCCCGGCTCGCGAGCTACCTGCGCCACGCGAACGTCGCGCAGACCTACGAGCTCGGCAAGGTCGACGACATCTACTTCATCGCGATGGAGCTGATCGAGGGCCGCAGCCTGCGCGATGTGCTGCGCCGCTGCGCGTCGCTCAAAAAAGTGATGCCCGTCTCGCACTCGCTGAACGTGCTCAACCAGATCTGCGACGCCCTCGACTACGCGCACAACCTCTGCGACGACCAAGGCACGCCGCTCGGCATCATCCACCGAGATGTCTCGCCATCGAACGTGATCGTCGCCGAGGACGGTGTGGTCAAGCTGATCGATTTCGGGATCGCGAAGGCCTCGGCCGCCGGCATGCAGACGATGAGCGGGACCATCAAGGGCAAGTACGGCTACATGGCGCCGGAGTATCTCGGCGGCAGGCTCGACGCGCGCGCCGATCTGTTCGCGATCGGCGTGATCGCGCACGAGCTCCTCACGAACCGCCCGCTGTTCACGACCGGCGACGACATCGATACGCTGCAGCGCGTGCGCTCGATGGTGGTCGAACCGCCCTCCCGGAAGAACCCCGCGGTGCCGCCCGAGATCGACGACGTCGTGATGACCGCTCTCGAGCGCGATCCGGACAAGCGCTGGCAGCACGCGACGGCGCTACGCACGGCGCTGACCACGTTGACGAGACGGCTGGGGCTCCAGGTCACGAACCAGGACGTGGTCGGCTGGCTCGATGGGCTCGACTTCGACTCGGCGACCCTGCCGTTCGGCGGCTCGGGCAGCGACGGTGAATCGGTGATCATCTCGGTCGAGCACGGCAACACCGCGACGCCGTTGACCGTACAGCTCAAGGGAGGCGCGGTGCCGGTGCCCGCGCAGGCACCGAACGGCACGCCCGCGCACACCATCACGGCGCAGCGCTCGATCCAGCCGAGCTTGCCCCCGAAGGAGCTGGCGACCAACGACGGCGAGTACGCGGCCGCGGTGGCGCGCTACGACCGTCACGAGGGCATCATCCCCTCGCAGACGTTCCTCGCCGACGAGATCATCCCCACGCAGGTACGCACGTCGTCACCGCGGATCCAGCCGCCGCCCCTCGACGCGGATCCGTTTCGCGCCTCGATGCCGACGATGGTCGAGGTCCCGGCCTCGGCCATCGCGGAGGCGGCCGCGATGCGCCTGTCGCTGCGCCAGGCGGCCGTCACCGCCCCGGTGCCAAACCCGCCCGCGAGGAGCAACAAGCGGTTGATCGTCGTGTTATTGGTCCTGTTGGTGGCAGGAGGCGCCGGTACCGCGGTCTACTTCCTCCTGCCGTACCTGGCCTGACATGAAGCGACGCATCGCGCTGATCTCGACCGGTGGAACGATCGAGAAGACGTATGACGAGCTCTCGGGCGTACTCGCCAACCACGTCTCGGTTCTCGACGTGATGCTCGTCTCGCTCGAGCTGCGTGGCGTGGAGATCGTGCGCGTCTCGCTGATGAACAAGGACAGCCTCGAGATGACGCCCGAGGATCACACGCTGATCGCGGAGACGGTCGCCACGATGGCGGAGGAGTGCGCCGGCGTGGTCGTCGTCCACGGCACCGACCGCCTCGCCGTCTCGGGAGATCGCGTCGTCGAGCTGGTCGGTACGCCCGCGTCGCCGGTCGTGTTCACTGGCGCGATGCGACCCTACGAGCTGCGCTCCACCGATGCGCTACAGAACCTGACCGAGGCGCTGCTGGCCGTGCAGCTGCTGGAGCCCGGCGTCTACGTCGCGATGCACAACCAGGTCCTCGCCTTCCCCGGCGTGACGAAGGACAAGGTGGCCGGCACGTTCGTCAAGCAGGAGGTGGGGTGACCACCGAGGTTGGTCGCGATCTGTCCGTGCTGATGCCGGCGCTGCTCGATGCGCTCGGCGCCAGCGGCACGGCGGTCATCGTCATCGCTGATCCCGCCGGCGGTGAGCTCACGCTCTGGTACGCGAACGCCCCGGCCGCCGCGATCCTGGGCTACACGCTCGAGGAGCTGATGGCGATGGACGTCATGCCGACGATCGTCCCCGAGCAGCGGCCGCTGGTCGCGCAGCTCACCGCGAGCTTCCGCGCCGGTCAGGCGATGCCCGCGGCGATCGAGCTGTCCCTGCTCCACAAGGACGGCACCGCGCTCCCCGTCGAGGCTGCGCTCGGAAGCCTCCAGATCGGGACTACGCGCGTCTACGCGACCATCATCCGCATCTCCGGCGCCTACCAGCACCAGATCTCGCTGCTCGAGGCGGATCGGATCAGCCTCGTCGGCGCGCTGGCCGCGGGCTTCGCGCACGAGATCAATAACCCGCTGACCTCCGTGCTGCTCAACCTGCGCACGATGAAGAAGCAGCTCGCTGCGATTCACGACGGCGCTATCGCGCAGGCGATGCGCTGTCTCGACGACATCACGATCGGCGCCGAGCGGATCGCGAACAACGTGCGCGCGCTGCAGACGCTCGTCACCCGCAGCGCGACCCAGCATGTCGACCTCGCCGCCGTGGTGTCCTCCGCGCTGCGCCTCGCCGCACCCACGCTCGAACCGCGCGCGCAGGTGATCCGCCAGATCGCCGTCGTCCGCCCGGTCACCGGCGAGGAGTCGCGGATCGGTCAGGCCGTGCTCGCGATGATGTTGTTCTCGAGCTCGGGCTTCAACAGCGAGGTCGCCACCGCGAACCGGATCGTCGTCGCGGTCGAGGAGCGTGCGAGCGACATCGTGGTCGAGGTCTCCGACAACGGCCATGACCTCTCGGCGGACGAGATCGAGGGCGCCTTCGACCCGTTCTTCCGCTCGTCGGCGCGCGGTGCCGGCGTGGGCGTGGGCCTCGGCGTCGCGCGCTCGGTGGCGACCGGCCTCGGCGGCGAGGTCACGCTCGCTCCCCGCACCGGCGGCGGCGCGGTGATCACGATGCGGCTGCCGGCGGCGACCTAGGAGCGCGTAGGTCATAGACCTGCGCGCTCGGCAATCCGCAGTGCCGGATGCGAACCGGAGTCCGCTGGTTCAGGTGAGCCCCAAAGGCCCCGAAGGTCCCGAAGCAGAGTCTTCTCCAGCAGGAGAAAGCCTCT
>JBBRBG010000115.1:0-30349 GCA_038206055.1 Haliangiales bacterium
CGGTGGAGCTTCGGATCGCGCTCGACATCACACTCGCCCGCACGATCCGCGTCGCGTTCAAGCGCTGGAAGATGGGCGAGCTGTTTCTCGTCGGTCAGGAGTCGACGCGCACCGGTGACTTCCTCGCCCAGGTCCATCCGGACGGCGGCGATCAGGAAGAGCATCGCCGCGCCCAGCGCGCGCTCGCGGAGGAGGCCGCGCGCAACATCGAGCGCTCCGAGGACATGCCGAGCGAGGAGATCTCGATCGCGGGCGCCACGCTGACCGGCGACTGGCAGGTCAACACGGTCACGAACGCGCCGACCGCCGATGCACACGATGCGCTCGTCGACGAGAAGACACAGGTCATCGCGGAGGAGCTCGATCGCATCGAGGAACCCGACACTCACACCGGGCGGACGCGTGCGCTCGTCGTCGATCCGGATCCACCGGGACGCATTCACCTCGTCCGAGAGCTCGAGCGGCTCGGCTACGAGTGCCAGGCCGTTGCCTCGGGTGCACAGGCGCTCGACCTGATGTCGTCGCTGTACTTCGAGCTCGTGTTCGCTGACATCGCGACTCCCGAGGTCGACGGCCTGCGCATGTGTCGCGCGATCAAGCGCAGTCGACGGCTCGCCCGCTGCAAGGTGATCGTCACGACCTCCGTCGTCGACTCCGGCCAGGTCTCCGATGCGGTGCTCCAGCAGCACGGCGCCGACGGCTACCTCGAGAAGCCGCTCGATAACCGCCGGCTGCATCGCCTGCTCCGCGAGCTCTCGAACGAGGAGAAGCTGGATCACGAGGCGATCCTCGCGGACGCGCTCGTCGCCTATCAGGCCGGTGACATCGAAGGGGCGATCGGCCGGCTGCGCGGTGCGCTCGTCGGCGATCCGTCGAGCCCGAAGCTTCACTTCATGCTCGCGAACATGCTGCAGCGCGCCTCGCGCTGGGCGGAGGCCGTGGACGAGTACGAGGCCGTCGTGGATCTGCAGCCGGCGTACTTCCCGGCACTGACGCGACTCGCCTATCTCTACTTCCGCCAGGGCCTGCACGCGCGCGCGGTCGAGACGTGGCGGCGTGCGCTGCCGGTGTGCGAGGACCAGGCGCTACGCCGCAACATCGAGTTGTTCATGCGCAAGCTCGTCGCGGATATGTCGAAGCAGGACTCGGCGTCAGGCTAGCACAGCCTACGTTCGGGGCCGCGTGGTCGAGGCGGGGCCGTCGCCGGGTTGATCTCGATTTCGTGGGCACGCGGCTACTCGCGCTCATTTGCGGAGGTTGTACTGGCGCATCTTCGTGAAGAACGTGCGCAGCGGCATGCCGATCAGCTCTGCGGCGCGCGTCTGGTTGCCGCCGGCGACTTCGAGCGCCTGGGACATCCGCTGGATCTCGAGCGCCCGGATCTCGTCGGCGATCGGTGCGAAGGTAGCAGGTACCCCGGCGGTCAGAGCCTCCTGCGCAACGGATCGCGCGACGGCGAGCGACGGGGCCGGGCCGAGGCGTTCGGTCAAGTGGGTAGCATCGAGCTGACGGCCGTGCAGCGTCGCCGCGAAGTACTCCATGACGTTCTTGAGCTCGCGGACGTTGCCGGGCCAGCGGTACGACTCGAGTGCGATCAGGGCGTCGGGAGTGATCACGATCTGTGTGTGGTTCGCGGCACGGCACGCATCCGTGAGGAACAGATCGGCAAGGAGCGCGAGCTCGCGCTTCCGCTCGCGAAGCGGCGGCACCTGCAGCGTCGCGGCGTTGAGGCGGAACAGCAGGTCCTGCCGGAACCGTCCGGCGTCGACCTCGTCCTGGAGGTTGCGGTTGGTCGCAGCGACCAGGCGGACATTGATTTCTCGCTCGCGCACGTCACCGACCCGCGTCAACCGCTTGGTCTCGAGCACGCGCAGGAGCTTGGCCTGAATCGCGAGCGGCAACTCTCCGATCTCGTCGAGGAATACCGTACCGCCGTTCGCAACCTCGAGCAGCCCGAGCTTGGTGGCGTGTGCGCCCGAGAACGCTCCGCGCTCGTAGCCGAACAGCTCGCTCTCGACGAGGTTCTCCTGGATCGCGGCACAGTTGAGCGCGACCAGCGGCTTCTCGCGCCGCGGTGAGCGCTCGTGCACCATTGTCGCTGCGAGCTCTTTTCCGCTGCCAGTCTCTCCGGCGATCAACACCGGCAGATCGACACGTGCCAGGCGCTCGACCAGCGCATAGAGCCGTGCCATCGCGGGATCGGCGACGATCACGTTGCGCTCGCCAATGCGGTACGTGCGGAGCGAGGTCGCTGCGCCTGCGACGGTGCCGGTGGCGGTGCCGGCGGCAGCCGCACGTGCGCTGATGATCAACGCGTCTGCGTCGGAGCCGTCCATCGGACACACCGCATAGCCGATCTTGATGTCGACCTCGTTGACGAGCTGGCGGATCCGCTGCGCCATCGCAGCCGCCTCCTCGCGGCCGGTCTCCGGCGCGAGGATCACCAGCTGGCGCGGATCGATCCAGGAAGCCATGTCGAGGTTGCGGAGCGCGACAAGTGCGGCGTTGACGACATCGTGGTCCTCGGCGCGCGCGAGCAGCCCGGTGACCACCGCGACGGGGCGCTGATAGCGCAACGACCGCTCGACCTCCTCGTCGAATCTCTCGCGCAGCTGCAGGAACGGGATCCATCGGCTCGTCGCGACGGTGGGGGCGCTGTAGTAGAGAACGAGCGTCGCCGCGCAGATCGCGAGTGAGTCACCGGAGTGAAGGCGGCGCTCTCCGGGCAGTCGCTGCCCGTTGATCAAGGTGCCATTGTGGCTGCCGAGATCGCGCAGCGAGACCTTGCCGTCGGAGACGCTGATCACGGCGTGGCGCCTTGATACCGCTGGATCTTGCAGACGCAGCTCTGCGAGATCACCGCGGCCGATCATCACCTCGCCATGGTCGGGAAGCTCGAACACCCACGACGATCCGCGCTCGAACACGAGCATGTAGCGGCGGCCGGTAGGATCCGTTGACGGGCCGCTGTCGGGCGTGACCTTCGCCGACGTCATCGTGGCCACGGGATCGCCCGTTTCGTCCATGTTCGGTTCCAGTGTACGAGGCGATCGCGCTAGACCGAAAGCCCTCGCCTGGGCGTTCTGAGTGGCCCGAGGCACAGCGCACGCTGCCAGGCCGGATCGGCCTTGCCGCCGATCGTCAGCAGCGCGAGCCCGACGCCAGCCGCACCGACCACGAGACCCGGCTCGTTCACCCACTGATGTGTGCCGGCGGCCCACGTACGAACGCCCCCGAGGCCCTTCGCGCGTGCGCGCAACTGAACGGTGCGCCCGAGCCAGCGCCGCGCCGCGTCCGCGAGCTCCAGACCGCCGAACCGCGCGTGGAGGTGGTGGAAGCTCAGTGCGATCCCGAGCGTGCCGTGGCACAGCCCCGCATCGACGACGCGTGACGAGGTGACGCCACGGAGAGCCGCGCGCCGCGCGAGCGCTCGACCTTCGCGCAAATACACCGGATCCCCGAGCGCATCACCTGCCGCTGCGAACGCGACCGCCACCGCGAGGTCGCCATGGCACCAGCCAAGACGAGAGGCAACCCGGCGCTCGCGGCTCGCGGGATAGATCGATGCGCCGGCATCCGACAACCGACACGCGCGGATTGCACGCACTGTGCCTTCCAGCAGACGCGTGACGGCCGCGTGCTCCACCTCGGTCTCGGCGAGGATGCGCGCGAGCACCACGGCGATGCCACACGCGCCATGGGCCATTCCAAGGTCGTGAGCTTCTTCCGGGACGGTGGAGCGCCAGTGGACTCCGCGGCGATCCGTATACCCGACCGCGTCGAGCAGGCTGACCAGCCAGCCGAGCAGCTCGTCGCGGGGCGGGGTCGCCGGGCGCTCGAGGAGGTAGACGCCGATGCCCGCGAGGCCGTGCATCAGCTCCCACCGATCGCGGAAGTCGCCACGCTCGAGAAGCTCGGCGACGAACGCATCCGTGGCGGCGTTGATGTCCGCTGCGCACCCGAGATGCTCCACGACCCAGGCGACGCCGAGGGCACCCGAGTACAGCATCGGATCCATCGCCGGCATCGCTGCGGCGGCGACGTGCAGGCAGGCAGCGGCAGCGGCGTCGAAGCGCCGATCGCCGGTCGCGGTCGCGAGGTGAGCGAGGAACAGACCGATCCCCGCGTTGCCGAGCTCCAGGCTCGATGGACGATCGTGTGGTAGCTCGACCAGCGCGCGCCCGATCTCGAGGGACCACTGGTGACACTCGATCGCCAGCGTCATGGGCCGATGTAGCTCGCTCGCGTGGTCGTGAATGGGGTCGATGTGCACGGACCCGACCGAAGCACGCGGCGTGCCGGGTCAGGCCAGCGGGTTCCCGATCAGCGCCCGCGTTGCGTCATCCACCCACACCGCAGGGCCGCCGTGGGCGCGAAGCACGGCCTTGAACAGCGCACGTACGGCGCGATCGATCGCATCCAGTTGGCCGCGCGCGATGACGGAGACCCGCGGGACCGAGATGATCGCGATCGGGATCGAAGGGAGTACGCGACGGCAGGCTTGCGCGCAGCGCCCGGCGACCTCGGCGCGAGGGCGTTGCGTATCGTCTGTACTGCCGCCGGGTACGTGGATCGCGGCAGCGCCGCCTTCGATGCGATCGACGCGAACGCTGCGATCGATGGCGGAGATCGCGTCGGTGATCGAAGAGATAGCGCTCGTCGGGATCGCCTCGGAGTCGCCGGTGCCGTCGAGCTGGCCGGGAAATCCGGCGAGCACGAGGTAGTCCTGGCCGCGCGGAGTGCCGCGCAGTGCGACGGTGTGGACCTCGTCCCCGACGGTCGGGCGGGCCCGTGTTGCGGGCATCGGTCCGAGCGCGCGAAGTGCGGCGGCGACCTGTCGTCCGTCCTGCAGACGCTGCTCGATGGCCTTCGCCAGCATCCGGTCGAGCAGCGCCTCGAGCGCCGCGGGTACATCCGGGCACAGCTCACGGATCGGCGTCGGATCGGCGAACAGGATCTTCGCGCGGAGGGCCATCGAATGCTCGCCGCCGAACGCGGTCCAGCCGGTGATGCCCTCGTAGAGCACGCAACCGAGCGAGAACACGTCGGCGCGGGCATCGACGTCGCGAACACCGCGGGCTTGCTCCGGCGACATGTAGCCCGGCGTGCCAACCATCATGCCCGTCAGCGTGAGCCCGTTGCCGTCGCCGAGCGCGCGAGAGATCCCGAAGTCGATCAGCTTGAGGTGCGCGAGCTCGCCGTGATGGAACATCAGATTCGAGGGCTTCAAGTCCCGGTGCACGAGGTGGCGCTCGTGGATCTCGCCGAGTGCGTCGGCGATCTGGGTTCCAACGGCAATCGCCTCGGCAAGCGTGAGCCCGGTGCGCTCGAGCCGGTGCTGCAGACTCTCGCCCTCGACCCACTCCATCACCAGGTACGGCTCGTCGCCGGTCGTGACCCCGTGGGTGATGAACCGGACGATGTTCGGGTGCGAGACCGCAGCCAGGTGCGTGATCTCTCTCGCGAACCGCTGGCGATCCTCGCCGCGTCCACCGATCACCTTGAGCGCGACCGTCTCTCCGGTCTCGCGGTCTCGCGCACGGAACACCATCCCCATCCCGCCGGTCCCCGCCACCTCGTGGAGCTCGAAGCGACCGCCGACGACGTCCCCGGGATTCATCCCCGTCAGGATATGCGAGCGACGCCTTTCGACAAACTGTCTATCGACTCGAACAGTTCGTCGTAGGAATGCCGTAACGAGCGTCTCCGGGCGTGGCACGTGGCGTGCGTGAGGGTCGTGCATGAAGAATCTAGCTCGCTGTCCTGACCCCCAACGACCCAGGAGAATCCGATGAAGAAGTCCGCGTCTCGCAAGCTCTGTCTCGCAGTCTCGACGATCCGCAGCCTGACGCTTCCGCAGGCCTTCGCCGTGCAGGGTGGCCGCGCGAACCCGGGCCCGACCATCTCGGCGACCTGGGGTGAAGCGGGCTGCTTCCCCTGCTTCCCCGAGCCGACGATCACCGGCACCACCACGGTGAGCGCGTTCTGCTGAGTGGTGCGCTGCGGTACGCGCGCGGTACCGGATGGTAGTGTGCGCCGGAGTGAGCTCGACGAAGGCCACACGGATTACCCACCGAAGCTCGCTTCGCACGACGGGATCGGGGAAGGGTCGGGTCTCGGGAAGCCTCCACCTCGTCGCGATCGGTGAGGGCGTGATGGTGCAGCTCCCGCTGCCCGATACGGGCGATGTCACGATCGGCCGCGGCCGCGAGGTCGACGCACGGATCGACGCGCCGTCGATCTCGCGGCGCCACGCGTTGCTGCGGCTGTCGGCGGATGGCTCGATCTCGATCGAGGATCTCGGCAGCGCGAATGGAACCCGCGTGCGCGGCAATGTGCTTGCGCGCGGGATGTCCCAGCCGCTCAAGCTCGGCGAGGTCGCCGATCTCGGATCGGTCCTCGTGTCGGTTCAGCGCCACCACGCCGAAGCGCGACCGCGTCGAGTGTGGTCGCACGCGTTCTTCGAAGCGCACCTCGAGGAGGCGTGTCTCCGCGCGGCCCACGCGGGTGACGGCGCCACGTTGGCCGTGCTCGCGATCCGTGGCGGCGGTGACGCGCCGTCGACGTCGCGGGTGCTGCGTCCGGCCGACGTCATCGGGCTCTACGCCGCGGACGAGTACGAGGTGATCCTTGTTGATGTCGATGCAGTGCAGGCGACCGAGCTGGCCGCACGGATCCGTGCCGAGCTTGGCAAGACGGCGAGTGTCGGGGTCGCGAGCTATCCGCGCGACGGGCGCGCACCCGACGCGCTGCTTGCTGCGGCGCGGGGCGGTCTCGGCGACGCGCCGGTGCGCCTCGAGAGTGGCAACGCGATGCGCGACCTCCGGCGCCTCGTCGAACGAATCGCGCCCGGCACGATCAGCGTGCTGGTCCTCGGCGAGACCGGCGTCGGCAAGGAAGTGGTCGCCGAATCGATCCACAAGGCGTCCAAGCGCGCCGCGAAGCCATACCTCAAGCTGAACTGCGCGGCGCTCTCCGACACCCTGCTTGAGAGCGAGCTGTTCGGGCACGAGAAGGGCTCGTTCACCGGCGCGGTCGGCACCAAACCCGGCCTGCTCGAGACCGCCGACGGCGGCACCGTGTTTCTCGACGAGCTCGGCGAGATGCCGATGCCGATCCAGGTCAAGCTGCTCCGCGTCATCGAGGATCGCGCTGTGCTCCGCGTCGGCGGGCTCAAGCCCAAATCGATCGATGTGCGGTTCGTCGGCGCGACCAACCGCGATCTCGAGGCCGAGATCGCGAAGGGAACCTTCCGCCAGGACCTCTACTTCCGGCTCAACGGCATCTCGCTCGTCATCCCGCCGCTGCGCGAGCGCGTCGACGAGATCGCCGGGCTCGCCCGCGCGTTCATCGCGAGCTCGTGGCAGAAGCTCGAGCGCGACGACGAGGTCGAGCCGCGGCTTTCGGCCGAGACGCTCGCGTTGCTCGAGAGCTACGCGTGGCCGGGCAACATCCGCGAGCTCCGCAACATCCTGGAGCGCGCGGCCCTGCTGTGCTCCGACGGCGTGATCACGCCGGAGCATCTCCCGGCCGAGCGGATGCGCGCGCAGCCTGCGACCAGCTACCCTGCAGGCGCCGGTTACGATCTCGGCGCTCCTGTGGCGAGGCCGGTTGCATCGCCCGCGTCGAGTGAGCCGCCGCGGCGCGTCTCTCGCGTGTCGACCCCTGCGCCCAAGCGTCCCGAGGCAGCGCCCCCGATGAAGGGAACGCTGCCTCAGAACATCAAGCGGGAGATCGAAGCCCTCGAGAAGCAGCGCATCATCGACGCGCTCACCGAATGCGCGGGCAACCAGACCCACGCGGCTCGCCTCCTCGGCATCAGCCGCGCGACCCTGGTCAGCCGCCTCGATGTCTACGGCATCAAGCGCCCGCGCAAGCCGCGCGGCTGAGCACCCTACAGGCCGCAGGGCCCCGAGGGCACCTGCGGTGGCGGCTCTCCCGTCACGAGTGCGAGCAGCTCGCGCAACCAGCAGAGCAAGGTCTCGGCATTCACTCCGCCTTGGAGCTGGTCGAGCTCGTCGGCGGCGAGGTCCGTGACGTCATGCGTCGTCACGGACCGATCTCCTCTGCCGCGCTGCTTCCGACCGTGATCCCGAACAGGCTCGCGCCCCACGGGCCCACGATCGCGATGAACCACTCCTTCAAGGAGCCGCCATCGACCTGGCCGAGCTCATCACTCGACAGCGGTACCAGCTGCTGCAGCGCATACACATGATCTAGCTTCGTCATCATGCGATCTCCTGGCCTTCGCGCAAATGACTAGACCCCGACGCCACCGAGGATCCAGGAACTGAGCGGATTGCTCAGGAACCAGGCCATGAGGTCATAGCCAAGCTGCTGAGCCTCGGTCTTGGTCATGCCTCCGTCGATTGCCGCGATCTCGGAATCGGTCATTGAAAGGATGAAGTCGTTGTTGTGCATTGCTGTATTCCTTATTTGCTGTGGTTTGGATTGAGTGATGAGAGATTCATGAAAAGAGGTAAGGTGTTAGTGCGGGCGTCCACTGCCGAAGAGACACGCGAGCGCACCTTCGAGCATGTATTCGAGCAGTTGCCCGACCGAGACGTCCGGTTCGCCACCTTCGATGCTGTTCAGGTCCACTTCGTCGATAGTCGAGATCTCTGCTGTCGCATTCAGTTTGTTCATCGAGTGCTCCTTGCTTCTTGGTTGAGTACCATTGCTGTTCTGCTCTTCACGGCATGTGCCATGTTCATTGCCGGAAGTGGTGTGTGCAAGCATCGCTATCTGTCAGGCTAATAGGCAATTTGTGCGAACTACATACATGATGTTGGCGCAGGACAGCGATCAGCGTGCGGTCGACCCGAAGCGGTCGCGGCCCACCAGACGGGCGCCGGGCGCCCATGGGACTGCGGCAAAGACTTCGACTCGCGCGTGGTCGAAGCTTTCGCCGCAAGGCGACGACCGTCAGTCGCCCGGTGTGAAGCCCGCTGTGCGAGCGCTTGACCACATGCGGCCCCGACATCCGAGCCATTCTGGAACGACCGTGCAAGCCTCGAGCTCGCTAGTCACAGCGATTGGGAGCGGCCGCGCCCATCGCTGACTCTATCGTTGGTAGATGTCGTACCGGCGCTCGGCGAACGTGTTCCACGCGTTCCACGCGCTTCGGAGGTAGTCGGTACGGTCCCGGCCATTGATGGCGTCCGGTCGACTACAGACTGATGGTTTCTCGAATCGACGTGACAAACAGCGAGATCAGCCGCTCGCGGCCCGTGATCGCCTCGATCTGGCCGGTCATCCCGACCTTGAGCGGACCGTGCCAGTCGCCGTCGCCGACCTCGTCACGATCGATCGCGACCGAGACCAGGTAGTACGCGGCGCGGCCACCGCCCGGCGCGGCGGCGACCGCGGTGTCCGACGCGATGTGCGTGATCGTGCCGCCGACGGTGCCGTAGCGCTGGTAGTCGTAGGCGTCGAGCTTGACGCGGACGGGCATGCCGACCGCGAGGTGCGCGACCTCTGCTGGGCTGATCGCCGCGTCGACGCGCAGGCCACCATCGCTGGTGATCGCGAGCGGGAGCTTGCCGACCGCGACCACGTCGCCGACGGCGAGGCCGCCGAGGGTGACGATGCCGGTGGTGTGTGCCCGCAGCGTGGCGTGGTTGCGTTCGAGCGCAAGGTTGGCGAGCTGCTTGCGCGTTGCCTCGACCTGGCCGTGCTTGACTGCGCGCTCGCGCGCGAGCTCGGCGACCTTGACCTGGTGATCGCGGGCGGCTTGGTCGAGGCCGCGGCGCAGCACTTCGGGCTCGCCATCGTCGACGCCGATGCCTGCGGCCGCCGCCTTCTCGCGCGCTCGCGCGACCCGTGTGTCGGCCGTCGCGAGGTCGGCGGCGGCGCCGGCCTTGTGCTCGACGAGGTCCTTCGCGCGGACCTGCTCGGTGAGAGCGTCCGCCAGCTCGACCTCGGACAGCCTCGCGTCGGAGCGCATACGTGCTCGCGAGCGATGAACCGAGTGGCTGGCCCGGTCGATCTCGGCTGCGACCCGGGCCTGCGAGGCCTGGAACTGCGCGTCCAGCAGCACGGTCATCTGGGTCATCGACGCGAGCTCGGCCTCCCCCGCCTCGATCTCGCTGGTCAGCCGGCCGATCTCGTTGGAGACCCGTGCGGCATCGAGCTGGACGAGGACGTCCCCGCGACTCACGTGCTGGCCCTCGGTGACAGGGATTTCGACGATCCGCCCGCTCGCCTCCGCGAACACTTGCTCGTTCGAGACCTCGTCGAACGACTTGAGCGGGGCGACCGCCGGGCGCACCCGGGCGGCGCCGGTGACCACGAGGTTGGCCTCGGTCAGGCTGGCCCAGGTGATCGCGACGCCGATCAGGATCGCGAGGATCAGCGCGGTGCCGTGGACGATCGCGGGTGGGCGCGCCGCGAGGGTCTGGCGGAACTCGCCGGCGTCGCGGAGATCGAGGATGCGTTCAGCGGGCATGGCGGGCTCCGTCGAGGGCGAGGAAGTTCCACTGGCCGGTGACCTCGGCATCGGAGAACGGGTTGGCGCCGGCCGCCGCGACGTCGTGATCGGCGTGGGCGAGCTGGGCGGTGATCGCGGCTGGATACGGCGTGGTCTGCACCGTGACCACGGGTGGGGACGCGGTCCGCACCGCTCCGACGGTCGCCGCCCGCATCGCATGCGACGGCGCCGCCGGTGCGACGAGGATTACGGCCGTGGGTGGCGCGATCGCCGCGGGGGGCGGCGGCACGCTCGGCGCAGCGGCCCGCGCGGCGTCGATCGCCTGGGCTACGGCCTCGATCGACGCGCCCATCATGCTCGCGATCTTCGCGACCGCGGCTTTGTAGGCCTGCGGGTTCGCGTCGGCGAGGTTGGCGAGGCCGCAGAGGCCGGCGGGGTTGGATGCAAACGCCGCGGTCAAGGCGGCGTGCGCGCGGCCCGCGCTGGCGGGCGCGCTCGACGTGGCCGCCTCGTCCGCCGGAGGGAGCGGAGGTGGCTCGGCGATCATCCTCGACGTGGGAGCGGCGGGCGATACGACCGCTACCCCGTCGAGGCCCGCACCCACGTGCTGCGCGCGCACCAGGGCCGCGTACTTGCCGTTGGCCTCGATCAGCTCGCCGTGCGAGCCGCGCTCGACGATCTTTCCCTGGTCGAGCAAGTAGATGACGTCGGCGTCGCGCACGGTCGAGAGACGGTGCGCGACGATCACAACGGTCTTGCCGGCGAGCGCGGTCTTCATGCTGTCCTGGATCGCGCGCTCGGTCGTGGTGTCCAGGTGGCTGGTCGCTTCGTCGAAGATCAGCAGGTCGGGCTGCGCGAGGAGCGCGCGGGCGATCGCGAGCCGCTGGCGCTGGCCCCCCGAAAGGTTCGCCCCGCGCTCACCGATCACGGTATCGAACCGCATCGGTAGCTTCGCGATCACGTCGCCGAGGCCGGCCTGGAGCGCGGCTCGAACCACCTCGTCGAGCGACGCGTCGGGGCGCGCCATCGCGATGTTGTCGCGGACCGTCCCCGTGAAGATGAACGGCTCCTGCGAGACCAGGCCGACACGGGCACGCAGCGACGGGGTGTCGAGGTCGCGTGCGTCGATCCCGTCGAACAGCAGCTGTCCCTCGGTCGCATCGTGGAACCGCATCAACATCTTCAGGATCGTGGTCTTGCCCGAGCCGCTCTCGCCGATGATCGCGATGGTCTTGCCGGCCGGGATCGTGAGATCGATCTTGTCGAGGACCTTGGCGCGGCTGCCGTACTGGAAGCTGACGTCGCGCAGCTCGATCGCCTCGCGGAGCCCGGTGAACGCGACCTTGCGCGCGTCCGCGGCCTGCTCGAGATCGAGGTCCATCACCTGGTACAGCCGGTCGACCGCGACCAGGGCGTCCTGGATCTGGAGGTTCACCGAGGCCAGCCGCTCGAGCGGTTGCAGCAAGTAGCCGAGGAGGCTGTTGAAGAACATCAGCTGCCCGATCGACAGCGCGCCATCCATCACGCGCACGCCGCCGTACCAGAGGACGACGATGCCCGCGAGGCCGGTGGTCAGCGCCGCGGCGGCGCTCGCGCTGACGCCAAGCTTCTGCAGCGCGAACCCCGACTGCACCACCTTGACCAGCCGGCTCTCACCCTGCTCGCTGCGGACGTCCTCCTGGCCGAGCGCCTTCACGGTCTCGACGCCGGAGACATCTTCGTTGAGGTGAGCGGCGAGCTCGGCGCCTTGCTCCATCGCGTGGCGAGAGCGTCGACGCGCCGCTGGGTGGTGCGCGATCACGCTGATCAGCAACAGGGGCACGAACGCGGTGGCAACCGCTGCGAGGCGCATGTCGTAAAGCCACAGGACGACGAGTGTGATCAGCACCATCGTGCCATCGACGATCGCGGTCAGCGTGACGCCCGAGATCGCGTCGCGGACCTTCGCCGCGTCTTGGATCCGCGACAAGATTTCGCCGACCCGTCGCATCTCGTAGAACTTCAGCGGCAAGTACAGGATGTGACGCATGTAACTGGCGATCAGGGCCAGCGAGGCCTGTCTGCCGACGTGCGCGAGCAGGTACTGGCGGAGCGCGCCGAACAGGGCTTTGAACACCACGATCAGCAGCATCCCGATGCCGAACGCGTGGAGGAGCGGGCGGTCCGAGCGGACGAGCACCGAGTCGACGATGTGCTGGAGGAAGTACGAGGAGCCGATGCCGAGCACGGTCATCAGTAGCGCGCACAGGAACGCCTCGACGAGGATCGGCCGGTATTGCGTCAGGAGGTGCGCGAACCGGCGGACCGGGGAGAGCGCGGCGCCTCCGGCGGCGGCGACATCGAGCTTACGTTCGGGGACGAGCAGCAGCAGATTTCCAGTCCACCGCATCTCGAACTCTGCACGGGGCAAGGTCTCGATGCCGCGGCCGGGGTCGGCGACGACGACGGCCTTCGCGGTCACCTTGTGAAGGACGATGTAGTGGCCGAGCCCCTCCGGGGTCTTGGAATGCGCGATCGCGGGGAGCGGGATTTTGGCGAGCGCCTCATACGGTCCTTTGACCGCACGGCACGAGAATCCGAGGCGCTCGCCGGCCTTGCGCAGGCCAAGCAATGTGGTCCCGACGCGATCGGTGCCGGAGATGTCGCGCAGCTTCTCTCGACCGACCCGCACCTTGTGGTGGAGCGCGATCGTCGCGAGCGCCGCGGGCCCGCAATCCGATTGATCTGCCTGACGGACGCACGCGTATCGTCGTCGGAACATGGCGAGCTCGAGCTGCACCCGCCGCGCCACTCGATCGCGGCGCCGGGTCGCACGAACCTTCGACGAACTGTCGAACGCCTTCGACAACTCGAAGGGATCCGGGGCACCTGACGCTGGCCGGCGGACTGCAACTCCAGCACGGTCATGCGCGTACCCTGCCTCGCCGCCTGGTTCCTCGCCTCGATCTCCGCCTGCCCGCGGCTCGCGAGCGCCAGCCCGCCTCCGCCGCTGTCCCTGCGCGAGGCGTTGACCACCGCGGTCCGCGCCAGCCCCCAGCTCGCGGGCACCCGGATCGATCTGTTGGTCGCGGAGGCTCGGGTCACGAGCGCCGAGGGCGCGACCGACTGGATCCTCACCGGTGGCGCGAAGCTCGATGGGGTGAAGCCAAACCCGGGCGCCGGGCCAGGGTCGCAACTCGTGAGCTCGGCGACTCTCGCGGTGTCGGCCGGGCTGACGCGGCCACTCCCCGGCGGCGGCTCGGTCGGCGTTGTGGCCACGGGCCAGGCAACGCGTGAGCGCACGACCCTGCGGGGTGCCGAGGCAGCAACGGTCAGCGCGCGAACCTCGACGACGACCACGGACCTCCTGCTGGTGTTACGGCAGCCCCTGCTCCGGGGTTGGCGAGGGGACGCCGCCCCCCGCACGCAGCTCGCGCGGACGCGGGCCTCGCGCGACGTCGCCGAGCTCGAGGCGACCACGACCGCCGCGAGCGTGGTGCGCGACATCGTGCGCGCGTACTGGGAGGTCGGAGCCGCCCGCGACCAGCTCGCGATCCTCCGCTCCTCGCTCGGCCTCGCGGAGGAGCAGCTCCGGGTGACGCGTGCTCGGATGGCGAGCGGCAAGGTCTCAGAGTCCGAGGCGCTCGCGGTCGGGCAGGCGATCTCGGTGCGCCAGGACGAGCTCGCGCAGGCCGAAGTCACGTTCGTGCGACGCAGCACCGAGCTGCGTCGCCTCATCGGGGGCGAGCTCACCGCGACCGGCTTCGAGATCGAGCCCGCGGACCCGGCTGGGCTCGCTGCCTCCGATCCGGATCTCGATCGCGAGCTCGCCTTCGCGATGGAGCGCAACCCCGAGCTCGCTACGCTGCGCGCACGGGGGGCGGCCGCTGCGATCGAGGTCGACGTCACGGCGAACGGCCTGTTGCCCTCGCTCGATCTGAGCCTGTCCGCGGGCCCGCGCGCTCGCGGGGCAAGCGTGCGGGAGGCGACGGACGGCACGATGACGTTCGACGGTGGGGTCGCGAGCATCGAGCTCACGTTCAGCATGCCGCTCGGGAACCGCGCAGCCTCGGGAGCGCACGCCGTCGCCGCGCGCCAGCTCCGACGCGTTCGCTACGACGAGGCGGAGCTGCGGGCGCAGGTGGCCAGCGCGGTGATCGAGGCGACCGTGTCGATGCGAACGGCGCGGACCCGTGCGCGGGCGCTGGCCGATGCCGTTCGCCTCGGCGACGAGGCCATCGCGGCGGAGCTCGAGCGGTGGCAGCAGGGCAAGTCGACCAACTACGACGTCATGAAGCGCCAGGCCGAGCGCGCCGACAGCGCGCTGCGCCGTGCGCGCGCGTTGGTCGACTACCTCGAGGCCGAGGCAGCGCTCGATGCGCTTACTGGAGCGATCCTGCCCCGCTACGGCATCGCGATTCGCTGACGCGCAACGCTCTGCGAACAGAGCACCGCGCTCCTCGGTCGTGATACCGTGGGTGCCAGCGTTTGGCGCACGGAGATGGTGCCCGCCGCTGGATCACCCGCGTGTCCGTCGCAGAGCTCACCGGTCGTACTCTCGGCGACTTCGTCGTGCGCCATCGGATCGGCGAGGGCGGGTTCGGCGAGGTCTACCGCGCGGAGCAGCCGGTGCTCGGCCGCGAGGCCGTGATCAAGGTTCTGCACTACCGGCATCGCGCCACCAAGACCGTGATCCAGCGGTTTCTTCGTGAAGCCCGGCTCGCGTCGCGACTCGATCATCCCTACGCCGCACACATCTACGCCTTCGGGGTCGAGGCCGATGGCCTGACCTGGATCGCAATGGAGTACGTCAAGGGCAAGACGCTCTACGACATGCTCCGTGAGAATGGGCCGATGGCGCTCGAGGAGCTGGTGCCGCTGCTCGATCGGATCTGCGAGGTGTTGCAGGCCGCACATGACCTCGGCATCGTTCACCGTGACATCAAGCCACCGAACGTGATGGTGGTGCAGCGCTCGGGCCGCGCTTTCCCGAAGCTGCTCGATTTCGGCATCGCGAAGGCGAGCGTTGACACCGTCGCGCCGGTCGATCATCCGGCATCGGACGGAGCGGAACCGCAGCGATCGGGACAGCTGTCGGCCCCCGCGATCGAGGTGGTGCGGGCGGTGGATGCTTCACGTGCGGACCGTCCTGCGGGGGAGTCTTCGCCCGGCGATCATACGGTGTCGTTCGTCGGGCAGGTGGGCGGGGTCCTCGGTGGTGGGCTGTCGCCGCGATCCGAGGAGCCGGCGAGCCCTGCGGCGCCGCCGGGGTTCGCGGCCACGCTCGCCGTCGTGTCGGTTTCCCCGGTCTCGATCGTCGACGTGGACGGGCCGGCGCTCACCGAGGAGGGCGCGACGATGGGTTCGCCGCCGTACATGGCACCGGAGCAGTGGGAGGACTCGTCGGCTGCCACTGCGCGCACCGATCTCTACGCGCTCGCGATCCTGACGTACGAGGCGCTGGTCGGGCGCCGTCCGATCACGGGTCCGACGCTCGCCGCGCTCGCGATGGCGCACCTCAGCGCGCCAATCCCTGCGCTTGGTGCGGCGTTCCCCGTGGAGCTTGACGCGGTGATGGTGAAGGCACTCGCGAAGCGGCCCGACGAGCGCTATCCGAGCGCCCTGGCCTTCGCGCAGGCGTTTCGCACGGCCGCCGGGTTCGGGAGTCAGCCGCTGCCCGCGATCGACGACGACCTCCGTCTCTCGATCGAGGCGAGCTTCCCGCAACCGATCGCCGAGGCCGTGGCGGCGTTTCACGCGGCCCGAAACGCTCACCAGGGCCGCGATGCGCTGCGCGAGGTCGTGACAACGTCGATCCGCTATGTCGCGCTGATCGCGCTCGCCGCGCAAGCGCAGGTCCGGCTGGTGGAGCCCGGCAGTGCCGCGATCGTCGCCGAGCTCGTACGTGAGCTCCGGCGGCGCCCGCTCACCGACGAGGAATGGCTCCGCCTCGCGCGCTCGGTCGTGTCGCCGTTCCAGCCGAATCCGCGCGTGCACCCATTGCCCGATCTCGTGAGCGTGCTCGCCGGGACCGACGAGAGTGATCCGCTCACCGTCGTGGCTCAGCCCCACGCGGCCGATCACGACCCGCTCGCGACGATCCGCGCATTGTTGCCGCACGTGACGCGGATGCTGCGCGCGTTGACGTTCCTCGCCGATCACCCGCTCGTCGTCGTCGCGGAGGGCCGTGCGGAGTCCTGGATGGGGCTGCGGCGTCCCCGCAGGGTTGCGATCGAGCTCCGCGGTCGCCTCGTCGACCCGGATCGCCCGGTGCTCGCCGATCCGCGGGGAAATCCGATCGTGTCGCTGTGGCCGCTGATCCAGAGCTCGTCACCGATGCCGAACGCACCGCCCGAGCTGTTCCTGCTCGACGGGCGTGGCCGCCGTGGCGGGCGCCTGATCGCACTTCCGCAGACGCTGGAGCGACAGGACGAGAGCGTGTGGGATTGGCTGGGAGAGCACTTCGGGGAACGCGATGGCGAAAAGCCTGCGCTCACGGGAAGTCAGGACGCGAAGCCCTACCGCGGGTTGTCCTCATTCACATCGCTGGACGCGGACGCGTTTGTCGGCCGAGAGCGCGAGGTCGATGCGGCGCTCAATCGGCTCAAGGTCTCGTCGCTGATCGCGGTCGTCGGGCCGTCGGGGTCGGGAAAGAGCTCATTCGTCCATGCGGGAGTCGTGCCTTCCCTGCCCGAGGGTTGGACCACGATCTCGGTCCGTCCCGGCACCACGCCGATCGCCTTGCTCGAATCGAGGTTGCGTCGCGCGGGTCTCGCCGTGCCGGACCTCGCGGGAGCGATCGCGCGCGACCCGGCGGCGCTCGCGCAGGTGTTCCAGGGACGGAGCAGTCCTACGGTGCTGGTCATCGACCAGTTCGAGGAGCTGTTCACGCTCGGTGCCTCGCCGGAACAGCAGCAGCATTACGTGCGTGCGCTACTCGCCGCCGCGGAAACCACCGACGACAAGGTCCGGATCATCCTGACGTTGCGCGACGACTTCCTCGCGCGCGCGACGCAGGTTGCGGAGCTGCGCGAACGGCTTCCGGCCTCGCTGTTCCTGCTCGGCACGCCTGGGCGCCACGAGCTGGTCAGGATCCTGACCGAGCCGCTCGCGCGTCATGGTTTCGACTTCGATGATCCGGCGCTGCCACGCCGCATGGTCGACGAGGTCGCCGAGACTCCAGGTGCGTTGGCGCTGCTTTCCTTCACCGCGAACAAGCTGTGGGAGCTGCGAGACCGGCACTTCCGTCAGCTCACCCGAAAGGCCTACGATGCGATGGGCGGGGTCGTCGGCGCGCTCGCACAACACGGAGAAGCGACACTCGCCGCGATGAGCGCGGGCGAGCAGCGCCTCGCTCGGATCGCGCTCGGGCACCTGGTCACCGCCGACGGCACGCGAGCCGTGCTGTCGCGGAGGGAGCTCGGGGAGCTGTTGAACGATCCGCAGGCCGACGGGGTCATCGAGAAGCTGATCGTCGCGCGGCTCCTGACGGCGACCGAGACCGAGGGCGGTGATGACAGTGTCGAGGTCGTGCACGAGGCGCTGCTGGTCGCCTGGCCACGCCTCGCCGAGTGGCGCCGAGAGGATCTCGAGGGTGCGCGGCTTCGCGATCAGGTCCGCGCGGCAGCTCGACAGTGGATCGAGCGCGACAGGCCTCGAGGGCTGCTGTGGCGCGACGAAGCGCTCGCCGAGCTCCAGGTCTGGCGCGCCCGTCATCCGCAGCCGCTGACCGCGACGGAGGAGGCGTTCGTCACCGCGAGCTTCGCGGAGGCTGCACGCGGCCGGCGGTTCCGACGCGCGGTGATCGCGAGCATCGGTGTCCTGCTGACGATCGCGGTGCTGGTGCTGATCAGCGCGAACCGCCAGACGGCGAAGGAGCGCTCTCGCGCGGAACAGCTCACCGACGCGGCCGAGCACAGCCTGACGGAGCAGTACTTCGAGCAGGGCAGGCAGCTCGCGCTGAGCGGTGACGCCCCCCGCGCGATGGCGTATCTCGCGGAGGCGTTCGACCGTGGGCTCGACACTCCGGGCATGCGCTACCTGATCGACAGCTCACTGGCTCCGATCAGCGGTCAGCGCCTCGTGCTGAAACACGACGACAAGGTCTATACGACGCAGTGGTCGCCCGACGGCGCGCTGCTCGCAAGCGCGAGCGCGGATGGTACGGCCCGATTGTGGGATGCAGCGACCGGCGTCCAAGTCGCCGTCATGCGCAGCAACGGACCGACGCTGAGCTGCCGGTTCTCGACACGCGGATCACTGGTCGCGACCGCGAACGGAGAGGGCATGATCCGGATCTACGATCTCCACGGCACGCTGGTGCGTGAGATGGCAGGGCCGGGCGGTGGAGCGCCTGAGGTGCGGTTCAGCCCCGACGACACCATGATCGCCGCGGCCACCGCTCACGGCGCCGGCCTGTGGGACGTCGCGTCGGGGAAGTCACTCCTTGCATTCCCGAACGTGAACATCGCCACGGTGGCGTTCTCGGCCGACGGTACGCGGCTGGTGGCCGTCGGCGACACCGCGGAGATCTACGATCCCGTCGCGCGCACGAAGCTCGCGACCCTGGTCGGGCATAACGGGTACGCGATGTCGGCGGCCTTCAGCGCCGATTCAGCATACTTGATCACGACCGGCGTCGATCAGACGGCGCGGTTGTGGAACGCGCGCACGGGTGCGGCCATGACCACGCTGCGCAGCGAGGGCGGGATGGTCCGCGCGGCCGCGTTCGATCCTCTCGGCCGCACCGTGACGACCGTGACCAGCGGCAGTATTGCCCGCGTCTGGAAGCTGCCCGATGGAGAACCCGGGGCGATCCTCGATGGACACGCGGCCGGCGTGCGCGCCGTGGACTACGACCGCAACGGCACCCGGATCGCGTCCGCCGGCGCGGATGGCCGGGTCGTGATCTGGAACGCCGCGACCGGCTCGCAGGTCGCGTCGCTACAGGGGCACCTGGCCGCGGTGGTGTCGGTTCAGTTCTCGCCCGACGGCAAGGAGATCGTGACGGGGAGCAACGACGGTACGCTTCGCGTCTGGAAGCCGGTGTTCGAACCACTGCGAGCGATGCTGGTGCACCCCGAGGATCTCGACGACGCCCAGTTCTCGCCCGACGGTACGCGTCTGGTGACAGCCTGCCTCGACCATCAGGCCCGCATCTTCGATGCGGAGACCGGCCAGCTGGTGCGGTCGGTCGTGGACGACGGAGCGATTCATCAGGCGCGGTTCACGTTCGACGGAGCGCATCTTGTCACCGGCGGAGACCATCGCGTCGTCGTCTGGAACCTCGCCGATGGAGCGATCGTCGCGGCCACGGTGGTCGAGCATCCGATCAACCGCCTCGCGATCTCGCGCGACGGAATGGTCTCCTTTGGAGACGATGCGGGGTCGGCATCGATCTGGCGCCCGGGGACCGCTCCGCAGCGCCTGCTGAGCGGGACGCGCGCGGTCCGCGCGATCACGTTCTCGCCCGATGGTCAGCTACTGGCGATCGGTGGCTGGGATAACTTCGTGCGGCTGTGGCGCACGCGAGATCTCGTGCCCGCGATCGCGCCCATCGATCTGCACCGTCGGGTCTGGGACATCGCGTTCTCACCGGATGGCGCCCGCATCGCGGTCGCGCAGGACGGCGTGGCAACGACCATCCGGGTCCCCGCCGGAACGATCGAGCACGTGATGCGACACGGAGGGTTCGTCGAAACGGTGCGCTTTCGCCCCGATGGCAAGCAGCTCGCGACGGCGAGCGAGGATGGCACCGCAGGACTGTGGAATGCCGAGACGGGTGCACTGGACGCACAGCTCCGAAGCGGGAGCAACGTCGTGTTCATGGCCAGCTACGATCCGACCGGCCGCTTCGTGGTCACGGCAGGCGACGATCGCACTGCGGCCATCTGGGACACCGCATCGGGCGAGATGCTGCAGCGCCTACGTGGCCACAGCGTATCGCTGTGGACCTCGATGTTCTCGCCGGCCGGGAACCGCATCCTGACGCAGGGTCTGGACTACAGCGTCGGGCTCTGGAACTTCGAGCTCGCCAGGTATTCGCCCGCGGAGCTGGCGAGGGTAGCCGCGTGCCAGGTGCCCTGGCAGGTCAGCAACGGAAAGCTCGAGTTGCGCACGATCCGCTGTGATGCGAAGTAGGAACGCCGATTCAGCACGGTCGATCGTGTCGTTTCGGCATTCCACGCCGATTCGGCCTTGTGATCTCTGCGTGAGATCAGCGTGTTATCCCGGCATACAAGATGCTTGGCTCCCCTCCATGAAGCGCACTCTCAAGCGACTCGCTCTCAGGACAGAATCGATCCGCCAGCTCACTCCGTCCGCTCTGAGCGGCGTCGTGGGCGGCATCATCAAGTCGTCGATCAACGACACGTGCTCCTACACCAACCAGCAGTGCGCGACGGGTACTGAAAGCAACAGCTGGTGCACGTCAAACCTGTGTCCGCCCGGGTACTGAATCTCAAGAGGAGCGGAGGTCGCACAACAGCAGCCGATCCCAGGACGGCTCGAGCGGGGTGAGCGCACCCGCCAGCGCGAGGCCGAGCCCGATCGCGCCATCGAGGAAGTCGACCGCCGTCTGTCGGCCGTGTTTCTTCGTGACGAAGTCGTAGCCTGGGATGGTGAAGCCGCCGATCCCATTACCGGGTTCCGCGGAATCCAGCGCGCGCTCGAACCACACCAGCGCCGCACTCCGGAACGCCACCTCGCCCGTCGCGTGGGCGAACCGGTTGGCGATGTGCCCCAGCCCGGCGGCGCCGTGGCACAGCATGGCGTCGACCACCCCCGTCTGGTCGAACGGCCTCTGAACCGCGGCGAGCGCGATCTGCTGGATCTCGGCAGTGCTAGCTCCCGCACGGGCCTGCGCATCCCAGATCACCGCGGCGACGCCGAGATCGCCGTAACACCACGCGGTCCGCGCGCTGAGCTCCTGGTCGGGCGTCGCCACCGTTGGGAATCGCGATCGCGTCAGGTCAGGAGTGCGCTGATCGAACATCCAGCGGATCGCACCATCGCGGAGCTCCGCGACGACCGGCGCTGCGCCGGGGAGCTCGGCGATCCGGCCGAGGAGACCGATCACACCAGGCACACCGTGCGCGACGCCGCAGTTGTACCAGCCGGTCGGATACCTCGCGTGCTCGTGCGCTGGTACCAGCTCGAGCCGGGTATGCCAGGTGACGCGGTCAGCGCGGCGCTCGGCGGCGCTCGCGAGATGACCGACCACGGCATCGAGCCCGGCGCGCGCGAGAGCGGCATCGCCGCGATCGAGAAAGTACAGGCCCACTCCGGTGAGGCCGGAGATCAGATCGAAGTGGCCCGGCCACGCGTCGGGCGTCAACAGCTCGACGAGTTGCTTGTCGACAAGGTCGAGGTAGGCATCCGCACCCTCCGCGCAATGCGCTGCCGTCCAGGCAAGGCCGGCAAGTCCGTCGTACAGCCCGGGCTTGGGAACGCCGCGCTCGATTGCTGCAGCGAGGCCGACCATCGCGGCCTCGTGATGTCCGTCGTAGTCATCACCGAGCGCGGGCGCGACGTACGACCAGAACAACGCGAGGTCGTCCGCTGGTGTGTCGTAGGCCGCCACACTGTTGGCGATCGCGCGGAGCGCGGCCCAGCCACGGTCGGCGAGCGCTCCCTCGAGCAAAGGACGCCAGGTCATCGCCAGTACACTACGTTTTGCGGCCCGGTCAGGCGAGCGTACCGGGGTTCATGATGCGATCTGGATCGATCGCGGCGCGCAGCGCATCGAGATAGGTGTCGAGCTTCGTGGTCCGTCCGCCGAGCAGCCATCCGCCCGCGCCGGCGGCGGCGACCTCGGCGGAGGCGACGAGCTCCTCGGGACCCGCGATCGTGAAGAACACGACGGCGCCGTCGGCATCGAAGCGCGAGATGTGCGCGCGGGCGGAGCCACCGTTCGACGCCGCGTGCTCGGCGACGGCGTGATAGACGCCGCGCAGCTTCGACGGCGTGGCCATGACCTGCAGCGACGGGGACGGACCGGGCGTGGGCTCGCCCGCGTGGAGCCGACGCCACCACAGCTCCGCGAGCGCGAGGTCACCCGTGTGGCCGCCTTCGGCGTTGACCGCGCTGGTGATGAGATCGCGATCGCACGCCGCGAGATCGGTGGGACCGGCGGTCGCGGCGCACAGGAGGGCCTGACCGGGGGCCAGCGCGAACCCGTCGAAGTGCTGCGCGGCCTCGGCGGCATCGTAGATCCGCAGGCCGGAGGGCGCGGCCTCCTCGCGCAGCGAGAGCAACACCGCCGACACCGCCGCGTCGATCGACGGCAAGATGTACGAGGCCACGAGCCGCGCCTCGGGCTTCTGGTGGATGCGAAGCACGGCGCTGGTGATGAACCCGATCGTGCCCTCGCTGCCGCACAGGACGCGCGCGAGATCGGGCCCGGTCGCACGGCGCGGAGCAACGCGCGTGTGGACGGTGCGGCCATCGGCGAGCACGGCGGAGACGCCGACGACGGCCTCCTCGAAGAACCCGTGACGCGCGCTCGACTTGCCGGGCGTGCGCACCGCGATCAGGCCGCCGAGCGACGACGTGAGCACGACCGGCGGGTAGTCGCCGATCGAGAGGTTGCGCGGCGACAGGATGCGCTCGAGCTCGAGGCCGGTGAGACCCGCCTCGGCGTGGACGAGCAGCGACATCTCGTCGAGCTGCAGCACTTGATCGAGGCGCTTGGTCGAGATGAACACGCGCGCGCGGTCTTCCTTGCCGCGCTGCGGGCGGCCGCCTGCGCCGACGGGATGCACCGCGGCCTTGTGCGTGCCGGCGCGGCGGATCACCTCGGCGACCTCGGCTGACGAGCCGGGCGCGACGCGCCAGTTATCGGCGTCGAGCTCCTCGACGTGCTCGCTGCCGACGGCGGCGACGAGCTCGCGGACCAGCGCGCGATCGCCGCTCACCTCGTGCGCTCCACGAGGCCCATCTTGCCGGGGTTGAAGATGCCGTCGGGATCGAGCGCCTGCTTCGCCGCCTCGAAGATCGCCATCGCCTCGCGATGCTCGCCCGCCATGTACGGCGCCTTGAGGAGGCCCACGCCGTGGTGATGGCTGATCGTCGCGCCGACGCGCGTGGTCGCTTCCATGCCGTCCCGCCAGATCGTGTCGTAGAGCCGTTCGGCGGCGGCGTGGTCCGGCGCGGTGCCGGCGAACGTGAAGTAGATCGAGCACCCGTCCGGATACGCGTGGGAGAAGTGCGCCATCACCACCGCGTGACGGCCGATCGCGGTGCGCACCGAGTGATAGAGATCCATGAGCCGCTCCCAGCTCGACGCGACCTCCATCGTGTCGACGAACGCGCCATCGCGGAACATCGGGCTCATCCGGTAGCTGACGTGATAGCGGTGCTTGAGCCACGCCCAGCCCGGGTCTTCGCCCTTGTCGCGCGCGCCGAGCGTCTCGAGCTCGTGGAACGTGAGTGCGGCCTCGACCTCGGTGCGGATGCGCGCACCCTCGAGGCCGATGATCAGGCGGCAACCGCGGCGCGCGATCTTCTCGGCGACGGTGCCGAACACCTTGTTGACGATCGACGAACGCCCGAGCGCCGCGTTCATCGCCGTCTGCCGCGCAGTCTTCCCTCGCGCACCACCCCCGCGCGCGAAGTCGAGCAAGCGCTGGACCACGCCATCGTCCTTCGGCGGCTCGGGCTGCGGCCACGCGGGCAGGGCGCCGGTCGCGATCGGCGGCGTGGGACCGCGGACTTCCTGCGCCGGACCGTCCTCGTGATGACCGAACGAGTTGATCAGCGTATCGAGCTCGTCGTAGAGGCGGACCACCGCGGGACGCAGGCCCTTCTGCAGCACGCGCCGGATCGCCTCGACGCCGGCCTGGATATCGTCGACCTCGAAGCCGCGGAACACGCGCAGCTGCGGCGCGGGTGACACCCGCAGGCGCGCCGAGGTAATCAGGCCGAGCGTGCCCTCGCTGCCGAGGAGGAGCTGGTTCCAGCTCGGGCCGCGGAGCGCGCGATTCGGACCATCGGTCTCGATCAGCTCGCCGCGCCCGGTAACGACCGAGAGCCCGGCGACCCGGTCCTCGACCTTGCCGTACTTCGTCGAGAGCTGCCCTGCGGCGCGGCACGCGAGCCAGCCACCGACGGTCGAGCAGTAGATCGACGACGGGAAGTGACCGAACGTGTACCCGCGGCGCGTGAGCTCGCGCTCGAATCTCTCGCCGGAGAGTCCGGCCTCGACATCGCAGATCAGCTCGTCGGAGTGCACCGAGCGCAGCGCCTGCATCCGCTTCGTGTCGATGGTGATACCGCCGCGCAGGGGCACGGCGCCGCCGCACACACCGGAGCCGCCGCCGTAGGGCACGATCGGGATGCGGTGCTCGCGCGCGAGCTTGACGATGCTCACGACCTCGCGTACGTGCTCGGGCCACACCACTGCGTGCGGGCGCGGACCGTCGTACACGCCCTCTCGATACGCGAGCAGGGAGCGCGGCCACATGTCGCGCGAGTAGGTGTCGAGGTCGACGGCGCGCATCGAGACGCGGCGCGGTCCGATGATCGCTTCGAGATCGCGCTGCAGGCGATCGACATCGACGCGTGACATCGCCGCGACCGTACCAGAGGACCCGACCCCTGGTGTAGCTTCACGCCGTGAACGCCTCCGACCTTCGCACCATCACCGTGATCGGCGCCGGCACCATGGGCCACGGCATCGCACATGTCGCCGCCATGATGGGCGCGACCGTCCACCTCTACGACGGCTTCGCCGGCCTCGCCGTCTCCGGCAAGGACAAGGTCGCCAAGAACCTCGCGAAGGGCGTGGAGCTCGGCAAGGTCGATGCCTCCGCGCGCGAGGCCGCGCTCGCGCGGATCCTCACGTTCGACGAGCTCGCGCCGGCGTGCACGGGGACCGACTGCGTGATCGAGGCGGTGCCCGAGCGGCTCGAGCTCAAGCAGGAGATCTTTCGCGATCTCGAGAAGCTGACGCCGCGTCACGCGCTGCTCGCGACCAACACGTCGTCGCTGCCGATCGCTTCGATCGCGGGCTCGATCGCCACGCCGGGCCGCGTGGTCGGGATGCACTTCTTCAATCCCGTGCACATGATGAAGCTCGTCGAGGTCGTGCAGCACGCGGAGGCGGATCCGGCGATGGTGGCCCTCGCGGTCGCGCTCGCGGAGCGGATGGGCAAGACGCCGATCGTCGTCACCGATAGCCCGGGCTTCGCATCGAGCCGGCTCGGCCTCGTGATCGGGCTCGAGGCGATGCGGATGGTAGAGCAGGGCGTCGCGTCGGCCGCGGACATCGATACCGCGATGAAGCTCGGCTACGGCCACCCGATGGGGCCGCTCGAGCTGACGGATCTCGTCGGGCTCGACGTGCGGCTCGACATCGCCGAGTACCTCGCGCAGGCGATCGGGCCGGCGTTCACTCCGCCGGAGACGCTGCGCGAGAAGGTCGCCGCCGGTCACCTCGGCAAGAAGACGGGCCAGGGCTACTACCGCTGGTCGCCCGACGGAAAACGACTCTAGTCGTCGTCGCGGATCGTCAGGATTCGATCGGAGCCGGCGCGCGTCACGTTCGTCAGCGATCCGTTCGGAGCGATCGCGATGAGCACCTCCTCGGTGCCGCCGCTGTTGTTCTCACGCACGGTGTCGCCGATCACGTGGATGGTCACCGTGCCGGTCGTGGCACCGGCCAGGATCTGCACCGGATCGCCGATCACGCTGTAGTCGGAGGGGTTCGTCGCGTCGCCGCCGAACACGAACGGGACCTGGATAGGCTTGCCCGACGCCGCGCTGAGCGTGATCACGTACGGGTAGTCGGTGTTGCTGTCGTGCTCGTCGACGAGCTGGCTCGCCGTGGTGATCGACACGCTGGGCGGCGGATCGTCATCGGTGATCGTGATCTGATCCGTCGCGCCGGCAGCGATGGTGACGTTGACCGGGTTCCCGAGGCCGAGCCCGAACACCTCGTCGAACTCGTCGGTGGTGTCGTCGTTCAACGTCACGGTGAACGTCTTCGCGACCTGGCCCGGAGCAAACGTCAGCGTTGCCGACGGCGGCAGCGTGTAGTCGACGCCCATCGTGGCGGCGATCGTCCCCGACGGACCCGGTACCACGTCGATGCTGATCGGCTTGCCGCTCGGTGCGGAGAGCTGGACGACCACCTCGACGGTGTTCCCATCCTCGGCCTTCGTCTGCTGCGTCGACACGAACGCCACCGTCGGGGGCAGGTCGTTGTCGAGGATGCTGTGATCGTGCGAGGCCACGGGCCCGACCACGACGTTCGAAGAGCTGGTCATCGTGACGAGCACGTTCTCGTCGAACTCGTCGAGCGCGTCGTCGGTGATCGGCAGCGTGATCGACTTGCTCGTCGTGCCGGCGGGGAACGTCACCGTGCCCTGGGAGAGCGTGAAGTCGGTGCCCGCGGAGGCGGTGCCGCTGACCACGTAGTCGACCGAGACATCCACCGGCGATGGAATGGTCAGCGCGAGCGCGAGGTCGGGCGAGCTGGCCTCGTCGGCCGCCGAGGTCGGGACGACGAACCCCACGCGCGGCAGGACGTCGGAGCTGATCGTGATCGTGTGACGGCTCACGCCGAGCATCGCGTTCGTCGGATCGGAGAGGGAGATCTCGATCGTCTCGCTCGGCTCCTCCATCCCGTCCTCGATGATCGTGACAGGGATCATGGCCTCGGTCGCGCCCGGCGGAATCGCGAGCGTGTTGTCGCTTGCCTGATAGTCGGGTCCGTTCGTCGCGCTGCCGCCGGTGAACCGGTAGTGAACGGTGACGAGGTCGCCAGCCGGCGCGTCGAGGGCGACCGGGACCATCACCGTTCCCGAGAGCTCGTCCTGGAGCGACGTTCCCGAGAGGAAGCCGACCGTGGCCGGGCCCCGGCTGTCACCGCCGCCGGCGCCGTGCCCCTCGAAGCCGCAGCCTCCGACGAGGACCACGAACCATGCGCCCAGCGCACCTGACCTCCGCACCGCCCCAGTGTAATGGAATCAGGACGTCGCGCGGGTGCGCTTCGTACGGGTCGGGCGATCCGGGCGGCGATCGCCCTTTCTGATCCGAGACTTCGCGCTCTTCGGCGGGTCGAGATCCGAGAGCTCGGCGGCCTGCAGCTGCGGATTCAGCGCGAACGCGGCGAGGTTGCCCTCGGAGGGCGACTGCCGCTGCAGCATACCCACCGTGAGCGCGGTGCCCGGATCGACCGGGTGACCGTCGATACGGACCTCGAAGTGGAGGTGCGGGCCGGTGGCGCGGCCGGTGGAACCGACCTGTCCGATCCGCGTGCCGGCCGTGACGATCGCGTCCTTGGTGGTCTCGATCCGGCGGAGGTGGCCGTAGCGCGTGATCACGCCGCCGCCGTGGTCGACATAGATCACGTTGCCGTAGCCGCCCTGCCGGCCCGCGAACGTGACGACGCCGTCACCGGCGACCATCACCGGCGTGCCGGGCTGCGCGCGGATATCGGCGCCCGAGTGGAACTTGCGGTAGTGGCGATACGGATCGTCGCGCCACCCGAACCCCGAGGTCGCCCACGAGGTGGCCGACACCGGCAGCGGCTGCCACGCGAGGCAGGTCACATCCGGGATCGCGATGCCGGCGCTGCTCGCGAGGCTCGCGAGGCGATCGGCGGCCTGGTGGACGACGTCGCGCATCCCGACCTGCCAGCGCACGAGGCGCTCGACCACGAGGTGCGGGATCAAATCGAGGTCGAACGCGTTCGCGATGCGGGCGACGATCAAGGTCGACGCACTGCTCGGCTCCTCGACCCGCTGCGCTCCATCCTGCGACCGTGCAGCTGCCGGCACGGCCGGAAGGAGGAGACCGAGGACGAGGAGGGGACGGTACATCGGGGACGCCCAGTCTTTTGCGCCGGTGCTACCCAGGTCAATGTAGGCATTCAGGTTTCCACCCTTATGTAAGCCAATGACAGATTGGCGTTGCGCATGCGGACATCGCTGTCCAGAATGCGCGCGCGTGAAGTCCCGATGGCCCATCGTCGCGCTCTGTCTCCTCGCCGCGGCCGCGTTCGCGATCTCCGTGTGGGCCGGGAGGTGGTGGTCGATCGGCGACGTCGAGATCGGCCCGTTCGGATCGAAGCAGTGCTTCGGCGGTGACTGTCGCCCGACCAGCCTGACCTGGGTCGGCGGCAGCGAGCGCTGGATGCGCATGGGCATGGCGACGTGGGCGGGTGGCCTGATCTCGATGCTCGTCCTCGTGATCCTCGCGGGCGGCGTCGCCGCGCGGCGGATCCCGCGGCTCGCCGCACGCACCGCGCTCGTCGCGATCGCGACGGTGACGGTGACCGGCGTGATGTTCGTGATGCAGTACCCCGGCGTCGACGGCGCGACGGTGGATCGCGGTCTGTGGCTGTGGATCGCCGGGATCGTCCTCGGCTGCATCGCGGCCATCCGCGTCACGCGCGCGAAGATCCCCGCCGCGATCGCCTAGCTCGGCGGCAATGCGGTCGCCTGCGGAAACGCGGCCGCGGCGACGGCCTTCGATGCGGCCTCGGCGTCATCGAGCCGCAGCGCGGTGCGCGCCATCGATCGGAGGACGAAGAACGCGATCACCGTCAGCGCGATCGGGATCAGGATCATCAGGCCCGACAGCGAGTCGAAGCCCTCGAAGTGGAGCGGCTGCTGCACGAACACGGCGCAGTCGTAGGCACCGTGGAACGCCACGGCGAGCAGATAGCCGCCGATCAGGCCGAGGCCCTTGCCGTCGAAGCGCCGCCGCGCGGCCATGTACCCGATCATGCCGGTCCACATCGCGTGACCGGGGACTGCGAGAAACGCGCGGGCGAGCCACACGTACAGCTGACCCTGCAGCGACTCCTGATTGAGCAGGTAGCCGACGTTCTCCACGAGCGCGAAGCCGAGGCCGGCGCGGCTGGCGTAGACGATCCCGTCCAGCCGCTCGTCGAACTCCGGGCGGCGCCAGACGATCCAGTAGACCACCGCGATCTTGCACGCCTCCTCGACGCCCGCCGCGACGACGAACGCGTGGTAGCTCGCGCCCTGGTAGGTGTATTGCGGAGCCACGCTGGCGCCGACGCCGTTGATCAACCAGCCCTCGAGCAAGATGGCCGGGATCACCGACAGCATGCCGACGAACACGACCAGGCGGCGGGTGCTGGCGGGCTCGGGTCGCTTCCGGTCCAACCGGTCCACGAACCACATCGCCACGAGGGCCGGGATGACGCCCGAAAGCGCAACCTGAAACTTCGCGTCCACCGCAGCTGAGTATGCCCGTGATGACGGGGGCGTGTCGTCGGGCCGGTACCTTGACACGTCGTGCCAAGCAGCCGATTCTTCTAGTGTGGCGCCGCCGGAGCCCACTGCGGGCGCTCCCTTACGGGTCGGCCGGTACGAGGTGATCAGTCACCTCGCGACCGGCGGTATGGCGCAGATCTATCTGGCGAGGCAATCGGGCCTCGGGTCGTTCGAGCGCCACGTGGTGCTGAAGACCATCCTCCGGGAGCGCGCGAGCGATCAGCGGTTCGTCACGATGTTCCTGGACGAGGCCAAGCTCGCCGCGACCTTGAACCACCAGAACGTCGCGCAGGTCTACGAGGTCGATCAGGCCGACGGGAACTACTTCATGGCGATGGAGTACGTCCATGGCGAGAACACCCGGGCGATCCTCGAGACCACGCTACGGCGCGGATGGACCATCCCGCTCGAGCTCGCGGTCATGATCATCAGCGGCGCGGCGGCCGGCCTCCACCACGCGCACGAGCGGCACGGCAAGAACGGCCAGCCCCTCAACATCGTGCACCGCGATGTCTCGCCCGCGAACATCATGGTCGGCTTCGACGGCAGCGTGAAGGTGCTCGACTTCGGCATCGCGAAGGCCGAGGAGCGCGCGACCAAGACCGTCGGCGGCACGATCAAGGGCAAGTACGGCTACATGTCGCCCGAGCAGTGCAAGGGCAAGCCGATCGATCGCCGCAGCGACATCTTCGCG
>JBBRBG010000116.1:0-30087 GCA_038206055.1 Haliangiales bacterium
CTCGCAAAGCTGAACCAGATGCACCGCTACATCATGGGACAGCCGATGTCGCTCGACCGGCCGGTCCACGATGACGACGATCGCTCGTTCGGCGACACGATGGCGGATCCGGACTCCGAGGAGCACTCGCCCGAGGACGACATGACGACGGCGACGCTGACCTCACAGGTCACGCGGCTCCTCCATCATCTGTCCCCGATCGAGGCCGACGTCCTGACCAAGCGGTTCGGGCTCGGCGACGACGAGGAGCGGACGTTCCGCGAGATCGGTGACCAGTACCACCTGTCGCGCGAGCGCATCCGTCAGATCCAGAACTCGGCGCTCGACAAGCTGAAGCGCGCCCTCGAGCGCGAGCACCGCGGTCACGTCGAGATGTAGTAGCGTCCGGGCATGACCCGGACGATCTGCCTCGCCGTGGCGCTGGTGTCCTCTGTCGCGATCGCCGACTCGGGAACGCCGGCCAAGCTGGATCCGTTCGCGACCTCGAAGCCGCCGCCGCCTGGTAAGGGCTCGGCGGCTTCGGGCTATTCCGGACTCGGTTCGGAGAGCATCACGCCGGAGCTGATCGCGCAGTTCGCGCCGAAGCCGCTCGACGAGCGCGTCTCGCGGAAGATCCAGACGATGATCGACACGCGCGGTGTCGGTGGCGGCCTGCTCACATCGAAGGGCGACCGCATGGTGTTCAACACGCGGGTCACCGGCACGACGCAGGTGTGGCGCCAGGACGGGCCGATGAAGTACGCGGTGCAGCTCACCGCCGGCGAGGATCGAACCGAGGCAGTCGCGATCACGCCCGATGATAAGTGGCTCGTGGTCAGCCGCGATCTCGGCGGCTCCGAGAACCCCGGCCTCTATCTGCTCTCGATCGAAGGCGGGCCGCTGAGAACCATCCACCACACGCCGAAGGTGCGGGCCGCGCTGCAGTTCATCGCCGAAGACGGCAGGACGCTCGTCTACACGGCGAACGACATCAGCGCGGACTCGTACGCGATCTATCGCTACGACATCGCGGCCGACAAGACCGAGCTCGTGTTCGACACGCCGGGTCTGTGGTCCGTCGCGGATCACCGCGGCGCGAAGTGGCTGCTCGTGAAGCAGCTCGGCACCGCGCAGAACGAGGTGTTCGAGTACGACGCCGCCACGAAGGCGCTCACCCCGATGATGGGGCAAG
Source organism: Haliangiales bacterium (assembly GCA_038206055.1). Classification (GTDB taxonomy): domain Bacteria; phylum Myxococcota_A; class Polyangia; order Haliangiales; family Haliangiaceae; genus JABFXX01. The sequence continues at coordinate 1,172 of JBBRBG010000116.1, forward strand.
GCGAGGTGGTCGAGTTCGACGTGGCATACGGCGCGAAGCCGGGCCAGGTGCTCGTGCGCACCGACAAGCTCGGAGACTTCCAGCGGCTGTACACCTTCGAGGCGAAGGCGTTCACGCCGCTCTCGCCCGACATCAAGCACGACATCGAGAGCTACGTGATCGACGAGGCGCGGGCGCGGATCTACTACCGGGTCAACGAGGACGGATTTGCGCGGCTCTCGATCCTCGATGCAAAGACGCTGAAGCCGATCGAGCCACCGAAGTTACCGCCGGCCGACAACGTGATCCTCGCGGCGGTCTCCAGGAGTGGGAACGTTGCACAGTTCGCGATCGACAGCGCGAACCTGGTCCCGCGGGCGGTCGCCTACGACTGGAAGACGCGCAGGTCGACGACGTGGCGCGTCGCGAGCACGCCGGAGGTCGACACCACGTCGTTCGCGAGAGTGACGCTCGAGTCGTACCCCGCTCGCGACGGGACGAAGGTCCCGATGTTCGTCCGCCGCCCGGCGGGCTGCGCGGGTCCCTGCCCCGTCATCGTCGACTTCCACGGTGGGCCGGCAGGCCAATCGGTTGCAGGATTCAACACGACCGCGCAGCTGTTCGTGGAGGCCGGCTTCGTGTTCGTGCAGCCGAATGTGCGCGGTTCGACCGGGTACGGCAAAGCGTGGCTCCACGCCGACGATGGTCCCAAGCGCCTACAGGTGATCACCGACATCGAAGATGCGGCGAAGTTCATCCGGACGAATTGGACGAAAGACGGCGCCCTTCCGAAGATCGGGATCATGGGCGGCAGCTACGGCGGCTACTCGGTGTTGATGGGGATGACCTACTTCGCGGGCGCGTACGACGCGGGAGTGGAGAACGTCGGCATCTCCAACTTCTCGACGTTCCTCATGAACACGGCGCCGTATCGGCGGATCCTCCGGATCAGCGAGTACGGAGATCCGGTGAACGATAAGGACGTCTTGACCGCACTGTCTCCGATCACGCACGTCGCAAAGATCAAGGCGCCGCTGATGCTGATCCAGGGCGTGAACGATCCGCGGGTTCCCGTGGGCGAAGCCGTTCAGATCTACCGAGAGCTGGAACGGCGGAAGATTCCGGGTGGGCTGATGTTGTTCGCCGACGAAGGCCACGGTGCAGCAAAACGCTCCAATATCGTGATGACGATCGGCCACACGATCGCGTTCTTCGAGAAACACCTGAAGAAGAACTGATCGCTCGTTGAGTTAGAGATCGAACCCGATCATGATGAATCGGGTGGAGCGACCCGCGCACGAGCATGCGTACGTCGAGCTGAAATTTCGGCCGAACGTGCAGCTCGTGTCGGTGGTGCGCCGCTTCGTCTCCGAGTTCTATCAGCGCACGCTGAGCGACCCGGACGGCACGTCGCGTGTCGCGCTCGCGACCCACGAGCTACTCGAGAACGCGGTCAAGTACTCGAAGGACGGCGAGGCCACGATCCGGATCGAGGTCAAGACCGATGTCTCGCCGCGCAGCGTCTCCATCATGCTGCGCAACCGCGCCGAGCAGCAGCACATCTCCGCGATCAAAGAGGTCGTCGACGGGATCTCGGCCCACGCGGATGCGTTCACGTTCTATCAGGAGCTGATCGCGAGCAAGGCGCGCAACAAGGAAGGCTCCAGCCTCGGCCTCGCGCGCATCTGTGCCGAGGGCGAGATGAAGGTGACGCTCGATGTGGTGGAGGGTGATCTCGTCGTGCTCGAGGCGACGACGGACGTGGGCGGGGTCGCATGAGCACCGAGGTCGCGGCGGTGAGCGGCGAGGACTTCACCGGAACGGCCACGCACGACGGCTCCGTGATCACCGCGATGCTCGAGGGTAACGCGGACTACGCGGCGCTCGATGCCGTGGAGATGCTTCTCAACCGCACGCACACCGAGGCCAAGCGTCTCGCGGTCACCGAGGTCGTCGTGGATCTCAGGCATCTGGAGTTCATGAACTCGAGCTGCTTCAAGTGCTTCGTGTCCTGGATTACCGAGATCCAGGAGCTCGTGGAACCGGCGCAGTACAAGGTGCGATTCTTGTCAAATCCGCAGCTGCACTGGCAGAAGCGCAGCCTGCATTCGCTTCGTTGCTTCGCTGTCGATCTCATCACCGTTACCGAAGCATGACCATCGACGGGCCCGAGGCTTTGCCCCAACGCCTGCGCCAATCGTGCGATGAGAGCGTGTGGTGAAGCGAATCCTCCTGATCGACGACAGTCCGCTCATCCAGGCCACCGCGAAGCACGCGCTGGAGGAGGCGGGCTTCGAGGTCTCGACGCGGACCTCGTTCGACGAGCTGATGTCGCAGCCGATCGACGGGCACGACCTGATCCTCATGGACGTGCAGATGCCCGAGCTCTACGGCGATGACGTGGCGATGGTGTTGCGCCAGCGCGGGCTGGCCACGCCGATCTATCTGTTTTCGAGCCTCGATCCGGAGGACCTCGCCGAGCGCGCGACCACCGCTCGGCTCGACGGCTACATCTCGAAGCAGCAGGACATGGCGCACATGGTGGATCGCGTGCGCGAGATCCTCGCCTGACCCATCTGCGCCCGTCTACCTCAGGCCGGAAGTCGGCCCCAGAGGAAGCGGAGCAGCGCCTCGGCCTTCGGAACGAACGACGCCGTCTCGACGTACTCCGTCGTGGTGTGAAACCCGGCGCCGCGCGGGCCGAGGCCATCGATCGCGGGCACGCCGAGCGGTGCCACGGTGTTTGCGTCGGAGCCGCCGCCGAGCAGTGGCGCCTCGCCATCCCCGAGACCGCAGGCGCGCGCACACGCGGCGTACTCGTCGCGGAGCGCCGCGGATGCATCAGAGCGCTCCAGGGGGAGCCGGTTGGCGCCGCCGGTGACCTCCATGCGAACACCGGGCAGTGCAGCGGCATCGGCGGCGGCGCGCAGTGCGGCCACCACGGCCTCGGCATCGGCGACCGTCTCGTAGCGGAGATCGATCGCGCACTCGGCGCGCTCGGGCACCGTGTTCTTCGAGGTGCCGCCGCTGATCTGGCCGACGTTTACCGTCACGCCGCGCTCGTAGCTCGTGTACTGCTGCGCGAGTACGATGAACTTCGCGAGCGCCCAGATCGCGTTCGCGCCGTCCTTGTGGTTGTTGCCCGCGTGCGCGGCCTTGCCGTGCGCGATCACGGTCATCGCGCCGACGCCCTTGCGCCGGGTGATGATCATGTCGTTCGCGCGGCCCGACTCGAACACGAGCGCGCACGACGCGCCGGTGGCGAGCGCGCGCAGGTGCGGCGCGGAGCTCGGCGAGCCAACCTCTTCATCCGCGACCGAGATCGCGATCAGGGGAAGCTTCGCGAGCACACCCGCGGCGTCCATCGTGGCGAGCACGGTCCGGATGATCGCGAGGCCGCCCTTCATGTCGAGGACGCCGGGGCCGGTGACGCGACCACCCTCCTCGACCCATCCCTCGAAGTGGCCCTGCGGAAACACCGTGTCGTGGTGGCCGATCAGCAGGATCGGTGCGGCGGTCTGCGCGGCGGGCGTCTTCCACACGAGATGCGTGCCGTAGCCATCACCGCCGGGGATCGGCGTACACGACAGCGACGAGAGCACGAACGCCTCGGTCATCCGCTGCCCGACCGCGTTCACGCCCACCACGTTGCTCGTGTAGCTGTTGATCTCGACCCAGGATCGCGCGAGCGCGAGCATCTCGGGGCCACGGGTTCGGAGGTCGGAGAGTGCGCTGTCGAGTGTTCCCATTGGCTGGTCCATGGCATACCAGGCATCACGATGGCAAAGCGATTCAAGGCAGCAATCATCGGTGGAAGCGGCTACGGCGGCGCGGAGATGGCGCGACGTCTTCTGATGCACCCGGATGTCGAGCTCGTGCGGGTGGCGTCGATCGATCACGTGGGCGAGCCCCTCGGCGCCGAGCACCCGAACCTCGATGGCGCGACCGATCTCGTGTTCGAGGACCTGTCGCCGGCCGAGGCCGTGAAGGGCTGCGACGTGGCGCTGCTCGCCCTGCCCCACAAGGTCACCGCGGCGAAGGTGCCGGAGCTGATCGCGGCGGGCGTGAAGATCGTCGATATGTCGGGTGACTTCCGGCTGCGCGATGCGGCGACGTACGAGAAGTACTACGGCGCCAAGCACCCGCACCCGGAGCTGCTCGGCACGTTCGTCTACGGCCTGCCGGAGCTCAACCGCGCGGCGATCAAGGCGGCGACGTACGTCGCGTCGCCCGGCTGCTTCGCCACCACGATCGAGCTCGCGCTGCTGCCGCTCGCGCGCGCCGGTCTGCTCGATGGCACCGTGGTTCATGTCCAGGGCATCACCGGCTCGTCGGGCTCGGGCATCGCACCACAGGCGGGAACGCATCACCCGTCGCGCGCCGGCAACCTCAAGACCTACAAGCCCCTCGATCACCAGCACGTGCCGGAGATCGTGCAATGCCTCGGCGAAGCCGGCGCGAAGGGCATGGGGCTGCGGTTCGTGCCCGTGTCGGCGCCGCTCACGCGCGGCATCTTCGCGACCTGCTTCCTCGAGCTTCCCGAGAGCATCGACAAGGCGAAGCTCGCCTCGATGTTCGACGAGAGCTACGCGCGCGAGCCGTTCACGCGGCGGCCGAAGAACCGGTTTCCCGAGGTCGTCGCGGTCGCGGGCTCGAACTACGTCGAGGTTGGCTTCGCGGTCGGTGAGGCGGCGAACGGCAAGCGCACCGTCACCTGCTTCTCGGCGATCGATAACCTGATCAAGGGCGGCGCCGGTCAGGCGATCCAGAACATGAACATCATGCTCGGCTGCGACGAGAAGGCGAGCCTCGAGGACGTCGGGAACTGGCCGTGACCCTCGTCGTCAAGATCGGCGGAGAGGTCATCGGCTCGGGCGAAGCGGCGCTGCTCGGCGCCGATCTGCGCGTGCTCGTCGATGGCGGTGCGCGCGTGGCGATCGTCCACGGTGGTGGGCCGCAGGCAACGGCGCTGCAGAAGCAGCTCGGCATCGAGACCAAGCAGGTCGCCGGGCGCCGGTTCACCGATTCCGCCACGCTCGACGTGATGAAGATGGTCCTCGCCGGCAAGCTCAACGTCGACCTCTGCGCGGTGCTCACCGCCGCCGGGCTCTCCGCGGTTGGCCTTCACGGCGCCTCGGCGCAGGTCGTGCGCGCGGTGCGCCGGCCGCCGAAGGTCTACGCCGGCGCGGGCGACGCGCCCGTCGACATGGGCTTCGTCGGCGACGTCACCGGCTTCAACCTCGCGCTGCTCGAGACCCTCTGGAGCGCGGGGCACGTCCCCGTGATCGCATGCCTCGGTGCAGACGCCGCGGGCGGCGTGTATAACATCAACGCCGACATGGTCGGCAACCAGCTCGCCGCCGCGCTGCACGCCGAGCGCCTGTTCCTCGTGACCTCGGCGCCCGGCGTGCTCAAGGACATCACCGATCCGTCGTCGCGCATCCCGACGCTGACGCGCGCCGAGGCGAAGCAGGCGATCACCGACGGCATCGTGACCGGCGGCATGATCCCGAAGCTCGAGGAGGCGATGGCCGTCGTCGACCAGGGCGTGGGCGCGATCCACATCCTCGGCAAGCTCGCCGCTGGAGACCTCGTGCGTGCGGTCCGCGAGCCTGGCTCCGTCGGTACGACGCTCCTGCCCTGATCTGCCTTGGGTCGAACATCGCCCCAACTTCCGGGCGGCTCGCGCGTCTCATGAGCGCATGAGCTATCGCTCCGACGTGGACGCCCTCACCTCTCGCCACAACGCCCTCGACGCCGAGGTCCAGCGCGTGCAGAAGGAGCGCGATGCGGTGCGCACGATGCTCGACAGCGCCAACGCCCGCCTGCGCCTCCCCGTGCTCGACCACATCCGCGTGGCGTCGCCCTGCGCCGAGACCTGGGAAGCGATGCCCGGCGACGCGCAGGTTCGGCACTGCGGCCGCTGTAACCAGAACGTCTACAACCTCTCCGAGCTGACCCGGGACGAGGCCGAGTCCCTCCTGATCGAGAAGGAGGGAAGGCTCTGCATCCGCTACTACCGTCGTCCCAAGGACGGCACGATCCTCACCCGCGACTGCCCCGTAGGCGCCCAGCGCCGTCGCCGTTGGATGTTCGGCATCGGCATGATCATGACCCTGCTCGGCGCGGTCTTCGGCTTCCTGAGCCTCCGCAAGAAGGCGGCGCCGCAGCACGATCACCTGATGGGCATCGTGCCCGCGCAGGACGCCGAAGTAACGATGGGGGGCTCCGGTGCCTCGTACCCGGAACAGATGCCCGCCCAGCCGACGCACGCGCCTGTCCGGTAGCGTCCGGTAACGGGGACGCTTTCAACTTGGACAACCAACGATCCGCAAGTGCGCGGATCGTCGTCAGCCGATCGAATCGCTTCCGCTGATCCGGTTCGGCACGCCGTCGCTATCGATCCCATCCTCGCGCGGCTGTGTCGGCGTGGCCGGCGGACTCCCGGCGCCAGGTACGTATCCCCAGATCTCGATGCACAGGCGCTCGAACGCGAGGTCGTGAACGATCCGCACGTGCTCACCCAGATCGCGGCGCCGCATCGCGCACACCGCTTGCACGCTGATTCCGAGAGCAGCGGACATGTCACTCGGCGTGAGTCCGAGAGCGGCACTGCAGTGTGCGATCACTCGTCGCGCATCGCACGCGGCCGGCAGGCGACGGCGCGATCGGATGACCGGGGTCGCGACATCGGCGAGCTCGGCGACGACCTCGATGACGCGTCGAGGGTCGACACGCGCGTGATAGAACGGGCGACCGAACAGGTCCCAGCTGACCGGCTTGCTGTCTTCGGTGTGCACCGTCGGTGTTCCGAGCACGAGCGCACCGCGTCGCCGCATCATCACGGCCTGCCTCTCGATCGCGACGTCGAACGCATTGCCCGGCGTACGCCCGACCCACTCGTCGAACACGTGCGGATCCTCGAATCCTGCGCGCGCCAGCCCTTCGCCGACGTCGAGCCACATCGGCACGTGCGATGTGTCGAGGTACGCCTGATGCGATGTCCACGACGACTCCGCAGCGCGCTTCACCACGCCCGCTCGCACGGGGTTGTTGTGGATGTAGGCGATGACGCTGCCGACGTTCTCCGTCAGGATCCGGAAGTCCTTCGGACGTTCGGCCATCACCGGCCCGAGGCGGCCGTGCCGACGATTCATCCACTGCGCGAACGGCGAGTGCGCCGCTTTGGCCCAGCTCTCGAGCGGCTGATTGCCCGCGATCATCGCGAGGTGGATGTGATTGCTCATCAGCGCATAGGCGATGCAGCGCCAATCGCTGTGCTTGAGCGCGCGGCCCAGGAGTCGGAGGTAGTGCGCCCGCTCCTCGTCATCCTCGAAGAACCATTCGCGGTCCACGAATCGGGTGATGCAGTGATAGACGACATTGGGGAGATTGTTGCGACATGTTCGCGCCATCGTCCGGCTATCGGCCGACGAGCCGCCCGGTTGCGTGGAGAAGCGCAGGCGAATGATTTCGCGGCGCTCCGGATCGCACGTTGTCTAAATTGAAAGCGTCCCCTTTCGGACACCCTTTCGGACATCCCTTTTCGGACACTTCCGGACAGCGCTAGGTCAGCGGCGCGCCGGTCGCGGCTTCGGCGGCCTCGCGGGTGACGCCCGGAGCGAGGTCGACGATGCGGAAGCCGGTGCCGGTCGGCTCGAACACGCCGAGGTCCGTGATGACGAGCGAGACCACGCGGGCGGCGGTCAGCGGGTAATCGCAGCGCTGGACGAGCTTGTGCTCACCCTTCTTGGTGACGTGCTGCATCATCGCGAGCACGCGGCGGCAGCCGGAGGCGAGGTCCATCGCGCCGCCGATGCCCATGACCTTGCCGCCGGGGACGGCCCAGTTCGCGAGATCGCCGCCAGCGGAGACCTGCATGGCGCCCATGATCGCGAGGTCGACGTGGCCGCCGCGGATCATCGAGAACGAGAACGCCGAGTCGAAGGTCGAGCCGCCGGGGAGGACGGTGACCGTCTGCTTGCCGGCGTTGATGAGGTTCGGATCCTCGTCGCCTTCGTAGGGGAACGGGCCGGTGCCCAGGAGGCCATTCTCGGAGTGGAGCCAGGCGTGGCCTTCGGGCAGGTAGTCGGCGACCTGCGTGGGAAGTCCGATGCCGAGGTTGACGATCACGCCCTCGGGGATCTCGCGGGCGGCACGGCGCGCCATGTCTTCGGTCGAGTACGGCATGGCTAGGCTCGCTTTCGCGTCGTCCGGAACTCGAACGCATTCTCGTGCTCGGGTACGTGGACGATGCGGTGGACGAAGATCCCCGGGAGGTGGACATCGTCGGGGTCGATGGTGCCGTTCGGCACGAGCTGATCACACTCGACGATCGCGAGCTTGGCGGCGGAGGCGGCGCCCGGGTTGAAGTTGCGCGCGGTGCGCCAGAACCGGAGGTTGCCGAACCGGTCGGAGATCTGGGCGCGCACGAGCGCCACGTCGCCGTGGAGGGCGCGCTCGAGGATGTAGCGGCGACCATCGATCTCCTTGGTCTCCTTGCCATCCTCGACGACGGTGCCGACGCCGGTCGGGGTGTAGAACGCCGGGATGCCGGCGCCGGCGGCACGCATGCGCTCGGCGAGCGTCCCTTGCGGCGTGATCTCGACCAGGACTTCGCCCGACGCCATGCGCGTGTGGAGGTCTTCGTTCCCGCCGATGTAGCTGCAGATGACCTTGCGGATGATTCCAGCCTTCAGCCACTGCGCGAGGCCCTTGCCCATGTTGCCGGCATTGTTCGAGACGAGGGTGAGGTCGCGCACGCCGCGATCGACCACGCCTTTGATCAACGCCTCGGGATTGCCCGACAGCCCGAAGCCACCGACGAGGATGGTCATCCCATCCTTGAGGGGGGCGAGTGCGTCGGCGATCGACGCGACGATCTTGTCTTTGTGACGACCGATCACGACTTACCTCCGAATGCGGCAACTGCGGCGTCGCCGAATGACCGAACACCACGGACCAGCTCGTCCTCGGTGATGCATAGCGGCGGAGAGAAGATCGCCGTTCCGCGCTTTCCATCGACGTGCAGCGAGAGCTTGCGCGTGACCAGCTCGGCGCTGAGCCTCTGCCAGTGCTCGAGTGGCGCACGCGGTGCGATCGCCGCGAGGAGACCGAGACCACGCACGTCGGCGGGAACGGCGAGCCGCGCCGCGGCGGCATCGAGCTCGCGCAGCAGCACGGGTCCGAGGCGCTCCGAGTTGGCGTAGAGCTTCTCATCGTCGTAGAGCTTCATCGTCTCGAGCGCCGCCGCGCACGCCGTGGGGTGCGCGTAGTAGGTCAGTCCGCACGCGAGGACGTTCGTGTCGAAGAACTTCGCCACGCGCTCGTGCACGAGCACGGCGCCGATCGTGGCGTAGCCGGAGGCGAGGCCCTTCGCGATCGTGATCATGTCGGGCGTGACGTTCCAGTGCTGGTGCCCGAACGGCTTTCCTGTGCGACCGAAGCCGGTGAGCACCTCGTCGGCAACGAGCAGCGCACCATCGCGATCGCACGCCGCGCGTACGGTCGGCCAGTAGTCGGGTGGCGGCACCCACGCACCGTTCGCTCCGGGTACCGGCTCGATGAACACGGCGGCGGTGCTGCGGGCACCATCGAGCGCCATCGTCTTTTCGATCTCGCGGCCCATGCCCTGCGTGCACACGTTGCCCGGGCGGTTGCCCATAGCACAACGTTCGCACTCGCAGTCGTGCACGTGGACCACGCCGGGAATCAGCGGCTCCATCGGCGGGCGACGCCAGTCACCGGTGAGGGCGAGCGCGCCCATCGAGGCGCCGTGATAGCTGCGATAGCGGCTGATCATCTTCAGCCGCCCCGTTACCTGTCTCGCGATCTTGATCGCGTTCTCGTTCGCCTCGGCGCCGCCGAGCGTGAAGAACACCTTCGTGAAGCCGGGCCCTGCCATCGCCAGGAGGCGCTGCGCGAGCTCGACCTTCGCCGGATACACCGCGTTCGGCGCCGAGAGGCACAGCTCGTCGGCCTGCCGCTTGATCGCGTCGACGATCCGCTTCCGTCCGTGTCCCGCATTGACCTGATAGGCGAGCGCGCCGAGATCGAGCCAGCGCCCACCATCGGCCGTGGTGAACCACGCGCCATCGCCGCCGGTCAGCTCGAACGGCTTCGCATTCTCTTGCGCGGTCCAGGTGAAGAAGAACGGATGATCGTTGCTCACAGCTGCCACTTCTCCGGCGCGACGTTGTGGATGAAACCCTGCTGCGCGTAGAGCTCGCCCGTGTCGAGGTTCATCGCGATGGCGCCGCAGGTCGCCGCACCGTGCGGGCTCTCGGGCGTCGCCATGTTCGTGCAGATGCTGCGCGGCCAGCCGTCCTCGGAGCCGAGGCGGCGCCACGCGTCGTCGAGATCGGCGAGCGGCGTGCGTGCGAGGTCGGCCTCGAGCCACTTCATGCGGTCATATGTGGTGCTCGTCGTCGGCACCTTGCTGCGCGCGGCGACATCCGGATCCAGCGAGTGGTTCGTGTGGACGTACGTGCTCGGATGCTCGGCGATGGCCATCGTGTTGTCGTAGACGATCTTGCGACGCGTGCCTGACGCCTCGAGCGCGAACGCCGCGCCTTGATCTGCAACGAGGTAGTGGTGCCCCGACCCGATCGGGCTCGTGCGAATCACATCGCGCGCCGCGCGAGCGTGTGTCTGCTGCAGCGCCTTGCGCACCATCGCCGGCCACACCACGCCGAGCGTGGCGTCGGTCGAGTAGAGATTATTGATCGCGATCGCAAGGCGCGCCGTGTTCATGCCGGCCATGCCGAGGCAACCGGTGACGGTCAGCAGCGTGGCCGCCGGCCCTGCGGCCGACTCGGGCACGCGCAGCACCATCACGTAGGGGATCGCCGTCGCGTGCATGTCCCACGTCTGCGCGACGATGCGCCCCGTTGGCGACTCCGCGAACAGCACGCTGCAGCCATCGCCGCCCAGCCCGCCTGCGCCCTGCCCTGACTTCACGGCATGCGGGTCATCGGCCGTCGGCGCCGGAACCCACGTCGCGGGATCTGGGTCGAGGTCGCGCAGATCGGTGTAGTGGTTCGCGACAACGATCGTCTCGGGGCTGACCCCCGCGCCCTCGGCGATTCCCAGGAGCTCCGCATAAAGCTCCGCGTCATAGCGCTCGAGCACCGGAAGATGAGCGCGTGCGGCGCCCGAAACCTGATCGACCGTCTTGAAGCCGCCGACCTTGGTGCACAGATACGTCCGGATTTCGGACAACGCCTTCACCTCGCCGCGAAAGCTCTCGCCGTGGATCTGCCCCCACTGGCGACTCGTCTTGCCCTTCGGCAGTTCAAGGATCCTCACGCGTGCTCCCTGCGTGGGGACGGTTTCAACTTACGCAACTTGCGATCCGCAAGTGCGCGAAGTCCCGTGCGAGCTCCGAGCATCGCGTTGCCCCGCTTCGCAGCGAGCAATCGCGCGGCGGGAGTTGGGGACGGTTTCAACTTACGCAACTTGCGATCCGCAAGTGCGCGAAGGCTCGTACTCGACCCGGGTTTGCGATGTGGCTTCGCGTTGCCGCGCGTTACGACGAGGAATCGAGGGGTTACTGATCGCAAGTTGCGTAAGTTGAAACCGTCCCCATTGCCGGACAACGCGCGGAACACGCGAGCTCGCGGAGTTAGCGATCGCAAGTTGCGTAAGTTGAAACCGTCCCCGATCACGAAGCCGTCCCCGATCACGAAGCCACCTGGGCGGCGATCGCGATTCCGATGACCAAGGCCACGATGTGCGCGAGCAGCAGGAGCTCGACCTTCGAGGAGCGCGGCGGCGCGGCGGTCATGGCGCCTCGCGCAGCGCCGTTGCCAGCGCCGCGGCGGAGGCGGCAAGCTGGTCGAGGGCCGGGACGATCGCGATGCGGCCGCCGGGGTACGTCCGCACGCGGAGGCCGCGATCCGCGAGGTGCTCGGCCAGCACGGGCGCCTTGGTACCAGCGCTGATCACCCGGTAGGCGCCGAGGCCGGCGGAAGGCAACGATATTGCGGCGAGCGCCGTGTCGAGTGCCGCGATGCCTGCCGAGAGATCGAAGTAGCGGGCCGCACGCAGCTGGTGGTGCTGGCGCACGAGCGAGAGCTCGTCGCCGTCCCAGGTCGAGACCAAGGTGAGGGGCGAGCCCACGTACCAGCGCGCCGCACAGTGCAGATAGCCGGTCTGTCCACCGCCCCACCACACGAGCACGTCGGGCGTGAGGCCGAGCGCCGAGGACGCGAACGCCCCACGCCCACTCCGGTAGGTGTGCGTCGTGGTCTCGAGCGCGATCAGCGGCAGATCGAGCTCGGTGCGCAACCCCGCCAGCTTGGTCACAAACTCGGGCGTCAGCACGTGGCCCGTGCGTTCTTGCACGAGCTCGTAGAAGAAGCCGAGCACGTTGGCCGGCCCACCCGCAGCAGAGACGGCCTCGCGCAGCGCCGCGATCGTGGCGTCCGCGCCGGCGACCGCGGGGTGCGGAACGCGCGGCCACGCGAAGTGCCCCGGCCCGCCGAGGTGGACGTCGGGATCGGAGAGCGAACGGCACGCAGCCGCGGTGTGGCCGTAGTAGCCACCCGCAAGCCCGATCGCGACCTGACCGGTCTTGCGCGTCACGCGGATCAGGCGGATCGCCTTGTCGACGGACTCGTCGCGCGACGAGGTCAGATAGATATGCGGCAACTCGGGAACGAGGGAGCCAATCCACTCGAGCGAGCGCACGGTTGCCGGCGTGACGTAGTTCATCAGCGTCAGCTTGTTGACGGCCGGACCGTAGAGGAGCCCGAGATCCTCGAGCGCCTTGAGGGTCGCGGGCGCCGTCGAAAACGGCTTCGTCAGGCCCGATGCGAGATCGAAGATGACCTCGTCCTCACCCACGGTGGCCGCGTCGCGCCGGCGCAGCACGTCCTGCTTGACGACCGGATCGGGCGTCAGCGCACCGAGTGGGATCCGGTAGTAGATGGCCTGCCCCTCGGGATCCTCGTACTGCCCGGTGAGGATCGAGACCACGTGCGCGCCGAACACGCGGTTCAGGTGCGTCATCTGCGCCGTGCGCCCCACGCGGTTGCGCCCCGTCACGTAGCGGTAACGCAGGGAGCCATCGCTGCGCGTGCGTGCCGCCGCATCGCGTAGCTGAAGCTCCTTGAGCCGGCGACCGATGCCCGACGACTGGTACGTCGGCGCCACCGTGATCGAGATCGAGTACATCGTGTTGTGCTTGCCGAGCATCGGATCGTCGTCGGGCCCTTCGACCTCATTGGACTGCTCGAGCGGCGCACCGATCGCGAACGCAACGAGCTGCATCTGACCGTTCGGCGACGGCGCCTCGGCCACGAGCAGGGAACCTTCGGCGGCCTCGATCGCAGCGCGGATCTCCGCCGGCGGCGTCCGGCGCGCCGGTTCGTAAACCTGGTACTCGATGTCGAGGATCGCCGGCAGGTGGTTCATCTCCTCGCCGTGCGGCACGAGACGGTAGGTGACCGGCGGCGCGGTCGACGGTACAGCGGCGGGCGCCGGCGGCGCGGGCTGGTCTTCCCACTCGGGCGGCTTTCTGCCTTCGTGCGCATCGACCCACGACAGCGACTTGCGGATGACCTCGAACAGCATGTCGATCTCGCGCGCGAGGAAGCTATCCGAGAGCCGCCATCGCGCCGTGCGCGTTCCGGCCGCGAACACGATGGCGCCGCGCCAGAACCGCTGACCGATCAGCGCCTCGAGCTGCGCCGACGTGGGCAGATCGAACGCGAACGCGTAGCCCGTGGCGCGCGGCGCACCGACGAGATGCGGATAGGCACGCGCGAGCTGCGCGAGCCGTGGCTGCACGAGCTTCTCGAGCCGCTCGGCGTTGTGGCTGGTCGAAACCATGTCGGCGTGGATCCGCCCACGCACGAGCGAGGCGTTGTGCGCGCTCGCCGGCTCCGGATCGGCAAACCGCGACATCACCACACCGACCTGCGCTCGCTTCGCGAACGTGACGGCATCCGGGTAATCCGGCTGACCACGCGAGTTGAGCAGCCGGAACTTCGAGTGCCACGCGAACGGTCCACCGAGGCCGAAGCCGACCTGGACCTCGTCGAACACGAGGAACGTCTGGTGGAACCGCGTGAGCAGACGAAGCGCGCGGAAGAAGCGCTCGGTGGCGTAGCGATCGCCACCCTCCGACTGCATCGGCTCGATGATGCAGCAGTTGTACTCTCCGGTGAGCAGCGCATCGTGCACCGCCGCGAGCGAGAGGACCTCGGCGGCGAGCAGCGCGTCGTCCTTCGCATCGCCGAACCGCTCTTGCAGCTCCTCGACCTGGCCGGTGGCCGCGGCGGCATAGAACCCGCTCGGCGCCGGCGGCTCGTCGCCGGGCTCTGCCCACACCGGGAACGGCGCGAACTTCGTCTCGTAGCCCTTGATCTCGAACGGCGCGCGCTTGCTCGGCGAGTGCGTCGCGTGGAGCGCGAGCAAGAGACGGCCGTGGAAGCTGCCATCGAACGCGAGGACCTTCGTTGCGTCCTTGCGCGCGCAGTTGATCCGGCACAGCGCCATTGCCTTCTCGTTTGCCTCCGCCCCCGACGCCACGAATGTGACGTGCGGCAACCCGGGAACGAGCTGGCGCAGCGTCGATGCGTACTCCGCCGCTGCCCAGGTCTCGCCGAGCGACGTGTCCTCGTTCTCGACGAGCGTGTCGCCGAACTCACCCTCGGTATACGCGCGAACGACCGGATCCTCGGCGAACCCACCGACCACGGTCGCGGTCTGGCTCATGCCGTCGATCACCGCGAGCGGCTCCTCGTCGACCGAGACCATCCACGGCCCGGCCGAGCGCAGGTGATCGAACACCGGCGGCTTCTTCTCCTTCGGCACGCGATCACCCGCATACAGGCGCGCGAGCAGCGCTTCGCTCGTCGGCAACCGCCCACCGAGCGGACGCGTGATCGACATCGGCCGCGGCAGATCCACGAGTCGCCGTGCCGCCTCGAGGCCCTCTTCGTGCGCGTGCTGCTGGTTCAGCCGATCGAGATCGATCGCCGGCAACAACTTTGCGAGGTGCGGATGCGGCGTCACCGCGCCGAGCGGGTTCTCGAGCACGGCGATCGGCACCATCAGATTCCGATGCGCCCACGCACCGGCCGGCCGATAGTTGCCACTGCGCCCGACGCCACCGAACGGCAGCTTCGGGCTCGCGAGGTTCGTCGAACGGTTCCGGTTGAGGATGCCCGAGCGCGTTCGCGCTGCAAACTCCTCGAACCGCGCCGCCGATGCGGTGAACACCGCGTTCGCGAAGCCGTAACGGCTCCCCTCGATCACGTTGATCGCCTCGTCATCCGAATCGATGATCTCGAGGCACAGGTCCGGACCGAACACCTCGAGATCCGTGTAGCCCGCCACGTGGTGCACGCCATCGGGCAGCTTGTGGATCGAAGCGGTGCGGTAGAACCCGCCCGGCAGCTTCTCGCCGGCGACGATCGTCTCCGCGCCCGCCTTCTTCGCGGTCTCGATCGCCTGTTCGAGCTTGGTCAGTGCGCCGTGCGTGGCGAGCGGACCGGCGAACACGCTCGCGTCCTCGGGGTTTCCGAACTTCAGACCGCGTGCAACATCGGCGAGCGCGGCGATGAATCGATCGGCGATCTTGCGATGCACGAGCACGCGCTCGGTCCCCGTGCAGCGCTGCCCTGCCGAGAGCCACGCACCGACGGCGACCTCGTGGACCGCCTGCCGCACCGCGCAGTCGTCGAGCACCACGCACACGTTCTTGCCGCCCATCTCGAGCGCGACGAGCAACTCCGGCCGCTCGAGCGCACCTTCGAGGATCCGCCGCCCCACCGCCCAGCTCCCCGTGAACGCGAGCCCGCGTAGCAGCGGCGACTCGACCATCGCCGCACCGACCTCACCCGCACCGACGACGACATTGAGCACCCCGGGCGGAAGCTGCGCTGCGAGCGCGGCCTCGGCGTAGCGCTGACCGCAGAGCGGGGTGATGTCGCTCGGCTTGATGACAACCGTGTTGCCCGCGAGCAACGCGGGCAACACGTGCGCGTGGCACAGGTGGATCGGATAGTTGAACGGGCCGATCACGCCGACCACGCCGAGCGCCGCGTAGCGCAACGACTCGCCGGGCCCGACCTGTCCGGGCTTGAGATCGGCGGCCATCGCGGCTTTCACGAGATCGAAGCGGTTGAGCAGCGTCTGGACCTCGAGCTTCGCCTCGCTCCGGATCTTGCCCGTCTCGATCACGATCGCATCAGCGAGCTGGTCGGCACGCGCCGCGATCTCGCGCTTGAATGTCTCGAGGTGCGTCGCGCGCTGGGCCGGGCTGAGCCGTGCCCACGCCGGCTGTGCAGCCGCCGCGGCCTTCGCCGCATCCGCGACGGCGCCCACCGTGTATCCGGTTTCGAACACCACGGCCCCGTCCGCCGCCGGGTTCCGCGATACCAGCGCCTTGCCGGACGGCGCCACGAACACGCCGCCGATGAAGTTACCGAGTGGCTGCACGGGCGAAGTACACCCCCCGCGGATCGCCCGGTCAAGTACGCGCCCGCCCTCACGGAAACCTTTGCGATCCCGGCGTGTTGGCGTTCACAAACCTATGCTACTAAGCCTGTCCGTATGCCCTCTCTCGTGTTCCTGGCCGGTCCGATCGCCGGCCGGCGCTACAAGCTCGGCGAGGGCGAGTATGTGATCGGGCGGCGTTCGGACTGCCAGATCTTCGTACCGGACATGCGCGTGTCTCGGCAGCACGCCCGCCTGTGGAAGGACGGCGACGGCTGGATGCTCGAGGACCTCGGCTCGAACAACGGCACGTACATCAACGGCACGCGCGTCCAGGGCTCATCGCCGGTCAAGCACGAGGACGAGATCCTGATCGCGAACAACCGCATCCGCGTCGAGGCGCGCGATTCCACGCCGGATCCGCAGTTCGCGCCCGGCGCGGGCGTCACGCTGATCGAGGTCGGCGCCACGAATCTCATCCGCAGTCGCGAAGACTCCGGGTCCGGTCGCAACCCGCTGATCAGCTCCGGGTTGATCTCCATCGCAGATCAACGCGCCGTGCGTCTGCTCGAGCGCAAGCTCGATGCGCTCACGTCGGTGCTCCAGGCGACCGCGTCCTCCGATAACGCCGAGACGCTGCTCGAGAAGATCGTCGAGGCGTTGCTGGAGCTGTTCCCGCAGGCCGAGGACGTCGGTGTGCTGGTCGAGGATGAACGCACCGGCGAGCTGCGCGTGCAGTGCCAGCGCCATCGGGCGCCTCCGAAGAAGACACCGATGTCGCAGGTGGCCGCCGAGGATGCGTCCCGCCCCACATTCGGCGGTCACCTGCGCGTGCCCGGCACGATCATCCAGCACGTCATCAGTGATCGCCGCGGTGTGCTCCTCGGCGATTCGCAGGTCGGCATCTCCACCGATGGGGATGGCGAAGGCATCGGCATGCGGATGGGCGCGCCGCTCATCTATCACGGCGCGCACTACGGCGTGGTCTATGTCGAGAGCAAGCGCGTTGGATTCCGGCAGGAGGACGTGGACCTCCTCCAGGCCGTCGCCTCGCAAGCGGGCCTCGCGATCCACTCCACACGTGCAGCGGCGCAGATGGTTCGTCGCGAGAAGCTCGAACGCGATCTGCGCGTCGCGCGCCAGATCCAGCGCAGCCTCCTGCCGGCGAGCGTGCCCAATGTCGTCGGCCTCGACTTCGCCGTGCACTACGAGCCCGCGTATCAGATCGGTGGCGACTTCTACGACTTCATCTGGCACGACCCATCGCACCTTGGCATCGCGGTGGGCGATGTCGCCGGCAAGGCGATCAGCGCCGCGCTGTACATGGCGCGCCTGACCTCGGAGCTCCGCTCGCGCGCCGCGATCGCGCGCACGCCCGCGCGCCTCCTCCGCCGTGTCAACCAGGAGATCGTGGGCCTCGGCGACGACGGCATGTTCGCCACGCTCGTCTACTGCATCTACGACATGGAGAACCGCAGCCTCGTGTTCACGAACGCGGGCCACTGCGTGCCCCTGCTCCGCCGCGGCGATCGCGTGTTCCCGCTGCAGGCCGAGCGCGCGCACACGCCACCGCTCGGCGTCACCCCCGACCTCGAGGCGGGCGAGGCGCGCGTTCAGCTGCTTCCCGGCGACATGCTCATCATGGTGTCGGACGGCATCCTCGAAGCCCGCGACGCCCGCGGCAACGAATACGGCCTGTCCCGGCTGTCCCGCCGCATCCGGACGGCCCGGGGAAACACCGAGGACATCATCAAAGCGATCCTCGCGGACATCGATAGCCACACCACGGACCAGCCTCAGGGCGACGATATGACGATCCTGGCCATGGCCATCGAGGGCCGTCGTGCCAAGCGAAAGACCACGACATTGCCAGGGGTTGCACTGACCGAGGGGGGACCAGCTCGGCTGGCAACCGAGGGCGGTACCCCCGCCGACGACGACGGCGACGAGTAGAGCTTCGCGGTGCTTGCCATGTCCGCGGTCTCCATGGCATAAGTCCGGCCCTCCCGGAGTATCGCCATGGCCAAAAAGGGTAAATCTGGACGCGAGCTGATCAGGCTCGTGTCGACCGCCGACACCGGCTTCTTCTACACGACGTCGAAGAACCGCAAGCGTACGCCGGACAAGCTCGTGCTCAAGAAGTACGACCCCGTCGTTCGCAAGCACGTCGAATTCAAAGAGTCGAAGATCTAAGGAGACGTGCGATGTCGCGAGTCTGTCAGGTTACCGGAAAGCGGCCGCTCGTCGGCTCCAACGTCAGCCACTCGAACCGCCACACCAAGCGGCGGTTCGAAGTGAATCTGATGAACAAGAGGTTCTGGCTCGAGGACGAGAAGCGCTGGATCACGCTCAAGGTCTCGGCGCGCGGTATGCGCCGGATCGACAAGCTCGGTCTGCCGGCCGTCCTCGCCGAGCTGCGTAGCCGTAACGAGAAGTTCTAGCTCCGCGGTTCTTGTTGATGCGCCGAGCCTGCATCGCGCCTTTCGCGATTGCGGTGCTTGCTGCTTGCCCCGGTGCGCGCCGCGCGCGCGATCCGGCGGCCGATCCAGCGACGCTCGAGATCGGGCGCGATGCGACCTCGCTCCGCGGGGTCGCCGCCGACCGTGATGTCACCTTCGTCGCGCTCGCCTCCGGCGCTTCGTCGACGGTCGAGGCCCGCCGCGGCGCCACGCTCCTGTGGTCCGCGAAGCTCGGGGGTATCGCCGGGCCGATCGCGCAGCAGTCTCCGCTGCTGTTCGCGACCCTCGCCGGCACCGGCACGCTCGCCGAACGGCCCGTGCGCGGCGAGCCCGCCGCGATGGTCGTCGCCCTCGATCAAGCCACCGGCGCGCCGCGCTGGAAGACCGCGATCGAGTCGAGCGAGTGGGCGCAGGTCACGACGATCACCGGCACCGCGCGCGGCGCGATCGTCGGCGGTGCATTCAGCGGCACGCTCCGCATCGGCAGCTCCGTCGTCTCGAGTGCCGGCAAGTCCGACGGATTCGTCGTGCGCCTTGGCCTGACCGGTCAGCCCGAGTGGCTGATCCGCGTCGGCGGGCTCCACGCCGATAGCGTGCAGGGCATCTCGACACGCAACGGTCGGCTCGCGATCACCGGCACGTTCGCCGCCGGCGCGGAGCTCGGCGGCGTGCCCCTGCCCGCGTTCGACGAGCGCACTCCCTACGCCGATGGCTTCGTCGCCACCCTCGACGAGCGCACCGGCGCGCGCCTGTGGGCCGCGACGTTCGGCGGCAAGCTCGATGACACCGTCGCTGGCGTAGCGATCGACGAGGCCGAGAACATCGTCGTGGCCGGCAACGCGCGTGACACGGTGCATGTCGGCGGCATCGATCTCGTGGCGCACGGCGACGCCGATGGTCTCGTCGCCTGGTGGACGAAGGCCGGCACGCCCAGCCACGCGATGCTCATCGGCGGCCCCGACTTCGATGGCCTCCGGGCGATCAGCGCGACCGGCAACCGCATCCTCGTCGCGGGCTTCTTCTCCGGCGAGATCCAGCTCGGCACGCGCACGCTGAAGGCAGGCGGTGGCGACGACGCGTTCGTCGCAGCGCTCGACACCAGCGGCGCCATCACCGAGAGCTGGCAGATCGGCGGCTCGGGCCGCGAGGAGATCACGACGCTCGTCGGCGTCCCCGGCGGCTTCCTCGCCGGCATCGCGCATACCGCGGCTGTATCGATCGGCGGCACGGACCTCCCCGCGCCCAAGGATCCGATGGGCGGGTCCGCGATTGTCGTGCGGCCGGTCCGCTGACCTCTAGCAGGCTCCTGAGAAACCTCAGTAGGGGATCGACTCGCTGATCGGCTCCGGATACGTTCGGCGAATGCGTGGCTCCGACAGAGGGCGGCCGGCTACTCCGCACACCACGACGGAGCTCGCTGGTTCAGTTGCGCCCCGACGACCCGAAGCTCCCCAAGAAGAGGCTTTCTCCTCCAGAAGAAGTCTCTGCTTCGGGTCCCCTCGGGCCTTCGGGGCGCACGAGCACACGAGCGCATGATCCGACGGGTTCTCGCTCGTCGAGCGCTCTCTCCCCTAGGGGGAGGAACAGAACCTTGCCGTCGGTGGTCGCTCCGCGCACGAGCGCAAGTGCGGCGGCGTGCTCGGCCAGCGAGTGAGTGGCTCGAATCTCGGACTTCAGATCCGTTGCGAGCCGCCGCTGCGCTGCTCTCAGCGCGCGCAGCTTGCCGAGCAGCGACGTCGACTCGAGCCACTCGTACATCGTGAAACCCTTGATGGTCAGCCGCTTGAACACGAGGACGTTCGCGTCGACCTGCGCCGGCGCGCCCGAGAGCATGCCGAAGACGAGGATCGTTCCACCGATGCCGACCGCTTTCGCGAGCTGCCCCGTCGAAGGTCCGGCCACGGCGTCGAAGGCGCACGTCACGCCGAGCTTGTCGCACAGGGTCGTCAGCTCGGCGTCCGCGCCGGGCTCACTCGTGACCACGACATGCTCGGCACCGAGCGTGCGGAGGATCTCGGCTTGCTCGCGGCGGCGAACGACGTTGACCAGCGGGACCTTCGCAGATGCGCACAGCCGCATGAGCATCTTGCCGAGCGAGCCGGCCGCTGCGTTCTGCACGAGCGCGCGGTGGCCGCCGCGGCGGGCGGTCTCGAGCAGGACCCACGCGGTCATCGGGTTTGTCAGCAGCATCGCGGCCTGTTGCGGATCGGTTCGCTTGTCGAGCGGCGCACACTTGATGGCGTCGACGACCGCGTACTCCGCCCACGTCCCGTCGCCCTCGCCTGCCGCGCACGCGACCTCGCGGCCGAGCAGGAACCGGCCGATCACGCCGTCGCCTGCAGCAACGACGGTGCCACACCCCTCGAAGCCGAGGATCGAGCCGAGGGGGCGCTCGACCTCGTAGGTGTCGTCGAGCGCCATCAGATCGTTCGGATTGATCGGCGCGGCACGCACGCGCACGAGTACCTTGCCGCGCGGCGGATCTGGAACCGGCCGCTCCACCAGCGCGACACCACCCTCGGCGCGCACCAGTGCCTGCATCGTCGCGGGCAACGAGTGACGAGCAAGCCGCTTCGTATCAGACCTCGACGAGCATCCGCTCCGGTGCCTCGAGTCGATCCTTGACGGCGACGAGGTACGAGACAGCTTCCTTGCCGTCGACGACGCGGTGGTCGTACGACAGGGCGAGGTACATCACCGGGCGCACCTTGACCTCGTCGTTGATGACGAGGGCGCGCTTGACGATGTTGTGCATGCCGAGGATGCCAGTCTGCGGATAGTTGAGGAGCGGCGTCGACATCATCGAGCCGTAGATGCCGCCGTTCGTGATGCTGAACGTGCCACCCGACATATCGGAGAGTGCGAGCTTTCCGGTCTTCGCCTTGTCGGCGAGCGCGAGGATGCCCTTCTCGATGCCGGCGAACGACAGCGTGTCGACGTCGCGGAGCACCGGGACCACGAGGCCCTTCGGCGTGGAGACCGCGATGCCGAAGTCGTAGTGCTTCTTGTAGACGATGTTGCCGCCGACGACCTCGGCGTTGATCCCCGGGTAGAGCTTCGCAGCGGCGACGCATGCCTTCACGAAGAACGACATGAAGCCGAGCTTCACGCCGTGGCTCTTCTCGAAGGTCTCCTTGTACTTCGCGCGGAGGTCCATGACCGCCGTCATGTCGACCTCGTTGAACGTGGTCAGCGATGCGCTCTCGTGCTGCGCCTGGACGAGGCGCTCGGCGACGCGCTTGCGCAGCGGCGACATCGGCACGACCTCGTCGCGTGGATCGACCGCCGCGAGCCGCGATTCTTCGCTCGGACCGCTCGGCGCTGCCGGGATCGCTGCACCGCGCGCGGGGAGCGCACCGGACTCGCGCGCGGTCGCTCGCTGCGACGGCGTGAGCTTGAGCAGCGCGTCCTTGTCGAGCCCCTCTCCGTTTGCCTTGACGATATGGGGCGTCTGCGACTTCACCGGCCCGGGCGCGCCACCCACGGTGGGCAGGCGACCGGTAGGCTGGTTCCACGCCTCGATCGGCTTCCCCACGGCGGCAGCGACTGCGATGGCAGGCGGCGGTGCCGGTGCCGCCGGAGCGACGGCGGGCTCTGTTTTACCCGCGGCGCCGGCGGTAACAGCGCCGATGATCTCGCCGACCTTCACGGTCGCGCCCATGGCTGCGCGCTGCTCGGAGAGCGCACCCGCGACGGGCGACGGGAGTTGCACCGTGATCTTGTCGGTCTCGAGCTCCGCGATCGGTTCGTCGATAGCAACCGCATCGCCGACCTGCTTGAGCCAGCGCGCGATGACAGCTTCCGAGATCGATTCGCCGAGCTGAGGTACGACCAGATCCGCCATATGGGGGGCATGCTACCCCGCCATTCTCGACGGTGCTAGCGCGGGTCGAACGCTTGCTTGAGGATCTGCTGCTGCTCCATGACGTGCGCCTTGTGCGAGCCTGTCGCAGGGCTAGCACTCTCCGCACGACCGATGAAGTCGTAGCTGATGCCCTTGCCGTCGATGAGCTTCTGCAGCTTCGGCGTGATGAAGTTTCCCGCGCCCATGTTGCTCGGCTCGTCCTGGACCCACATCAGCTCCTTGAGGCCGGGGTACTTGTCGAGCGTCGCCGCGGCGACGAGGTGCGGCCACCACGGATACAGCTTCTCGATCCGTACGATCGCGATGTCCTCGGCCGTTCGCTTCGTGCGCTCGTCGGCGAGCTCGTAGTAGATCTTGCCGGTGCACAGCAGCACGCGCGTGACCTTCGCGGGATCCACGGCCACGTCGGCCAGCACGCGGTGGAACTTCCCGGTCGCGAGCTCGTCGATCGAGGAGGTCGCCGCAGGAAGCCGCAGCAGGCTCTTCGGCGTCATGATGATCAGCGGCTTGCGCATCGCGCGGAGCTGCTGCTCGCGAAGCAGATGGAACATCTGCGCCGGCGTGGTCGGCTGCGCGACCTGGATGTTGTGCTCGGCGCACGACTCCAGATAGCGCTCGAGGCGCGCGCTCGAGTGCTCGGGTCCCTGCCCTTCGTAGCCGTGCGGCAGGAGCAGCACGAGGCCCGAGAGGCGCTTCCACTTGTCCTCCGAGGACGTGATGAACTGATCGATCATCACCTGTGCGCCGTTCGCAAAGTCGCCGAACTGCGCCTCCCACATGACGAGGGCATCGGGGTAGTCGAGCGAGTAGCCGAACTCGAAGCCGACGACGCCGGCTTCGGAGAGGAACGAGTCGTAGATCCGGCACTGACCCTGATCGGGCTGGATCCCGCCGAGCACGAGGTGCTCGCGCCCGGTCGTGATGTCCGTGATGATCGCGTGACGGTGGCTGAACGTGCCGCGCGATGAGTCCTGCCCGGAGAGCCGCACGTTGATGCCCTGGTAGAGCAGCGAGCCGTACGCGAGGAGCTCGCCCATGCCCCAGTCGACTGCGCGCTCGCCCTTCCCCATCTGCGCGCGCTGCTCGAGCAGGCGCTCGATCTTCGGATGCGGCGTGAAGCCACTCGGCACCTCGGTGATCGCGGTGGCGATGTGCGACAGGATCTCGCGCGGCACCTTCGTGTCGGCGTCGACCGGCGCATCCGAGATCCCCCCGCGGTAACCGCGCCACATCGCCGTCATCGAGGGCCCCTCGGGCCGCTTGCCGAGCGACTTCGCCGCCTCGAGCTCGACCTCCAGCTCGGCGACGCGCTTCTTCGTCATCGCCGTGACGTCATCGGTGGTGAGCACGCCGTCGCCGACGAGCTGCTTCGTGTAGATCTCGACGGGCGACGCCTTCTGCTTGATCGCCTCGTACATCAGCGGCTGCGTGAAGCTCGGCTCGTCGTTCTCGTTGTGACCGTACTTGCGATAGCAGTACATGTCGATCACCACGTCGGAGGCGAACTGCGCGCGGAACTCGCACGCCATCTCGATCACGCGAGTCAGTGCATCGAGGTCCTCGCCGTTGACGTGCCAGATCGGGCACTCGAGCATCTTCGCGATGTCGGTGCAGTACGGCGTGGATCGTTGCTCTGCCGGTGATGCCGTGAAGCCGACCTGGTTGTTGACGATCAGGTGCACGGTGCCGCCGGTGCGGTAGCCCGGCAAGCCCGAGAGCTGCAGCGTCTCGGTGACGAGGCCCTGCCCTGCGAACGCCGCATCACCGTGGACGAGGACGCCCATCACGCGACGATGCTCGACATCGTGGTGGCGCGTCTGCTTCGCACGCACGCGGCCGCAGACCACCGGATCCACCGCTTCGAGGTGGCTCGGATTGAACGCGAGCGAGACGTGCATGAGGTTGCCGTTCGGATCCGTGCGGTCCGTCGAGTAGCCGAGGTGGTACTTGACGTCGCCGCCGCCCATCGCCTTCTCCGGCTCCGCGTCCTCGAAGTGACCGAACAGGTCGCGCGCCGGGCGGTGAAGAATTGATTCGATCGTGGTGAGCCGGCCGCGGTGCGCCATGCCGAGCACTGCCTCGATCGCGCCGAGGCGTGCGCCGTGCGTCAGCAGCATGTCGAGCGCCGGGATCAGGCTCTCGGAGCCCTCGAGGCTGAACCGCTTCGTGCCGGGATACTTCGTGTGGCAGAACCGCTCGAACTGCTCGGCGTTGATCAGGAGCTGCAGCACGTGCTTGCGCACATCGACGGGGAGCGGCTTGATCAGCTGCGTCTCCATGCGCTCGGCGATCCACGAGCGGCGCCCCGGCGACGAGATGTGCATGAACTCGACGCCCACGGAGCCCGCGTAGACCTTTTGCAGCAACGCGAGCAGCTGACCCACCGTCGCGCGCGCGACGCCGGAGACGCCAGTGGGCTCGATCACTTGATCGCGATCCGCGGCGGTGAAACCCCAGGTCGCAGGATCGAGCTCGCTGATCCGCGCCGTCTCGAGGAGGCCGAGCGGATCGAGGTGCGCGGCGAAGTGGCCGCGGCTGCGGTACGCGTTGACGAGCGGCCACGCGCTCGGGTTCGCCTGCATCGTCATCGGCAGCATCGTCACGGCACCGGGTCGCGACAGGCTCGGTAGCGTCTGTCGCGTGATCACGCGCGGCTGCGCCAGCTCGGGGGCGTGGCCGTTGGTGCCGTTGGTCGCGTGACCGTTGGTGTCGTGGCCGTTGGTCGCGGCGTCGTCCAGCAGTGCGTGCCAGCTCGGATCGACCTCATCGGGAGATAGCTCGCTGAGCTGGTCGAGGTATGCCAGGGACGAGGCCAGCTCCAGGACATCGGAGGACATGGCCGCCACTTTACTCGGCTGGCAGGGTCTTCGCACGGACCCCGTCCACCTGGTCGGGTGGGAGTCCGCGATTCCCTTCGATCCGAACGTCCATCACCTGCGCCAGCTTGCCCGCCTCGATCAGCGTGAGGACAGGATTGTCCGTAATCACCAGGTCTTTACCGACGGTGGCGAGCTCCGACAGATCGATCAGCTCGAGGCTCCCGTTCTGCGCGATCACGAGGGATCCACGCGAGGTCACGAGCCGCGGGAGCGCGATCGAGGTGAGCGCCGAGTTCGCTTCGATCTCGAACCTCCCTGCGGTCTCGAGCCGCGGCAGGAACACACCGTGCAACGAGCCGTTGCTCGTGATCTTGATCGTGCCCCCGACCTCTCGCAGCTCGGGCAACGAGACCTCCTCGAGGCCGACCGTAGGACCGACCGCGAGATCTCCGGTGATGGTCTCCAGCGCACGCAGACCAGCGAGATTGATCGAGGCGCCGGTCCGGATCGTCACGCTCGACAGCGCGGTACACCCCGCGATGCGCGCGACATCCTCCTGCCCCGCGATCAACACCGTGCGATCGCTCGGGCACTCCGGCGTGCGTGGGGGCTTTGCACCCGGGCACCCCGCGAGCAGCACCAGGGCGCTACTGGGTAACAGGCGCATCGACTGCTTCGCCTTTACACGCGCGAACGTATCGCCGCACGGCCTCGGCGAGGCCGATGTAGAGCGCATCGGCGAGCAGCGCGTGACCGATCGAGGCCTCGACGATCTCCGGCACCAGGCGCGCGAGCAGCGGCGTGTTGCGGAGGTTGAGGTCGTGGCCCGCGTTGACCCCGAGGCCCGCAGCCTGTGCAGCCTTGGCGGTCGCCTGCACGCGCGCGAGCTCCTCCTTGAACTGGGGCGTTCCGAACGAGGCCGCGTACGGCTCGGTATAGAGCTCCACACGATCCACGCCCGTCGCCGCCGCGGCCGCCATGCTCGCGGGCTCGCAGTCCATGAACATCGCGGTGCGGATCCCACTGGCCTTGAGCCGCGCGATGATCGGCGCGATCAGCGCGTGCTGCGCGGGGACGTCCCAGCCGTGGTCACTCGTGATCTCGCCCGGCTTCACCGGCACCAGCGTGAACTGCGAGACCTTCAGCTCGATCGCGAGCGCGATCAGCTCCTCGCGATCATCGCCCTCGAGGTTGAACTCGGCGCCGCGCTCGGCGCACAGCGCGCGGAGCACGCGAACGTCCTCGGCGCGCGTGTGGCGGTTGTCGTGCCGCCAGTGCAGCGTCAACCCGTAGGCGCCCGCATCGAGGCAAGTGACGCCTGCGATCTTCGGCGACGGATTGGTCGCGCCGCGCGAGTTCCGCAGCAGCGCGATCTTGTTGAGGTTGACCGAGAGGCTGATCGCCACGGCGGCGTCATACCACGACGCCTAAAAATCCACGGCCATCCCGACACCACCACCAACGTGAGCCGCACCATCGCGCGCGCCGTACGAGACCTGGGCCTTCACCGTGAACCGGCTCGCGAGCACGTACGCGACGTCGTACGCGATGTACAGGCCCGCCTGGCTGATCATCACGCCGGGGAGGTTCGTGCGCACGATCGAGGCACCCATCAGGAACGGCGCCGCGGTGTCCCATTGCAGGCGGACCCACGCCGTCTTGCCGACGTCGCCGAACGCCTCACCGCCAATGAACAGCGCCGAGCGCCACGGCTTGCCGAAGATCACCTGCCCGCGCACGCCGGCGTCGAACCCGTCCTGGCTGACGCCGAGCGCGACGCGCCCGTCGAGAAACACCGAGCGATGCACGCGGACGCGGAGCTCGCCGAAACCGTATCTCATCCCGTTGTTGAGGGAGCCGAGGTCGGGTTCGACGGGAGGTGACGCCACCGGCGTCTTGCCCCAGATCGTGCCGAACCCGAACGCGATATGATGGAGCTGCCGCCACAGCCGGTGGGTGAACGTCGCCTCGGCGCGCCCGAACCGATCTGGCTGGTCGTAGCGGTTGCCGAAGTTGTGTGCGCTGATCTCGAGCGCGATCTGATCGCGCAACCCGAGCTGGCGCCGGCGGTCGAGATCCTCGAGCCGATCGAACAGCTCCGGATCGACGCGGACCATGTGCGGCGCCGACGCGGACGCGAAGTGCGCGACCTCTGCACCGTTCACATCGACACCACGGATGTAGTACTCGAGGCCCGGCGACGGCGCGGCCGGCAAGCTCGCATACCAGCCGCCGGCGCTCGAGCGCTCGAACGGAACGTCGTGCCAGGTGGTCTCGCCGAGCGCACGCCACCGCGCGCTCAAGGTCTCGGCGTACGGCGCATCGAGCGTCGCCTGGAGCTCGACCGGTTCCCCGACCGGGCTCGACAGCGGCGCGACGTGGATGACGAGCGATCGTGCGGCCACCGGCGCGGCCTTCGGCGCGACCGGCGCAGGCGGATCCTCCGCATACGCATTCGCGGCCAACGCGGCGACGACAAATGTGATCGAGGTGAGCTTCATGGTCATCCTCACCAGTCGAAGTTCATCGCGAGGCCGCCCGAGAACCCCGCGTGGTCGATGTCGCGCGCCTGATACGACAGGCGCAACGACGGGTAGAACCAGGACAGCTTGCGCCAACCGATGTCGCCGATCAGGCGCACACCGAAGTTCTCGGGAACGGGCATGTCGGTGACCTGCACGCTCAGCTGGATCGGAACGACCGGGCTCGGCAGCCAGTTGTAGGCAGCCTCGAGCAGCGTGCCGACGCCCTTCGTGAAGCCGGCGCCGAGCACGAGGTTCGTGCCGTTCTCGCTGCCAAACCGGATCCGCCCGCGCCCGCCGAACCGCGTATGGAAGCCGCACCCCTCGATGTCCTGCGCATCGCGGCACCGGTTGTTCTCGGTGCCGGGCAGCGAGTCCGTGGTGAGCAGACCGGCCTGCGGGCGCACCATGATCGCCACGTTCGGCTGGATGCGATATTCGAACTCCGTATAGACGTACGA
Source organism: Haliangiales bacterium (assembly GCA_038206055.1). GTDB lineage: Bacteria > Myxococcota_A > Polyangia > Haliangiales > Haliangiaceae > JABFXX01. The sequence continues at coordinate 29,723 of JBBRBG010000116.1, forward strand.
GAACGTGACCTTGCGGCAGCGATAGGCGCCGGTGTCGTCGAGGCAGTTGTGATTGGGATCTGCATCGATGATGTCCTTCGGACCGCCGGTGCCCGACAACGTGCCGAAGCCGAGTCGCACCGCGTAGATGGGATCGAGGAAGCGGTACATGAAGTCGATCTCGGCCTGGTAGTACTGGTCAAAGCCCTTGTTGAGGTCGCCGTCGAAGTCGACGTAGTCGACGTGCGCGTCGATGTGCGAGCGGTTCGGCGCGATCGGAGCCTCCTCGACGACCGCGTCGATCGTCGTCGATAGCGGATCCTCCTGCGAGCCGAGCACCGGGGCGACGTCGCCCGTCGTGCCGCGCGAGGACGCCTCGACGTACC
>JBBRBG010000117.1:0-29585 GCA_038206055.1 Haliangiales bacterium
CGATAGCGGCTCGATCGCCGACTATCGCGGTCACCCTGCGCATCACCGGGGCGGAGTGACCGTCATCGACACGACACGGTTGGTGGAGCCGTGACTGACGCCCAGCCTGATTGGAGCGCCGATCGCATGGTTCTGGATCAGGGTGCGGATGCCGCCAGGCGTGAGGCCAGTGATGGCCACGCCGTCGACCGAGAGGACCGAATCGCCGGCGACTATGCCTGCGCGGTCGGCTGCGGAATCGTGCTGCACGTTCGCGATCACACCGCCGAGCGGCTGCTGGGCGAGCTCGATGCCGACAGTCCCAATATTCGGAGCGTCGGCCGGCAGTTGGTTCCTGACCACTGGGATCGTGACAGTGACGCGACCTCCGGATGGGAGTGTTGCCGGCGCAATGCCATCCGACCAGGCAGAGCCCGGGTGGTAGCACTGAACGAACACGTCCCCGGCGAGCGCCGGGTCGAAGGTCGCGTGACCCTGTACATCGCTGTGAGGTGACGTTGCGGGATCCCAGTTCGTGAGCCCGGCCTCGTCGCCTGTGCGTGCGACGACGTGGCATACGAGACCCGCCGGTACACCGCCGACACCGTTGAATGCCACCAGTGTCGCCACGATCACGCCGCGGCCATGGCTCGTGATCGTCACCTTCTGCGTCGCACCGGCAGAGAGATCTACGTGCGCCGCGCCACCTTCGTTGGTTGATTGGGCGGTGATCGTGTACGGCCCCGGCGGGAGATTTCGGAACGAGAACGTTGAGCCTTGGATCTGCGCGCTCGGGAACCGCGACGGATCCTTGCGACTCTGCGCGTACACGACGGGAACTTCGCCGAATCCGACGAGCGTGCCCTCGATGTTGCCGGCGCGTTGAACGACGATCTTCGCGCCCTCGCTACCAGCCGCGACGGCAGTCTGCGTGCCCTCGCCTCCGTCGGGCGCATGCGCTTCGAGCGCGTAGTCGCCCTCAGGAAGATCGGCGATCGCGAACATCCCAGCTGCGTCGGTGATCGCGGATGGAAGAGCGAGCCAGCTCGAGAACGCGAGGTTGGTCCCAGCCATTGGCTGTGCCCGCACTCGGGCGTCGGCGACCCCGGAGCCGCTACCCTCGACCACGGTGCCGCGGATGCCGCGCCGCACGATCTTGATAGCGAGCCGCACTCCGTCGATATGTGACTTGCCGTCTGCGAGCTGGATCGCCGGCGCGTCGCCGGCCCACGGGAACGGGCGCTGAAGTGCGCGCGTCGGAAATACCGCGGGCTCGTACGCGGCGCCTCCCGTCATCGAGTGGCAGCGGAAGCGGCCGTCTAACCCGGTCTCGGACTCGCCGAGGTCGCCGTCAGGCTGCATGAATCGAACGTAGACGTTCCCAACGGGCTTGCCGTCCTGGTCAACCACTACGCCGGCGATCGAGGCTTCGTATGGGACGTCGAGGTCGACGTTCTCCTTGTGTTCCGCGGCGGCCAGCGCGACCTCGGTGGGGCCGCTGAATGCGCCGGCCTCTGGAGCGGTGGCGTAGAGCTTGAACGTTCCCGCGGTGAGACCACGTGCCTCGTAGTGACCCGCAGCGTCGGAAGTGACCTGGTCGTCGCTGTTGTCGCCGATCAGGTGCACGTTGACGCGTGGGATTGGCTTGCCATCTCGAAGCGTGCGTCCCGCGATCACTCCAAGCTCCGCCACGTCGATCACGATGCCGTCGCGGTCCGCGGCGACGGTGAGATTCTTCGGCGAGACGACCTCGTAGTTCGTGACCTTGAACACGATCTGGCCGGCTGAGACATGGTCGAGCACGAACGAGCCATCTGCCTGCGTCACGGCATCGCGCGAATACGTCAGCGGCGACGTGCGGACCGCGACGAGCTTCGCGCCGACGATCGGCTTGCCCGCGCCAACGACCTTGCCGCGGAGCGTTACCGTGCCTCTCATCCGGATCGTCAACACCGGCGGAGTCTGCCCGACGATCACGGTCGCCTTCGCCGCCGATTCGTTCGTCAGGTCCTCGGCGATGGCCGTGGCGGTCACCTGCCCTGGTGGCACGCCGCTCGCGCGGAACGTCCCATCTGCGTCGGTGATCGCGCTCGTCTGCTCGGGACCGTCTGGTCCAAACGCGCCGGCGGGGATGATCGTCACGACGGCATCGGCGACCGGTGACGAGTCCTCCGCGCGGATCACCCGACCGGTGACCACAATCTCGGGCACCAGGATGACGTCGCGCGAGACATCGCCAGTGATCGGAACGACGAGATGCACACCGCCATAGCCGTCGGCGGTCACGCGCAGCGTAGGTTGTCCGAGGACTCCACACACCCGGTAGGCGCCGGCATGATCGGTCTCGACGCGCGTTGAACCAAGCACGACGCGAGCCTTTTCGATCGAGCCACCGGAGGAATCCAACACGTGGCCGGTGACGATCGCCGCACAGCCGAGCAGCTTCAGCTCGAGGGCGTCGGGGGATGGCTTCGCCTTCGGGTCGCGGAGCTCTACCCACTGCGAGACGCCCACGCGGTCGGGTGCGTTGGCGGAGATCAGGAAGCCCGGCGGTGGCTGCGGGCCGAAGTCGAAGGCGCCGGTTGCATCGGTAGTCACCGACGCCTCGCGTCCCCCCGGCACCCAGGAGGTCAGCCGCACCGTCGCGCCGGGAATACGCGCACCCTGAAAGGTGACGATGCCAGCGATCCGTTTCGCGACCAGCCCTTTGGGTGCGAGCCAGGAAGGGAGAAGCGGTGTGCGATGCGGATCGCCGCCAGTGGCAGGGTTGGAGGCGATGATCGTGCCTCCGCTACCGCGGCCGGACGTAGCTTCGTGCGAGCTCTGGGTCCTGCGACGCCACATCAGGAACAGTGCGACCGCTACCGCCAGGATCGCGATCAACGTCAACCATCTCCAGCGCTTCATACCTAGGACATTCCTCGAGGATTCACTGGCCGCCTCCGCGCGATACGGACGTCGTTCTGACTAAGCCCGAGAATGCCCAATCTCGTTCGCGACGGGAATGGAAGTCGTGTACGTCCTGCCACGGTACATACCTGCAGCGGTCCACCGCTTTGTTGGCCACGATCGCCTGACACCTCCTCACTCCGCGGCATCGGCGGACGCTGTGCCTCGACGGCGCAGTGCGCGCATGGCTGGGATCTGCCGCAGGCATCCGGCGACGGAAGCGCACGGGGCTACGGCGATCGGCGCGAACGCGTTCAGATACCCCATGGAGGTGCCTGCTGTGGGCAGCGGATCGTAAGCCGTGCTGGTCCCTTCCGACCCGCGCGCTGTGATCAGGGTTGCGCGGTGGCGTGATCATGGCCGCGGACGTGCGCGGACAAATCGCAACCTGTTGATCTCGATTCGCTTCCAAAGTGCAGCCACAAATCGCTCGCACCATTTGGCGCGTGCGCAGCACCGCATCGCGAACGACGAACACGATCATACGCTTAGGTTCGATCCGGCACGCTGCGATTTCCTGCGCGAGCACGAGGCCGATCTTCGATGCCGATCCCACGCGCTTTGAAGGTTCAAAGAGGAACACGCGCGCGCGATCCCACATGCCTGACGGCGGCGCGCGCCGAGTCCGCGTACGTGCACGGCCGCGAGCTCGCGCCGAGGCCATCGATCGACCGAACAGGTGATCGCGCATGTCGATTGTTTCGACCCGCGGACCCTCTCGTGCGCATACCCAAGTAGGGACCATCGATCGAACCAACGAACGAACCGACGCCTGTCGATTTGTTCGACCCGACGACCTTCCCGTGCGCATACCCAAGTAGAGGCCTTCCAATCGAACGACGCGAAAGCGGCGGACGACGAGGCCACGAACACGCGGCTGCGCGACGCGCACCTCGAGGAGTCCACTCATGTCATCGCTCGCATTCGACAAGCAAGGCAAGCCGTTCGCGTTCCACCGACGCACGAAGCAGCTGCTCGTGCGGCTGTTCCGCAACGCGAGCGCGCGCGGCACGTGTTGCCAGGTGCTCGATGCAGACGGCCAGCCGCTCCACATCGATCCCGAGACCGACTACATGGAGTTCCGCAAGGCCGTCGGCCAGGTGCCCGGCCTCTATCGCCTGGATCAGTGCGACGAGGACGGCAAGGAGCTGGACGACGCGCAGGCCGCGTACATCTCGATCGATGTCGCGCGCAATGCCCAGACCGCGGACGGTGGCGGCGGCGACGTGAGCCCGCTCCTCATCATCCAGCAGATGGCGGCGTCGCAGGCCGAAGTGATGAAGGTGATGGCGGCGCAACACGGGGCGCTGATGACAGCCGCTGCCGAGATCCTCCGCGCGCCCTATCGTCCCGCCCCTGTCGCGATGACTGCGCCCGAGCTGCGCAACGCCGACGCGAACACCGCGGACGATGATCGCGACGACGACCACGACGATGACGAGAGCGAGGAGATGGAGCCGGAGGGTGCTCGCATGGCAGCGCTGCGCATGATCGAGCCGCACCTCCCGCAGCTCGGCGGGTTCCTTTACGAGAAGTTCGCCGAGTTCCTGAACTACATCTACAAGAAGAAGCCCGCGACGTCCCCCGCGACGATCCCTGCCCCGCTGCCCGTGTCCGTTCCGGCGACCGCGCAGACCGCCTCGGGACCGACGGGAGAGCCGGTGGTTGTTGACGCGGGGTGGAGCTCCTCTCCGATGACCGACGCCCAGAGCGACGGCGCCAGCCTGGACGCGCTCGACGACGTCGCGACGCAGACCGCGCCCGACGCAACCGCGACGACCGAAGGTGCGCTCGCGACGGACGCGACTCCGATCGCGCCGCCGATGCCAACGCGCGAGCAGTTCGCACATCTGTCGGCGATCCGCGCGCGACTGTCGCCTGCGGAGCAAGCGATCGCCCAGAACACGATCTCGCGCATGGAGCCGCCGATGCTCGCGGACTGGCTCGCCGCGCTGTCGGCGATGTCGGTCGACGAAGCGACAGCTCTGATCCGCCGCATGGTCACGGAGATCCAGCAGCCCCGCGGATCGAAGCCGCGATGACCACTGCACCCGCCACTCCTTCTACACACGCTTCCCACGCCAGGAGAATCCCGTGATCGCGCCCCCCATGAATGACCACGAATGCCTCGGTCCGACGACCGATCAGATCGTCGCCGAGCTGCAGGCGCAGAACCCCGCGATCGTCGATCTGGCGGCGCGGTTCACCTCCACCGACGATCTCGCCGCGTGGTTTCGCACCCTGCCCCAGCGCGATGACGACGGCATCCCTGGGGACGGCCCGAAGGTCGCCGCGTGTCGTCCACCGCAGCGGCTGCAGCTCGATAGCCCGTCGCCGAACTGCTTCGAACGAGCAAGCAGGTTCACGGGAGCGGCCGAACTGATCGATCCGGATCGCGTTTATCGGCTCGCCACGATCGACACGCCGAACGGGCTGCACACGTTCCCGACCCGGGACGGCCAGCCGGTCGTTCTCGATCCGAAGGTCGTCCGCAATGGGCCACCGCGCTCGACGGCGCTCGACGTGCCGATTGCGACCCGCCGGCTCCGGATCCAGCGCCTGATCGGCCTCGACGAGAACAAGGGACTACGATGCGACCTCGCCAACGCGCGCCGCGCGAAGGCGCAGGGGCACACGACGTCGGCCGACGGCAAGCCCATCGACGAGGTCATCGAGATCTACGAGCGAGCGCTCGCCCGCTACCAGCTCATCCTTTACGAGCTGGATGTGCTCGAGGCGTCCGAGGACCGGAAACCGCGCGACGCCTCGATGCGCAACGGCGCAGATCCGGTCGTGCTCACGCCGACCGAAGCGATCGACTGGATCGCCGAGCTGGCGATGGTACGAGCCGATCGCGTGGTCGGCGGAACCCGCCGGATCGAGAATGGCCACCGCGCGATGCGCGGCGTGCTGGTGCTGCGCCCGATCTGCATCGCCGACGTGCGCGACGTGGCGCTCGTGCTCGCGCTCGCCGAGCGCGAAGCACGCGAATACGGACTCGGCGGGCTGAAGATCGTCCACTCCACGGCGCGCGCGATCGACGCGATCGACCAGCTCGCGGCACAACGTGTGACCGCGCCCGCAACCACGACGACCACGCGCAACAACCCGCTCGCGATGATGGCGCTCAGCGCCTTCGCCAACAACAAGGAGCTCCAGCAGATGCTCGCACCCCTCATGCGCGTTGTTGGCCGAGTCGGCGCAGGCATCGGCCTCGAAGCAGCCAAGGTCAAGCTCGCGAGCGTTGGCGTGAGTCCGCCGGTGATCACGGCGCTCGAGAAGGAGCTGAACCGCGAGGGGCTGTCCCTCGGGCCACTTGCCACTCCCTCGCCGATGATCGGATCGCTCGACGCGATGACCCCGCAGGCGCTCGCCGGTCGCTGGCTCGCACAGAAGCTCTAGCGTTTCCTTGCTCACCCGTCGGTGCATGTCGCGCCGATGTTTTGGTTCTCGCCGTCCGCATTCGCGGATCCGGCGCTCACACGGCCTGCCTCCGCTCGCCGAAGGAGTTCTCATGTCTGCATCTCGCTCTCGTTCTGGTTCGCCCCGCTCTGCTCGTTCGTCGAAGAAGAAGGCAGCTCCGGCCATCGCCGCCGCCCGCGCGCCGTGGGTCCGCAACGGCATCGACTACGGTCCCGCGCGCGCCGCGGTCAACGAGCTCGCGACCTGGGCGCTCGACATCGCCGAGCACGCGGTCGACGACTGGCCGGCCGGGCGTGCGCACGTGCGCAAGACGCGCGGGTTCGTGGACGCACAGATCGCCGGCAACCGCCCGAGCCGTGCGTCGATCGATGACGTGATGTTCACCGCGCGGCTGCTCGCTCGCATCTTCGACGACGAGCTGGGTCTCGACCTGTCCGACGCGCTGGCCATCTTCGACATCCTCGCCCTTCCACTGGAGGTGGTCCCGATCCGTCGTGCCGCACCTCGACCGGCGTGCTCGTCGACGAGCGTGCTCCACACGCTGCTTCGCAGCGCGGCGCCGATCGCACCCGCGACGCGCGCGCCCGTGCCGCCGCCGCTGCGGTTTTGCGACGACTGCGGCTACGTCCACGAGCCCGGCGAGCACGTGCGTCTCCGCAACGCTGCATAGCGCGGCTTCCCGCACACCTCAGACACCCATCACCAGGAGCTACTTGCCATGAAGAAGAAGCATCGTCCCCGCCCCATCAAGCGCGCGCACCGCGGTCCGCGCAACGCAACTGCCGGGTTCGCGTCCGCAGCGCCGCGTCCCCGCGCGCGAACCATCGCGCGACACGGCAACCCGCCGGACTGGAAGACCATCGTCGCGGCCGTCGCCGGCGGCGCCGGAAGTGCCGCGCTCGGCGGCCTCATCGTGAACCAGCAGATCCTCTCGCCCGAGGCTGTCGGCATCGGCCTCATGCTCGGCGGTGGCGCCACGGCGTACTTCTCCGAGGGTACGCCGCGGGTCGTCGGGACCAGCGTCGCCGCTGCGGGAGCTGGCCAGTTCGCGCTCGCGCTCATGAACAAGCGTGCGGTGCGGGCTCACGGAGACGCGAACACGATGACGAACTCGGCTGCCGCGAGCAATGCCTTGCCGGCGACGCCCTCGCAGCTCGCACCGCCGCCCGCGGTCGCACCGCGCCGGAGTGCCACGGGCGGTGGCGTGGTTGTCGATCTGTTCCGCGACGCTGCGAACGACCTCGAGAACGTCGAGGACGAGTGGCGCTACGGCATCCGGGATCACGCGTACGCGAGCGCGCCCGAAAGCAACGAGCCGATCATCATCGATCTCGACCAAGCCGCCTGACGAGGAGGAGACACGGATCGGAGCCTGGGTTCGCGCGAGCGGCCATGGCCGCTCACAACCAACGAAAGGGAACCCTATGGACTACGATGTTATCTACGTGGGTGATGGCCGCAACGCCGTCACCGATCACCGAACCGGTCGCCCCGCGACGCCGTGGCGCCCGATGCCCTCGGCTCCCTCGGGCTCGCGCACGGTGGTCGTCCCGCCGGGCTCGCGCCCGACGGTGATCACCGGCAACGCGTCCGGCTACTACCAGCCGCAGCCGTTCTACCCGCAGTCGCAGCCGTTCTACCCGGCGTCGCAGCCGTTCGTCCCGGGATCGCAGCCGTTCTACCCGCCGACGGACTCGTCGTTCGCGTCCCGCTTCGGGATGACGACCGGCGAGCTGATCGACACGGGCGTGCAGCTCCTCGCCGCGCTCCTGCCGCTGCCGGCCGGTCCGACGGCGCAGGGCGAAGCGGGTGTCGATGTCGAGAACCTGGTGACCTATCAGGGCGCACTCGCGCATCACGCCAAGCGTGACGAGCAGATGCGCACGTTGGGCAACCTTCTCGCTCGCGTCCTGCGCTAACCGGAGGCCAACGCAATGGACATGTTTTCTCGCATCAACCCTGCGTACACGAACGTCTCGAAGCTGACGGCGGCGCAGATGCAGCCGGCGGCGTCGAGCTGGCTCTCGGGCATGCTCGGATCGCTGTTCGGTAGCTCGACGCCGGCCTACAAGACCGTCGACGGTCAGAGCGCGAAGGCGCCCTCGTCATCGGGCTTCTTGCCGATGTTCGGCACGGCGCCGTCGTACAAGACCGCGTCCGCGGCGACCGCCGCGCCGTTCGACCTCGATGCCTGTGATCTGGTCAGCGACGAGGATGGCGCGTGCGACCCCGGTCCGGACCAGATCCTCGTGCTGTAGCGCAGATGTAGCGCGTCACCGGCGTGCGCTCGGCACGCCTGATCGAAGCCAAGACTAGTTACGAACTCAACGTGGCCCTCTGGTCGCTCGCGTGAACCGAGGCCCCGATCCTCTCCTCCTCGTTCCTCTCCGTCCCGCAGTTCATCGCATCCCTCTCCACGAAAGCACCCGTCATGTCCAACGACCACGCACTCGGAACCGCGCTTTGGCTCGCCGCGGGCGGAGCCGCCGGCTACGCGGCCGGGCGCTGGTTCGTCCCACCGCTTCTCGCGAAGCAACCACACGCGACGGCTACCTTGCCGACGACGTCGAGCTCGGGCTCCCCCGCCTCGACGTTCCTGGCGCCGAAAGCCAAGCCAACCCCGCCGCGGGCGCTGGCCACCGGGCCGTCCGGATCGATGTGGCCGATCGATCCGTATGCCGACGTGGCACCGAGCGTCGCGACCGCATCTGTGATGACGGCGCCGACCGTCGTCGTGACGACGACGCCGGCGGCCGGCTCGATCCCGAGCGGCCGTCCCACGCGTGCCCCGACGACGAACGACGGTCCGATCACGATGCCGTCTCAGGTCGTCACGTCGACGCCGAGCCCGCTCGCGTCGCCGAGCCCGAGTGGTCCCATCACTCGCCCATCCCAGCTCGACGCGCGACCCATCGCCAACCCGATCGAGCAATCCGGGCCGGTCACGCAGACGCCGATCGCGGTCTTCGCCACGTCGTCGCGTGTGCGTGGTTTCGATCCGGTGTTCGAGCGGTACCGCGGCAGCTTGCCGATCGAGTACGTCCGCACGCTCGTCGAGCGCGAGTCTAACGGGCAACCGAGCGTGCGCGCCGGCAGCGCGATCGGACTCATGCAGATCGTACCGGTCGTGCTCGACGACTACAACAAGCGCCACGGCACGACGTACCGGAGCGAGCACCTCTCGCATCCGGCGACGAACGTCGCGATCGGCTGCGAGCTGCTCCGATTGATCATCGACAGCTACCGCAAGAACCATCCGCGGATCACGACCTTGCAAGCGGACTGGAACAATCCGCGCTTTGTCGAGTTGCTGACGTTTGGATGGAACGCCGGATTTTCCGAGGCTGGCGGTGTCGGCCGCGTCGCGCGCTACCTCGAAGGGCTCGGCGCGGTCGACATCACGATCGATCAAGTCGCCGCACACGCCAAGCTCGCGGGCGCGAGCAAGCATCTATTCAACCCGGCGAAAATCGCGTGGTGCAAGAGCGTCGTTGCGCTGTACCAGCGCGAGCGCGCGCTCGCCCGTGCATTCGCGTCGTCCTGAAGGAGTCCGCTCATGTCGAACACCTCCACCTTTGCCGTCGGGCTCGGAAGCGGGCTCGCGCTCTGGCACCTCACCAAGACCAGGAGCGCGCCGGCCGCATCGCACGCATCGAGCCGCTCGCCGATCGCAACGCCGACGGCCCCCGCCCCGCCCGCACCACGCAACTGTGTCGTGCGGATTGATCCGACGGGCGTCACGGCCGACGGCGTGCGCGTCGATGTCGACGAGGCCGTTCGCCTCTGTGAGGCCGCAGGGCACGCAGCGGTTACCGTGTCGCCCAACGCCCCCGCGTCGACCTACGCCGCCCTGATGACCGCGCTCGGAGCTTCCAACCCACCGAGCGTTCGCAACGCGAGCCGACGCAAACCAGAAACCGAGGCCAAGGACTCCTTCACACTCATCACGTACCCGCGTGGGGTCAAGGACGGGCCTGCTGTCCGCTACTTCCGTGCGGAGTCGCCGATCGTGTGGGCCGAGGCGCGCGATCGACTCGCCGCCGCCGGCCTGCTCGATCAATCCCTCGCCGGTCGCACGCGCGAGCCCGGGGGATGGATGCTGTCGATTGACGCGCACGAGTTCCGCGCACACAAGGCCGAGCCGCTCCCCGGCCGGCCGCGCAACTCGATCGCGTCGGAGATCTTCACGCTCGCCGTCTACCCGGAAGGCGTCGGCGGTCCCAAGCGAGTGCGTTGGTTCCAGGCCAGCGCACCGATCCTGTGGGACGACGCGCGCGATCGGCTCGCCGCGGCGGGCGCCTTGGATCTCGAGGCGAACAAGCCAATGGACCCTGGCTACTGGATCCTCGTCACCTCGCCAAACGCATTCCAGGAGAGCCGCGCCGAGCCGATGCCGGCGCGCCGCAAGCCGAGGGGCGCCTCGCGCACGACCAAGCGCTACACGCGCGAGGGACGCACGATCGTGCGCGACGGCGAGCCCATCGTCTACGTGGACCGCGTTGACCTCGGCAACGAGCGGTATGCGATCTCGCCGCACCACGCCGATCGGCTCACCGAGCGGATGGTTCGCCTCCTCAACCGGCATGGAGCACGGTAATGGCCGAGCGCGCTCACACCGGACGGACCGTCGGGCTCGTCGGCGGGGCGGGCCTCGTCGCGTGGTGGCTACTCTCCCGTGGCAAGGGTTGGGGCTTCCGCAGCTCCGGCGACGGGAACCGCACCGGAACCGACGCCGAACAACCGCCCGCGCGGCGCGTCGTATGGGTCCGCGCCGATCGGATCGAGGTCGATGGCGTAGCAGCCGACCTGCAGACCGTCGTCGCGAAGTGTCGCGCGGCCGGCTCCGCCGAGGTGCACGCGACGGGTGACGCCATCACCGGCGCAGTGAGCAACGTGCTCGACGCGCTGAAGGCCGCAGGCGTCAAGCTGTTCGTGCCCCCGGACCTCGCGTACCTCGTCCCCACGGGGCCGCTGCGATGACCGACGATCACGCGCTCGGGGTTCTCCTGGTTGGTGGTGGCCTCGCCGGTGTGAGCGCACTCGCGTTGAGTGCGAGTCGCCGGACCAGCACACCAATCTCGAGCAACGATCTTGCGAGCAACCCGCCTGCGGCGAGCGGCGCTACCTGGATCCATCCCGTGCCGAGTCTCGGCGAGCGGCTCGCCGTGACGTCGAGCGAGTTTCGCGCGCAGGCTTCGGCCGACGGGAAGGTGCGACAGCATCTCGGCGTCGATCTCGTGTATCGGCGCCGTGATGCGCGCGACCTGACCGCGGCATTTCCGGCGGGGACTTCAGGCGGCACGCCGCTGTTCTTCATGCCCCAGGCCGTGCCAGCGCTCGCCGCGTCCGCAGGTGTCGTCACGTTCGCGAGCACGACGCCCGTCGGCAACACCGTCATCATCCGTCACCCCAACGGATGGGCGACCTACTACACGCACCTCGCGACCCTGGCGGTTCGTCCAGGCGTGCACGTGCCTGCCGGCGAACCGATCGGCACGATTGGCGCGAGCCCCGAGGACCCTGCGCACCTTCGACATCTCCATCTCGAGCTGTGGAAGGGCGCGACGCGATCGGGCGCAGTCGATCCGGATCCATACCTCGCCGCGTGGTCACGCGTGAGCATCGCTTGGTCTCCGACCAGCACGGCGCTTGTCGCCTCCGCGGCGCCCCGCAACGGCGCGTTGTCCTCGTATCGCGCCGTCGGTGATCGCGGCGAGCACTATCCCGCGTGGGTCCGGCAGCTACGCGGCGAGTCGGGCGTGTACGTCATCCGCGAAATCGATGGACCGATCGTGTACGTCGGCTCCAGCGTCGGCCGGCTGTACGACACCCTGACGCGGCACTTTCAGACGTGGCGTCGATACAAAGGCTTCTGGCGCGGCCAGTTCGCCGAGGGCGCCGATCCGGGATTGACGTACGCGCGCAGCGGCGTCGAAGTCGCGATCAAGACGACGACGCCCGGCCAAGCACACGCGGAGGAGCTTCGCATGATCCGGCGCCTCCAGCCTCGAGACAACCAGATCGGGCAGCCACAGCCCGAGCCAGAGCTCGAAGCCGCGCCGTTCTGAGCGCGCGCGACGACCCACTCCACCCAAGGCGCGCCTTGGCGCCGCCTCAACGCATTCGACCCAACGGAGAAATCCCATGCAGGAACTCATCGACGTGATCCGCGCAGCTGTCATTGCCGACGCAACCAACGACCAGAAGGCGGCAGCGGTGCAGGCGTGCCGCACGATCGCAGCGGCTCTCGACGTCGAGCCTGGCAAGCCGATCGCGCTGCCCGGTACACCCTCGGCATCCCCACCAGCGGCGCGGCTGTCCATCGATCAGGTGCTCGACCTGGCGATCGCGCGGCTCACCATGATCGTGAACGAGCACGACAAGAATCCCGCGCTCGCGGTGCAGCGGCCGAACGTCCTGCGCATCCCGGTCATTTCCCCTGCGGTGCCACGCGCTGCGCCGCGTCTCGTCGCGAAGCCCACCAGCCGACCCAAAGCGCCCTCGGCGAGGAAGGTGTGACCGTGACCATGTCGGACTCGATCCAGCTCGCCATGAACCCGCCGCGCTTCCTCGAGAAGGACGGCATCCGTCTCGCGCCACGGCGTCGCGAACCCTCGTCGCCGTTCACGTGGCCGCTCCGCGCATTCGGCGGCGCCGACCCGCGTGTGCTCGCCGCCCATGACGATGATCGGCTCGGCGTGGATCTCGGCTACGCGGTCGCGCCTCTTGGTCACCCAGGGCTCGTTCCGGTGTACGCCGCCAACGATGGCGAGGTGGCGTGCGCGATCGAGAGCCCGACCGGCTGTGCGATCAGCCTCGATCACAGCGGCACGTGGTCGACGCACTACACCGGCCTGACGATGGCGGTGGTGACCCGTTGCCTGCCCAAGCTCAAGCGCCGCCAGTACGTGCGTGTTGGCCAGGTCATCGGATACGCGACGCAGCCGCGCATCGGTTTCGAGCTGTGGAAGTGGACCGACGACCGCGGCTACATCGCCGTCGATCCGCGCCCGTACGTCGCGACGTGGGCGAACTCGGCTGCCTCGAACATCGCCACGGCGAAGAAGGCTGCGTAGCCATGTCACCGAACACCGAACCGCCGCACGACACGAACGACGTCCTCGACGTGCCGCAGGCTGCCAGCTTGCTCGCCGTCGGACGGAACACGATCTACATGCTCGTCGCGCGGAATAAGATCCCACACCGACGATTGGGGAAAACGATCCGTTTCAGCCGCTCGGCCCTCATGTCATGGTTGTCGACGTCATGGCAGGTCGCGAGGGAAGGCGAGTAGAGATGCCGAGCCGTCGTGATCCGAGAACTGGTCGGTGGTACTTCCGTGCCACCGTCGCGCACACCGATGGAACGAAGGAACGAGTGTTTGGTACGCCGGGAGTTCCCGGGCCGTATCAAGACCTCGCGAGCTCCAAGATCGGTGCACAAGAAGCCGAGCACCGAGCGATCAGCGCTGCCCTTGCGGGGCGGGCGATGGCCGGAAGTGTCGAGCAGAAGAAGGAGGTGCTGCCAACGTTCAGAGAATGGTTCCACGGTCGGTTCTGGACCGAGCACGTGATCGCGCAGGACAACAAGCCGAGCGAGGTCGAGTCGAAGCTATCGATCATGAAGATCCACCTCGAGCCGGAGTTCGGCTCGATGAGGCTCGACGAGATCGAGGTCGGCGCGATCAATCGGTTCCGCGCGTTGCTGCTCACGAAGGAGCTCTCGAAGAAGCGCATCAACAACATCCTCGCCGTGCTCAGCAAGGCGCTCCGCTATGCGGATGACGTCGAGCTGATCAAGGCTCCGCGCAAGATCGGTCTGTTCAAGGTCGAGCGCCCGGAGATCGAAGCGTGGGAGCTGGAGCAGTACGCCCGGATCCTCGCCGCGGCGAAGAAGGAAGGGGCTGCGGTCTACGCCGCCGCGTGCCTGGCTGGTGAAGCCGGGCTACGCGTTGGCGAGATCAAGGCACTGCGCTGGCGCGAGGACGTCGACATGGTGGCCAAGAGCATCACCGTGAACCAGCAGATGCGGCGTGGCATTACGGGCACGCCGAAAGGGCGGACGCGCCGCACCGTACCGATGACGGCGACGCTCTACGAAGCGCTCCGCGCGATGGAAGTCGTGCGCGAGGGCTTCGTGGTGCTCGATCACATCGGTCGTGGGCAACAGGGTCGGGCGAAGCACGAGGAGAATGTCGTGAAGCGCCTGATGAACCGGATCTGTCGCCTCGCGGGTCTGCCGGAATCGGGTTGGCACCGGCTCCGGCATAGCTTCGGAACTCACGCAGCGATGTTCGGCGTGAACCCGTGGCGGCTGATGACGTGGATGGGCCACAAGCGGGTGGACGAGACGATGCTGTACGTCCACCTGGCCGAGCAGCATCGACGTGATGTCCCGACGCCCGTGCTGAAAGCGGGCGCTCGCGAACTTGATCCGGACCTCCGGATCCTCGCGATGCTGGGTGAACGATGCTCGGCGTGGCAGCCACGTGGCAGCGAGAAACGAAAAACCCACGAGAACCTAGTAGCTCTCGTGGGTTAAGTCGCGGAGCGGACGGGACTCGAACCCGCGGCCTCCGGCGTGACAGGCCGGCGTTATAACCGACTTAACTACCGCTCCAGAATCGTTCGATTTTCAGCACCCGCGCAGTCGCCGCTCGACCGTGCAGGCTGGTGTTTCTAGTTGGATCACGCGGCCCTGTCAAGGCCTCGTGGGCGAAGCAGGATTCGAACCTGCGGCCACCGCCTTGTAAGGGCGACGCTCTTCCGCTGAGCTATTCGCCCGGAAGGGGGTCGGTGGTATTCGCTACCCGACGGGGTGTCAAGGGGTCGACTAGCTCGAGCCCGAGGAGCCGTCCATCGTCGTCGGCCGGTCGAGGTCGATGCGCGCCGAGGTGGCTCCGCTGAGGCGGCGCGTGAGCTCGGCGGCGGATGGGATCTCCATCGAGGGCACGTCCCACATGCGCAGCGTGCCGTCGCGCGAACCGGTGACGAGGTGCGTGTTGTCGCGCCACTCGACCTGGTCGACGGCGCCGGCGTGGCCGCGCAGGACGCGGTGGCGGTTGGAGGCGAGCTGCCAGATCACGATGGTCTTGTCGTAGCTGCCGGAGGCGAGCTCGGAGCCGTCGGGCGAAAAGGCGACGTCCATCACGAGGTCGGAGTGGCCGCGGAAGGTGGAGAGGAGCTTGCCGGTGGTCGCGTCCCAGAGGCGAACGCTACGATCGCCGAGACCGGCCGCGATGCGCGAGCCGTCGTTGGAGACGGTGGTGCGGTTGATCGCGAAGCCTTCCTGCAGCTCGATCACGCGGCCGTTGTCGACGAGGGCGAGGGTGCCGTCGCAGCGGTTCATGATCAGGCGATCACGCACGCGATCGAACTCGGCGTAGGCCACGCACCACTTGCCGCCGGCGCCGAGGGTCTTCGACGTGCCATCGGCCGAGATCATTCGCGCTTCGTCGCCGACCTGGGCGGCGATCCGGCCGTCGGCGGCGAGCGCAAAGCCGCGGACGGGGATCGGGCCGTCGATCACGATGGTGGAGGCGCCGGTCGCGAGGTCCCAGCGGCGGAGGGAGCCATCGAAGGACGAGGTGAACAGCACCTTGTCGTCGTGCGAGAACTCCGCGCGGCTGATCATGTTCTTGTGCCCGACGAGCTTGATCGGTGGACCGGTGCGGCGGCGCACCTCCACCGAGTAGTCGGCTGCGGGGACCATGAGTAGCTCGCCATCTGCGGACGGCACGGCGAGTCCGAGGTTGTTCTCCTCGCCGGCCCACGAGAACAGGGCATCGCGGTGGTTCGTGGTGAGGTTCCAGCGACCGACGCCGGTCGGGGTCTTGATCAGGGCCTCGTCGCCGGTGACGGTCATCCGCTCGATCGCGCTGCCCTCGGTGTACGCGCGCGAGCCGGGTTGATCGAGGCTCCAGACCCGCACGCTGCCGTCGACGCTCGCGGTCACCACCTGCCGCTCGTCGGCGGAGAACCGCGCCTTGTAGACATCGTCGTCGTGGCCGCGGAGCACGAGCGTGGCGTTGCCATCGGCGACGTTCCACACGCGGGCAGTGCCGTCGTCGGAGGCGGAGAGGATGTTGCGGCCGTCCTTGCTCCACTGCACGGAGTAGAGAGCGTCGGTGTGGCCGCGCAGCTCGCGGCTCGTGCCGGTCGCGAGATCGACGAGGACAACATCGTGGAGAAGACCGCAGATCGCGATGGTCTTGCGATCGGGAGACCATTCGACGGAGAGGACCTTCGCCTCGTAGGGCGCGAGCTTCTTGAAGGTTCCACCTGCGAACGGAACGCTCCATAGCGACTGCCCATCGTGCACGACGACGAGATCGCCGCCGGGCGAGAGCTGGATGTGCGAGATGGCCTTCTCGGTCTGGCCGAGGGCGCGCGGCGGCGAGCTGGGCCCGGTGAGGGCCGCGATTGTGTTCGGGCCGGTGATGGTGACCTGCTTCGACCAATCCTCGTCGGCGATCGCGGTGCGGAGGGACGACTTGGCGCCGAGGATCACGGGCTCGCCGCCGGTGAGCGCCACGGATACGAGGATGCCCTTCTCGCGATCGACGAGGACGCGCGTGCCGTCGGCGGAGAACCGGATCGACATGACCTTGCGACCGGTGGCCGCGAGCAACGTGCGCGGTTCGCCGCCGCCGGCGAGCGGCCACAGCATGACCTCGCCGAGCATGCCGCCGGAGACGACGGACTTGCCGTCGGCGGTGAGCTCGATGACCTCGGGTGCGGAGGGCGAGATGCCGAACACGCGCGCGCGCCCAGTGCGGAGATCGTAGGAGCGGAGCTTCGAGTCCTGCACGGCGGCGACGATGGTCAGGCCATCGGGCGTGAACTCCGCATCGGAGACCCAGTCGCCGGGGCGGAACACGTGGCGCGCCACGCCGAGCGAGAGGGCCTCGTCAATGACGTCGAGCACGTGACCGCGATCGTCGTCGGCGATCTCGTAGGTCTTGAGCCACGCGAGGGTGGCGGTGGGATCTTTGCGGAGCGCGGTGATGGCCTGGAGCTGCACGAGCTCGCGCTTGCGTTTTTCGGCCTGGTTGAGCGCGTCCTCGGTGCGGCCGCGCTCGCTGCGCGCGATGTTGCGCTCGGCAACGACGCGGCGGAATGATTCCACACCGACGGCGCCGAGGGCGATGGCGCTCGCCACGGCGATGGTGACGACGCCGCGGTGCTGCGAGACCTTCTTGCGAAGCAGCGCCCACGTCGAGTAGGTGTGCGCGCTGACGAGCTTGCCGGTCTGGTAGCGCCGGAGATCCTCGGCGAGCGCCGTGGCGGTGACGTAGCGATCGTCGGGGCACCGCGCCATCGCCTTCGCGACGATGGTGCCGAGCTCACCGGGAAGGTGGGGCACGGCGGAGGCGAGCGGGCGCGGCGGACCGGCGAGCACGCGATCGAGCGTGGCTTGCGGCGTGATGTCGGCGTGGGGTGGCGTGCCGCAGAGCAGCTCGTAGAGCACGCACCCGATCGCGTAGACGTCGCAGCGCTCGTCGACGATCTCGCCCCGCGCTTGCTCGGGCGACATGTACGCGGGCGTGCCGACGACCTTGCCGGAGACGGTGGACCACTGCCCTGCGCTGGAGGAGGGGTCGTCCTCGTCATCCTGCCTTGGCTCGGGCTCGGGCAGGTCGAGCTTGCGATCGTGCGCGAGGCCCCAGTCGACCACGATGGTCTCGCCGAACGAGCCGACCATGATGTTGGAGGGCTTGAGGTCGCGGTGGATCACGCCCTCGGAGTGCGCGTAGCCAACGGCGTCGGCGACGGCGATCACGTGAGGCAACAGCGCGAGGCGTTCGCGCAGCGAGGACGAGACGGCGATCTGCTCCTTGAGGGTCTTGCCCTCCACGAGCTTCATCACGTAGTACGGATCGCCGTTGGGCCAGCGACCTGCTTCGTGCACCGGGACGATGCCCGGATGCTCGAGGCGCGCGGTGATCATCGCCTCGCGCATGAAGCGCGCTTCGTTCGAGTCGTTCTTCTTGAGGAGCTCCTTGACCGCGACGGTGCGGCCGAGGCGCTTGTCGATCGCGCGCACCACGCGACCGAGCCCACCGCGCGCGTGCTCGGCGATCTGCTGATAACGCTCAGGATCGTCAACCACGGCGGGCTTCGGCGGGGGAGCATCCGCGTCCACCGGTTGAATGACACGCGATGACGACTCGCGAGGAGCGAGCGTCTCGGTGCGATCCGGTACCGGCGGAGGGGGGGCCATGGGAGGGTCCAGGTCGTGACTCAACCTGCCACGACGTAACGAGATTCCCATCTTCGCACCCCGGTTGACGGAGTCACGATCGAATTTGGATGTTTCTGTAACAAGCCCTGAGTACAGTCCGCGGCCATGAGGATTCTGTTGGCCATGAGTGTCCTGGCCGCATGCGGACCGAGCAACCGACCCGACGCGGGTCCGGATGCTCCGGGACCTGTCGTCGATTCGCCGCCCGCCGTCGATATGTCCCGGGTGTACGCCCACAGCGCCGACACGCTGTACCGGATGAATGCCCAGACGTTTACGTCAGTTCCGATCGGCACGATGGCCGGCATCGGCACGATGGGCCTGACAGATCTCGCGATCGACAACGCCAACCACATGGTCGGGATCACGCGCACGCAGCTGTTCGCGATCGACCCTGCGACAGGTGCGGCAACGCTCATCAAGGATCTGTCGCAGTCGGCGCAGGGCTTCACGAGCCTGTCGTACGTGCCGGACCCCGTGAACTCGGCGGTCGACATCCTGATCTCGGCGAATGACCAGGGCGACGTCTTCAAGATCGACCCCACCACGGGCAACGCGACGAAGATCGGCAGCTACGGCAACAACTCCGCCGGCAAGAAGATCGTGTCGAGCGGCGACATCATTGGCGTGCGCGGCTTCGGCATCTACGCGACGGTCGACGTCGGCACCGAGGTCAACGACTACCTCGCCGTGATCGATCCGACGAACGGCTGGAAGGCCACGCCGCTTCCGTATCCGACGATGAAGGATCACATCTTCGGCCTCGGGTTCTGGGGCGGCAAGGTCTACGGCTTCGTCGCCGATGCCGGGGCGTCGGGCGAGATGGTCCAGATCGATCCCACGACCGGCGCGAGCACCGACAAGTCGTCGGGCTCGGTCCGCTGGTTCGGCGCGGCGGTCGCGACCGACGCTCCCATCGAATAGCTATCCCGGCAGCGGGGACAGCAGATCGTCGACGTCGCGCTCGGTCAGCGCGCCGGTCGCATCCGCACCGCGATCGAGGATCGCATCGGCGAGCTTCCGCTTGTGGCGCTGGAGCCCGAGCATCCGCTCCTCGACGGAGCCGGCGACGATCAGGTCGTGCACGAACACCGGCTTGGTCTGCCCGATGCGGTGCGCGCGGTCGGTCGCCTGTGCTTGCGCGGCCGGATTCCACCACGGGTCGTAGTGGATCACGGTGTCGGCGCCGGTGAGGTTGAGCCCTGCCCCGCCCGCCTTGAGGCTGATCAAGAACACGTCGGCGCGGCCGCCCTGGAACGCATCGATCGGCTTCTGGCGATCGGGGGTGTTGCCGGTGAGCATGACGTGACCGATGCCCTTGGCGAGCAGGCCCTCGGAGACGAGCGCGAGCATGCGCGCGAACTGCGAGAACACGAGGATCCGGCGGCCATCGGAGAGCTGGTTCGTGATCATGTCGAGCAGCACGGTGAGCTTCGCGCTGCCCTCCACGCCGCTCGCCGCCTCGGACTTGACGAGGCGCGGATCGCAGCACACCTGTCGAAGCTTGAGGAGCGCATCGAGGATCTGGATCGTCGAGCCCGCCATACCGCGCGCCTTGATGTGCTGACGAACGTCGTTGTGCGCCGAGACGCGGATGCTCTCGTAGAGCTCGCGCTGCGCACCGGAGAGCTCGACGGCGTTGACGAGCAGCGTCTTCGCGGGCAGCTCGGGCGCGACGAGATCCTTGGTGCGGCGCAGGATGAACGGGCGCACGCGCTCGCGCAGCGCCTCGAGCCGGACCTTGTCGCCCTTCTCCTCGATCGGCTGGCGGAACTGCAGCGAGAACTCCTCGCGATGACCGAGGAGGCCCGGGTTCAAGAAGTCGAGCAGCGACCACAGCTCGCCGAGGTGGTTCTCGATCGGCGTGCCGGAGAGGCAGACCTTGTTCGCAGCGTCGAGCGCGCGCACGGCCTCGGCGGCCTGCGCATCGTGGTTCTTCACCGCGTGCGCCTCGTCGAGGACGAGCAGGTGCAGCGGCAGCTTCGCGAGCTCATCGCGATCACGCGTCACCATCGGATAGGTCGTGATGATCACCTCGAACGTGCCGAGCTTCGGTAGCTGTGCGTGGCGATCGGGACCGTGGTGGATCGCGACCTTGAGCGTGGGCGCGAACCGCTGGATCTCGCGCTGCCAGTTCCCGACGAGCGAGGTCAGCGTGACGATCATCGCGGGCCGCGTGAGCCGGCCCTGCTCTTTCTCGATCACCACGTGGGCGATCGCCTGGAGCGTCTTGCCGAGCCCCATGTCGTCGGCGAGGATTCCACCTGCGCCGTGCTCGCGCAGGTGCTGTAGCCACGCCACGCCCTCGCGCTGGTACGGGCGGAGGTCGGCGCACAGGGTCTCGGGCGCGACGATGCCCGCGGTGCGGCGCGGTCCGAGCGCGATCGCGTAGGCCTGCTCGCGGAGCTTGGTGTCGCCGACCCAGCGCAGCGGGCGCGCGCCATCGTGGAGCGTGGAGCACAGCTCGGCGATCAGCGGTGCACGGATCGCGGGAGCGCGCACGCGATTGCCTTCGCGGTACAGCTCGCAGAGCACCTTCGCGAGGAGGCGGAGCCGCGCGGGAGGCACGGGGAGCCAGCGTCGGTCGTCGACGCGGACCGCCACGCAGCGGCGCGACGAGCGCGTCAGCGAGGTCAGATCGCCGGCGGTGTCGAGCAGCTCGAGAAGTGCGGGAAGAAGATCGATGCGGTGGCCATCGATCTCGATGCCGAGCTCGAGGCCGAACCAGTCGGGGCGCTCGGGATCGGGAAGCGCCGAGGTGTAGAGCGGCGCCTCGGGCGCCACGATCTGCCAGGGATAGTCCTCGGCGATGTCGATGCGCCAGCCCATCGCGCGGAGCTGCGGGAGAGCATGCGCGCCGAACGAGCACAGCGCGTGGACATCGCCATCGACGGCGATCACGTAGTCGACGCCCGAGCCCGGGCTGACCGCGCAGTCATCGAGGTGAGCGAGCTCGATCGCGCCGAGGCCCTCGAGGACGCGCGCGGCCTGCTGCTCGGCGTCGCGATCGCGGCCGGTGAAGCCCGGAGCGCTGGAGCGGATGCGGCGCCCACCGTAATCGAAGTCGAGGCGGATCATCGCCGTCTGAACCTCGTCGCCGTGGCGCGAGCCATCGTCGACGAAGAGCGTCTCGGCGAACAACTTGAGACAGGGTTGGCAGCGCGCTGCTGCGACAACCCCCGGAGGCGACATCATCAATCACGTCAGCCTGCCGATACCGGTGATCCGCGTCCAGTTTTCGGGACGCCGCCGGCACTGATCAGATGGTGGGTGCCGATCCGGAATCGTCCGGACTACGGCACGAGGTTGACAATCTGATCGTGATCGGGCGTGACGATCTTGGTCACGCCGTTTCCTTTGATCTCGATCGGTCGTGTGCGTCCCTTGATCTTCAGCGACTGGGGCGTGTTCCCCGCCTTCGCGCCATCCACGGTGATCGGCGTGCCGGGCTTGGGCGCCGTGATCGTGATCTCCACGCCGCCGATCGATTCGCCCTTCGCGATCGGCTGGCGCTGCATCACCATCACCACGATCACCCCGAAGATCGCGGCCATCACGAGCGACAGGATCACCACGGCGACCGTACGGGACGGCTTCTTCCGCTCACCCTCGGCAGCAGCGGCGACCTTCGCGGCCTTCTCGGCGACCCAGTCGGGATCGAGCTCCGGTGGCTTCGCGGCGATCATCTCGGTTCCGCAGATCGGGCACGGTGTACCAGCCTCAGGTGTTTGCGCCAGCTCGTGATCGCATTTGGGACAGTGAAACATCGTTCCGCCCCGACGGTATCCCCTCTCCGCGCCCCTGCGCTATGGTCCGCGCCATGTCTACCCCCGTCCGTCGCGTCGCGGTGCTCGGCGCAGGTGTCATGGGCGCCGGTATCGCCGCCCACTGCGCCAATGCAGGCATCCCCGTGGTGCTCCTCGACATTGTTCCTCCCAAGGCCACGGCCGACGAGAAGAAGTCCAAGGCGGTGCGCGACTCGTTCGCGACCGGCGCCCTGGACAAGCTCAAGAAGGCCAGGCCGGCGGCGTTCACGCACGTGCGAAATGCCGTGCTGATCACCACGGGCAACCTCGAGGACGATCTCGAAAAGGTGAAGGACTGCGACCTGATCATCGAGGCGATCATCGAGCGCCTCGATATCAAGCAAGCGCTGTTCGAGAAGCTCGAGAAGCTCGCGGCGCCCCATGCCGTGATCGCGTCGAACACCTCGGGTCTGCGGATCGCCGACATGGTGGTCGGTCGCAGCGAGACGTTCCGCAAGAACTTCATGATCACGCACTTCTTTAACCCGCCGCGCTACATGAAGCTCCTCGAGCTCGTGGCCGGCGCGGACACCTCGCCCGAGGCGAAGGAGCGCGCAGAGCAGTTCGGTCGCGAGCTGCTCGGCAAGGGCATCGTGTGGGCGAAGGACACGCCGAACTTCATCGGCAACCGCATCGGCCTGCAGTCGATGATGACCACGATCCACCTGATGATCGAGCGCGGCCTCGCGCCCGAGGACGTCGATGCGATCACCGGCATCCCGATGGCGCACCCGAAGAGCGCGACGTTCCGCACGGCGGATGTCGTCGGCCTCGACACGGTCGGGCACGTCGCGGCGAATTGCTACAACACGCTCACGACCGACGAGGATCGCGACACCTTCAAGACGCCCGCGTTCATCACGCAGATGATCGAGAAGGGCATCCTCGGCGACAAGACGAAGGGCGGCTTCTACAAGAAGCAGGGTGACACGATCACGACGCTCGATCCGTACACCGGGGAGTACCGCGCGAAGGGCGGAGATCCGGACATCGCGAAGGCTACCAAGGCCCTCGCGCGGATCGAGGATCCGAAGGAGCGGCTGAAGAAGCTCGTCGCGACCGAAGGCAAGGTCGGCGACTTCGCGTGGACCGTGCTGTCGCGCTCGCTCGCGTACTCGGCGCGCCGGATCCCGGAGATCACGGAGTCGATCGAGGCGCTCGATAACGCGATGAAGTGGGGCTACGCGTGGGACCTCGGTCCGTTCGAGACCTGGGACGCACTCGGCTTTCACGAGACCTACGAGCGGATGAAGAAGGACGGCATCGCGCTGCCCGCCTGGCTCGAGAAGATGGCCCAGTCCAAGGCGGTGGGCTTCTACACCGCCGACCAGATCTGGGATCCGACGCGCGGCGACTACGCTCCGCGGAAGCTCGACCCGCGCGAGGCCACCTGGGAAGTCATGCGTAAGGGCGGCTCGCCGGTGCTGAAGAACAGCGGAGCCGAGGCGTGGGACCTCGGCGATGGCGTGCTTGGTCTGACGTTCAAGACCAAGGCGAACTCGATCGACTCCGACGTCATCAAGATGATCCACGACGCCACCGCGCGCGCGGAACAAGACTTCCGCTCGATGGTGATCTGGAACCAGGGCGAGTTCTTCTGCGTCGGCGCGAATCTGTTCGCGGTCGTGATGGCCGCAGGGCAGAAGCAGTGGGACCAGCTCCGCGAGATGATCAAGGGCTACCAGTACGCGACCCAGCGGATGAAGTACGCAACCGTGCCGGTCGTCGCGGCGCCGTACAACATGACGCTCGGCGGCGGTCTCGAGCTGTGCTTCGGCGCCGATGCGGTGCAGGCGGCGAGCGAGACGTACTCGGGTCTCGTCGAGGTCGGCGTTGGCCTGATCCCGGGCGGCGCTGGCACGCTGAACATGCTGTGGCGCTCGCTCGAGGCGGTGCCCGAGGGCGTCGACATCGACACCTACGCGTTCGTGACGCAGACGTTCAAGAACATCGCGCTCGCGAAGGTCGCGACGAGCTTCGAGGAGGGCAAGGCGTTCGGCTACTTCCGTCCCACCGACGGTGTGTCGTTCGATCGCGCGCGCCAGCTCCACGAGGCGAAGCAGCGCGCGATCGGGCTCGCGGCGGCCGGCTATCACCCACCGATCCCGCGCGCGTACAAGCTGCCCGGCGAGAGCGGCATCGCCACCTTGAAGATGCTGGTCAACACGCTTCATGCGGGCAAGTTCGCCAGCGCGCACGACGTGACGATCTCGATGAAGCTCGCGAACGTTCTGTGCGGCGGCATCAACGGCTCCACCCACGCGGTCACCGAGGACGAGATCCTCGAGCTCGAGCGCGAGGCGTTCCTGTCGCTCTGCGGTGAGCCGCTCAGCCAGGCGCGCATGCAGTACATGCTTCAGAACCAGAAGCCCCTCAGGAACTAAGGAGACACCCATGGACATCGTCATTGCCGAAGCAGTTCGTTCCGCGGTCGGCCGCGGTCACAAGGGTGCCCTCGCGACCAAGCGTCCCGACGAGCTCGCCGCAGATGTGATCCGCGAGCTCGTCAAGCGCGTGCCGCAGGTGCGCGGCAAGATCGAGGAGGTCGTCCTCGGCTGCGCGATGCCGGAGGGCGAGCAAGGCCTGAACGTCGCGCGCTTGATCGCGCTGCTCGCGGATCTCGGGCAGGACGTCTCGGCGCAGACCATCAACCGGTTCTGCTCGAGCGGGTTGCAGGCGATCGCCACGGCGGCCGGCACGGTCGCGATCGGCAGCGCCGATGTCGTGCTCGCCGGCGGCGTCGAATCGATGACGTTCGTGCCGATGACCGGCTTTCACCTCTCGGCGTCGCCCGAGCTGATGGACAAGATGCCGGGCGCGAACACGCCGATGGGCATCACGGCGGAGAACGTGGCCAACCGGTTCAACATCTCGCGCACGCAGCAGGACGAGTTCGCCTACAAGAGCCAGATGAAGGCGAAGGCCGCGCTCGAGAAGGGCGTGTTCAAGGACGAGATCGTGCCGGTGCGCGCGATCGCGTACAAGGACGGCCAGCGCGTCTACAAGGACTTCACCGTCGACGAGCTGCCGCGCCCCGAGACCACACTCGAGGGTCTCGCGAAGCTTCCGCCGGCGTTCGCGCTCGGCGGCAGCGTCACGGCCGGCAACAGCTCGCCGCTCTCCGATGGCGCGGCGTTCTCGCTCGTGATGACGCGTGCGAAGGCCGACGAGCTCGGCATCAAGCCGCTCGCGCTGTTCAAGCACTTCGTCACGGTCGGCGTCGATCCGGAGATCATGGGCATCGGCCCGCTGCCGGCGGTCCAGAAGCTCCTCGCGAAGGCGAACCTCAAGGTCTCCGACATCGACCTGTTCGAGCTCAACGAGGCGTTCGCGAGCCAGAGCGTGTACTGCCAGACGCAGCTCGGCATCCCCGACGACAAGATCAACGTGAACGGCGGCGCGATCGCACTCGGTCACCCACTCGGCTGCACGGGAGCAAAGCTGACGGCGTCGGCGCTGTACGAGCTGAAGCGGCGCGGCGGCAAGTATGCGGTCGTGACGATGTGCATCGGTGGCGGGCAGGGCGCGGCCGGCCTGTTCGAGCGTATCTAGTTCGTGGGCGGCGCCGTCCTGCTCGCGTTCGGGCTCGCGATGGATGCGACGGCGGTCGCGGCTGCGCGCGGGCTGGCTCGGCGCGGTCGAGAGATCCTGATCCTCCCGCTGCTGTTCGGCGTGTTCCAGGCCGGGATGGCGGCGCTCGGCTGGGGGCTCGGCGCGTGGGGTGGACAGTACGTTGCGGCATACGACCACTGGATCGCGTTCGGGCTGCTCGTCGGCATCGGCGGCAAGATGCTGTACGAGGCCTGGAAGGGCGAGGATGCGAAGGAGGACAAGTCGGGGATGGGGACGTACGTCGTGCTCGCGCTCGCGACGAGTATCGATGCGGCCGCGGCGGGGATCACGCTGCCGCTGGTGGAGGTCGCACCGGTGATCTCGATCGTGCTGATCGGCACGATCACCGCCGCATGCTCGGTCCTCGGGTACGTCGCCGGTCGTGCCCTCGGCGCGCGGCTTGGCAACCGGCTCGAGATGCTCGGTGGCCTCGTCCTGATCGGCCTCGGAGTCCGCGTGCTCGTGCAACATCTGTGATGCTACGCTCGCGGCGTGCGCACCCTTGTCGTAACGCTTAGCCTCGCGCTGCTCGCCTGCGGCAACAAGTCCTCGGATCCGCCCGCGACGGGCTCGGGTTCCGCGGCGGCACCCGGATCGGGCGTCGCGCCCCCCGGCGATCGCATGATCGCCAACGGGACCAACGAAGGCCCGGCGGTGCCGATCACGTTGCCGAAATCCGATGGTACGCCGCCGAAGAAGACCAAGGACAAGCTCGCCGACGCGGACTTCGATCGCCTCGGCAAGCTCGACGTGCCGAGCTTCGCCAAGCGTGTGCGCAACCAGAAGGACGGCCTCGACGTTCGGTTCCAGACCTCGCGGCCGCGGCTCGGCACGACCGTGACCATCACGCCGTGCTTCAGCTGCGCGCCGATGGAGCTCGCAAAGTGGAAGGAGCGGGAAGCCGACCTCAAGCAGTTGCTCGGACCGGACCTCCGCGGGCGCCCGGATACGACGTGGGAGATCGGAAGCGTCGACCTGCACGGCCAGCTCGTCGTCTACACGTACCAGGTCGGGACGCTGTTCGGGAAAGACGAGCAGGGCAACCCGAAGTCGTCGTACAGCGACGCGTACGCGCTGTACTACAACGACGGCGTCAACCAGATCCGCGTGGTCACCGAGTACCAGGACTCACCGGTGCCGCGCGACCAGATGCTGACGATCGCGCCGAAGGAAGACCTCGCGAAGGTGGCGCTGTCGTTCCTCGACTACTTCACCCACCAGTGGTGAGCGTCAGGGTCCGAACATCACGCGCACGAAGCAGCGCGGCTTCGCGTCGTCACCGGCCATCAGGCCCGCGGCGCCGATGGAATCTCCGAGGGAAAACAGCCTGAGCTGCGAGGTCACCCGATCTCCGGCGAAGCACGGCTTGCGATAGGCGATGTCCACGGCCTTGCTGCGGAGCTTCAGCGAACGACCGGTCGCGGCGATCCGGCGCTGGGCGGCATCGAGGAACGTGCGGATGTAGACGAGCGAGTTGACGTGCTGGTTCGCATCGGTCTGATCGAGCGTGAATACGGTGTCGACGGTGTCGGGTGCGAGCTCGTCGAGCCAGGTCGCGCCCTCGGGTGCGTCTCGCGCGGTCCTCGGCGGCGGCGACGCGTAGCGCGTGGGTGGCAGCTCGGGATAGCCCTCGACCTCGAGCTTCGTCACCTTGCGCTGATCCGGCGGCGCGAACAGCCGGGTGAACGTGTGCTCGGCGAACAGCGTGCCGGCGCGGGACAGCGCGCCTTCGACCTGGCGCGGACCGATGCGACCCGCGATGCCGTGCACGTCGGTCCACACGTTCATGAACAGCCGCGACACCTCACCGTTGTCCGTGTCATGTGCGAGCAAGAAGCCGGCGCGCGTCTCGATCGGGCGATCGATGCGAATCGGCTGATCGAACGACACCATCGTCATCCGCGTGAGGATCGGAATCACGCCGCTGGCGAGAGCGTTCTTCGCACCCGGATGCCGGCGGATCACGGATGCCCACAGACCGCCCATGGTCGGAGGCAGCGCGATCGGCATCATGCGGCCGTCCTGGGCGCAGTCCTCGTAGCGAAGCTGGGACTCGATGGTGGCGGCCTGCTCGGTGGGAAACTCGGGCGCGGTCGGCGCGGGGAACATCGCGCCGGAGCATACGCTAGGGGGTTGCGGATCGCCGTCTCCGAGCGCTTGTCCGAAAATAGGGTCCGACCCCATTACCGGACACGGTGATACGGTGCGCGCCGTGCTTGCGCGGTTGCCGATCGACGACGTTCTGCCCGACGTGGTGGATGCCGTGCGAACGCGCGGCGTGTGCGTGCTCGTCGCCCCGCCCGGTGCGGGCAAGACCACGCGGGTACCCGGCGCGCTGCTCGATGCGGGCGTGGTGACGGGCGAGATCGTGGTGCTGCAGCCGCGGCGGCTCGCGGCGAGAATGGCCGCCGCGCGTGTCGCGAGCGAGCGCAAGGTCGAGCTCGGCGGCGAGGTCGGCTACGAGGTGCGCTTCGACCGGCGCGTTTCGGCGGCGACGAAGATCCGGTTTGTCACGGAAGGCGTGCTGACGCGGCGGCTGCTCGCGGATCCCGAGCTGCGCGGCGTGGGCGCGGTGCTGATCGACGAGTTCCACGAGCGCCACCTCGATGGCGACCTCGCGCTCGCGCTGGTCGAGCGGCTGCGCGCGAAGCGGCCGGAGCTGCGGCTGATCGTGATGTCGGCGACGCTCGATGCGGAGCCGGTGGCCGCGTTTCTCGGCAACGCGCCGATCGTTCGCTCCGAAGGGCGCGTATTTCCGGTCACGATCGAATTCCAGGAGCAGCCCGATGATCGGAAGCTCGGTCAGCAGGTCTCCGCGGCGGTGCGGCGGATCGCGCAGGACAAGCTCGATGGCGACATCCTCGTGTTCCTGCCGGGCTCGGGCGAGATCCGGCGCGTCGCCGAGGACATCGCAGATGCGGCCTCGATCCACGACCTGATCGTGCTGCCGCTCCACGGCGACCTCACCGCCGACGAGCAGGACGCGGCGGTGCGGCCGAGCAGCAAGCGCAAGGTCATCCTCGCGACGAACGTGGCCGAGACCAGCGTCACGATCGATGGCGTGGTCGCCGTGATCGACTCGGGGCTCGCGCGCATCGCGCGGCATTCGCCGTGGACCGGGCTCGCGTCGCTGCAGGTAGAGGCGGTGAGCCGCGCGAGCTGTACGCAACGTGCGGGTCGTGCAGGTCGTACGCGACCGGGCCGCGTCGTGCGGCTGTACACGAAGCACGATCACGACACGCGCCGCGCGTTCGAAGTACCGGAGGTGGCGCGCACGGATCTCGCGGGCGCAGCGCTCGAGCTGCACGGAGCCGGGCTCGCCGGGCTCACGGCGCTACGCTGGTACGAGCCACCGCCCGAGCTCGCCGCGACGGCCGCGGAGGCGCTGCTCGTGCGGCTGGGCGCCGTCGACAAGGGATCGATCACGCCGCTCGGTCGACGCATGCTGCGGTTCCCGGTACACCCGCGCCTCGGCCGCCTGGTGTGCGAGGCGGAGGCGCGCGGTGCGGGCGAGGAGGCCTGCATGATCGCGGCGCTTGTCGGTGCGCGCGAGCTGCGCCTCGAGCGGCGCGG